>NZ_BAABAT010000003.1:0-672862 GCF_039537565.1 Dactylosporangium darangshiense
CCGCCCGGCGCGCGGCCGCGCTCGTCGCCGCCCTGCGCGCCGAGCTGCTCGCGGCGCGCCGCCGGCAGCGCCGCGCCGGGCGGCCACGGTGACCGCCCGGCGCGCGGCCGCGGCGGCGTGCCTGGCCGCGACCCTCGCCGCACTGCTGCTGCCCGGCCGGTGGTACCTGCTGTCGCTGCTGCCGTTCGCCGCCGGCGCGTGGCTGGTCATGCGGCTGGACCGACGTGCCGCGCTCGTCCTCGTCCTGCTCGGCGCCGTGCTGCTGCCCCTGACCGCCGCTGCGCGTCCGCCGGACAGCAGCGACGACGTGTACCGCTACATCTGGGACGGCCGCGTCCAGCTCGCAGGCGTCGACCCCTACCGGTATCCGCCCGCCGCGCCGCAGGTCGCCGGGCTGCGCGACGACACGCTGTGGCCCGCCGGCGGGCACTGGTGCGTCGCCGGGGGCTGCACCCTCATCAACCGGCCCGCCGTGCCGACCATCTACCCGCCCGTCGCCGAGGGGCTCTTCGCCGCCGTCGCCGCGCTGGCGCCGCCCGCCGCCCGGGAACGCCCGCTGCAGCTGGTCATGGCCGCGTTCGCCGCCGCCGTCGGTGCGCTGCTGTGGCGCGCCCGCGCGGCCCTCGGCCGCGACCCGCGCCGCGCGGTGCTGTGGGCGTGGTGCCCGATGGTGGCCCTCGAGGCGGGCAACAACGCGCACGTCGACGTCGTCGCGGTCGGCCTGGCCGCCGCCGCGATCTGGCTCCTCGCGCGCGGCCGCGCCGTGGCCGGCGGCGTGGCCTGGGGCCTGGCGATCGCCACGAAGCTGACCCCGGCGCTGCTCGCGCCGGCCCTGCTGCGCCGCCGCGGCCCGGCCGTGTGCCTGTCGGCGGCGGCCGCGGTCGGCGTCGTCTACCTGCCGCACGTGCTCGCCGTCGGGCCGGCGGTGCTCGGGTACCTGCCCGGGTACCTGCACGAGGAGGGCTACGCCGACGGCTCCCGCTTCGCGCTGCTCGGCGCCGTGTTCCCCCCGTGGCTGACCGCGCCCGCCGCGGCGGCGACCCTGGCGGCGGCGGCCGTGCTGACCGCGCGCCGCGCCGACCCGGACCGCCCGTGGCGCGCCGCCGCCGCGATGGTCGCGGCGACGCTGCTGGTCGCCGCGCCGGCCTACCCGTGGTACGCGCTGCTGCTCGTCATGCTCGTCGCCTACGGCGCGCCGGCGGAGTGGCTCGCGGTCGCGTTCGCCGCCTACCTGGCGCAGTTCGCCCCCGACATGGGCCTGGCGACGTCGACGGCGCAGCGCATCGGCTACGGCGCGGCGCTGGCCGTCGTCGTGGCCGGCCTCACGGTGCGCCGCCGCGCCGTCAGGGCAGGAACGTCGCCCATTGCCGAATCCGTTCGACCGTGACGCCGGGCCGGGCGTAGTACGGGTCGGCGGCGATGAACTCCTCGACCGCGCGCCGGTCGGGCAGGTCGAGCACGATGACGGCGCCGCTCTCGTCGGCCAGCGGGCCGGCCATCCGCACCACGCCGCGGGCGTGCTCGCCCGTGAGGATCGCCCGGTGCGCCGGCCGCGCGTCGAGCCGGCCCGGGTCCTCGCTGAACGACAGCTCCACGATCCACATGCCGGCATCGTATCCACCGCACACGCCCGTCCACGGCATACGTCCGCCGGGGCGGGACAATGGCGGCGTGCTGACGTTGCCGGAGCCGTGCGTCGTGGTGCTCGTCGGGCCGGGTGCGGCCGGGAAGTCCACCTGGGCGGCGGCCAACTTCCGCGCCGACCGGATCGTGAGCAGCGACGCGCTGCGGGCCCTGGCCGGCGCCGGCGAGGACGACATCGCCGCGTCCGCGGACGCGTTCGAGCTGCTCGAGAGCGTCGTCGAGCGGCGGGTCCGCCGGCGGCTCACCACCGTCATCGACACGCTCGGGCTGGACGCCGACCGGCGCCGGCGGTGGGTGGCTCTCGCCCGCGAGCACGGGCTGCCGTGCGTGGCGATCGCGTTCGACACGCCGGCCGCCGAGTGCCGGGCCCGCAACCGGGCGCGGGCGCAGAAGCGGATCCCCGCGGACGCGCTGACCCAGCAGCTGCGCGCCTGGGCCCGCACCAAGGATGTGCTCGCCGCCGACGGTTTTTCCGCGGTACACCTGGAGACGCCCGTCCGCGTAGTCCCTCAGGCCTTTGCGGACGCGACCCAGGCGGCGCAGCGGCAGCGGGAGGCGCCCGCGTCGCTGCGCTTCGGCCTGCATGTGGGCGAGTTCAAGGGCGTCGACGTGCGCGCGACCGCGCGGGCGGCCGAGGAGGCCGGGTTCGACGCCGTGTACGTGATGGACCACTTCCGCCAGATCCCGCAGATCGGCCGCGCCTGGGACGACTTCCTCGAGTCCTACACGACCCTGGCGTACCTCGCCGCCTGCACCGAGCGGGTGCGCCTCGGCGCGCTGGTCACCGGCGTGACGTACCGCAACGTCGCCCACCTCGGCAAGATCCTCGCCACGCTCGACGTGCTGTCCGGCGGGCGCGCCGTCTGCGGGCTCGGGCTCGCCTGGTTCAAGGAGGAGCACACGGCGTACGGCTGGCCGTTCCCGTCCGTGCGCGAACGCTATGCGCTGCTCGAGGACGCGCTGCGCTTCCTGCCGCTGCTGTGGGGCAAGGGCAGCCCGCGCTTCGAGGGCCGCGTGCTGAGCGTCCCCGAGGCGATGTGCTACCCGCGCCCGGTCCAGGAGCGCATCCCGATCGTCGTCGGCGGCAACGGCGAACGGCACACGCTGCGCCTCGCCGCGCAGTACGCCGACGCCGCCAACGTCATGGGCGACCTCGCCACCGTGCGGCGCAAGGCCGAGGTGCTGCGCGGCTACAACCCGCACACGCGCCTGACCCACCTGAGCACCGCCCTCGTCGCCGCCGACGACCGCGGCGTCGAACGCCTCGTCGAGGCCGGCCGCGGCCGGCGCCCCCGCGAGACGTACGCCGCCTCCGTGCACGCCGGCACCGTCGCCGACCACGTCGGCCGGTTCCGCCAGCTCGCCGAGGCCGGCGTCAGCGAGGTGATGCTCCGCCTGCCCCACCCCGACTGCATGGAGCCGATGTCGCAGGTCATCGCCGCGTTCCGGGGCTGACGTAGACTCCCGGGCATGTTCGTCATCACGCTTCGCTACCTGGCCGAGCTGGACCGCATCGACGAGGCGATGGAGGCGCACAAGGCGTGGGTCGACGGGCAGTACGACGACGGCGTCTTCGTCGCCTCCGGCGCCATGGTCCCCCGCACCGGCGGCGTGATCCTCGCCGCCGGCCTCGAGCGGCCCGAGCTGGAGGCCCGCCTCGCCCTGGACCCGTTCCTGCAGAAGGAGCTCGCGGAGTACGACGTCGTCGAGTTCGCACCGCGGCGCGTCGCCCCCGGCCTGGAGCGCCTGCAGGGGTGAGCACGCCGGAGTACTGGGGCGCGCGCACGGTCCGCGTCGAGGGCGGCATCCGGGCCCGCAGCACGCGCGGCGCCATCGGCGAGAGCTGGTGGTCCAAGCGCTTCCTGGCCGTCCTCGAGTCGTTCGCCCTCGGCACCCGCCTCACCCGCGGCCGCAACTACGCCCGCGCCGGCCAGGTCCTCGACCTGCAGGTGCTGCCCGGCTCGGTGCAGGCGACGGTCCAGGGCTCGCGCCCCCAGCCCTACAAGGTCTCGATCGGCCTGGCCGTCTTCGGCGACGACGTGTGGTCCGTCGTCGAGCGGGCCCTCGCCGCCGAGGCCCTCGGCGCGGCGAAGCTGCTCGCCGGCGAGCTCCCGCCGCACGTCGAGGACGTGTTCCTGGCCGCGGACGCCCCGCTGTTCCCGGCCCGCTTCGCCGACCTCGCGATGCGCTGCACGTGCCCCGACCAGGCCGTGCCGTGCAAGCACCTGGCCGCCACCTGCTACCTGCTCGCCGAGCGCTTCGACGCCGATCCGTTCCTCATCCTGCTCTGGCGCGGCCGCACCCGCGACGACCTCCTGTCCGCCCTGCGCGCCCTGCGCACCGGTGTCCAAGAGGATCTCGAGGTGCTTCCCGCGGAGCCCGCGATCTCCCCCATCGGCACCGCCGGTGCCCTGACCGGCGTCGCCGAGCCGGACGTGGAGATCGAGCGTTTCTGGCTGCCGCCCGTCCCCCTCACCGACCCTGCGCCGTCGTTCGCGACCGAACGGGACCTGCTCCTGCGCCAGCTGCCCACGCCGCCGCCCGAGGTCGGTGGAGCCGAGACCCTGCGGGTGCTGCGGCGCTGGTACCGCCAGAACCGGTCATAAGTACGACCGCACCCCTGCTTCGGCCGGATGCCCGCGTTTTCGGGCTGCAGCAGCATTTTCGGCATGCCAAACCCTCATCCGGTACTGCGGGCAGCCGCCCTCGCCAAGCACTACGGCCGCCGCCAGGCCCTGTCCGGCGTCGACCTCGACGTCCCCGCCCGGCGCATCGTCGGCCTCGTCGGCCCCAACGGTGCCGGCAAGTCGACCCTGCTGCAGCTCGCCTGCGGCCTCATCGAGCCGAGCGCCGGCACCCTGTCCGTCCTCGGCGCCCGCCCCGCCGCCGACGCCGCGCACCTGGCCCGGGTCGGCTTCGTCGCGCAGGACGCGCCGGTGTACGGGGCGCTGACCGTCGCCGACCACCTGCGCATGGGCGCGCGGATGAACCCGCGATGGGACGCACCGCTGGCCCGGGACCGGGTCGCGCAGGCCGGCCTCCCCCTCACGCAGCGGGCCGGCCGCCTGTCGGGCGGCCAGCGCGCCCAGCTGGCGCTCACGCTGGCCGCCGCCAAGCGCCCCGAACTGCTCATCCTCGACGAGCCCGCCGCGGCGCTCGACCCGCTCGCCCGCGACGGCTTCCTGCGCGGCCTGCTGCAGTCGGTCTCCGACCTGGGCGCCAGTGCCATCCTCTCCTCGCACCTGCTGGCCGACGTCGAGCGGGTCTGCGACCACCTGATCGTCCTGGCCGGCGCCCGCGTCCAACTGGCCGGCGACGTGCCGGACCTGCTCGCCGCACACCGCCGCATCCCGCCGGGCGCACCGCTTCCCGACGGCGCCGAGCGCATCCACGACGCCGTGGTGCGCACCCCCGTGCCGGCCGGCGCCGCGGTCGAGCTCTCCGAGCTGGTGCTCGCCTACCTCGGGCGGGCCGCCCGATGATCTGGATGAGCTGGCGGCAGTTCCGCACCCCGGCCCTCGTCGGCGCCCTGGTCCTCGCGGCCTTGGCGGCGTACCTCATCAGCACCGGCCTCGACATCCGCTCCGCCCGCGACGGCTACCTCGCCCAGTGCCACGCCGCCGGCGACTGCCCCGCCGCCCTGTCCCGCCTGGCCGGCGACTACCGCACCCGCCTGCTGCTCCTGGCCGGCGTGCTGGGCCTGGTCCCCGCGCTCATCGGCATGTTCTGGTGCGCCCCGCTGATCGCCCGTGAGCTGGAGACCGGCACGCACCGCCTGGCCTGGAACCAGAGCGTCACCCGCCGCCGCTGGCTGCTGGTGCGCCTGTCCACGGTCCTGCTGGCCGCGGTGCTGGTCGCCTTGGCCGCCAGCGCCCTGCTGACCTGGGCCGCCGCCCCGGTGGACGCCATCGCCGGCGACCGCTTCGCCACCGTCAACTTCGGCGCCCGGTACCTCTCCCCCATCGGCCAGGCGGCCCTCGCCGCCGCGCTGGGCGCGGTGACCGGACTGTTCGTGCGCCGGACGGTACCGGCGATGGCCCTGACCGGCCTGCTCGTCATCGCGATCCTGTTCGTGATGCCCAACGCCGTACGCCCGCACCTGATGCCCGCGCAGCACCTGTCCCGCCCGATGACCGCCGCCGCGATCGACGAGGCCCACGGCCTGGGCACGCTCGGCAGCGCGCCGGTGGTCCGCGGCATCGAGGTCCCCGGCGCCTGGGTGACCGACGTCAGCGAGCTGCTGACCGCGGACGGCCGCCCCCTCGACTCGCGCACCTTCAACGATTGCCTGATGCACGCCCCGAAGACCGGCGCGAGGGGCACGTTCGGCGACTCGTCTCCTTGCCTGGCCTCGCACGACCTGCACCTGGACATCGCCTATCAGCCGAACTCGCGGTTCTGGCGCTTCCAGGTCCTCGAGACGGCGCTGTACCTGGCCCTTTCGGCACTGCTCTGCGCCTTCGCGGTGTGGCGCATCCGCCATCGCACCTGACGCGGGTTGGGGGCACGAAAAGTCGGGCGCTGGCGCGCCACGACTTTTCGGACTTATCGCCTGACGGGGGATTCGCCCGTTTCAGCGGGCGCCACCCGCGTCGCCGCCCTGCTCAAAGGCATCGCCGAACACCGACGGCGGCGCCGCCGGGCGCCAGCCCGCGTCAAGGACCGCCCTCGAGGCCGCGGGTCGCAGCCATCGGCGTGGGGTGTGGGCGTGAGACGCATACGGGCCGCGAACCCGTTCGAAACGATTTATCCGCTGTCAGGGTATAAATCCGACAAGTCGTGGCACGGAGTGCCCGACTTGTCGGGAAACAACGCAGTCGAGAAGGACGGCTCAGAGGGGCGGGAGCGGGCAGTCGGGGCACGTGCAGTCGGTCAGGCTGTCGCAGCGCGCCGCCACGACGCGGGCCAGGGTGTCGCGGACCGTGGTCAGGTCGGCGATGCGGCGATCTATCTCGGCCAGCTTGTCGGTCGCGCGGGCATGCAGGCCTGCCTGCGTGCGGCGGCGGCCGGCGGAGAGCAGGTCGGCGACCTCGTCGAGGGTGAAGCCCAGGCGCTGGGCCGCCTTGATCGCGGTCAGCAGGGTCACCGTGTCCGGCGGGTACAGGCGGTGGCCGCCCGGCGTTCGGAGCGGTTCGGCGAGCAGGCCGCGGCGTTCGTAGTACCGCAGCGTCTGGATGTTGACACCCGCCCGCTCGGCGACCTCGCCCGTGCGCAGTCCGGGGAACGGATGATGCATACGGAAACGGTAAACCCGTACCCGGGTACCGGATGCAAGCGTTCCGCGAAAGCTACCATTGCGGGTCGGCGCGCACGAACCAGACGTGAGGAGCACGGGCTTGAACGCTTGGGAGCAGGTGGAGGCGCTGCGGTTCCCGGGGCGGGAGTTCGACTCGTCGACCGGCGTGGCCCGCTTCCACTATGCGCTCGGTGACCTCGTGCTCACCGAGACGGTGGACTTCGGGGCGCCGAGCGTTGCGCATCCGGCTTTGGAGCGGGTGCTCGATCTGCTGTACGTCGCCGCCTCCACCTCCTACTACAAGATTGCCGCGCCGAAGCGGGTCGAGCTCGACGGGGTCGCGCTCGCCGAAGGGGCGCTGCCGTGGGTTCGCGCGCTGTTCCGCGAAGGGCTGGGCGAGTTCGCCTACCAGAACAAGCTCGAGTACGTGCTGGACCTGCCGATCGAGGCCAAGGAGACCGCCGAACCGCCCGCGTGGGTGCACACGCCGAGCGGGGCGCCGCTGGCCGCGGTCGGAGGGGGCAAGGACTCGATCGTGAGCATGGAGGCGCTGGAGCTGGCCGGGCTGGAGCCGGTGCTGTTCTCCGTCAACCCCAACGCGATCATCCGCGGGGTGATGGCGGTGTCGCCGCAGCCGGTGCGCACCGTGCGCCGCCAGCTCGACCCGCGGATGCGGGAGCTGAACGCGGCCGGTGCGTACAACGGGCACATCCCGGTCACCGCGATCAACTCGCTGATCGCCGTCGCCGCCTCCGTGATGCACGGGCTCGGGCCGGTGGTGATGTCGAACGAGAGCTCTGCCTCGGTACCGAATCTGAACTGGCTCGGGCGCGACATCAACCACCAGTGGTCGAAGGGGCTGCCGGCCGAGGCGCACCTGCGCGACGCGCTGCTGGCGCACGCCGGGCTGCAGGACGCGTACTTCTCGCTGCTGCGCGGTCTGTCCGAGCTGCACATCGCCGGGCTGTTCGCGAAGTTCACCGAGTACGACGAGGTCGTCACCAGCTGCAACGCCGCGTTCAAGCAGCGCGACGCGAGCGAGCGGTGGTGCGGGCACTGCCCGAAATGCCGGTTCGTGTTCCTCGCCCTGGCGCCGTTCACCGGTCGCGAGCGCCTGCTGCACATCTTCGGCACCGATGTGTTCAGCGACATGACGCAGCTTCCGGGGTACCGCGAGCTGATGGGACTCACCGCGCACAAGCCCTTCGAGTGCGTCGGCGAGATCGAGGAGTCGCTCGTCGCGCTGCGGCTGCTCACCGAGCACCCCGACTGGCGCGACGCCCCGATCGTGCGGGCGCTCGCCGCCGAGGTGCCGGCGCTGCCCACCGACGCCGAGGTCGACGCGGCGTTCCGCGGCGACGGGCCGAACGTGGTGCCGCCGCGCTACCTCGAGGCGCTCAACGCGCTGGGTAGTCCGCGCTAGTCGCGATCAGCGCCCGGATCGCCGCGGCGATGCGCGGGATCTCGCGCCGTTCGAGCTGGGTGAAGCTGTCCCCGTACGGCGCGTCGCGGATCAGCATCGCCAGCCCGCCGACGATCTTGCAGCGGGCGACGGCGCGGGCGACCATCGACACCGGATACCCGCCGGAGGGCTGCGCGAGCAGCCCCGTCGTCCACTCGCGGGTCTCCGGGATCTCCTGCATCTCGGTCCACTCGAACCGCCCGATCACCCACAGCGCACCGACCTCGACCTCGTCGATCTCCTCCCGCGGCCGGCCGAAGCGCTGCTTGACGAAGCGCGAGCGCCGCTCGACCACGCTCACCGGCGCGATCCCGGCCGCGTACAGGTCCAGCGCCGCCTGCCCGGACGTCACCCAGCCCCGCTCGGTCGCCGCGGCCGCGTCGGCGCGGTCGTCGCCGCGCCCGCGCACCCGCCGGCGCCGCTCCAGGCACTGGATGCACAGCGCCGCGTAGCCGCCGCCGGTCACCTCGTTGTGCGCCTGGTGCGACATGCAGAAGGCCCGCCCGCATTCGCGGCATCGACCGATCGCCAGCACCGCGCACCCGTCGATCGCACACTCGGCCGCCATGCGGCCGACCATATCGTGCCCCCACCCGTCCCGCAGGATGTCCACACCATCGAGCCGCGTCCACGTCCGGCCGAGCCCGGACGCCACGGACGATTGAACCGCCGCCCCCTGCCCCGCATCGACATCGCCGCTTAGTTCGCCGCGTTGACCCTGCTGGCTTTTTCCGACAAGTCGGGCACTCCGTGCCACGACTTGTCGGATTTATACCCTGACAGGGGATAAGTCCTCGCAGGCACGTCCCGGCGGCACTTTCTCTCCACGATCACGCCAAAACACCGGGGGCAAATCGGACATCGTCCTGATTGTGGAGGCAAAATGCACCCCTTTGTACACTATCTCTCCACGATCACGGCGATGTCCGATTTCGAGCCGCACTCCACGCATGATCGTGGAGAGAAAACGTCGTGAACGGGCCGTCAAGCCGCATTGAATCGGACTTATGCCCTGTCGGGGTATAAATCCGATAAGTCGTGGCGCGGAGCGCCCGACTTATCGTGCAGCAGAGGGAGACGCCGGCGAGGGACGGGCCAGAGGGGAGAAAGGCGCATTCCGGTACTGTCGGCGGCATGACCGGCGCCTTCCCCGAACCGCCGCCGTCGTACGGCCCGCCGCCGTCATACGGTGCACCGCCGCCCTACCCGCCGCCGCAGCCAGGGCCCGAGTCGGCGCCGTATCCCCCGCCGCAGCCAGGGGCCTATCCGGGGGCGCCGCAGCCAGGGGCCTATCCGGGCTACCCGGGGTCGCCGCAGCAGGGGCCCTATCCGGGGGCGCCGCAGGCGGGTGGAAACGGGCGCAAGGCGGTTGTTGCCGTTGTCAGTGTTGTGGCGGTCGTTGCCGTGCTGTGCGTGGCGGGGATCGTGGGCGTCGTGTGGTACACAACGAAGCACGACGACGGCGGGAGTTCGGGGGCCGGCGGGCAGGACATTGCCGGGCTCATCGACTACCGCACGACGCACCCCGACTGGCTCGAGCGCGACCACAAGCCCAGCGGCGAGAAGATCCAGTATCCGATGGTGCCGGCCGCCGGTGGGCCGCATCATCCGGTGTGGATGCGGTGCGCGGGGGACGTGTACACCGAGCCGGTCGACGAAGGCAATGCGGTGCACAGTCTCGAGCACGGGGCGGTGTGGATCACCTACCGGCCGGGGCTGGCCGCCGGTGAGGTCGAGAAGCTGGCCAAGAAGGTGCGCAACCAGGACTTCATGCTCATGAGTCCCTACGTCGGGCAGAGCTCGGCGATCTCGCTGCAGGCCTGGGGGTATCAGCTGCGCGTCGAGTCGGCCGGGGACTCGCGCGTCGACGCGTTCATCAAGGCGTACCGCGAGACCGCCACCATGGAGGCCGGGGTGCCCTGCAGCAACGGGGTCACCAGCAGCGACGCGAGCGCCGAGCCGACCGCCACCGGGTGACGTCGTGCGCCGCAGGGGGCCGCTGCCGTTGCTGCTCGGCGTAGCCGTCGCCGTCGTGGTGGCGGGCTGTGGCGCCCCGCGCGGGACCGACGGGAACCTCGTCGACGGGTGGGCGCTGCCGCCGGCGCCGAGCTACGTCGCGCCGCGTGCCGGGCAGTGCCTGAACGACCCGGGCTTCACGGCGTTCGAGCGGCCGGACCGGGCGAGCGCGACCACTGTGGACTGCGCGCGGGAGCACACGGTCGAAGTGGTCGCCACCGGGGAACTGCGGGACCCGCCGGTCTGGGACTCCGATGCGACGCGGACCGTGTATGCCGCCTGCGATGCGTCGGCGAGCGCGTACGTGGGCGGGGACTGGCACACGGGGCGGCTGCTGCCGTACCTGTCGGTGCCGTCGGAGCAGGGGTGGCGCGGCGGGGTGCGGGCGTGGGTGTGCGGGCTCGCCGAGGCGGCCGACGACCTGTTCTTGCCGAAACAGACCAGCGAGCCGTTGCACGGCCGGTTGCGGGAGCTGGCGCTGGGGTGCGTGGACCTCGACGGCGGGGATCTCACGGCCGACGGGTTCTACCGCAGCGTCGATGCGGTCCTGCCCGTGCCGTGCGCGCAGGCGCACGACACCGAGTTCGTCGGGGTGTGGGCGGCGCCCGCGGGTGCGTTCCCGGCCGACGCCCAGGCGCTCAACGCGACCGTGAGCAAGGCCTGCTTCACGCAGGTGGCGGCGTTCATGGGGGTGACGGAGCTGCAGCTGTACCAAAGGAAAGACGTCTACACCTTCTGGGACGGGCTGACCGCGGCGCAGTGGCGGCTGGGTGACCGGGTCGCGCACTGCTTCCTCAACGTCTCGACGAACACGCCGCTGCGCACCTCGCTGCGCGGGCTCGGGACGAAGCCCCTGCCGCAGGGCTAGGCCGACGGGTCCAGGGTCAGCAGCGCTCGCAGGTCTGCCGTCGACAGCTCGGTCAGCCAGCCCTCGCCGGTGCCGACGATCTTGGCGGCGAGGCCGCGCTTGTCCTTGATCAGGGCTGCGATCTTCTCCTCGACGGTGCCGGCCGTCACGAACTTGCGCACCTGGACCGCGCGGCGCTGGCCGATGCGGAAGGCGCGGTCCGTGGCCTGGTCCTCCACGGCGGGGTTCCACCAGCGGTCGACGTGCACGACGTGGTTGGCCGCCGTGAGCGTGAGGCCCGTGCCGCCGGCCTTCAGCGACAGCACGAACAGCGGCGGCGAGGACGCCGATGCCTCCTGGAAGCGGGCCACGAGCGCGTCGCGGGACGCCTTCGGCAGACCGCCGTGCAGGAACGCGACCTCGCGGCCGAAGCGGGCGGAGAGCTCGGCGCGCAGCATGGCGCCGAACTCGGCGTACTGGGTGAAGATGAGAGCGCGCTCGCCGGCGGCGAGGATCTCCTCGGCGATCTCCTCGAGGCGGGCGAGCTTGCCGCTGCGGCCGGGCAGGCGGCTGCCGTCGCGCAGGGCCAGCGCCGGGTGGTTGCAGATCTGCTTGAGGCGCGTCATCGTCGCGAGCACCAGGCCGCGCCGCTCGATGCCCTCGCTGCTGTCGATGCGGGCGAGCATGTCCTCGACGACGGCCTGGTAGAGGCTGGCCTGCTCGCGGGTCAGGCTGCAGACCACGTCCATCTCCAGCTTCTCCGGCAGGTCGGAGATGATGCTGCGGTCGGTCTTGAGGCGGCGCAGCACGAACGGCTGGGTGACGCGGCGCAGCCGGGCGGCGGCGTCGGCGTCGCCGAAGCGCTCGATCGGCTCGGCGTAGCGCTCCTTGAACTTCGTGGCGCTGCCCAGCAGGCCCGGGTTGGCGAACTCCATGATGGACCACAGGTCGGCGAGGCGGTTCTCGACGGGCGTGCCGGTGACGGCGATGCGGTGGCGGGCGGGCAGTGCGCGTACCGCCGCGGCCTGTTTCGTCGCCGCGTTCTTGACCGCCTGCGCCTCGTCGAGCACGACCCGGTGCCACGACACGGCGCCGAGCTGCTCCGCGTCGCGGGTGGCGACCGAGTAGGTGGTGACGACGAGGTCGAACTCGGCCGGGTCGAGCGCGCGGGCGCGGTCGGCGCCGTGGTGGACGTGCACCCGCAGCGAGGGCGCGAAGCGGGCGGCCTCCCGCTGCCAGTTGCCGACCAGCGACATCGGGCACACCAGCAGCGTCGGGCCGGGCGCCGCCCCGGCGATGAGCGCCAGCAGCTGCACGGTCTTACCCAGGCCCATGTCGTCGGCGAGGATCCCGCCGAGGCCCGCTGTCTCGAGGAACCTCAGCCAGTTCAAACCCCGCATCTGGTACGCCCTGAGCTTCCCCTCGAACGCATCGGGCACGCCGCCGTCGCCCAGGCGCAGGTCCGCCTCGCCGCTGAGCAGGTCGCCGAGCCAACCGTCGGCGGCGACCTCGACCACCGGCAGCCCGCCGGGGCCCTCGGCGGCGCCGCCGGCCAGGTGCAGCAGGTCGGCGACGGTCATCGCCTCCTGCTCGCGGTGCCGCTCGATGAACGACAGCCCCTCGGCGAGGCGGCGCGGGTCGAGCTCGACCCACTGCCCGCGCAGGCGAACGAGGGGCGTCTTGAGGTCGGTGAGGCGGCGCAGCTCGTCCTCGGTCAGCGGCTCGTCGCCGATCGCGAGCTCCCACCGGTAGTCCACGACGGCGTCGAGGCCGAGCCCGCTGTCGGTGGCGACGGTGCCGGGCGCGGTGCCGCCGGACGAGCGCGCGGTGAGCCGTGCGCCGAGCCGGGCGGAGGCGCGCCGCCACCAGCCGGGCAGCACGACGCCGAAGCCGGCCGCGGCCAGCAGCGGCGCGGCGTCGCTGAGCAGCCGGTGCGCGCCGTCGGTGTCCAGGCTGAGCGCCACCGGCCGGGCGTCGCGCAGGGCGTCCTCGAGCGCCGGGTACAGCCGGCTGGCCCGCCCGAGCTCGGCCAGGAGCGTCTCCTGCGGCGCCGGGATGTGCCGCTGCAGGGCCTTGAGCGCGCCCCGGGACCGCCACACCCGGTCGGCGTCGACGACGAGCGTCGGTTCGTCGGCGGCCTGCAGCGCGAACTCGAGCGTCCAGCGCGGCTCGGCCGGCGCCTCCTCCCCCGGCTCCGGCTCGGGCGGCTCGACCAGCCGGAAGCAGGCCCGCACGGCGCCACCGACCGCGTCGGCCTCCCAGCCGGCCAGCCGGTCGCGCAACCGCTCGATCGCGTCCGGCGCCAGGCCGGCGATGCGCCGGTCCCGCCCGGTGAGCGCCCGGAGCCACCCGCCCGCGCCCGCGTCGGCAAGGGCCACGCGCCCGGCGGCGTCGGTGAGCGCATCGAGGATCCCGGCGAGCGCCTCGGCCCGGGTGACCGGGGGCGCGGCGGCCAGGACCGCGGCGGGCAGGGCGAGCGCGAGGGCGCGCGTGTAGGCGGCGTCGCGGCCGGTGAGGACCGGCAGCCAGCGGGCCTCGTCGCCGACGATCCCGGGAAGCATGCGGCCGCGGGCGACGAGGCCGGCGGCAAAGGACGCGACGGCGGCGAGCCAGCGGGTGGAGTCGGCGAGCACGATGTCCTCGCCGGCCAGGGCGGCGAGGCCGCGCAGCAGGTCGAGGGCGTCGTCGGGGGCGTACTCGGCGGTGTCCACGGCCCAGGCCCGCAGCCGGGCGCTGCCCTCGCCGACGGGCATCGCCGCGGCCGGGGACGGCTCGGGGCGGCCGTCGCGGGTGGGCAGGCGCAGGGTGCGCACGGCGCTGGTGGCGGTGCCGCCGTCCAGGTCGAGGCCGGCGACGGCGTAGGGGTGGCGGCGTCCGCGGGTCACGAGCGAGCCGGAGCCGGCGGGTGGCGGCTCCTCCGCCCAGAGGCCGACCCGGCCGTCGACCCAGAGCGCATGGACCACGAGCACCGGTGAAGCCTAGTGGAACCCCAGCGTATCGACCGTGCGACACATCTACCCAGTGACCGGCGTCGTTGTTACCATCCGGTAATCCGAGTCATTTTCATATTGACTCGCAACCCCCGGAAGGGATCCGCCATGTCCCTGCCTCTCGTCAAACGCGCCCTGGGGGCGTTGCTGCTCACCTCCGCCGTCCTCGTCGCACCCGTCGTCGCCGCCGCGCCGGCGCAGGCCGCCGTGCTGGCGCCCAACGACTACTGCCTGGAGCAGTGCAACGACATCCTGCCGCCGGGCGAGAACGGCAACGCCACGCTTGCGGACATCCTGGCCCACCAGGCGCTGGGCTTCCGGCCGGCGCACTCGGCCGACCAGCTCGGGCCCTACGCGAACCTCGTCGCCGCCTACACCGGGCTCACCGACGAGCAGATCTCGTCGTTCTACAACAGCTCGTCGTTCGGGGTGCCGGCCGGCCAGGTCGCGCGCACCTACAGCCCGCGATCCGACGTGACGATCGTGCGGGACAAGGCGCTCGGGGTGCCGCACGTGACCGGCACGACCCGGGCGGGCACGATGTTCGGCGCCGGGTACGCCGGCGCGGAGGACCGCCTGTTCGTCATGGACCTCATGCGCCGGGTCGGGCGCGGCAAACTGACCCCGTTCGCCGGCGGGGCACCCGGCAACCGGGAGCTCGAGCAGAGCATCTGGCGCAACGCCCCCTACACCGAGGCCGACCTGCAGGCCCAGGTCGCGGCCCTGCGCACGAAGGGCGCGCGCGGCGCGCAGCTCTACGACGACGTGCAGCAGTACGTCGCCGGCATCAACGCCTACATCGCCGCCTGCATGGCCGGGCGCAACTGCCCCGGCGAGTACGTGCTCACCGGGCACCTCGACGCGATCACCAACGCCGGCGGGCCCGAGCCGTTCCAGATGACCGACCTGATCGCCATCGCCGGCGTAGTCGGCGGGCTGTTCGGCGGCGGCGGTGGCGGCGAGGTCGAGTCCGCGCTGGTGCGGGTCACGGCCCGGGCGCGGTACGGCCCGGCCGAGGGCGACCGGCTGTGGGCCGCCTTCCGCGCGCAGAACGACGAGGAGGCGGTGCTGACCCTGCACGACGGGCAGTCCTTCCCCTACGGCGCGGCCGACCCGGACGCGCCCGGCGTGGCGCTGCCGGACCTGGGCAGCGTCGCGGCGCAGCCGGTGGTGTTCAACCCGAGCGGCTCGGCGACGACGACCGCCGGTGTCGCGCCGGGCGCGGCGACCAAGCGCGGCATGTCCAACGCCGTGGTGATCGACGCGGCACACTCGGCGACCGGGCACCCGATCGCGGTCTTCGGGCCGCAGACCGGGTACTTCTCGCCGCAGCTGCTCATGCTGCAGGAGCTGCAGGGGCCGGGGGTCAGCGCGCACGGCGTGGCCTTCGCCGGGCTCAACCTCTACGTGCTGCTCGGCCGCGGGCAGGACTACGCGTGGAGCGCCACGTCGGCGGAGCAGGACATCACCGACACCTACGCGGTGCCGCTGTGCAACACCGACGGCTCGCCCGCGACGCTGCAGTCCTCGGCGTACCGCTTCCACGGCGCGTGCACGCCGATGGAGGCGCTCACGCAGAACAACGCCTGGACGCCGACCGTCGCCGACTCGACGCCCGCCGGCTCCTACTCGCTCATCACGTACCGCACGAAGTACGGCCTGGTCGCCTGGCGCGGCACGGTCGGCGGGCAGCCGGTGGCCTTCACCCAGCTGCGCTCGACCTACCGGCACGAGGCTGATTCGGCCATCGGCTTCCAGGCGTTCAACGACCCGGCCGCCATGGGCACGCCGGCCCAGTTCATCGCCGCCGCGTCCGACATCGGCTACGCGTTCAACTGGTTCTACGTGAACTCGGCCGACACCGCGTACTTCAACTCGGGCGCCGACCCGGTGCGCAAGTCCGGCGCCAACCCGAACCTGCCGACGAAGGCCGACGCCGCTTATGAATGGTCCGGATGGAATGCGGATACGAATACGGCCGACTACATTCCGGCGTCACAGCATCCGCAGTCGGCCGGACAGGATTATTTTGTCTCTTGGAATAACAAGCAAAGTAAGGACACCGGCGCGGCGGACGGAAACTTCAGTTTCGGGGCCGTCCATCGCGCGGATCTGCTCGACAAGCGGGTCAAATCCGCGCTGAGCGGCGGCAAGGTCGACCGGGCCGGGGTGGTCCGGCTGGTGCAGGACGCGGCGGTCACGGACCTGCGGGCCGAGAACCTGCTGCCCGAGCTGCTGCGCATCCTGGACCCGGCCGGCACGAGCACCGACCCGAACGTGTCAGCGCTGCGGGCGTGGCTCGCGGCCGGCGCGAAGCGGGTGGAGACCTCCCCCGGCTCGCACGCCTACCAGCACGCCGCCGCCATCCGCACCTTCGACGCCTGGTGGCCGAAGCTCGTCGACGGTGCGTTCCGGCCCGGGCTCGGCGACGACGTCTACGCGGCGCTGACCAGGGCGCTGCAGATCGACGAGTCGCCCTCCGGGGCCACCGGGCCGACCAGCGCCGGCTCGCTGAACCAGAGCCAGGGCCACAAGGGGTCCGCCTTCCAGTACGGCTGGTGGGGGTACCTCGACAAGGACCTGCGCGCCGTGCTCGGCGACCCGGTCCGCAGCGGCCTCGGCCGGACCTACTGCGGCGGCGGCAGCGTCGCCGGGTGCCGGCAGGTGCTGGTCACGACCCTGGCGGCGGCCGTCGCCGAGCCCGCGGGCACCACCTACCCGGGCGACAAGGACTGCTCGGCCGGCGACCAGTGGTGCGCCGACACGATCATCCAGTCGCCGCTGGGCGGGATCACGCACGACAAGATCTCGTGGCAGAACCGGCCGACCTATCAGCAGGTGGTGTCGTTCCCGGCCGGGCGGGGCGCCGACCTGACCAACCTCGCGTTGAACCGCAGCGTGAGCGCGAACGGCACCTTCATCGGCTACACCGCCAAGGCCGCGGTCGACGGGGACCCGACCACGCGGTGGAGCAGCTGGTGGACCGACAGCCAGTCGATCACGGTCGACCTCGGCTCGGCCCGCACCCTGCGCCGGGTCATCCTGCGCTGGGAGACGGCGTACGGGTCGCGGTACCGCATCGAGGTCTCCGCCAACGGCAGCACCTGGCAGCCTGCGGCGGTCGTCGACGCGGGCAACGGCGGCCTCGACAACGTGACGTTCGCGCCGGTCAGCGCCCGGTACGTGCGCATGGTCGGCGTGGCCCGGGGCACCGGCTACGGCTACTCGCTGTGGGAGATCGAGGCCTATTCCAGCTGAGGGGCACACGAGCTGGATCGCCCCGCGGGTGGGCGGCGGCGCGTCCGTCGCCCACCCGCGGGGCCCGGGTCAGTCCCGGGCCTGCCGCCAGGCCCTGATCAGGTCGTGTACCTCGTCGGCGACCTCGTCCGGCTCCAGGTCGTCGGTGTCCACGACCTCGCCGAGGGCGCGCAGGTCGCGGCGGGCGGTGAGGTACGCCCCGAGGTCTTCCAGGCGCCACCCGTCCGCGTCGAGGCTGTCGGCGGCCTCCACCCGTTCGATGAGCACCGGCGGCGAGACGTCCAGCAGCACGTGGCGCACCTCGTGGCCGCGGTGGCGCAGGGCGCCGAGGATGTCCTCGAGGTGCCGGCGGCGCAGCACGGTCATCGGCACCAGCAGCGGGTCGGCGCCCCGGGCCTGCCGGGCCGCGGCCGCCACCGTGGCCGCCCGCCAGGCCGGCAGGTCCTGGTAGTCACCCCGGCGGACCAGGCCGGCGGTGCGCTTGAGCAGCCGGTCGATCACCTCCGGGTCGAAGGCCCGCGCCCCCGGCTCGCGCCGGCACAGCCGCTCGGTCAGGGTCACCTTGCCGACCCCGGACGGGCCGTTGAGCCAGACGATCACGGCGACCCCCGCCTCCCTGCGCACCACGGGCTTCCAGGATTCTCGCAGGCGGGACCGAGGGGGATGCCAGGCCGGCACGGGATAAAGGAAGACATGACGATCCTGACCCTTCCCCAGCGCACCCCCGCCACCGCCGAGCACGAGCGCATCGACGTGCTGCTCGTGGCGCTCGCCGGACGCTTCGCCGACCTCGAGCGGCACCTGCCACAGGGCTGGGAGCTGACCCGCAGGACGGAGCTTCCGGCCGGCTGCCGCGAGCCGGACATCGTCGTGCTCGACGACCCCGGCCCCAGGGCGGTCACCGCCGCCTGCCTGCGCCACCCGGCCGCCTCGATCGTGGCCGTGCTCGGGCCCTACAGCGACCACCAGCGGGTGGTCGACGTCCTGGAGGCCGGGGCCGACGCCTGTGTGCGCTCCGGCACGGCGGCCGTGATCGCGGCGCACCTGGAGGCCTGCCGGCGCCGCCAGGCGGCATAAGGGGGTTTGGCGTATCCCACAACATATTCCAGAGAGCGCTCTCAACCGATTCTCTGATTGACATTGGGCTAGTCATGGGCCAGTCTGATCCCAGTCTTGAGAGCGCTCTCCGGCCGAGGCGGCGGATCGGGTGACCGGCGGATCGGACCGGCGAAATCGTGATCAGGGTGTAACCGGTGTGAGGGTGCGACGGGCGATGGAGCGGCATGCTCCATCGCCCGTCATTGTTTGTGCGCTACACATTGCTGAGCTTCAGTCATGATGGTCCGGCCAACAGATATGGGGGACGCCACAATGGTGATGTCGGGGCGGGACCGGCCCACACTCGAAAACGTCGCGCAACGCGCCGGCGTGTCGCGGGCGACGGCCTCCCGCGTGGTCAACGGGTCGACCTCCGTCGCGCCACACATCCGCGACAAGGTCCTCAGCGCCGTCGAGGCGCTCGGCTACGTGCCCAACCAGGCCGCCCGCAGCCTCGTCACGCAGCGTACCGACTCGATCGCGCTCGTGGCGTCGGAGACGGCCAGCCGGGTGTTCTCCGACGACCCGTTCTTCTCCAGCATCATCCGCGGCGTGAGCCTCGAGCTCGAGGCCGTCGACAAGCAGCTGGTGCTCATGATGGTCGGCCCGTCCGGCCCGAGCCACGACCGGGTCGAGCGCTACGCGACCGGCGGGCACGTCGACGGGGCGATCATCTTCTCGATGCACGGCGCCGACCCGCTGCCCGAGCGGCTCAGCCGGGCCGGGGTGCCCGTCGTCTGCAACGGCCGGCTGCTGATCCAGTCCTCCGTGCCGTACGTCGACGTCGACAACGAGAACGCGGCCGGCGCAGCGGTGCACCACCTGCTCGACACCGGGCGGCGGCGGGTCGCCACGATCGCCGGGCCGCAGGACATGAGCGCCGGCATCGACCGGCTCAAGGGGTACCGCTCGGCGATGCAGGACAGCGGGCGCCGCTCGCTGGTGGCCGTCGGCGACTTCACCCGCCAGTCCGGCGCCCTCGCGATGAGCCAGCTGCTCGGCGACGACCCGGACCTCGACGCCGTCTTCGCCGCGTCCGACGCCATGGCCGAGGGCGCCCTGCGCGCGCTGCGCCAGGCCGGGCGCCGGGTGCCCGACGACGTGGCGGTCGTCGGCTTCGACGACATGGACTTCGCCCGCGACACCGAGCCGCCCCTGACCACCGTGCGCCAGCCGATCACGGACCTCGGCCGGATGGCCGCGCGACAGGTCCTGCGGATGGCGGGCGGCGAGCAGATCGAGCCCGTTCTGCTCCTGCCTACCGAGTTGGTGAAGCGCGAATCGGCATGACGCGAGGCAAACCGGGCGACCGGGGGCGTGAGGCCGGCGCTGGTGCAGCGGGACACAGCGTGAACCTGGCATTGTGGCAGGAATGAGGCTTGCCACCTGGAACGTGAACTCGGTCAAGGCCCGCCTGCCCCGGCTGGTGGAGTGGCTCGAGCAGACCCGGCCCGACGTCCTCTGCGTGCAGGAGACGAAGGTCGCCGCCGACGCCTTCCCGGCCGCCGAGGTCAAGGAGGTGGGGTACGAGACCGCGCACCACGGGGAAGGGCGCTGGAACGGGGTCGCGCTGCTGTCCCGCATCGGCCTCGACGACGTGCGGCGCGGGTTCGACGGGGACCCGGGCTGGGCCGGTGAGCCCGGCGGCGACGAGGCACTGTTCGACGAGCCCCGGCGCGAGGCACGGGCCATCTCGGCGCTCTGCGGCGGGGTGCGGGTCTGGTCCGTCTACGTGCCCAACGGGCGCACGCCCGAGTCGGCGCACTACGGGTACAAGCTCACCTGGCTCGAAGCGCTGCGCGGCGCGGTGGCGGCGGACCTCGCGGCGGGCGAGCGGGTCGCGGTCTGCGGGGACTACAACGTCGCGCCGGCCGACTCCGACGTCTTCGATCCCGCCGCCTTCGTCGGCGCCACGCACGTCACGAAGCCGGAGCGCGACGCGCTCGGCGCGCTGCTGGACACCGGGCTGGCCGACATCGTGCCGAAGCCGATGAAAGGGTCCAACCCATTCACGTACTGGGACTACCGGGCAGGCATGTTCCATCAGGACAAAGGCATGCGCATCGACCTGGTCTACGCGAGCCCGGCCATTGCGGACGGCGTCACGGGCGCCTACATCGACCGCGAGGCCCGCAAGGGCAAGGGACCGTCGGACCACGCCCCCGTCGTGATCGATTTCGATATTTGAGTACTCTGTGTCACCATGCTATCTGACCGGACCGTACTGTTAAGTGTGAAACGATCAACGATCGTCCTGGATAGCCCGTTCTCGTCGGTCTTGCCGCCATGTTTCCGCCACATTGCGTGATCACACCGTTACGATTCGGCGCAAAATCGCCCGTTTAGGTGGGGTATGACCCCAAAAGTCGCTGTGCTTGGATCACGCCCTCATCACGGCGCGGCGTGGACTTGGTTACAGGACAGGGGGTGACCCTTGACGATCGGCCGAACGGGAGACAGGGTTCCTCCAACGAAGGCGACACCACCAAGTCGGCTTCGTGCACGCTCTGCCCGTGGACCGAACCTGCGGATAGGGCACCAGGAGTCCACGAAGACACAGCCGATCGGCTGCTGACTGCCACGGGCCCCGGTCTGGCCGACGCATGCTCGCTGCACGGTGCGACGGCCATCGCTGGCGGCTTCGTGAGGCGGGCAGGCGGCCGGGGAGAGGGGCACCACGCCCATGACTATGGGACCCGTCACGTCGAAGAGCGACGAGCAGGTGCCGACGGTCGAAGAGGCGACCGCTACGCCTGCCGGTGTTCCCGCGAAGGCCATCGAAGGTCGCTCGCTCAGTCAGATTGCGTGGATCCGGCTCAAGCGCGACAAGGTCGCGCTGACAGGAGCCGGGTTCATCATTTTCCTGGTGCTAGTCGCGGTTCTCGCCCCCCTGATCAACAAGGTCTGGGGCCACCCGGTCAACGAGTACCACTCAGACAGGATCGATCCCCTGCTCGGCGGTATCCCGCCGGTCGGCACCTGGGGCGGGGTCTCCAAGGATTTCCTGCTCGGCGTGCAGCCGGTCACCGGCCGGGATCTGTTCTCGCAGATCATCTACGGCGCCCAGGTCTCCCTGCTCGTGGCGCTGGCCGCCACGATCGCGGCGGTCGCGATCGGCGTGGTTCTCGGTATCGTCTCCGGCTACTTCGGCGGCGTCATCGACAACCTGATCAGCCGCCTCATGGACCTGATCCTGGCGTTCCCGTACCTGCTCTTCTCGATCGCGCTGATCTCGGTCGTGCCGGCGAGCACCGGCTGGCGCATCGGCGTGGTCATCTCGGTGATCGCGTTCTTCAGCTGGCCGTACATCGGGCGTATCGTCCGCGGCCAGACTCTCTCCCTGCGGGAACGCGAGTTCGTCGAGGCGGCGCGCAGCATCGGGGCGGGCCCGTCCCGCATCCTCTTCCGTGAGCTGCTGCCCAACCTCGTCGCGCCGATCCTCGTCTACGCGACGCTGATCATCCCATCGAACATCCTCTTCGAGGCCGCACTGTCGTTCCTCGGCGTCGGTGTGCTGCCGCCCACTCCCTCGTGGGGCCGGCTGCTCTCGGACGCCGTGCAGTACTACGAGTACGACCCGATGTACATGTTCGTGCCCGGCTTCGCGATCTTCCTCATGGTCCTCGCCTTCAACCTGTTCGGCGACGGCCTGCGTGACGCCCTCGACCCGAAGTCCGGCCGGTAGCCCCCTGGCCGCCGGCCGGCCTTCGGGCCTGCCACGCAATCCTTTGCACCAACGACGTCCGGCCCCCGCCAGCCCGGTCGAACCCTGTGCATTCCCCGACTTCACTCGCACAGCAGCACAGCTCGGACGGCCCGTCCCTCGGCGGGCCGCGCCAAACAAGGAGGGAAACCCAGTGAGAATGAGGACAGGGGCATTGGTGGCCGGTTCGGCCGCTATCGCCCTGGTGTTGTCCGCCTGTGGATCGGGCGGCGACGCAAAGCCCAGCGCGAGCGAGACCGCCGGTGGCGTCTCCGGCTTCAACGCCGCCACCAAGGGCGTGGTGAACCCGTCCGACAAGAAGGGCGGCACGCTCAAGCTCGTCAACAACAGCGACCCCGACTCGTTCGACCCGGCGCGTGCGTACTACGCGTGGGTGTGGAACTTCATGAAGGGTTACTACGTCCGCTCGCTGCTCACCAACGAGGCGAAGCCGGGCGAGGACGGCCTGAAGCTGGTTCCCGACCTGGCCGCGGCCATGCCGGAGATCACCGACGGCGGCAAGACCTACACGTTCAAGCTCAAGTCGGGCGTGAAGTTCGAGGACGGCTCGCCGATCACCTCCAAGGACATCAAGTACGGCATCGAGCGCAACTTCGCGACCGATGTCCTGTCCGGTGGCCCGCCGTACCTGGCGTCGGTCCTGGACCAGGGCCAGAAGTACCCCGGCCCGTACAAGGACACCGACGCGAACAAGCTGGGCCTGAAGTCCGTTGAGACCCCGGACGACAGCACGGTCATCTTCCACCTGAAGGACCCGCTGTCGGACTTCGCCTACCTGCTCGCCATGCCGGCCGCCGGCCCCGTCCAGCAGGCCAAGGACACCGGCGAGAAGTACGGTGACAAGCCCGTCTCGACCGGCCCGTACAAGTTCCAGTCGTACGACCCGGGCAAGAAGGCCGTTCTCGTTCGCAACGAGAACTGGGACCCGAAGACCGACACCGTGCGCAAGGCGCTGCCGGACGAGATCGACCTGACCATCGGCACCGCGGTCGAGGAGATCGACAACCAGCTGCTGAGCGGCGAGGTCGACATCGACACCGCGCAGACCGGTGTCCAGCAGGGTGCCCAGCCGAAGATCCTGCTCGACCCGGAGAAGAAGAAGAACGCGGACACCCCGAACACGGGCTTCATCCGCTACTTCTCGATCAACACCAAGGTCGCGCCGTTCGACAACATCCACTGCCGCAAGGCCGTGCAGTACGCGACCGACAAGGTCACGATGCAGACCGCGCGTGGTGGCGCCGACGCCGGTGGCGACGTCGCCTTCAACATGCTGCCCCCGACCATCGCGGGTCACGACGACTACGACCCGTACAACACCAAGTCGGGCAAGCCGCAGATCGACAAGGCGAAGGAAGAGCTGGCCGCGTGTGGCAAGCCGAACGGCTTCGACACCGTCCTCGCCACCCGTAACTCCGGCAAGGAGCCCAAGACGGCCGAGGCCCTGCAGGCTGCCCTGAAGAACGTGGGCATCAACGCTCGCCTCGACCCGACCGAGCCGTCGCTGTACTTCCGCTCGACCATCGGCGCGCCGTCCAACGTGCACGCCAAGGGCTACGGCCTGATGATGGCCGGCTGGGGCGCGGACTTCCCGACCGCTTACGGCTTCCTGCAGGTGCTGGTCGACGGCCGCGCGATCTCGGCTTCGGGTAACAACAACTACTCCGAGCTGGACGACCCGGAGATCAACAAGCTGATCGACCAGGCCACCGCGGAGACCGACCCGAAGAAGGCCGCCGACGTCTGGGCCCAGATCGACCACAAGGTCATGGACCAGGCCGTCATGGTGCCGTTCGTCTACGACAAGGCGCTCAACTACCGCAACCCCCGCGTCACGAACGTGTTCGTGACGGAGTACTACGGCATGTACGACTTCGGCAGCCTGGGCGTGTCGGGCTGACCCTCGGGTCCGCTCCAGCCCCAAGCACCGAAGCAGCAAGCCTGAACAGCCGGTAACCCGCCCTTCACGAGTACAGAAGGCAGGTGAGGGCCACGGCGCCGGCCGGTGAGACGGGAACCCCGTCGAGCCGGTCGGCGTCAGGCCGCACACGTGATCAATTACATCTTGCGCCGCCTGGTCACCGCGGCACTGCTCATCGTGGCCGTCTCCATGGTCACCTTCGCGATCTTCTTCCTGATCCCGAAGGCGGCGCACGCCGATCCCGCTGAGATGTACGTCGGTAAGACGGCGACCCCGCGCGACGTCGAGGCGACCCGGATCAAGCTGGGTCTGGACAAGCCCATCTACGTCCAGTACGGGAAATTCGTGAAGGGGCTCGTCGTCGGGCGGGACTACGACAGCGGCCCGACCGTCACCCACTGCTCGGCGCCGTGCTTCGGCTACTCCTTCCGCACCGACCGCGAGGTGTGGCCGCTGCTGCTCGACCGGCTTCCGGTCACCATCTCCCTCGCCCTCGGCGCCGCGGTGCTCTGGCTCGTCGGCGGTGTCGGCGGCGGCGTCATATCCGCGCTGAAACGCGGGAAAATCTCCGACCGGGTCGTGATGATCATCGCGCTGGCCGGCGTGTCGCTACCGGTGTACTTCACCGGCCTCGTCTTCCAGCAGCTGTTCGTCCATCAATGGAAGATCTTCCAGGGCGGCGAGTACATCAACTTCGTCGACGACCCGCTGGGCTGGGCCAACAAGCTCTTCCTCGCCTGGGTGAGCCTGGCGCTGCTGTTCGCCGCGACCTACGCGCGGCTGACGCGGGCCACGATGCTCGAGACCCTCGGCGAGGACTACATCCGCACCGCCCGCGCGAAGGGCCTGAAGGAGCGGGTCGTCGTCGGCAAGCACGCCATGCGCGCCGTGCTCACGCCGATCGTGACGATCTTCGGCCTCGACCTCGGCACGCTGCTCGGCGGCGCGATCCTCACCGAGCGGGTGTTCAGCCTGCCCGGCATCGGCAAGCTCAGCGTCGACGCGGTGAACCAGAAGGACCTGCCGATCATCCTCGGCGCGACACTGTTCGCCTCGTTCTTCATCGTCTTCGCCAACCTGATCGTGGACCTGCTCTACGCCGTGATCGACCCGCGGGTCCGGCTCACATGACCCGACCCGCGTCCCGGTCCCCTCACGGCACCCCTGGAAAGGAGTGAGCATGTCCAGCAGCCTGCTCACCGACGTCAGCCCGAACCCGGGCGGCCCCGGCTCCCAGCCCGCGCAGTCGTTCCTCGACGTGCGCGAGCTGCGGATCCACTTCAACACCGACGACGGCGTGGTCAAGGCCGTCGACGGCCTGACGTTCCAGCTGGAGCGCGGCCAGACCCTCGGCATCGTGGGCGAGTCCGGCTCCGGCAAGAGCGTCACGAGCCTGGGCATCCTGGGCCTGCACCGGCGCGGCTCGGCCAAGATCTCGGGTGAGGTCTGGCTCGACGGCGAGGAGCTCATCGGCGCCTCGCCCGAGCGGGTCCGCCTGCTGCGCGGCGCGAAGATGTCGATGATCTTCCAGGACCCGCTGACCGCGATGCACCCCTACTACACGGTCGGGGCGCAGATCATCGAGGCGTACCGGGTGCACCACAAGGTCAGCAAGTCCGACGCCCGCAAGCGGGCGATCGAGATGCTCGACCGGGTCGGCATCCCGCAGCCGCAGCGGCGCGTGGACGACTATCCGCACCAGTTCTCCGGCGGTATGCGCCAGCGTGCGA
Source organism: Dactylosporangium darangshiense (assembly GCF_039537565.1). NCBI lineage: Bacteria > Bacillati > Actinomycetota > Actinomycetes > Micromonosporales > Micromonosporaceae > Dactylosporangium > Dactylosporangium darangshiense. Next base: position 25,927 of record NZ_BAABAT010000003.1, read on the forward strand.
TGATCGCGATGTCGCTGGTGAACAACCCGCAGCTGCTCATCGCCGACGAGCCCACCACGGCGCTCGACGTGACGGTCCAGGCCCAGATCCTCGACCTGATCCGCGACCTGCAGTCGGAGTTCAACTCGGCGGTCATCATCATCACCCACGACCTCGGTGTCGTGGCCGAGGTGGCCGACGACATCCTGGTGATGTACGGCGGCAAGTGCGTCGAGCACGCCACCGCGGAGGCCGTCTTCCGCCGCCCCGAGCACCCGTACGCCTGGGGCCTGCTCTCGTCGATGCCCCGCGTCGACCGGGAGGTGCGCGACCGGCTGGTGCCGATCAAGGGCAACCCGCCGTCGCTCATCAACCTCCCGAGCGGCTGCTCCTTCCACCCGCGCTGCCCCTACGCGGAGCGCAACGGCATCCCTTGCAAGACGGTCGAACCGGCCCTGGCGGAGGCCACGCCCAAGCACGGCGTCGCCTGCCACATCCCGCCGGCGGAGCGCGCGGCCATCTTCAAGTCGGACATCGCCCCGAACCTCTGAGGAGCACGACAGTGTCGACGACGAGCACCCAACCCCAGCCGGCCGCGGTACCACAGCGCGGCGGCGAGAACCTCCTCGAGGTGCGGGGCCTGGAGAAGCACTTCCCGATCATGCGGGGCGCGTTCATCAAGCGGAAGGTCGGCGCGGTCCGCGCGGTCGACGGCATCGACCTGGCCGTCAAGGCCGGCGAGACGCTCGGCCTCGTGGGCGAGTCCGGCTGTGGCAAGTCCACCACCGGCCGCCTGATGACCCGGCTGCTGGAGCCCACCGGCGGCCAGGTGCTGCTGGAGGGCCAGGACATCTCGCACTTCGGCGTGGGCAAGATGCGCCCGCTGCGCCGCGAGGTGCAGATGATCTTCCAGGACCCGTACTCGTCGCTGAACCCGCGGCACACCGTCGGCTCGATCGTCGGCGCTCCGCTGCAGGTGCAGAACATCAAGACGGCGCACGGGCAGAAGCGGGAGGTCCAGCGGCTGCTGGAGCTGGTCGGGCTCAACCCCGAGCACTACAACCGCTACCCGCACGAGTTCTCCGGCGGCCAGCGCCAGCGCATCGGCATCGCCCGTGCCCTGGCCCTGCAGCCGAAGCTCATCATCGCCGACGAGCCGGTGTCCGCCCTGGACGTGTCGATCCAGGCGCAGGTCGTGAACCTGCTGGACGACCTGCAGCGCGAGTTCAACCTGACGTACGTGTTCATCGCGCACGACCTGTCCGTCGTCCGGCACATCTCGGACCGGGTCGCGGTCATGTACCTGGGCAAGGTCGTCGAGGTCGGGTCGCGCGACGGGCTCTACGCGACGCCGCTGCACCCGTACACGTTCGCGCTGCTGTCCGCCGTGCCGGTGCCCGACCCGGGCCGCCGCGACAAGGCGCACCGCGAGCGCATCCTGCTCACCGGCGACGTGCCCAGCCCGATCGACCCGCCGTCGGGCTGCCGCTTCCGCACCCGGTGCTGGAAGGCGCAGGACCTGTGCGCGTCGCAGGAGCCGCCGCTGCGGGAGCTGCTGCCCGGCCAGACGGTCGCGTGCCACTTCCCGATCACCGACGAGGAGCGCTCGGCGCGCGGCGCGGCCGCCGCCCGGGCCGCCGCGGCGGAGATTCCGGTGGACACGTCCGAGGATCCCTTTGCGGAGCCGATCGCCTGACGGTTTTTGACAGTTCGGGGAGTCGCCTTCTGGCGGCTCCCCGACTTCGTTTCCGGGCCGATCGCCATACGGTGTGCTGATGTACGCCGACGACGCCACCCGGCTGGCCCGCCTCGAACGGCAGGTCGCATTCCTGTACCGCCACTTCGGCCTCGACCCCGCCCTCGCCGATGCGTTTCCCGGCGCGGCCGGAATGCCGCCGGAGTTCACCGAGGCGCTGCGGGCGCAGAACCTCATCGCCGCGATCAAGATCTATCGCCAGGTCACCGGCGCCGGGCTGGCCGAGGCCCGCGACGAGGTGGAGCGCATCGCGCGCTCCGTATGACGGGTGACTGTGCGCGGACGGTGAGGCCCGGGAGTCACGGGCCGCGCCCACGGCGGACGTCGCGGTAGCTCTGATTCAGGCTTTTCAAGGCTTTTGACGCCCCCTCGCCCTGAAAATCTTGACGGGAAAGGGTTTCCCCGTATCAACAACTCTTGTTCGATGTCCCCATCCCCTCGACCAGGGAGGTTATGTGGGATTCAACAAGAGGCTCACCGGCGCCGCGGTTTTCACCGCGACGCTCACGGTGACGGCGGCCGGCCTTATGTCGGCCCCGGCCAGCGCTGAGACCTCGGCGACGACGCAGTACACGGTCATCGCCGCGGACAACGTCTCGGCCGCCGACGCCACCGCCGCCATCAAGAAGGCCGGCGGCCAGGTGATCGGCAGCAACGACGCGGTGGGCATGTTCACGGTGGTCGCGCCGCAGAACGGATTCGTGGAGAAGGCTGCGGCGACGTCGCAGCTGGTCGGCGCGACCCACCAGGTCGCGATCGGCAAGGCCCCGAAGAAGGACCGGCCCGGCGACGTGGAGCGAGAGGCCCAGCAGGCGGCCGCGGCCGCCAAGAAGAGCGGGAACAAGCCGACCACGGCCGGCATGGACCCGCTCGACGACAAGCTGTGGGGCCTCTCGGCGGTCAAGTCGGACAAGGCGCGCAAGGTCAACGCGGGCGACAAGCGCGTGACCGTCGGCATCCTGGACACCGGCGTCGACGCGTCGAACCCCGACATCGCCCCGAACTTCAACTGGGCGCTGTCGAGGAACTTCGCACCGGACAAGACCGACATCGACGGCCCGTGCGAGGTCGCGAGCTGCCTCGACCCGGTCGGCACCGACGACGGCGGCCACGGCACGCACGTCGCCGGCACCATCGGCGCGGCGGCCAACGGCTTCGGCGTCTCCGGCGTCGCGCCGAACGTGTCGCTGGTCGAGCTCAAGGGCGGCCAGGACTCCGGGTACTTCTTCCTGGAGCCGACCGTCAACGCGCTCGTGCACGCGGCCAACAACGGCATCGACGTGGTGAACATGTCGTTCTACGTCGACCCGTGGCTGTACAACTGCACCGCCAACCCGGCCGACTCCCCGGCCGCGCAGGCGGAGCAGCGCACCATCATCAAGGCGATGTTCCGCGCCCTCACGTACGCGCACTTCAAGGGCGTGACCCTTGTCGCCGCGGCCGGCAACAACCACGAGGACGAGGGGCACCCGCGCACGGACATCTCCAGCCCGGACTACCCCGCCGACTCGGCCTACGACCGGCCGATCGACAACCGGTCCTGCTGGGACCTGCCGACGGAGGGCCCCTTCGTCATCGGCGTGTCCGCGCTCGGCCCGTCGCTGAACAAGTCCGACTACTCCAACTACGGGCTCGAGAACATCAGTGTCGCGGCGCCCGGCGGGTACTTCCGTGACGGCCTCGGCACCGATACCTATCGAACGGTCGGCAACGAGATCCTGTCGACGTACCCGAAGAAGGTGCTGCAGGAGGAGGGCTCGGTCGACGCGGACGGCAACGTCCTGCCCGACTTCGCCGACTCCGTGTTCAAGCAGTGCAACGCCGCCGGGCAGTGCGGGTACTACACGTACCTGCAGGGCACCTCGATGGCCTCGCCGCACGCGGCCGGCGTCGCGGCGCTGATCGTCAGCGCGCACGGCAGCAAGCAGGGCAAGGGCTTCGGCCTGGAGCCGTGGAAGGTGGAGTGGATCCTCTACACCTCCGCCGCCGAGCACGCCTGCCCGAACCCGCGCACGGTGTCCTACGTCGACGTCGGCCGCCCGGCCGAGTTCGACGCGACCTGTGACGGTGGCAAGGAGTTCAACGGCTTCTACGGCTTCGGCATCGTCGACGCCTACGCCGCGGTGACCGCCCACGCCTGGTGGGAGCACCACTAGCCGGTTTGCGGGCCGCCTCGCGGAACCTCTGCGAGGCGGCCCCCCGGGCAGCTTAGGATCATGCCCGTGGCTTACCAGGCGGCTTCGGACCGATACCAGGACATGCACTACCGGCGCAGCGGGCGCAGCGGACTCAAGCTGCCGGCGATCTCCCTAGGGCTGTGGCACAACTTCGGCAGCGAGCGGGCGTTCGAGACGCAGCGCTCCATCGTGCGCCGGGCGTTCGACGCCGGCGTGACCCACTTCGACCTGGCCAACAACTACGGCCCGCCGCCGGGCGCCGCCGAGGAGAACTTCGGGCGGATCGTGGCCGAGGACCTGCGGCCGTACCGCGACGAGATCGTCGTCTCCACGAAGGCCGGTTACCTGATGTGGCCGGGGCCCTACGGGGAGTGGGGGTCGCGCAAGTACCTGCTCTCCTCGCTCGACCAGTCGCTGCAGCGGATGGGCCTGGACTACGTCGACATCTTCTACTCGCACCGCCCCGACCCGGACACGCCGCTGGAGGAGACGATGGGGGCGCTGGACGCCGCCGTGCGCTCCGGCAAGGCCCTCTACGTCGGCATCTCCAACTACAGCCCCGAGCAGACCGCCGAGGCGGCCCGCATCCTGCGCGACCTCGGCACGCCGCTGCTGATCCACCAGCCGCGGTACTCGATGCTGGACCGCTGGATCGAGCCGGAGCTGCTCGGCGTGCTCGAGGCCGAGGGCGCCGGGTGCATCCCCTTCTCGCCCCTCGCGCAGGGGCTGCTGACCGACCGGTACCTCGACGGCATCCCCGAGGACTCCCGGGTGCGCACCAGCGTCTTCCTGAACGAGACCGACCTCACCCCGTCGCGGCTGCAGCTGATCCGGGCGCTGAACGAGGTGGCCCGCGAGCGCGGCCAGAGCCTGGCCCAGCTGGCGCTGGCCTGGGCGCTGCGCGACTCGCGGGTCACCTCGCTGATCATCGGGGCGTCGAGCGTCAAGCAGCTGCTGGACAACCTCGGTGCCCTGCGCAACCTGGAGTTGTCGGGCGACGAGCTGGCCCGCATCGACGGGCTACTTGCTGAGGAAGGCGCCTAGCGCGCTGATCACCGGCTGGAGGGCGGGCGGGATCGCGCCGTCCTTCGCGGTGATCTGCCGGCCGCTGTACGTCACGGTGTAGGTGTAGGCGTCGGCCACCGCCCCGTTGTCGTTCACGGTCGGCATCTTGTTGAAGTCGGTCGAGGCGAGCGCGGCCTTGAGCGCGTTGAGCTCGTCGGTGGTGAGCTTGCCGTCCCTGCTGCCCTGGCGGGTCGTGATCGTGTATGACCCGTCGGGGCGCACGACCAGCTTGTCGTTGTTGCCGGCCAGCCCGCCGGTGCGGGTGAAGGTCACCAGCGTGTCCATGGCGGTGGTGTTGCCGCCGGTGTTCGCCTTCGAGCTCGGGTCGGTCTGCGGCCCGGCGCTGGGGTTGCCGGTCGCGGCGCTACTCGCCGTGTCGCTGCTCACGGCCGCCGGCCCGGAGGTGGCGGCCGAGCTGGCCCCACCGGCGTCGTCCTGGGCGTCCGAGCAGGCGCCCAAAGCGAGCGTGAGCAGGGCGGCAACGAGGATCCGGGACTTCATCGTGATTCAGCTCCATCCATAGGTCTTCCTCTTTGGACTGCGGCTCGACCGACCCGGTTCCCCGGATAATCGCGCGTTTTTGTCATACCCCCACGACATGATGACCCCATGCGTCTCACCCCCTACCGCCGCGTCCTCGCCCTACCGGGCGTGCGGCCCCTGATGGTGCTGGCCCTGCTGGCCCGCATCCCGATCACCGCGATCGGGGTGACCATGACCCTGCACGTCGCTCAGGACCTCCACAGGGGCTGGGGCGCGGCGGGCCTGGTCGGGGCGGCGCTGACCGTAGGCACGGCCCTCGGCGGCCCGCTCAACGGCCGCTTCGTGGATCGCCGCGGCCTGCGCCCCATGCTGGTGGTGACCACGGTGGCCGAGGCCGTCTTCTGGACCGCCGCGCCGTCCCTGTCCTATCCGGCGCTGCTCGTCGGCGCCTTCGTCGCCGGCGTCTTCTCCCTGCCGGTCTTCTCGGTGATCCGCCAGTCGATCGCCGCGCTCGTGCCCGTGGAGCACCGCCGCCAGGCCTACGCCCTGGACTCGATGTCCGTCGAGCTGTCGTTCATGGCCGGCCCGCCGCTGGCCGTGGCGCTCATGAGCGCCCTGTCGGGCCGCGTCGCCATGTGGTCGATCGGCGCCGCCCTGATCCTGGCCGGTGCGGCCCTGTTCATCGCGAACCCGCCGGTCCACGAGACCGCCGCCGACCCCGGCTCCCCCGCCGCGCCCCCGGTGCGCCGCCGCGACTGGCTGACCCCCCGCTTCGTCGCCGTCTGCGCCGCCGCCGCGGCCACGACCGTCGTGCTGGCCGGCACCGATCTGGGCATCGTCGCCATGCTGCGCAACGCGGACCAGGTCGGCCTGGTCGGCGCCCTGCTGGCCGCGTGGGGCGTGTACTCGCTGATCGGCGGCTTCGTGTACGGCGCCCTGCCGCGCGCGGTCCCGCTGGTCGCCCTGCTCGGCGGCCTGAGCCTGTTCACCATCCCCGCCGGCCTGGTCGGCGACGCCTGGCCCCTGCTGTTCCTGACGCTCCTGCCGGCCGGCGCCCTGTGCGCACCCACCCTGAGCGCCAGCGTCGACCTGGTGAGCCGCCTGGTCCCGCCGTCGGCCCGCGGCGAGGCCATGGGCTGGCACGGCTCCTCCCTGACCGTCGGCCTGGCCATCGGCTCGCCGCTCGCGGGCTGGGCCATCGACACCGGGTCGCCGTCGTGGGGGTTCGCGGCGGTGGGGCTGCTGGGGGCGGCGATCGCCGGCGCCCTGCTGGCGTTCCGCCACCTGGACCGTCCGGCCCCGGCGGCGGCGCCGCCTGCGCCCGCGGACGCCGCAGCCACGGACGCCGCGCCCGCGGACGCCGCACCCGCCGAGGCCGCGCCCGGGACCGCCGCGTTCGCATCCGCCGCGTCTGCCGCGCCCGCGTCGTCCGACGCCGCGCCCGGAACCGCCGCGTTCGCATCCGCGGCCGCCGCGCCCACGGCGTCCGCGGGCGCTGTGCCCACCGCGTCTGCCGTGCCCGCGCCGTCCGACGCCGCGCCCGGAACCGCCGCGTTCGCATCCGCGGCCGCCGTGCCCACGGCGTCTGCCGCGCCCGCACCGTCCGACGCCGCGCCCGGAACCGCCGCGTTCGCCTCCACCGGCACTGTGCCCACCGCGGCTGCCGCGCTCGCGCCATCCGACGCCGCGCCCGGAACCGCCGCGTTCGCCTCCACCGGCACTGTGCCCACCGCGGCTGCCGCGCTCGCGCCATCCGACGCCGCGCCCGGAACCGCCGCGTTCGCGTCCAGGGCCGCCACGCCCACCGCGGCTGCCGCGTCCACGCCGTCCGACGCCGCGCCCGGAACCGCCGCGTTCGCGTCCGCGGGCTCTGTGCCCACGGCGTCTGCTTCGCCCGCCGTCGCTGCGGCCGGGGCCGCCGCGTCCGCGCCGTCGCTCGCGGGCACCGCGCCTGCTGCGCCGTCTCGGACAGCGGCGGACGCCATCCAGGAGCGCACGCCGTTTGCCGCACCGGCGCCCGCGCACAGCTAGTCGGCGTGCCGCCGCGGCTCACGCTCCGGGCCGCGGCGGGCGCCACCCAGTTGCGCAACCGAACCAGCGTCCATGCCCGCGCCGTCGCTCGCGGACACCGCCTGCCGCCCCGCCTCCGGTAGCAGCGGACGCCACACGGGAACACACGCCGTCTGCCACACCAGCGCCCGCACGCACATAGTCGGCGTACAGCCGCGGCCAACGTTCCAAGCCGCGACGGGCACCGCCCGGCAGCACAGCCCGAACCAACGGCCATCCCCGCGCCGTCGCCCGCCGGCCCCTGGCCGGGACCGCCACACCCGCCGAATCCGCGCACGCGGCCGGACCGACCGCATCCACATCCGCATCTGCGGTCGGCACACTCAGGAGCGCTGCGGCCAACGTCCCCGGTCGCGGACACCTCGTCAGCCGCCGCGTCGTCTCCGGCCGCGGCAGACGCCACACGCGAACACATGCCGCTTCCGCACCGGCGTCCGCGCACAGCTAGTCGGCGTGCCGCTGCGGCTCACATTCCGGGCCGCGGCGGGTGCTGTCCGGCAGCGCGGCCCGACGACCGCATCACCAGCCAGGCGCCGGTGTAGCGGGAGAGGCGGGAAAGGTCGTCCACTGCATTGGCCAGGGAGGGGCGCGGGGCGCTGACAAAGGGAGCGTTAAGGGGCGTAGAGGGGAGCAAAGGGGGCGCTACCGGAATGTCGGATGTTCGGCGCGGGTAGCGGGCTGAACTGCTTAAACGCTCAACTGAAAACGTGTCTTGTCAGTTAAGAGTGAAAGACTGGACGAGTTCCAGTCTTCGGATGATGCACCCGGAAATCAGAGGAGTGTGGGGGCTCCTACGAAGGATTAGCTCATTTACTGTATGCCGTCAATCAACTGCGGTACGTATTGTAGTGCCGGGAACTGGTAGTAGAAGAAGCTCGCCATGTTGTCGCGGAGGACCGGCTGGCGTCTCGCGAGAAGCTGGGAGATCTGGGACAAGTTGGACACCGTGCTGGTTAAATCTTTGTGTTGCAACGTTTCCAAGTGATTCCGGGATTACCGGCGTACCGTATGCGCCTTTTACGACGTTTGGGAAGAACTGGCTCACTGAGCGTGTACCGGTGCCGGTCAGGATGCCGTTGAAGTGCTGGCCGCGTAGTGCGGGGACTCCCAGATGTCCGGGGGTGCCAGGCATGATCAGCGTGCCGCCGTGGTCTGTCATGTCGCGCAGGGCCGCTACCACCTGCGGGGATTCGCTCAGGGTGCGATACCGGACGCCGCCGGAATAGACGCTCTTGGCGTCGTCGTAAACGAGGAATACCGCCACGGCGAACGGGACATTACGAGAATGCAGATAATCGGCGATCCGGCGTAGCTGTGCCGGGTCGGAGTCCGGGTCGACGTCCTCGAAGCGGATCAACGGGTGCGGTGTCGTTCCCTCGTGCCGGGGGCGAGCAGGTCGGACAGCAGGTCGTCGAAGATCGCGTACGTGAACGGGACCTCGGCCACCTAGGTCAGGGGCGGCCGGCCCGCGTCGCCCACTGGGTCGTGATGCCGGACGGCCGTGGCGACCGCATCGTCGATCGTCGCTGCATGAAAACCGATTCCGGGGTACTTCCGGATCAACTGCCACACGTTGCCGCCCGGCCGCCACGCCGGCCAGGAACTCCTGCGGCAGCGGCTCGTCATACGTCGATCAGATATAGATCGTCAAGCAGGTGTCGTAGTGCCGATCCGGGGGTGTACTTCGTCACTGCCCCGGGGCTCTCAGGCGCCGCGGTGCGAGGGCGGATTGCCTGCTTGGAGCGCCTAGAGCTCGGTCAGGCAACCGTATTGCCCGGTTGTGTCATACAGGACGAGCATCCCGCTCGCCGGGTATGCAGGAGAACGGCCCGGTGACGAGGGCGGCCGCAGTTGTGCCGATTGGAGAGGTTTTGCAGGAGCTCACCGCGAACGCGACCACGACGACCAGCGCGATCCCGATGACCTCGACGGCGAGGCGCCGTTGTGGGGCGAAGGTGACAGTCAGTATTCGTTGGACTGCGGTTCGATGCATGAGCAACTCTCCGGAGAAGTCGCCATCAATGCCAGCAAATCGGGCGCAATCCACCCGTCGGTCGGGCTTATCCGGCGGGTCCGTCGACAAACGGGATGGTTGCGTCCGTCACTCAGCGCGGTACGATCCGGCAGAGCCGCCCTGCGGTGATCGGTGTGGAACCCCCTCCACATCGCACCGCTCGTGGCAAACCCGACGGAGGGCGATCTTGATTCGTTGCTGCCCGCTTGCAGCTCGCACACCGGACGCGCTGGGCCACTCGTGGCCGCCAGCCGGGACGGCGGCCACGCGGTCGGCAACCGCCCGAGTCGGGGCCTGGCTCCATAGTGCTGAGAGGTCCGCATGAGCACGGCGATGCAGGTGCGGCTGCGTCACTGGCCCGGGATGAAGGTTTCCTGGCTCGGTGCCGGTGCGGTCGTCCACTCCGGTGAGGAGCCCAGTGCGGGCGCGGCGGCGCTGGTCGTCTCGCCGCACGGTTCCGCCGAGTGCGCGGTGGTGATCAGCTCCCACACGGTGAAGCTGCAGCCCGCGATGATCGAGGAGCTGGCCGAGGTACTGGCGAACGGGCTGCCCCGCGGTTTCTCCGCGATGCGCTTCGTCGCCTGGGACGGCGCCTGCGCAACCAACGAGCGCCCAGCCGCGGCGCACATGCTGGCGATGCGGCTCGGCATCGACGTCATCGGTGCGGCCGGCCCGCTGCTGGGCGTGCCCGGCGGCTCGCTGTTCGCGCCGATCGGGCGCGGCGAGCAGCGGCCCGGCGGCTTCTGGCGCTTCCGCACCGGCGTGCAGCCGGTCCGCGTCGGCTGGCGCTTCCCGGCACCGGCCTGGGAGTCGGACCTGTGCACCGAGATCCCGGAGCTGCCGGGCGACCTCGTGCTCGACCAGATCCCGGCCGGCCTGTGGCTGCACCGCCGCCGCGTCGGCAGCGTGACCGACCTGGCCTACTCGGTGCCGACCGACCACGCCAACCCGGCGCTGATCCTCGGCCACCCCGGCGACCAGCCGTTGCAGCGCGACGAGCTCGCGCGCGCGGTCGGCGCCATCCCGACGCTCGCGTCCGACCGTTGCGTCTACACGCCGTACGGGCAGGACCCCATCGCCGACGGCCCGGTCGGCCCCGTCGTGGCCGACGTCCTCGGCCGCGCGGTCCACGTGCGCACCGGCCTGCCGCTGTGCGCGCCCGCCGGGCAGCGGGCCGTGGTCACCATCGACGCCAAGGGCCTGCCCCGCTGGCGTACGTTCGCCCGCGAGCTGTGGCACGCGCCCCGCACCGGCGCGCCCCGCGCGGTCGACTGGGTCAACCCGTGCCCCGACCTGCTGGACACTCCGGCCGGCCAGGCGACGTTCTCGCTCGGCTCCGGCTGGGTGCTCGAGGTGGTACAGGCCGGGCTGTGGATTCGCCCGGAGCACCTCAACGACCCGGCGGACTGGATCCGCGGCCTGCCCGTCGACGTGAACCGCTGCGCCGTCATCGTGGGCGCGCCCAACGCCGCCGAGCTGCCCCCGCCGGCGCACACCATCGCCGAGATCCTCGAGAAGCTGCCCATCGACGCCCGCAAGCGCGCGTACCTGACCGTGCCGCGCGGCGCCGCACCCAACGTCTTCATCCTCGCCACCGGCCTGCGCGACTCGCTGCCGGAGCCGGGCGAGGTGGAGCTCGTCGCGCCGTCCGCGTCGGCGGCGACGGGCATGACCGGCTCCTTCCCGGCCGTCCAGGACGCACCGCGGCACGCTAGCCACCCGGCCGCCGGCCGCCGCGGCGACGCCAACGGGCCGTACCTCGTGGACGGGCGCCCCGCCAACGGGCACCCGTCGGGCGCGCACCCGACCGTCACCCGGCCCGACGGGCCCGAGCGCGGCTACGAGAGCCGCACGGGCGAGTACGGTGCCGCCTACCCGGAGCCGCGCACGAACTCGTTCGAGGCGCCGCGCAGCTACGACGAGGACCGCCGCGACCCGCGCACCGGCTCGTTCCCGGCCGCGACCGGCTCGTTCCCCAACGCGACCGGTTCCTTCCCGGCCGTCGACCCGACGGGCTCCTTCGAGGCGCCGCGCGCGAACGGCTACGACGAGGGCCACCGCGGCTCCCGCACCGGCTCGTTCCCGGCCGTGTCCGACCCGACGGCGACCGGCAGCTTCGCGCCGCTGACCCCGAACGGCTCGCAGCGCCCCGGCCGCCCCGGCGGCTACCCGGGCGAGCCCCCGGTCCAGCAGCCGCGCCAGCGTCCGGCCGACGCCACAGGATCGTTCCCGGCCGCCAATGGATTCCGTGGTACGCCGGAGTCGACCGCACCCATCGTGCCCGGCACGGCGCAGGGCGGCCCCGCGAACGGCCACGGCGGCACCACGTACGGCGGCGGCCAGGGCTTCCCCGGCCAGGGCCACCCGGGTCAGGGCCACCCCAGTCAGGGCCACCCCGCCCAGTCCCACAACGGCCACAACGGGCACGGCCCCAACGGCTACGCGCACAACGGCAACGGGCACGGTCCGGCGCCGGTCAACGGCCATGGACCGGCTCCCGTCAACGGCCATGGACCGGCTCCCGTCAACGGCCATGGACCGGCTCCCGTCAACGGGCACGGACCGAACGGACTCAACGGCGCCGGGCACCCCGGGCACAACGGCAACACGTACGGCGGGATGCACCCCGACCTGCACGTCGCGCCGCCGCACGCGTTCCACCGCGAGGACCAGCCGCTGCAGAACGGGCCGCACGGGTACAGCTTCGACGCGCCCAACTACGACGAGCACCACTTCGATCCGGTCACCGCGCCCACCCGGCACCACGACGAGCCCACGGGCCGTATGCCGGCGCAGCGGGCGCCGATGCCCGACGAGCAGGCCGAGCCCGCCGACGAGACCTCCTCGATCACGACGGGCCGCGAGATCCGCTCGCACAACAAGAAGGGCAAGGCCGTCCGGGCCGACGACAAGACGAGCACGCAGGAGCTCGACCGGTTGCTCGGGTTCTTCGACGAGATCCGCCGGGCGAAGGCGTGGGACGAAGACTCGAACGCTCCGGATGAGCAGGCTGCCAAGCGCGCCGCGGCGGGCCAGCCCCCGGCCGGTCCGCGGCGAGCCCGGCACTGATCTAGACGCATCGAACCGCCCCGGTCGTTGTCACGGCCGGGGCGGATTTTTTGTGCTCAGAGCCGCCGGCCGTCGGGAGCTGGGCATAACCGAAAAGTCGGATATGTCCGTCGCGGGGCGGCGGACATATCCGGTGCGCGGGGCGACGCGGGAAGAGGCGCCGCGCGACGGCCGCTAGGATCGCACGGTGCTCGACATCATGCTGCCGCACTACGGCGAGCTGAAGTTGCTGAAGGTCGCCGTCGAGAGCATTCTCGCGCAGACCGACGAGCGGTGGCGGCTGACCGTCATCGACGACAACCCGGCGGAGCGGGAGACCGGGATTCCCGAGTACTTCGCGGCGATGAGCGATGCGCGGGTGCAGTACCGGCGCAATCCGCGCAACCTCGGGATCACCGGGAACTTCCAGCAGTGCGTGGACCTCGCGACCGGGCCGTTCATGGTCATCATGGGGTGCGACGACGTGATGCTGCCGCGGTACGTGCAGCGGGTGCACGAGCTGCTCGAGGCGCACCCGGATGCCGTGCTGGTGCAGCCGGGGGTCGAGGTCATCGGGGGCGACGGGGCCGTGGTGAAGACCCTGGCGGACACGACGAAGCGGCGGGTGTACGCGCCGAAGTTCGCCGGGACGGTGGCGATGGCCGGCGAGGAGCTCGCGGTGAGCCTGCTGCGGGGCAACTGGCTGTACTTTCCGTCGCTGGTGTGGCGTACCGCGGAGATTCAGGCGGTCGGGTTCGACCCCGAGCTGAAGGTCATCCAGGACCTGAAGCTCATCCTGGCGCTGGTGACCCGCGGCGGGGGGCTCGTCGCCGACGACGAGGTCGTGTTCCAGTACCGGCGGCACGGCGAGAGCCTGTCGGCGTCGACGGCGGTGACCGGGAACCGGTTCAGCGAGGCGCGGGAGTTCTTCGTGGCGGCGGCGCGGCACATGGACGAGCACGGGTGGCCGCGGGCCGGGCGGGCCGCGCGCTGGCACCTCTCGTCGCGCATCCACGCGCTCACGATGCTGCCGGCGGCGGCCCGGCAGCGCAGCGGGGGCAGCGTTCGCGTCCTGACCCGCTACGCGTTCGGCAGAGCCCGCTAGCCGGAACCTGTCCGGATCCGCGCCGCTCGTTCGTCGTGCATGAAGACGAGCGAGACAGGACGGAGCCGGACGATGGTGCCGATGTGGCAGGAGATGACGCCGAGCGGGAGCGACCGGCGGGCGGTCGAGGCGGACCTGGGGCGGCTCGCGCGGGCGTGCCGGCGGGCCGTGGACCGGTTGCGCGGGAAGGGTGGGAGTCGAACCCACACGGGCGTGAACCCAACGCCGTTTTCGAGACGGGTGCCGGCACCAAATCGGCTGGCCTTCCCAATGACACACGCGTACCCCCGGGAGGATTCGAACCTCCGGCCTCCTGGTTCGTAGCCAGGCGCTCTCTCCACTGAGCTACAAGGGCGCGGAAAGTGAGGGGATCGAACCCCCGCGGGGTCTCCCCCGTCGACGGCTTAGCAAGCCGCAGCCTTACCTCTCGGCCAACTCTCCATGTGGCGCCGCCCCCGGCGAGGGGGCGGCGCCGTGCGTACCCGGAAGAGGATTCGAACCTCCAACCTCCTGACCCTGAATCAGGCGCCTCTTCCCTTGGGCCACCCGGGCGTGGATCCGACCGGACTTGAACCGGCCACCTCCGCTTTGCAAGAGCGGCGCTCTACCTGATGAGCTACAGACCCGTGGGGCCCCGGCGGCGGGCGGTAGCGAAGGAGCCGCGCCGCCGGGGCCATGTGTCAGCGCTGGACGAGCGCGCCCCACGTCGGAACCGACGCCTTGACGCGCAGCACCATGCCCGCTTCGGCGGGGGTGCGGTCACCCTTGCGCTGGTTGCAGCCCGTGCAGGCCGCAACGGTGTTCTTCCAGCTGTTCCGGCCGCCGCGCGAGCGGGGCAGGATGTGGTCGATGGTCGTCGCCTCGGCGCCGCAGTAACCGCAGCGGCGGCCGTCGCGGGCGTGGACACCGGCGCGGGACCAGGCCGGCCCGCCGGTGAAGCGCCAGCGGGTGACGACGTAGGACACGAGCCGAACGACCCGCGGGAGCGGGTAGACCCCGATCAACCGGTCCGGCTCCGCCTCGTGGATCACGGCCACCTCACGCAGGAGCATGCGGATGGCGTGGCGGATTGAGACCCGGTGCAGGGGTCCGAGGTCGGCGTTGAGTACGAGAACCGCGGTCACCGGGCCTCCTCCCTTCATCTGCACGACGAACTGCAACTGCAACCAAACGATCTTGCGTGCCGCGAGCGGGAGTCGAACCCGCACTGGTTCCTTTTTGAAGGGAACGCCTCTGCCATTTGGGCTACCACGGCGTGTGTCGCTATATGCAATTTTCAACGACCAACTTCAATGCCTGAGGGCATGAAAAAACCGCCCGGTGTTGCTCCGGGCGGTTCGCGTGGCCGGGGGCGTCCCCTAGCCTCGCCACCTACCCGTGGCCTTCGACAAGCCGCTGAGCAGCCACGACCGGCGACCCGCGGCCAGCGCGGCGCGACGGATCGCGCTGTGCGCGTCCAGTCGTGACTCGCGGTGCTCGCTCATCGTCCGGTCCTTTCCGATCCGCTCTGCGTGCTTGACGTATTCAAAGATAGGCTCGGTGCCGCCGCCGATGCAAGAGATTAAATGGCGGCCGTGTAGTGCGCGAGGTACAGGTTCATCTCGTCCGTGGACTCGTCGCCCTCGTTGACGCTGAACCACAGCGAGTTCTCCAGCCAGAAGCGGTGGACGAACTGCTCGAAGCCGTCGGCGGCCCGCACCATGTTGGCGATGAGGGTGGTGCGGTCGACGTCCTCGAGGCCGACGATCTCCAGCAGCCACGGCGAGGCGATCACGAACGGCTCGGCGCCGGGGCGCAGGTAGAGGTACCAGATGACGGTGTCGCGCTGGTCGCGCAGGAACCGCACGAGCTGCGCGGCGGGCTCGACGGGGCTCGGGACCGGGCGCGGTGCGAGGTCGAAGTCGCAGCCGGTGCAGGACGGGATGGCGTCCATCAGGACCTGGCTGCTCATGAACCGCTCGAACGGGGCCGGCAGCGCGATGTGCTCGGCGAGGGCGGCGACCTCCATGGCCCGCAGCGGGTCGTGCGGCGCATCGGGCACCAGCCAGGAGAAGGTGCCGTCGAAGCGCGACTCGTCCACGACCGGCAGGCTCTCGGTGGGGTAGAGCTCGTAGGTGCCCACGCTCGCCCGGGCGACGCCCAGGTCCGTACCCCACCAGCCGTGCGGGAAGTCGATCGTCATGTGTCGCACGGTAGTTCGGCGTCTGTGGTTCTTCCGTCGCCTATCGGACCGAGAGCATTTCCTTTCAGGTCAAGATCCCAGATCAGGCACTGACCGCGGGCCGCACGCCGGCGAGCGGGACGGGCCCGAGGTACGTCAGGTTGACGACGATTGCTTCCACCGTGGACGGTTTGCTCACATACTCGTGCGCCCCGCGGCGGGCGAACGCTGGACGGGCGGCTCAGGCTCATGGGGTACACCTGCTGCGTCTTTGGCTCTTGAAGCCCGCAGCGGGGCGCTCAGCGGCCCCGGAGGGCGGCTCAGGGTGCGGGGCTGGTCCGCTTCAGCTGGACGGTGGCGATGTTGCTGGCGAGGCTCATGGCCACGGAGCCGCAGTTGACCCGCTGGGGCGAGGGGACGTGGGCCGTCAACGGTCCGCTGTAGTCGGTGTGGCCGTTGCGGATGAACGTCTCCGTGCCGTCGGGGCGGGGCGAGGAGTACGTGATGACGCCGTTGCTGACCTTGTACTGGTAGGAGATGAAGCCCGCGAAGACGTAGTCGAAGGTGGTGCTGCCGTTGCTGCCGCGCAGGTGCGTGCCGTCGCCGTAGTCGATGACGACGCGGCCGGTGTCGCTGTAGCGGTGGTATGCGCCGTTGCCGCTGAACAGGAACGTGCCGGTGTTGCGCACGGTGACCTGCTCGTCGTGCTTCTCCTCCAGCCACACGCCGGCGATGCAGGGCGCGGCGGAGGCGCTGGGCCCGGCGCTGGCGGAGGCCGACGCGCTCGGGTCATCGGTGGCCGAGGGCGTGTCGGCCGGCGTGGGCGCGGCGGTGTCGCTGGTTTCGACGACCGGGTTGGCGTCGGCGCCGGAGGGCGCGGCGGTCTCGTCGCCGCCGGACGTCAGGGCATAGACGATCACGGCGCTCACGAGCGCCAGGCAGACGACGCCGAAGATGATGCCGGGGATCAGCAGCGGATTGCGCCGCGCGGGCTGCGGAGGCGTCGCATAGGCCGGGTGCTGGGCCGGGAGCTGGGCCGGGCCGCGGTAGAGACGGCAGTTGATGCAGTAGCCGGCGACGTCGACCCTATCGGCTCCGCAACGTGGACAAGGCACTCGACCGCTCCCTCCGCCGGGGTCAATCTACCGTGGCGTCCATTGTGGAGACAGCCCGCCCGTGCCCAGAAAAATGGTGAGACCGGCATCCACGGGGGAAGACGCCGGTCTCGATGAAAACTTTAGAGCCCTGTGCGGCTTTGCGCCAGCCGTGGAGACGGTCAATCCGCCGGAACCGGTTTCGGATTTCCGACTGTGACGCTCGCCGATCTTCGAAGCCCTTCGACACCGCTCTGCAGCGCCACGGCGGGGTGACAGTGCGCAGTCACCGGCGGCGCAGCGTGGCCGGCGCGGCGGACCGGTATGGTTTCGCCGGACGAATCGCTGGGAGGAGGCGGATGTCGACCCTGTTCGTCGCCGGGCTCGGCATCGTCGGCCTGGCGCTGCTGACCGTCGGCGCCGACCAGCTGGTCGTGGGCGCGGGTCGCCTCGCGACGGTGCTGCGGGTCGCGCCGGTCATCGTCGGGGTCGTCGTCATCGGGCTGGGCACGAGCGCGCCGGAGTTCGTGGTGTCGGGAACGGCGGCGGTGCGCGGCAACGCGGGGCTGGCGCTGGGCAACCTGGTCGGGTCGAACATCCTCAACGTCACGCTGATCCTGGGCGTGGTCGCGGTGGTCTCGCCGGTGCTCGTGCGCTCCTCGGTGCCCGTGCGGGAGGCGCCGCTGATGGTCGCCGGTGTCAGCGTGTTCGGGGCGTTCGCCCTGGTCGGGCTGAAGCTTGTGGCCGGGGTACTGCTGGCGCTGCTGAGCCTCGGCGCGCTGGCCCTGCTGGTGCGCCTGTCGCGGGTGCCGCCGGACGACCCGCTGCCCGACGACGTTGCCGCGTTCGTGGAGCCCTCGCCGCCGCCGGGGCGCTGGTGGGTCGAGGTGACCCGCATCGCGCTCGGCCTGGCCGCGACGCTCGGCGGCGCGCAACTGGTGGTGGCCAACGCCTCGACGCTGGCGCACCGGTGGGGCGTCAGCGACACCCTTATCGGCTTCACCCTGGTGGCCGGCGGCACGGCGCTGCCGGAGCTGATGACGTCGGTGCAGGCCCAGCGCCGCGGCGAGGGCGACCTGATGGTCGGCAACCTGCTGGGCAGCAACCTGTTCAACAGCCTCATCGGCGGCGCGGTGGTGGGCCTGGCGGCGGGGCGCGACACGATCGCGCCGTTCGGCTTCGCCGCGGTCACCGCGATGGTCGCGGCGGGCGTGCTGGCGTGGCTGCTGCTCAAGCGGGGTAGCCGGATCACCCGCCCGGAGGCTTGTGTCCTGCTGGCCGTCTACGGGCTGACCCTGCCGTTGTTGATCTCGGCCAATCCGTGACGTTTCCGCCCTCCGGCGCTGGGTACGCGGGTCGAATGGGCGACGCAATGGTCCGGACGCACCGCTCCGGCGACGTTCCGGGCGGCACGATCGTGGTGGAAGTCCTAGGGCCGCTGGAGGCGGCGACGGTCGGGGCGCTGCGCTCGGTGGTGCTGGACACCCTGGAGACCTACCGCCCGCGCCAGCTGACCGTGGACCTGCGCCGGGTGCCGTTCATGGACTCGATCGGCATCGGCACGCTGGTCGCCGTGAACAACAAGGCGCGCGATGTGGGCGGGGCGATGGAGGTGCGCAGCCCGTCGCCGTTCGTGCACCGGCTGCTGCAGATCACCGGGCTGACCGAGCTGTTCGGGCTGCCTGACCTGCCCGACGATGCGCCGGTCTCCGGCGCCCCCGCGGACCTGGGCTTTACCTCCTAGGCGCCGCGCGGCCGCGGTCCCGCGTCAGCGCGGGGAACCCCCAGGACCAAGGACCGGGGCCGCCGCCACGGGGGAAGCGGCGGCCCCGGCCGTCCTTGGGTTGCACGAAATGTACTCCCCCGGCCAGCCGCTGCACAGCCCCCAATTCGTGCCGTCTTCCCGACCGTGTGGATCTGTCCAATGTGGAACACACGACCGCACACGATCGCACAACCCGTTGGCAGAAAAGGGTTTCGGAGCGGATCTCGAAAGAACGTTTACCGTTGCTCGGCTACATCAATGCATGGCGGTCGACGACTGGGCGCGCTCCCACGGCGCTCAGCCCAGGCGGGCGGCGCGGCGCCCGGCCTCGGCCGGGGTCAGCAGCTCGCCGTCGAGCACGACGGCCCAGAAGGCGTCGAGCGGGATGCGCTCGAACAGCGGGGAGCCCAGGCCCTCGAAGACGTCCTCCGGGACCAGCTTCAGCGACGTCGTCACGACGATCGTCGGCACGCTGCGGGCCAGCTCCAGGGTGCCCTTGATGTTGAGCACGCGGGTCGGGCTGATGGCGTCGGCGCCGCCGATGCCGGTGACGGGCTCGAGGCCCTCGGTGCCGGGCGCGTCGACGGTGCCGGCGGGCAGGCCGGCCACCGTCGCCTTGACCAGGGCGCTGCTGGGCGCGGTGCGCACCCAGCCGCCGCGTTGCCGCAGCACCCGCGTGGCCACGGACACCGAGCGCTCGACGTCGCGGTCGAGCTGCTCGCGGATCGCGCGCAGGGCGGGGCCGGGGTCGTCGCCGTTGGCTGCGCGCGCGATGTGCCACATCGAGGCGTACCCGGGCAGCAGGCCCGGCAGCGGTGCCACCATCGCGCGCAGGGCCGCCGGGTCGTGCACGAACTCGGCCAGGCCGTCGAGCACCTGCCGGGCCACTCCGGTGGCACCTGACGTGCGGTCCTGTACAGCCGCGGTGAGTAGCGGCGACAACGTTGGCGCGCTCATGCTGCTCCGAATGCTCCTGTCGAAAACGGACAACGACCCCAGACGGACTCATGTATGAGACAGCTGGGGTCGATCTCCGTCAAGTAGACAAACGAGCAAGAACCGCTCGGCGCAGCGGGTCTTTACCGGGCGGCAATCGGGGTGTAATCCCGGGCGCCGTAACCGGTGTAGACCTGGCGGGGCCGGCCGATCTTGGTGTCGGGGTCCTTGATCATCTCGCGCCACTGCGCGATCCAGCCGGGCAGGCGGCCGAGCGCGAACAGGACGGTGAACATCGTCGTGGGGAAGCCCATGGCCTTGTAGATCAGGCCCGTGTAGAAGTCGACGTTCGGGTACAGCTTGCGGGAGACGAAGAAGTCGTCGGCCAGCGCGATCTCCTCGAGCTGCATGGCCAGGTCGAGCAGCGGGTCGGGCTGCGCCATGCGGCCCAGGACCTCCTGGGCGGCCTTCTTGACCAGCGCCGCGCGGGGGTCGTAGTTCTTGTAGACCCGGTGCCCGAAGCCCATGAGCCGGACGCCGTCCTCCTTGTTCTTGACCTTGCGCACGAACGAGGCGACGTCGCCGCCGTCGGCCTGGATGTCCTGCAGCATCTCGAGCACGGCCTGGTTGGCGCCGCCGTGCAGCGGGCCGAAGAGCGCGTTGACGCCGGCGGAGACGGACGCGAAGAGGTTGGCCTGGCTGGAGCCGACGAGGCGGACCGTGGAGGTCGAGCAGTTCTGCTCGTGGTCGGCGTGCAGCAGCAGGAGCATGTCGAGGACCTTGACCGCGACAGGGTCGATCTCGTAGGGCGTCGCGGGCACGCCGAACGTCATGCGCAGGAAGTTCTCGACGTAGCCCAGCGAGTTGTCCGGGTACAGCATGGGCTGGCCGATGGCCTTCTTGTAGGCGTACGACGCGATGGTCGGCACCTTCGCCATGAGCCGGATGGTGGAGATCTCCACCTGCTCCTCGTCGAACGGGTTGAGGCTGTCCTGGTAGAAGGTGGACAGCGCGCTGACCGCCGAGGACAGCACCGCCATCGGGTGCGCGTCGCGCGGGAAGCCGTCGAAGAAGCGGCGCATCTCCTCGTGCAGCAGCGTGTGGTGCTGGATGCGGGTGGTGAAGCTCTGCAGCTGCGTGGCGCTGGGCAGCTCGCCGTGGATCAGCAGGTAGGAGGCCTCGAGGAAGGACGAGCCCTCGGCCAGCTGCTCGATCGGGTAGCCGCGGTAGCGCAGGATGCCCTCGTCACCGTCGATGTAGGTGATCGACGAGACGCACGACGCCGTGTTGACGAAGCCGGTGTCGAGCGTGACCTGGCCGGTCTGCTTGAGCAGGGATCCGATCTCCAGGCCCGACGGTCCCTCGGTCGCCTTGCGTACCTTGAGCTCGAGCTCGCCCTCGGGGTATGTGATGTTGTACTCACTCATGCGCGTCGTTCCCGTCTCGTCCCGCAGTCCGGCTCCTGGCCGCGGCCGCCATTGCCCACGACCGGCGCTTATGGCGCCCTTCGGGCAGGATTTCAGATGTACGTGGTGCAGTGCGCGGCGGGGCGCGTCAGTGCGACATTTCCTACCCCAATAGTCCCACCGCCCCGCACGGGTGTGTCCACTTCACCCCGTTTTTCCGTGAGATGTACGACATGCAGACTCTTCTGGCTGCGCTGGGCGCGGTCGCGCTTGCCCCTTCCGCCGGCCCCAGCGCCGCGGTCTCGCCGGACACGGTGACGCCGGGCGGGCCGGTCACCTTCAGCGTCGTGTGCGCCGACGGGGTGCGCGAGGCCGACGTCGCCGGCACCACGCTGGGCCTGGCCGAGCGCATCCCGATGGAGCCGGGAAAGACCTCGGGCGTGTTCTCCGTGACGGTCAACATCCCGACCAGCACCCAGGAGGGGACATTCAACGTCAGCATCGACTGCGGGGACGGCACGTCGGCCGTGGTACAGCTGGTCGTCGCGCCCACGGGCGGGGTGCCCACCGGCGGCGGGGCGATGTCGCGCCCGCCGAACCACGCGCTCATGGCCGCCGGCGGTGGACTGCTGGTCATCGGCGCCGCGGGCGCGCTCACGCTGCGGCGTCGCACCGCTTGACGCTGCTCGTCCGGCCGGACGGGCGCTGGCGGGCGCTGCCCGCGCTGCTGATCATCGCGCTGGTGGTGGCCGGCGTGACGATGATCGGCCGGTCGCTGGGCACGGCGCCGCCGTTCGTGCCCGCCGGGTCCGGGTTCTCGGGGATCACCGGCAACTTCATGACCGGCGCGTCCGCGCCCGTGCGGGTGGTGATCTCGGCGATCGGCGTCGACGCGCCCGTCGAGCGCGTCGACGTCGACGAGGACGGGATGCTGCAGCCGCCGGCGCTGTCGGAGGCGGGGCAGGTCGGGTGGTACCGCCGCGGACCGACACCGGGCGAGCGCGGCAACGCCGTGCTCGTCGGGCACGTCGACACCGCCGCCACCGGGCCGGCCGTCTTCTACGAGCTCGGCCGGCTCAAGCCCGGCGACGAGGTGACCGTCGACCGGCAGGACGGGTCGGCGGCGACGTTCCGGGTCGACGCGGTGCAGCTGTACGACAAGACGGCGTTCCCGGCCGGGCAGGTCTACGGGCCGGCCGGCGGCGCGCGGCTGCAGCTGGTGACGTGCGGCGGGACCTTCGACCGGCAGCGCGAGGGGTACCTCGGCAACACCGTCGTCACGGCGTCGCTGGTCACCTCGAGCGGGTGACGGCGTTGTGCGCCCCCGCCCGCGGGTCCGACCTGCGTCGCCAAAATGTCGTACCCGGCTCGTAGAGTTCCGTGCATGTCGTTGGATCTGTTGGAGCTCCTCCCCGCCGGCTGGCGTGACGTGATGAAGCCGCACCTCGACCTCGAGGTGGTGCAACGCCTGCAGACGTTCGTGGAGGCCGAGTATGCGGCCGGCCCGGTGTATCCGCCGCTGCCGGACCTGTTCACCGCGTTCCGGCTCTGCCCGCCGGAGCAGGCGCGGGTGCTCATCCTGGGCCAGGACCCGTATTTCAAGGAGGGCCAGGCGCACGGCCTGAGCTTCTCGGTGCGCCCCGGCGTGCCCGTGCCGCCGTCGCTGCGCAACGTGTACAAGGAGATGCGCGAGGACCTCGGCGTCACCCCGCCGGCCAACGGCGACCTCACGCCGTGGGCCGCCGACGGCGTGCTACTGCTCAACGCGGTGCTGACGGTCCGCGCCGGCAAGGCCGCCTCGCACGCCGGCCAGGGCTGGGAGCACTTCACCGACGCCGCGATCCACGCACTCAACTCCTTCGACCGGCGGGTCGTGTTCGTGCTGTGGGGCGGCTACGCGCGCAAGAAGGCGGTGCTGGTCACCAACCCGCAGCACCGCGTCATCGAGGCCGGCCACCCCAGCCCGATGAACCCGGCCGGCTTCCTCGGCTCCCGCCCGTTCAGCCAGGTCAACGCCGCACTCGACGAGGCCGGCCTGCCGCCGGTGCACTGGGTCTGACATGACCCGCGGCGGAGTGCGAGAGGCGGTTCCGGGCCTGGTGGGCCCGCTGTGGCGGGCGCTGCTGGTGTTCCGCATCGCCGCGCTCGGCTACGCCGCCGTGCTGATGCTCAACAACTTCCACCACTACGCGTGGCCCGCCGGCGGCTGGCTCATCGTCGCCGTCATGGCGCTGTGGACGGCGGTGAGCAGCCTCGCCTACGCGCGCCCCGAGCGCCGCGGCTGGCCGCTGCTCACCGCCGACCTGCTCGTCGCCGCCGGCTGCCTGCTCGCGTCCCGCTGGATCGTCAACCCCGACGGCCTCGGGGTCGGTGCACCGACCCTGCCGATGGCCTGGGTCGCCAGCCCCGTCGTCGCCTGGGCCATCTCCGGCGGCCGCCGCCGCGGCGCGATCGCCGCCATCCTGCTCAGCGCCGCGGACGTGGTCGTGCGCGACGGCATCAGCCAGGCCACCGCCAACGGCCCGGTCCTCATGATCCTGGCCGGCATCGGCGTCGGCCACATCGCCCGCCTCGCGATCGACGCCGAGTCGCGCATGCAGCAGGCGATCGAGCTCGAGGCCGCCACGCGCGAGCGCGAACGCCTGGCGCGCGGCATCCACGACTCGGTCCTGCAGGTCCTCGCCCTGGTCCAGCGCCGCGGCACGGAGCTGGGCGGCGAGGCCGCGGAGCTCGGCCGCCTGGCCGGCGAGCAGGAGTCCGTGCTGCGCGCCCTGGTCACGTCGGCCCCTGCGCGCGCCGCCTCCTCCGCGTCGGACTCGCCCGCGCGAGGCGGCATCCCGGGCTGGCGCTGGCCCCCCGGCCGCCCTCGCCACGCCGACCCGCCCACCGGCTCCGCCGCCCCAGCCGCCGGCTCCGCCGCCCCGCCCGCCCGCTCCGCCGGGCCCGCCCGCTCCGCCGCCCCGCCCGCCGGCTCCTCCGTCCCGGCTGCCGGATCCGCTCGGGCTGGGGGATCGAGTGGGCGTTGGCTTGCCGGTCGTGCTCGCCACGCCGGGCCGCTGTCGGGCGTCGGCATGCGTGGCCGATCGGGCTGGCGTTGGCTTGCCGGTCTTGCTGGTCACGCCGAACCGGTCGCACAGCGGGACGCCGCCGAAGCCGGCGTGTCCGGTTCCGCGGGCCGTTCCGCCGGCGGGGCGCCGTCCCCCTACGGCCCGTCGGCGCCCGGTTCGCCGGTCGGGGCCTCGCTGGTGGCCGGCTCACCGGTCGCGAGCGCCGCCGCGGACGCGTCGCCCGAGGCCGACCTGGTCGACCTGCGCTCGCTGCTCGACCCGCACGCCTCGCCGAAGGCCGCGCCGCCCACCACCCCGATGCCGAAGGTCACGATCGCCGCCCCCGCGACGCCGGTCCTGCTCCCCTCCCCCGTCGCCGCGGAGGTCGCCGCCGCGGTCGCCGCCGCCCTGGACAACGTCGCCCGCCACGCCGGCGCCGGCGCCAAGGCCTGGCTCCTGCTGGAGGAGCTCGACGACACCGTGACGGTCACCGTTCGCGACGACGGGCGCGGCATCCCGGAGGGCCGCCTGGCCGAGGCCGAGCGCGCCGGGCGCCTGGGCGTGGCCCAGTCGATCCGCGGCCGCGTCCGGGACCTGGGTGGCACCGTCACCGTCTCGTCGACGCCGGGTTCCGGGACGGAGGTCGAGCTGCACATTCCTCGCTGACGTCGTTCCCCGCCCGGTCCGCGGGCGCCGCGCTCCTCTCCCGCTGCCGCCCCCGCCGGGCCGCGCTCTCCCGCCCCCGCCGGGCCGGGCCGCAGTCTCCCCCGCCCCGCCGGGGCGCACTCGCCCCCACCCTGTCGAGCCGCGTTGCCTTGCCGGGCCGCTTCCGCCGAGGTCATCCTCCGCGCGCCCTCCGCCGCCGGCTTCCCACGCTGTTGGCTGCGCTGTCCCACACCGCGTCGGGCCGGGACAACTTGCCGTGATGCGCAGGCTGCGGTGAGGAGGTGCCGTCCGTGTCGCGCGGGGCGGGATGGGCTCTCCGCGCGACGGTGGGAGCCGTGGGGCGGGGTGGTTTCCGCATCGCCGGGGTCGCGCGGGGTGGAACCGCGCGGGCGGCGCGATGACGAGGGTCGGGGTGCGGGGTGCGGGCGTGGGGTGCGGATTGTGGGAACGGGCGGGCTCGGGGGCGAGGCCGAGGGTGGTCGGCGTTTATCGTGCTTGGGTGGACGTCGGGGCGAAGCTGCGGGTGATGGTGGTCGACGATCACCCGATGTGGCGCGAAGGGGTTGCCCGGGATCTCGACGAGGGCGGGTACGAGGTGGTCGCCGCCGTCGGGGAAGGGGCGCAGGCCGTCCGGATCGCCGGGTCGGTGCGGCCCGATGTCGTGGTGCTCGACCTGCAGTTGCCGGATCGGTCCGGGGTCGAGGTCATCCAGGGGATTCTTGGCTCTTGTCCCGAGGCGCGGATCCTCATGCTGTCGGCCAGCGGGGAGCAGCAGGACGTGCTCGACGCCGTCAAAGCCGGAGCGACCGGATACCTGGTGAAGTCCGCCGCGCGGGAGGAGTTTCTCGCGGCGGTGCGGCGGACCGCCGACGGGGATCCGGTGTTCACGCCTGGGCTGGCTGGGCTGGTGCTCGGGGAGTTCCGGCGGCTGGCCAGCGTCACGCGGGCCGAGGACCCCGACGCGCCGCGGCTCACCGAGCGGGAGACCGAGGTGCTGCGGCTCGTGGCCAAAGGGGTGACCTACCGGGAGATCGCCGAGCGGCTGGTGCTGTCGCACCGTACGGTGCAGAACCACGTCCAGAACACGCTCGGGAAGCTGCAGCTGCACAGCCGGGTCGACCTGGTGCGGTACGCGATCGAGCGAGGGCTGGACGAATAGAGAAACCTGTTCGTCGTGGGGCGCTAGACGCCGTAGATGTCCAGCAGGTAGTGGCCCAGGACGGACTTGGTGTTCAGGTCCAGGATCAGGACCAGGAAGACGTTCGGCTGCTCGCAGTTGACCAGGACGTGCTGCAGGTTGGCCTCGGGCATGTGCCAGGCGTACGTGACGCTGCCCTCCGAGAAGTCGTGGCCGGCCAGGTCGGACGCCGGGACCTCGTCGAAGTAGGGCCAGAAGTCGAACGGGGGGTCGGCGTCCGGGCCGAGGCGTATCGGCTCGGGCTCCATCGTCGCCTTGTACTCGGCCTCGCTGAGCAAGCGCATCCCGACAGCATGCCGCGAGTGTCGCGGCACAGGAAGGCGGGGTACTCAGCCTCGGTTGAGTAGCGCACCCGATTCGCCGCGTCGCTGTCCGGCCGCATGCTGTGGGCCATGGTGAGTTATCCCTGCCCGTTCTGCGGTGCGCCCGCCGAGCTCGAAGGCGGCTGCAGCGGCTGCGGCCGGCCGCCGTTCCCCGACGCCGCGGAGGTGGTGCGGCTCAACGGGCGCACCATCGAGCTGTACGCCGAGGTCGAGGCGGCCCGCACCCGCTACGGCGCCGCGGTGCAGCGCTTCAACGCCGTGCAGTCGCAGCGGAACATGCTCGCCGCCCGCGTGAAGGCCGCCGTCGCCGCCGGGTCGGAAATGCCGCCTGTTGCGCCAAGTACTGCGAAATTCCCGGCGCCGGGGCCGGTAGCCGGCACTCCGCAGGGCGGCACGAACGAGCCGGCCGCCGGGTGGGCATCGCCGCAGGGGACCGGAGCCGCCGCGGCGCGGGCGTTGCCGGGGGCCGGGGACGCTGTGGCGCCGGTGAGCGGCTGGCCCGGCGGTGCGCAGGCGGCGGGGCGGCAGCCGGAGGCGGCGCCGCGCACGGTGCAGAACCTGCTGTTCGTGTTCGGCGGGCTACTGCTCGGCAGCGCCGCCATCGTCTTCGCCGCCGTGGCGTGGGCCAGCTTCGGGGTGCTCGGGCGGGCCGCCATCCTCGGCGTCGTCACGCTGCTGACGCTCGCGGTGCCGCCGGTCGCGCTGCGGCGAGGGCTGCGGGCCACCGCCGAGACGTTCGCGGCGCTCGGGGTGTTGCTGGTGCTGCTCGACGGGTACGCCGCGTGGTACGCCGACCTCGGCGGGGTCGCGCGGGCCGCGATGCCGACGACGTACTCGGGGCTGGTGTTCGCGGCGACGGCGGCGGTGGCCGGCGGGTACGCGGCGCTGACCCGGCTGCGGGCGGCGCGGCTGGCCGCCGTGGTCGCGGTGCTGCCCGTGCTGCCGCTGCTCGCGCTGCACCGCGGGTTCGGTGCGACCGGCTGGACGCTGGTGTTCGTGTGCGTTGCGGTGCTCGGGGTGCTGATCGGTCGTACCGTGGAGCGGCTCGCCTGGATCGCGGCGGGCGTCGCGGTGCTGTCGGCGCTGCCGCCCGCGCTGCACGCACTGGCCACTGTGGACGGTGTGCCCGCGGCCCTGCGGATCGGCGGGGTCATGGCGCTGCTCGCGGCGCTCGTCGTGGTGGCCGGGCTGGCGCACGAGGGCACGACGCAGGCGGGCGCCGGGATCGCCGTCGGCATCGTGGCGATGGCCGGGGCGCGGCTGGTCGCCGAGGTGTTCCCGCACCAGCGGTACGCCGCGTTCGCCGCCCTCGCGCTGCTGCTCGCCGCCGCCGCAACCGTTGTGCCGCAACGGGTCCGCCGCGGCGCGCGGGTGGGCGCGATCGTGGTCGGGGCCGGGTTCAGCGCCCCGTACGTGTACCTCGCCGTCCTCGCCGCCGTGCAGACCGCCGCCCGCGCGCTGCCCGCCTGGCGCCCGCCGGCGGCCCCGGCGCCGCCGGTCCTGCCGTACCAGCTCTTCGACTGGCAGGAGCCCGCCGGCCTGGCACTGCTCGGCGCCGCGCTCTGGCTGCTGCTGCGCCACCGCGCCGTACCGTGGACGTCGGCCGTCCTCGTCGCCTTCGCCGCCCCCGCGGCCGCCACGGCCGTCAACACGTCCGTGGTGTCCATTGTGGACGCGGTGGTACTGCTCGTGCTCATCGGCGCCGCCCTGCGCACCGACCGCATGGCGGCCGCCGCGATCCCGTTCGTGGCCGCGCATCTGGCGCTCGTCGGCCTCGCCACGCCGGCGGCGACCTTGGTCGTCTACGCGGTCCTCGGCGGACTGTCCACAGTGGTCGCGCTTCGTGCCGCCGATCGCGGCCTGGGCCTCCCGGCCGCCGTCGTGGCCCTGCTCACGCTGCCCGTCACGGCCGCCGCCGCCTTCCGCCTCCTGCGCATCGGTACCGCAGGATCCGGCCCCCTTCCGCCCGCCCTGCTCGGCGCGACGGCGGGCCTGGCGGCCGTGACCGCGGCGGCGTTCGCCATGCGCGAGCGCGCCGACAACGCCGGCACGATCGCCACCGCCACGGCCGGCGCCGCCGTGACGGTGGCCGCGTCGGTGCAGTCCGCGCAGCATGGCGGCACGACCTGGTTCGGCACGTACGCCGCGGCCGCCCTCGCCGCCACCTGGCTCGCCGCCCGCGCCTTCCGCCACGCGCCCTGGCCGCCCGCACCGTCTCCCGCCGCGTCGCCCTCCACCGCGCCCGCCGCGGACGACGACGCGAAGACGAACTCCGAGGGTGCCGCGACGCCGCCCGCCGACGCCGCGGAGCCGGAGCGCAAGGGCGCGTCGGGCCCCAGCGACGCGAACGGCGACGCGGCGGGCGGCGCCGCGGAAGGGAAGCGGCTGTCGCACGGCGCGGGTGGGGGCGAAGGGGCGCGGCTGGTGCATGCGGCGCCCGGGGTCGTGCCGCTGCTGCTGGCGGTGGTCTCGCTGGTGCCCGCCGTGGGCGAGGTGCTGCTGCGGCCGCTCAGCTGGCTCGGGGCGATCTGGAGCGGGGCGCCGGGTGGGGTGGGGGTCGGCTCTGGGGGTACCGGATGGTGGGGCACTGAACACGGCGCGTTCGGGGCGGGAGCGGCGGCCTGCACCCTCGCGGTCCTGGCCGGGCTCCTGGTGGCGGTGGCCCGGCGGGTCGGGGCGGACCGGTGGGGGTTCGCGGCGCCGCCGGCGAGCCTGGCCGTGATGCTCGGGTGCGTCGCGCTCGAGGCGCCCTGGCCCACCGTGCCGGCGGTCACCCTCGGTGCAGGGTTGGTCACCGGGCTCGGCGCGGCGCTGCGCCGGCCCTCACTCGGCGTGGCTGTCGGGGCGGTGACGTGCTGGTTCGGCGTGGTACCGGGGCTGGCCGGGCTGCTCGCCACCCCCGCGGCCACGCTGGCCGGGCTGTCGGCGATCGTCGCCGCCGCGGTCCTCGGCGGGCTCGCCGGGCGGACCGTGGCCGCCCGCGCGATCCCCTGGGCCGTCGCCGGGGTCGGCGCGGGGTGGCTGTCGTTCGCGGCGGCCCGGGCGGCGGACCTGCCGTTGCGGGCGGCGGCGTACTGGGTGCTGCTCGCGGCCGCGCTCGCCCTCGCTGCCGGGCGCCTGCTGCGCGGCCGCACGCTGCTGCCGGACCCGGTTCCGGCGCCCGTCACCGAGATGCCGACCGCCGGCTCGGCGCTGCCGGGCGGTGACGCAGCCGATTCCGGGCGCACGCCGCTGCCGGAGCCGACTCCGGCGCCCGTCGCCGGTACGCCCGCCCCTGGCCCGGCGGTCCCCGGCCGTGGCGCGGCCGGTTCCGGGAGACCGGTTGTGGTGCGCGGCGCGTGGGCGGCCGGGTTCGAGGGGCGGCTGCTCGAGAGCGTCGCGCACGGGATCGCGGTCGTGGCCGTGCTGCTCACGACCGGGTACGCGGGCGCGGCCGCCGGCGTCGTCGGGCTCTGGGGGGTCGCGCTCGGGCTGCGGGCGCTCGCGGGGCCGGCGCGCCGCGTCCACACCTGGTTGGCGATCGCGGCGGAGGTGCTCGCGTACGAGCTGGTGCTCGCCAACGAGGGGGTCTCGCTCGCCGAGGCCTACACCGTGCCGGTTGCGCTGGCGGCCGTGGTGGCCGGGTGGGTCGTGGCGGGGCGGGACGCGGCGGTGCCGAGCTGGACCGCGTTCGGGCCGGGGCTGCTCGCCGGGTTTGTGCCCAGTGCGGCGCTGGTGGTCGTCTCGCCGGGGGATCCGGTGCGGCGGCTGGTGCTCGGGGCGGTGGCCGTGGCGGTTCTGCTGGCCGGGGCCCGGCTGCGGCTCAGGGCGCCCATAGTCGTCGGCGGCGCGGTGCTCGTGCTGGTCGCGTTGCACGAGGTGGCGTTGTACTGGGACGAGCTGCCGCGCTGGGCGCCCCTTGCGGTCGCGGGGGCGTTGCTCGTGGGGTTCGCCGTGACGTACGAGCGGCGGCTGCGGGACCTGGCGCGGCTGCGCGCGGCGATGGGGCGCATGCGGTAGGCGGGCGCGAGCGGGCCGCGGGTGCCGGCCCGCTCGCGGCCCGGCGCTACACGGCGACGATCGTCGAGGTGCGGCGGGCCCGCTCGGCGGCGGAGAGGATGTGGACCACCTGGGCGCCGAACGCGGCGTCGCAGGCGTGCGGCACGCCCGTCGTGGCGGCGTCGAGCAGGGCCGAGACCGCGGTGCCGAAGGCCTCGACCTGGGTCGTGTCCCAGGCGGGGAGGGTCGTGGCGCCGTGCTCGCCGAAGTACGAGAAGCCGAAGCTCGTCGCGTCCGGAGCGGCGTCCAGGGTGAGCGAGAGGGTGCTCGCGGCGCCGCCCTCGTGGCGCAGGAGCAGGTGGGCGGTGTCGCGCGGGCCCTCGGCGGCGGAGAGGTCCACGACGGGGCCGAGCAGCGGCAGGATCACGGACAGGGCGTGCGGGCCCAGGTCCCACAGGCCGCCGTGCTCCTTGCGCCAGACCGAGCCGGCGTAGGGGTTGCCGGCCTGGAAGATCGAGGTGTACATGGTGCCGTGCGCCGCATACCAGCCGCCGAGGGCGGCGTTGTCGCGCAGGAAGGTCTCGATCGACGGGACGAAGCGGTTCGTGAAGAACACGACCGTGGCGACGCCGGCGCTGTTCGCGGCGGCGACCACCTCGTCGGCGGCGGACGGGTCCAGGGCCAGGGGCTTGTCGAGCAGCAGGTGCTTGCCGGCCTTGGCGGCGTGCACGGCGAGGGGTGCCTGGACGTCCGGCGGCAGGGCGATCGCGACGGCGTCGACGTCGGCGAGCAGCGCGTCGACGTCGCCGTAGGCGGGCACGCCGTAGCGCGAGGCCAGGTCGGCCGTCCTGTCGGGGCTGCGGCCCCAGACGCCGGCGAGCGTCGCCGAGGGGTGTGTGGAGAGCGCGGCCGCCTGCGTGACCGTCGCCCAGTGTCCCGTGCCCAAAACGCCGAATCGCATCGGACCATTGTTCCCCAAGGCGGGCCGGCGACGATCACCGGCCGAGGTGGGTCGCCCGGCGAACCGTGCCGTCAGACCCGGGCCGCGCGGCGGCGGGAGCGCTGGGCGGGTGGGGTGGTGGTGCGGGGCGTCTGGCCGGGCGGGCCGCCGCGGTGGCTCGGGTCGCGGCCGTTCGGGTCGCCGCCTCCGCCGCCGGGCGGGCGGCCGTTGGGGTCGTTCGGGTCGTACGGGTTGCGCGGCGGCGGGCCGCCGGGCTGCACCGGCGGGCGGGACTTCTCCGGCGGGGCGTCGACGATCTCGGTGATCGCGGGGAGCTGCTCCTGCGGGCCGCGCATGTCGTTGCGCTGGTCGCAGGCGACGTCGTTGAGGAAGAAGTCGCTGGGCGGGCCGGGCTGGCCGCCGTGGCCCCACACGCCGAAGGTGATCGCCTTGCCGGGCGGCAACGGGGCCTGGCCGGTGACGACCTGGGCGCCGACGCCGGGCTCGTAGCTGCCGACGCCCTCGATGCGCTCGACGGCCTGGCCGCCGCGGAACACGAAGCGCAGGGTCCACGGGTCGAGGGTGCGGTTGCCGACGTTGGAGACCCTGACCCGGGCCTCGAACGGCATGTCGCCGCCGTCGGTGAGCTGCGGGTGGATGTAGAAGTCGATGTTGCAGCCGGGCTTGGGGGCCCACGGCTTCCAGATGATCATGCCGGTCGTGGCGCCGGCGGCGGCCACCGTGGCGATGATCGCGGCCCAGGTGCGGCGGGTGCCGCGGTGGTCGCGGTGTTCGCGGCGGGGTGCCGGCAGGGCGCGGCGCGGGGCCTCGAGCTCCGCCGTCGGGGGGACGTGGACCTCCTGCGTCGAGGAGCCGTCCTCGCCGGGGAGTACCACGTGGATGCCGGTCGCCGCGGCCAGGACCCTGGCGACCTCGACGGCCGGCGGGCGGGCGTCGGGGTCCTTGGCCAGGCAGCGGCCGACCAGGCGGGCCACCTCGCCCGGCATGCCGGGGATCTCCGGCAGCGGGTGCGGGGGCTCGTACACGTGGTTGGCGATCATCTGCGTCGGCGTGTCCGCGTGCCACGGCAGGCGGTCGGTGAGGCAGCGGTACGCGAGCAGGCCCACGGTGTACACGTCGGTGGCGGGAATCACCCCGCCGCCGAGCAGCCGCTCGGGTGCGAGGTAGGCGGGGGTGCCGAAGACGGTGCCGTCGCGCTCGTCGTCGGGGTCGTACGAGCCGGTGAGGCCGGCGACGCCGAAGTCCAGGATCTTCGCGCCGGCCGCGGTGAGCATGACGTTGCTCGGCTTGATGTCGCGGTGGACCACCCCGCGCTCGTGCGCGGCGGCGAGGCCGGCGGCGACCTGGGCGCAGATCTGCGTCGCCCGGCGCCACGACATGGGGCCGGAGCGCAGGCGGTCGGAGAGCAGTTCGCCCTCGAGCAGCTCCATGACGACATAGGGGCGGCGGCCGTTGCGGCCCGCGGAGAGGTCGCCGGCCTCGCCGTAGTCGTGCACGGCGGTGATGTTGGGGTGCTGCAGCCGGGCCACCACCTGGGCCTCGGCCCGGATCCGCTCCCGGTTGCCGGGCTTGCTCGCGAGCTCGCCGGCGAGCAGCTTGATCGCGACGTCCCGGTCGAGGACGAGGTCGCGGGCCCGCCAGACGACCGCCATGCCGCCGGTGCCGACGGGTGCGATCAACCGGTACCTGTTGCCGAGGACCTCGTCGGCGCTGCCGCTCAACCCAGTTGCCGTTTCCTGATCGACTCCGGTCGCTGTACCTGGAAAACCGTACCGGGGAACCCTCGCGGTGGCGAGACCCAAAATGTGACCGACCCCGGCAAATCCCTCGCCGGGGCGGTCAACGGACGTGCGGAACAGGGTCGGAAATCCGATGTATCAGCCTCGCACCGTACCGACTCGGCCGGCTACAGCGTCAGGAGGTTGCCCTCCGGTACGACGATCTGCGGGCGGCCGTGCTCGAGGAAGGCCGCGGCCTGCTTCGCGGCGAAGCCGGGGGCCTCCGTGATCGCGGTGGCGTAGACGTCGGCGGTGTTGCCGGCGATGATCGGCCAGCCGTACCGCTCGCTGACCATGGATCGCGCCTGCTTGGCGACCCGGCGGGCGAACGGCTCGTCCTCCAGCAGGGTGCCGACCGACGCGGCCAGGGCCTCCGGGGTCTTGGCCGGAAACGTCACGCCGGTCACACCGGGCTCGACGATCTCGGCGAGCCCGCCGGTGGCGGCGACCGCGAGCGGCGCCCCGGCGGAGGCGCCCTCCAGGGCCACCATGCCGAACGGCTCGTAGATGCTCGGCACGACGAGCGCGTCGGTGGCCGCCATCAGCGCGGGCAGCTCGCCCTCGCCCATGAAGCCGGCGAAGCTGACCGCCCGCTGCAGGCGCAGCCGGCGCACCTCCTCCTGCAGCTCGGCGCGGTGCGGGCCGTCACCGGCGATGACGACCCGCAGGCCGTTGTGCCGGGCGCGCAGCTCCGGCAGCGCGGCGATGAGGTCCTGCACGCCCTTCTCATAGACCAGCCGTCCGGCGTAGCCGAGCAGGGGCCCGTCGGCGGCGAAGCGCGCCCGGGCGGCGTTGACCGCCCGCGACGGGGCCCGCCACACGGTGGCGTCGACGCCGTTGGCCACCACCGACACCCGCGCGGGCGCGAGGTCGAGCAGCCGGGTGACCTCCCAGCGCATGTACTCCGAGCACACGATGACGCGGCACGCCTCGTGCCCGAGCCACCACTCGACGGAGTGGATGCACTTGTTCATCTCGTCGGGCAGCCAGCCCTGGTGCCGTCCCGCCTCGGTGGCGTGGATCGTGGCCACCAGCGGCAGGTCGAGGCACTCCTTCAGGGTCACCGCGGTGTGGGTGACCAGCCAGTCGTGCGCGTGGATGAGGTCGTACTCCCCCGTGGCCGCGGCCCGCAACGCCGCCCGGGTGAGGGTGTGGTTGAACGCCATCGTCCACGCCAGCAGCGTCGAGGTCGCCAGCGGGAACAGCGGCGGGTCCTCGGCGGCCCGCACGACGCGCACGCCCTCCGCGTACTCCTCCAGCGGCGCGCCCGGCGCGTGCCGCGTCACGACCGTCACCTCGTGGCCCGCCGTCACCAGCGACGTCGCCAGCGCGTGGACGTGCCGGCCGAGGCCGCCGACCACCACCGGCGGGTACTCCCACGAGAGCATCAGAATGCGCAACGGTTGTCGGTTCCCGGTCCCGATGGTCTCGCTCACGTGGCCGCCCCCAAGTGATCGTTGATCAAAACGCTCGCCCAGATACCCACGCACGGCAGCGATTACACGCGCGGTATCGCCCCCGCGCGTGAGCCGTTGGGTGGGTTTGAGACTCATCCTGCCCGGCGAGGGTTACCGGGGCGGCAAATCTCATTTCTGTGGTGTAACGGTCAGCCGACATTCCTTCGTACGCGCAGGGCCTCCGCGACCGACCAGGCCTGGAACGGGCAACCCGTCGCCCGGTGGGGTGGGTCCCCGTCCGCTGTCTCGCTGACCGAACCTACGCCCCACTCCCACAGATGCGCCTCGATACCCTGCAACAACGCTTCGTGCTCCTGCGCAGATCGGGCCGACCGGGCATCGGCATATGGGCCGATCATCCAGGGCCACACCGTCCCCTGGTGGTAGGCCGCGTCGCGCTGCGACGGGCCGCCCGAGTGCGTGCCGACGTAGGCCGGGTCATCGGGGCCCAGGCTGCGCGGCCCGAGGGGCGTGAGCAGGGCGGACACGCCGTCGGGAAGGGGGCGCCCGCGCATCGGGCCGCGGGGCAGGCTCCACGCCAGCAGCTGGTTGGGGCGCAGCGCCGGGTCGTCGCCGGCGGGCCCGTCGACGACGTCGAAGAGGGGCGTTGCATCCTGCACCGCCGTTGCGGAGTGCAACCGGCGCCCGAGCGGGAAGCGCCGCTCGAAGCTGTGCCGGGCCCGCTCGTGCAGCGCCCGCACGTCGCCGGCGTCGCGGCCGAGGCGCTCGTTGAGGGCGGCGATCGCGGCGAGGCCGTTGATCCACAGCGCGTTCACCTCGACGGGCTTGCCGGCCCGCGGCGTGATCGGCACGCCGTCGACGCGGGCGTCCATCCACGTGAGCGCCACGCCCGGCGCGCCCTGGGTGATGAGCCCGTCGGCATCCGCCCGGATGCCGTAGCGCGTCCCCCGCAGGTGTGCGGCGACGACCTCGTCCAGGGCCGGGAGGAGCTCGGCGGCCAGGTCGTCGTCACCGGTACCGCAGACGTGCCGGTCGACCGCGTGCAGGAACCACAGGGTGGCATCGACGGTGTTGTGCTCGGTGCGCCCGGTGTCGGCGGTGTTGGCGAGCATCCCGTCGTCGAGCGTGGCGGCGTACGCGCGCAGCAGCTCGCGGCCCTCGTCGT
Organism: Dactylosporangium darangshiense; assembly: GCF_039537565.1. Classification (NCBI taxonomy): domain Bacteria; kingdom Bacillati; phylum Actinomycetota; class Actinomycetes; order Micromonosporales; family Micromonosporaceae; genus Dactylosporangium; species Dactylosporangium darangshiense. Next base: position 61,520 of record NZ_BAABAT010000003.1, read on the forward strand.
ACCGGCGGGTGGACAGGAAGAGGCCCTCGTAGGAGGTCATCGTGTCGCGGGACCAGGTGCCGAACCACGGGTACCCGGCCACGACGTCGGGCGCGCCCGCGGCGCCGGCGACCACGAACGCGTCGGCGGCGAGGACCAGGGCCCGGTCGACGTCGTCGCTCGCGTCGTGGGTGAGCGCGCGGTTGCGCCGGCGGGCCGACTCGACGATCCGGGCGGCGCCCCGGGCCTGCTCGTGCGTGCCGGCCCACGCCTCGACCTCGAGGCTCTCGCCGGGCTCCAGGCGGGCGGTGAACCCGCCGGCGAAGAAGAGGTCCTCGTCGGGCGTCAGGCCGCGGTCGCGCTCGAGGCGGGCGTGCGCACCGCGGTACCACTGCCGGACCTGACCGAACCCGGGACCTTCCAGGCGGAAGGCCCGCTCGACGACCGCGCCGCGCTCGTGCGCCTCCACCGCCGGCTCGGGCCCGGCGGCGGTGCGCTCGCCGTGCACGTCGCGCCAGGTGACCAGCGCCTTGAGGGTGAGCGTGACCGGGCCGGGCGCGCTCACCAGCCGGTGCACGACGCCGAGGTGGGCGCGGCCGTGGACCATGGCGAGCTCGCGCTCGAGCACGACCGGGCCGATCCGCCAGCGCCGGCGCGGCAGCCCGTCGACGAGGTCGAAGCGCTCGAGCAGGGTGTGCCCGGCCGGGCTGATCACGCCGCCGGACCACTCGTGCACGGCGAGCTCGACGGCGGCGCCGGATGGCAGAGTGAGCACCGGGTCCAGGGCGGCGAGGGCCAGGTGTCGCCGGCCGGGTTCGCCGGGTTCGGCGGCGACGAGCAGCCCGTGGTACCGCCGGGTCCGAAGCCCCGACACGGTGCCCATCGCGTAGCCGCCGGTCCCATCCGGGACAAGCCACTCACGCGTCGCACCTGCCGTCAAATCACCACATATCTGCGGACCGAACACCACCATGCGCACAATCTTGGTGGCTAGGGGTGGCGGGCGGCGAGCGCTTCGCCACAAGATTATTGATCAAGGGGGGTGGTGGTGTAGGAACAAATGCCACGGAAGGGGTCGAATGTTGGGTCTCAACTTGACCGAAACATGAACAACGGAGAATAGCTGCGTGATCGAGGACGATGGGAACGCCGAGCGCCGAAGGCTGGCCGAAGCCGACAGCGGGGAGCGCCCATGGCGGGGCTGGGGGCCCTACCTGTCCGAGCGAGCCTGGGGCACGGTCCGGGAGGACTACAGCCCCCACGGCAACGCCTGGGACTACTTCCCGCACGATCAGGCCCGCTCCAGGGTGTACCGCTGGAACGAGGACGGCATGGCGGGCATCTGCGACGACCGCCAGACGTTCTGCTTCGCCCTCGCGCTGTGGAACGGCCAGGACGCGATCCTCAAGGAGCGCATGTTCGGCCTCGGCGGCGACCTCGGCAACCACGGCGAGGACGTCAAGGAGTACTGGTGGTACCTGGACTCCACGCCGACGCACTCGTGGATGCGGTGGCGCTACCACTACCCGCAGCGCGCGTTCCCCTACGACGACCTCGTCGCCGAGAACTGCCGGCGGGGGCGCGACGAGCCGGAGTACGAGCTGGTCGACACCGGCATCTTCGACGAGGACCGGTTCTGGGTCGTCGACGTCGACTACGCCAAGGCCGGCCCGACCGACATGTGCATCCGCATCCGCGTGGAGAACCGCGGGCCTGAGGCGGCCGAGCTGCACATCCTGCCGACGCTGTGGTTCCGCAACACGTGGGCGTGGGGGCTGCCCGGGCGCGACTACCGCCCGGAGATCCGCGCCAAGGACAACGGCCTGCTCGCCGAGCACCGCCTGCTCGGCCGCCTGGCGCTGACCGGCGACGGTGCGCCGCAGCCGCTGTTCTGCAACAACGAGACCAACGGGCCGCGGATCTGGGGCAAGCCCGGTGAGGAGTACCCCAAGGACGGCATCGGCGACCACGTCATGCACGGCACCGACAGCGTCAACCCCGAGGGCGTCGGCACCAAGGGCGCCCTGCACTACGTCGTCACCGTGCCGGCCGGGGGCTCGCACGAGATCCGGCTGCGGCTCAACCTCAACGCGCCCGGCGCCAAGGACCTCGCGCCGGCCGATCTCAAGGCCGACTTCGAGTCCACGATGAGCCGCCGCCGCGCCGAGGCCGACCGGTACTTCGACGACCTCGTCCCGGGCGAGGCCACCGCCGAGGAGAAGATGATCGTCCGGCAGGCGGTCGCCGGGCTCATGTGGGGCAAGCAGTTCTTCCACTTCGACGTGGCCCGCTGGCTGACCGGCGACCCGGTCTCCGAACCCCCGCCGGAAGGCCGGCGCTACGGGCGCAACTCGCACTGGTGGCACATGAACAGCTGCGACGTGCTGTCCATGCCCGACCCGTGGGAGTACCCCTGGTATGCCGCCTGGGACCTGGCGTTCCACTGCGTGGCGATCGCGCGCGTCGACCCCGGATTCGCCAAGGAGCAGCTGCTGCTGCTCCTGCGCGAGTGGTACATGCACCCCAACGGGCAGATCCCGGCCTACGAGTGGGCGTTCAGCGACGTCAACCCGCCCGTGCACGCCTGGGCCGCGCTGCGCGTCTTCGTCATGGACGGCTCGCACGACTTCGACTTCCTCGCCCGCGTGCTGCACAAGCTGCTGCTGAACTTCACCTGGTGGGTCAACCGCAAGGACGCGGAGGGCAACAACGTCTTCGAGGGCGGCTTCCTCGGCCTGGACAACGTCGGGCCGTTCGACCGCTCGGCGGCGCTGCCGGTCGGCGGGCGCCTCGAGCAGAGCGACGGCACCGCGTGGATGGCGATGTACGCGCTGAACCTGCTCGACATGTCGCTCACCCTCGCGGTGCACGACCGGGTGTACGAGGACATCGCCGCCAAGTTCCTGGAGCACTTCGCCTACATCGCCGACGCCGCCTACGAGTTCGGCCTGTGGGACGAGGAGGAGGCGTTCTTCTACGACGTCCTGCGCACCGCGGACGGCCAGCAGATCCCGCTCAAGGTCCGCTCCGTCGTCGGCCTGCTGCCGCTGACCGCCACAACGATCATCAGCTCCTCGACGCTGCGCCGGCTGCCCGACGTCGCCGCCCGCCTGCGCTGGTTCCTGACCAACAAGCCGGAGTACGGCGACGTGGTCGGCGCGAAGAAGAGCCGCGGCGGCCAGCAGCTGCGCCTGCTGTCGATGGTCGGCCCGGACCAGCTCATCCGCATCCTGCAGCGCATGCTCGACCCGGACGAGTTCCTCTCCCCGTACGGCCTGCGCACCCTGTCCCGCGCGCACAAGGACGAGCCGTTCACGGTGCACCTCGGCGACCACGCCTACACCGTCGGCTACGAGCCCGGCGAGTCCACGAGCGGCCTGTTCGGCGGCAACTCGAACTGGCGCGGCCCGATCTGGATGCCCGTCAACTACATCCTCATCGAGGCCGTGCGCCGCTTCGCGGAGTTCTTCGGCGACGACCTGCAGGTGGAGTACCCGGCGAACAGCGGCAAGATGGCGACCCTCGGGGCGGTGGCCGACGACCTGTCGCACCGCCTGGTGAAGCTGTTCCTCAACGACGAGCGCGGCAACCGGCCGGTCTTCGGCGACGTGCCGCTGTTCCAGTCCGACGGCGCCTGGCACGACCTGCTGCTGTTCTACGAGTACTTCCACGGCGACACCGGGGCCGGTCTCGGTGCGGCGCACCAGACGGGCTGGACGGCGCTGGTGCTGGATCTGATCCTGACGTTGCGTACTCCGCCGCCGACGGATCCGCGTTCCTGAGCGGGCCATTTGCGGGGCTTTTGCGGGGCTTTTGCGGGGCTTTTGCGGGGCTTTTGCGACAAGTCGGGCGCTGGCGCGCCACGACTTGTCGGATTTATACCCCGACAGGGGATAAATCCGATCATGTGCCGAATCTCGCGGCCCGGCTAGCGCTCGGGGGCCAGGCGGTGGCGCACCGCCCACAGCGCGGCCTCGGTGCGCGACGCGGCGCCGGTCTTGCGCAGCAGGTTGGAGACGTGAACCGTCACGGTGCGGATGGAGATGCCCAGGGAGCTGGCCACCTGCTGGTTGGTCATGCCGGCGGCGAGGCAGCCGAGCACCTCGAGCTCGCGGGCGGTCAGGTCGCCGCCGGCGCGCAGGCTGTGCAGGAGGGTCTCGGCCTCGGCCAGGCGCCAGCCGGGCCAGTGCGCCAGCAGCGCGACCGCGCGCTCCGCGTGGCGGCGGGCCTCGCCGGCGCGGCCGAGGCGCAGCAGGGCGTGCGCGACCGCGGTGTGCACGGCGGCCTCCTCGGCGCGGTCGGTGTTGCCGAAGCCCGGATCATCGGCGCTCTCCAGCGCGGACGGGAGCAGGGACACGGCCTCGGCGTCGCGGCCGGCCGCCACGGCCAGCAGCAGCCGCAGCCGAGGCGGGCGCTCGGCGACGTGCTCCTCCACGACGGCGGCGGGCACTGCTCCGTGCAGGGCCCAGCGCGCCGCCTCGGCCAGCCGGGCCGCGTCGCATCCGCCCACACAGTCGCGCAGCATTTCCGCGGGATCCGCCGGGTGTACCCCACGAGCCGCCACCGCCACGCGCAGCACCCGCACGAGGCCCGAGTCGCGGCCCTCGGCATCGGCGCGGGCGAGCATCCGCACGGCGAGCGGGTCGTCGCCGCGCTCCAGGGCGAGCAGCCCGGCGCGGGCTGCGAAGCCGGCCCGCTCCACCGGGTCGCCCTCGATCGGCAGGCGGGACCACACGAGGGCCTCGGCCCGGGCCAGGTCGCCGGTGCGGATGGCGTGCGCGACGCCGAGGCTCGTGGTGCGCCCGGCGCAGAACTCGAGGCCGTACCGGCCCAGGGTCGCCATCGCGTCGTCGAACAGCCGCCAGCCGGCGACCTCGCCCGACCCCGGCAGCGCGACCACGACGAGGTTGTGCACCGCCCGGCCGATCGCGACCGGGTCCCGCTCCCGCGCGGCGAGCTGCCGGGCCGCCCGGAGCAGGGCGACGCCGTGCTCGGCCGCGCCGGTGAGCGCCTGCGCCGTACCGAGGGTCACCGACGCCGACGCGATGCCGGCACCGGCCCGCTCGGCGGCCGCGAGCGCCGCCTCGGCCAGCGCGAGCGCGCTCGCCGCGCCCTCCATGCGCAGCGCGCTCTCCGCCTCCGCGGCCCGCTGCCGCGCCAGCGACGCCGGCGAGCCGCCGATCGCCGCGGCCCGGTCCAGCGAGCGGCGGTGCCCGTCGGGCTCGCCCAGGCACCAGCGCGCGGCGGCGAGCTGCCGGTGGGCGTCGGCGAGCTCGTCGTCGCACCCCTCGGCCTCGTTGATCCAGTCGGCCGCGTAGTCGGCGGCGAGGCCGAACCGCGCGCTGACGAACGCCGCTGCGGCACCGACCGCGACCAGCGCCCGCCGCTGTATCGCGGCCTCGTCGGCTTTCTCCCCCGCCGCGCCCGGCGCCCGCCGCTGGACGGCGGCCTCGTCGGCCCCTTCCCCCGCCGCGCCGGGCGTCAGCCGCTGGACGGCGGCCTCGTCGGCTTTCTCCCCCGCCGCGCCCGGCGTCAGCCGCTGGACGGCGGCCTCGTCGGCCCCGTTCCCCGATGCGCCCGGTGAGGGCCGGTGCGGTGACTGCCGCTGTATCGCGGCCTCGACGGCGCCGTCCCCGATCGCGCGCGGCGAGGGGCGGTGCGGCAGGCGCAGGCCGAGCGCGACCAGGTCCAGGGCGGCGTCGGCCAGGCCCTCGGCGAGGCTCGCGGCGGCGCCCCGGGCGGCGGCGGCCCGCGCCTCGGCGGTGTCCCCGAGCGCGGCGGCGTGCCGGGCCAGGGCCGCGTCGTCGCCGAGCTCGACGGCGAGGCCGCGGGCCAGGGTGTGCACGCGGGTGCGTTCGCCCGGCATCGCACCGGCGGCGAGGGCCTCGCGCAGCAGCGGGTGGCGGAAGCGCAGGGAGCCCGCGGGGGCGAGGTCGGGCGCGATGAGCAGCAGGCCGAGGTCGAGCAGGCGGCGCAGGGCCGGCTCGACATCGCCGCCGCACACGTGCACGAGGACGTCGCTCTCGACCGGGTCGCCGAGCAGCGCCGCGGCCCGGGCAACCCGCCCGACCAGCTCCGGCTCGCCCCCGACCGGCTCGACGAGCAGGCCGACCACGTGTGCGGGCAGGGGCGCGCCGGCGAGGTCGTCGGCGGTCCCGTACGCGGCGAGCAACTCCGTCAACCAGAACGGGTTGCCGCCGGTGCGCCGCAGCGCGCCGCGGACGGTGCCGGGCGCGGGCGCGCTGCCGTACTTGGCCTCGATCAGCTCGGCGGTCTCGCGGGCGTTGAACGGGGCGAGGTGGATGCGGCGTACGGACGGCCCGCCGCCGAGGCGGCGCAGCGTCCGCGCGGCGGCGAGGGCGAAGGCGGCCTCCTGCGGCGGGCGGCTGGTCACGAGCAGCAGCGCGCGGAGGCTCTCGGCGGCCGCGGCGAGCTCGGCGACGAGCGAGAGGCTGGCCGGGTCGAGGTCGTGCAGGTCCTCGACGACGACGATGCCCAGCTTCCGTCCACGTTGGACACGCGGCGAGGCATCGGATATTTCCGATTCGGTACCCACATCAGCGCCATCGCCACGGAATTTCGTGAAATGTCGGATAAGTCCGGACGCGGAGCGCCTGGACTTATCCGCCCGAACACCGAAGTCCTCGACGGTCGTGCCCGCCGCGTCGCCGACGTCGCCGGCGCGCTCGTCGAGCCGGCCCGCGTCCGCCTCGAGCAGGGCGCGCACCACGTCGACGGCGGCGCGCAGCGTCGTGGCCGGGGCCAGGCGCGGCTCGGCGCCGTCCGCCGAGCGTTGCGCCAGCCGGTTGAGCAAGGCTTCGTCCACGGAGAGCCCGGCGGCGGGGCGGCCGCTGAGCACCGATGCCAGCCAGTCGTGCGGCGCGGCCCCAAGCGACCGCGCGGCGCCGCGCACCACGGGCGTCCCGGTCAGGTCGAGGCGCTCGAAGATCTCCGCGACGAGGCGGCTCTTGCCGCTGCCACCCTCGCCGGTGATCAATATTATGCCTGGTCGCCGGGCCTGCCACGCCTCCGCGATCTCGGCGAGCTGTGCGGCTCGGCCGATGAAGGGGGCGGTTGGCATGCGGCCACGATACGCACAAGTGCGTAGTGACGCCCGCGGTACCGATGCGGCACGCTGTCACGCATGGCAGAGGGCGTGGCAGAGGGCGTGATCGACGGGGGTCACCAGCCGCTCGCGTTGCACTGGGCGGCGCGCACCGATGTGGGACTGGTGCGCAGTACCAACCAGGACTCGGTTTTTGCCGGTGACCGGCTCCTCGCGGTCGCCGACGGCATGGGCGGGATGGCGGCCGGCGACGTCGCCAGCCGGCTCGCCATCGAGGCGATGGGCCCGCTCGACGAGGAGTTCGCGGGCAACGACCTGCTGACGGCCCTGCGCACGGCGGTCTCCGACGCCAACCGCCGCATCCGCGACGAGGTCGAGGCCGACCCGGCGAAGCTCGGCATGGGCACGACCCTGACCGCGATCCTGTTCTCGGGCGATCGCATCGGCCTCGTCCACATCGGCGACTCGCGGGCGTACCTGGTGCGCGGCGAGGAGTTCGGCCAGATCACCAAGGACGACACGTACGTGCAGCTGCTGGTCGACGAGGGCCGCATCACGCTCGACGAGGCGGCAACGCACCCGCAGCGCTCCCTGGTGAGCCGGGTGCTGCAGGGGCAGCCGACCGATCCCGTGTACTCCGTGACGGCCGCCCGCGCCGGGGACCGCTACCTGCTGTGCAGCGACGGGCTGTCCAGCGTGCTGCGGGCGGAGACGATCGAGGAGGCCCTGCGCGAGTACGCCGACGTCGACGAGTGCGTCGAGCGCCTCGTCGACCTGGCCCTGCGCGCCGGCGGCCCGGACAACATCACCGCCGTGGTCGCGGACATCGTCGGCGACGACGTGCCCGAGCCGAAGGGCCTGCGCCAGCGCCTGCGCTCCTGGCTCGGCCGCGACGAGATCACGGGCGCCCGCCTCCCGGCCTAGCCGGGCCACCTCCCGGCCTGCGCCAGCGCCCGCGCTCGCGGCTCGGCCGCGACGAAATCACGGGCGCCCGCCTCCCGGCCTAGCCAGGCCGCCTCCCGGCCTAGCCGGGCCACCTCCCGGCCTGCGCCAGCGCCCGCGCTCGCGGCTCGGCCGCGACGAAATCACGGGCGCCCGCCTCCCGGCCCAGCCGGCGCGACGACCGGCGACGGCGTCGGGGGCGTCCAGGCGGCGATGCGCTCGGCGCCCCGCGTGGTCGCGCTCGCCGGGGTGAGCCGCGCCAGGGTGCGCACGACGGCGCTCGCCACGGCACCGCGGGCGCCGGCGACCCGCCCGACCTGCCACGAGCGCCGCGCGACGAGGGCGACCCGGGGCCGCCGCTCGGCGTCGTACCGGCGCAGCGCGGCCTCTACCTCGCCGTCGCGGCCCGTGTCCCCGGCGGGCACGAACCCGGCGAGCGTCACCGCGTCCTCCAGGGCCTGACAGGCACCCTGCCCGAGATTCGGCGTCATGGCGTGCGCCGCGTCGCCGACGAGCGCGGTCCGGGCCCCGAACCGCATGGGCGCGACCGGATGCAGGTCGAGCAGCGGATGGTGCAGCAGCGTCGCCGGATCGGTCGCGGCCAGCAGCGCCGGGATGGGCACGTGCCACCCGCCGAAGGCCCGGCGCAGCTGATCCAGCTGCGTTTCCTTCGCGTCGGTACGCAAGGGAGCCGGCGCCGCCGCGTACCAGTACACGCCCCGGCGCCCCATCGGCACGTGCCCGAAGCGCAGCCCGCCCGGCCCCATCGTCTCGCCGCCCTCGAGCGCACCGCCCATCGCCTCGGCCGGCACAACGGCCCGCCACGACACCTGCCCGCTGTCGCGGATGCGCACCTGCGGGGCGTACGCCGCCCGCACCACGCTGCCGATCCCGTCCGCGCCAACGATGAGGTCCGCGTCGAGCTCGCGGACGTCGCGCACCTCGGCCCCGGTCCGCACCTCGAGCCCATCGGCGAGGATCTCGTGCAGGTCCGCCCGGTGCACCACGATCGGCCCACCGGCGCCCACGCCCGCGCCGCCGTCACTAGCGCCGCCCGCGGGGTGCGCGAGGTATGCGGCGCCGCCCGCGGCATGCGGGACGCCGCCCGCGGCGTCCGCGGGGTGCGGGACGCCGCCCGCGGCGTGCGCCGGGTGCGCGAGGTGCGCGGCACCACCCGCGCCGTGCGGGACGCCGCCCGCGGGGTGCGGGGCGGTGACGGGGTGCGCGGTGGAGGGGGCGTCAACGGGCGGGGCGGTCATCCGGACGCGGGTCAGCCAGGTGCCGCTCGCGGTGCGGAGGCCGCCGCCGGTGATGGGGGCGCCGGCGGCGCGTACGCGGTCGCCGAGGCCGAGCCAGTCCAGGGCGAGCAGCGCGTTGGGCCACAGGGAGAGGCCGGCGCCGGCGGCCTCCAGGGTGGGCTGGCGCTCCAGGACGGTCACGTCCCAGCCCCGCAGGGCCAGGCCGCGGGCCGTTGCCAGGCCGCCGATCCCGCCGCCGACCACGATCGCGCGCATTGATCCCCCTCGAACCCGATATTATGATGATATGTCGGATTTATCCGGCCTAGCGGAGCGGCCGGATAAATCCACTACAGCTGTAGTAAGACGCTACACCTGTAGTATGTGTGCTGTGAAGCGGGCGGAGGACGGGCGGAAGAGTCGGTTAGCGGACGCGGCCGTCGACGTGCTGGGGCACGACGGGGTGCGGGCGCTGACCCATCGGGCCGTCGATGCGCGCGCTGGGGTGCCGCAGGGGACCTGCAGCTACCACTTTCCTACCCGCAATGCGCTGCTGACCGCCGCGCTCGAGCGCATTGCCGAGCTCGACCTGGCCGAGTCCGAAGGGCAAGAGCTCGGGGCCGTGCTCGCGGCGTGGGCCGGGTCGCACCGCACGCGGGCGCGGTTCATGCTCATGCTCGATCCGCAGGCCCGGCGCGAGCTGGGCGACGCCGCGGCGCGGCTGGCCGACGGGTTCGTCGAGCTGGCCGAGAAACTTACCGGGTCGCGGGCGCGGGCGCGGCTCATGATCGGGCTGATCGACGGGCTGCTGCTGGACGAGCTGACGCGCGGTACCGTCGGCGACGACGAGCGGCGGGAGCGGATCGCGGTCATCGAACGCATCGTTGGCATGCCCTGACGAGGGCCGCTGGGCTGCTGAATCAAGCATTTGCTCTGGCGGTAACCCCGGGGCGGGCCGGGTCGTTGTGGATGATGAAAAACCCCCGGCGCTCCTGACGCGAAAGCGGGCATCGCATTGGTCAGTAACCCGCGCACCTTCTGGCTCGTGCTGCTGTGCGCCGCGGCGGCGCTCGGGGCGGCCGCCGCCGTCGGGCCCGTGCTCGGGCTGGCCGCGGTCGCCGCGGCCGGCGGGGCGGCGGCGCTGCTGCAGGCCGGTGGGCTGATCCGGCTCGCGCTGCGCATCCATCACGAGCGGCGCAGCTTCGGGCCGTGCCGCGGAGCCGGGTTCCTCGGGCTGGGGGCGCTGCTGGCCGGGGCGGGGGTGGCCGTGACCGGGCTCCCCTGGCTCGACCCCGGGCCGGTCGCCGCGGTGACGACGCTCGTCGCGGCGCCGGTGTACCTCGCGGGGCTGTTGCTGCTGCCGGGGACGGCGCCGGACCTCGGCGCCCGGCTGCGCCGGCTGCTCGACGGGGCCGGGATCGGCGTCAGCCTGTTCTACTGCGCCTGGGTCCTGGCCCTCGGGCACTCGGCGCCCGGTACCGCGCCGGCGCGGCTCGCGGTCGCGCTCACCGGGTGCGTCGCCGTCGCGGTCGCCGTCGTCACCGGGATGCGCGCCGTGCGGCATCGGCCCGCGGCGCTGGCCTGCGCGGGGGGTGCGGCGCTGTCGATCGTGGGCGTCGACGTGTACGCGCTGCTGCTGCTCGGCCACCAGCGCGCCTGGCCGGCGGCGCCGGGCGCGGTCACCGCGGGGCTCGCCGTGGCGGGGGTGGCGATGGTCGCCGGACCGTTCCTCATGGCGGCGGGGGCGCGGCGCGCCGACGACGAGCCGGCCCGGCCGCACGCCGCCGACGAGGGCGGGTCGTTCGCCGCGTACCCGCTGCTCATCGGGCCGGCGCTGCTCGCCGTCGCGGTGTCGGCGCTGCACCTGATCACCGGGGGGCGCTTCGACGAGACGTCCGTGGCCCTCGGGGTTGGCGCGTTCGCCGCCCTCGCCGTGCGGGAGCTGCTCGCCGCGCGGGACATCCGGCGGTACGCCCACGCGCTCGCCGGCCGCGAAGCCCGCTTCCGCACCCTGGTCGCCGGCTCCACCGACGTCGCCGTCGTGCTCGACGACGACCTCGTCGTGCGCTGGCAGTCGCCGGCCGCGGCCCGCCAGTTCGGGCTGTCCGACCAGGACGTGGTCGGCCGGCCCTTCACCGATGTGTTGCACGCGGCCGATGCCGCACCGGCCGCGGCGGCGCTGCGCGCGGTCCTCGACGGCTGCCAGCACGTGCTCGTGCAGGCCCGGCTCCGCGACGGCTTCGGCCGCTGGCGCGACACCGAGTCCACCGTCAGCGACCAGCGCGACGCCCCCGAGGTGGCCGGGCTCGTGGTGCACGTGCGCGACATCGGCGAGCGCGCCCAGCTGCAGCGCACCCTCGACGCGGTCACCTGGACCGACGACCGGACGGGTCTGGCCAACCGGCGCCGCCTACTCGCCGCGGCCGGCGAGCTGTGCGCGGCCGAGCGCCCCGGCTCGCTGCTCGTGCTCGAGCTGGACCGCTACGCGAGCGTCGCCGACCTGCACGGGCCCGCGGTCGGCGGCGCCGTGCTCATCGAGGCGGCCCGCCGGCTGCGTGCCGCGGCCGGCCGCGACGACCTCCCGGCACGCCTCGGCGGCGCCGCGTTCGCGATCCTCACCGAGGCACCGCTGGTGCACGCGTTCGCCCTGGCCACGAGGCTGGCCACCGCCCTCGCGGAGCCGTTCCACCTGCCCGGGTCGCAGACCGTGCATCTCTCGGCCGACGTCGGGGTTGCGGATCTGCTCGGGGCCGGCGGGGCCGAGGAGGCGCTCCGCCACGCCGACGTCGCCCGGCGGCGGGCGCGGCAGCTCGCACGGGGGCGCGACGGCGGGCGGGTCGAGTGCTATGACCGGTCGTTCGAGACAGCGCTGGTGCGCCGCACCGAGATCGAGCAGCAGCTGCCCGGAGTCGTCGGGCGCGGGGAGCTGGACCTGGTGTTCCAGCCCGTCGCCGACCTCACCACGCGGACGCCCGTCGGGGCCGAGGCGCTGCTGCGCTGGCGGCATCCGCGGCTCGGGGCGATCCCGCCCGCGGAGTTCCTGCCGATCGCCGAGGAGCTCGGCGGGGGGATCGCCGAGGAGATCGCGGAGTGGGTGCTGCACCGCGCGTGCCGGCAGTTGTCACGGTGGCGCGGTGACGGGCGGGACCTGTGGGTGTCGGTGAACGTCTCGGCGGCGCAGCTCAACAACGGCGGGTGGCTCGCGGCGGTCGCGACCGCGATCGACACCCACTGCGTGCCGGCCGAGTCGCTGGTCGTCGAGGTGGCCGAGGCGGCGCTGCCCGAGGATGCGTTCGCGGTCGAGCAGCTGGCGGGGCTGCGAGCCCTCGGGGTGCGCACCGCGCTGGATCACTTCGGGACCGGGCCGACGGCGCTCGCGCACCTGCGGCGGCTGCCGATCGACGTGCTGAAGATCGACCAGGCCCTGTTCAGCGAGCCGCCGGGGCGGCAGGGGGCCGCGACGCCGATCGTCGACGTCGTCGTGGGGCTGGCGCGGCGGCTGGGGATCGACGTGATCGCGTGCGGGCTGGAGAGCGAGCCGCACGCCGACGTGGTGCGGGCCGCCGGGTGCCGGCTCGGGCAGGGGCACCTGATCTGCCCGCCCGAGCATGCCGAGCACGTGGAGGCGTACCTGGAGCGGCACCGGCAGCCGACGCTCTGAGCGGGCTCAGGCCGTCAGGGAGCGGCCGAAGTTCACCACCGCGGCGTCGAGCTCCTGGTAGGCGGCGTCGCTGATGGCGTGGTCGCGGGTGCGGTCGCTCAGGTTGCGCCGCAGGTCCTCGATGCGCCGGACGGCGTCGTTGTCGTCGGAGAGCAGGTTGCCGACCTGGTTGCGGATGTCGAGGGCGACGTCGGAGCGGATCTCGCCGGCCTGCGCGCGGCGGTCGACGATGTCCAGGACCGCCTTGGCGGCGGCCTGCGGGGTCTGCGGGGACGGGCCGGCGGGCGGCGAGGCCGGCGGGCCGTCCGAGGAGGCGCCGCTCGGGCGGGCCGGTGGGCGGGCGGTCCCGCCGGGGCCGGTGCTGGCGCGGTCCGTGGGGGCCGGCGCGAACGAGACGAGGATGCTGACCGTGGGCGCGGGGGCCGCGTTCCCGCCGGGGCTGCCGGCCGGGTCGTCGTCCTTGAGCAGGAGCACGGCGAGTACCGCTGCCACGGCGACCACGACCGGGACGGCCAGCCAGGCGCGGCGGCGGCCGGGGCCTGCGGGCGTCCCGGGGCCCGCGCCCAGGATCGTGGCCGCCTCCGCCGCCGTCGGGCGCAGGGCCGGGTCGGTCTCCAGGCAGCGCAGGCACACGTCGGCGACGCCGCCGGGCAGGCCCGGCACGGTGAGCGTGGGGCGGCGGCCGGTGGCCAGGGCGCGCTCGAGCTCCTCCCAGGTGCCGGCCGGGTACGGCGGCGCGCCGGTGAGCATCTCGAACAGCAGCACGCCGAGGGCGTAGACGTCGGTGGCGCCGCTGGCGGGCGCGCCGACGAGGCGCTCGGGCGCCACGTACGGCGGGGTGCCGAACGTCATCGCCTCCTCGCGCTGGCCGATGTCGGCGGCGATGCCGAAGTCGAGCAGGCGGACCCCGTCGGTGGTGAGCATGACGTTCTCGGGGGTGACGTCGCGGTGCACGACGCCGCGGCGGTGCGCGGCGTGCAGCACGTCGGCCACCGTCGCGGCGACGGCGACCGCCTCCGGGCACGGCAGCGGTCCCCCGGCGAGGCGGCTGGCCAGGGAGGCGCCGTCGAGCAGCTGCATGACCACGTAGGCGGCGATGCGCCCGCGCGGGGTGACGGTCTCGCCGTAGTCGTAGACGCCGATGGCGTTGGGGTGCTCGATGCGCGCGGCGGCCCGCGCCTCCCGCCTGATGCGGTCGCGCTGCCCGCCGTCGGAGGCGATCGGGCCGTCGAGGACCTTGACCGCGACCGTGCGCTCCAGCGTGGAGTCCCAGGCCCGCCAGACCACCGACATGCCGCCCGCCCCGACGGGCTGCTTGAGGATGTAGCGGCGGGCGAGGATGTCGCCCTCCCGCAGCTGAGCGTCGCGCATCCTACGTGGAGGCCCGCACAACGAGCTCCGTCGGCAGGATCGGGTTCTCGGGGTGGGGGTCGCCGGGGTGGTCCAGGTCGGTGTCGAGCAGCAGGGCGGCGGTCACCGAGCCGAGCTCCTCCACGGGCTGGCGGACCGTGGTCAGGGCGGGCGTGGTGAACGCGGCGAGCGGGGCGTCGTCGAAGCCGACGACGGCGACGTCCTCGGGCACCCGGCGGCCGGCCTTGCGCAGCGCCTGCAGGGCGCCGGCGGCCATCGCGTCGGAGGCGACGAAGAGCCCGTCGAGGCGCGGGGTGCGATCCAGCAGCCACGCTGCGGCGTGGCCGCCGGAGGCGGTGGTGAAGTCGCCGTAGGCGGCGAGCGGCTGGCGGCCGGCCGCGAGCATGGCGCGACGGTACCCGTCGAGGCGGTCGGCCGCGGCCGGGGAGTCGGGCGGGCCGGCGATCGCGGCGATGGTGCGCCGGCCGCGCAGCAGGAGGTGCTCGACGGCCTGGCGGGCGCCGTCGCGGTTGTCGACGTCGGCGTAGGGCACGGCCAGCTCCGGCCGGCCGGCGGAGCGGACCGGGACCAGCGACGCGGCGAGGGACACGGCGAGGGGGTGCCCGCCGGGCGCGCCGACGATCATGACGCCGCCGACGCTGCCGGCGGTGAGGAAGCGGGTGGCGCTGGAGACGGCGCCGCGGGTGGCCGACATGGTCAGCAGCGGCACGCCCCGCCGGGCGAGCTCCTCCTCGGCGCCGGCGAGCAGCCGCGCGCAGTAGCCGTCGCGGAACAGCCGGCCGGCCGGCTCGAACACCACGGCGGCGACGGGCAGGCCGGCGGCCTGCTCGGTGCGCCGCGGCGCGCGGTGGCGGACGTAGCCGAGCCGGGCGATGGCGTCGTGGACCTGCACCCTGGCGGAGGTGCTGACCCGGACCCGGCCGGTGAGGACGCGGGAGACGGTGGCGGCGGAGACCCCCGCGGCGGCGGCGACCTCGGTGACGGTTGGGGGTGCGGGCTCGGCTGCGTGCTCTTCAGGCATCAAGTCTCCTGTGGGAGCGATTCCTGCGGTCAGCGTCAGCCACGAGTTACGCCGATGTCAACTATCGGTTTCGATCACCCTTAAGCTGCCTGCAATTCGCCCTAAACTACGCTGTGTCAAGTATCGCCAGGGCTATCGCTAGCCGGACCGAGTAGGGAATAGTCGTCGACTGTGTCGGGGATCGAGGTTGGCCGCAGGGTGCTCGACCGCTACCTGCTGGTCCGTCCGATCGCCCGGGGCGGCATGTCGCTGGTGTACGAGGCGGTCGACCTTGAGCAGATCAGGCCGGTGGCGCTGAAGATATTGGCGCCCGCCTTCGCCGCCAACACGCGCGCCTGTCACGCGGCGCGACGCGAGCCTCACCTCATGCAGCGCATGCGGCACCCCACCGTGCCGAAGGTGTTCGCGTTCGGCGAGGTCGACGTGGACGCCGTGTCGGTGCCGGCGGTCGCGATGGAGCTGCTCAACGGGGTGCCCCTCGCGACCCGCCTGGCCGAGGGGCCGCTGCCCTGGCCGCGGGCGGTGGAGATCGCGGCCTCGATCGCGGAGATGCTCGCCGTGGCGCACCGCCGCGGCATCGCGCACCGCGACCTGACCGCCGACAACGTCATGCTCACCACCGCCGGGGTGAAGATCATCGACTTCGGGCTGGCGCTGCCCTTCGCGCACCCGTCGGCCGGCCGCGACCAGCAGGCGCCCGCGTGGGACGTCTACGCGCTGGGCGTGCTGCTGTACCACATGCTCACCGGCCGCTCACCGCACGCGCCCGGCGCCCGGCTGCTGCAGGCCGCGCCCACCCCGGTGGTGCTCACGCCCGGCCTGCCACGCTCCGTAGCCGAACTGTGCCGCAAGTGCATGGCCAAGCGCCCGGACGAGCGCCCCGAGAGCGCCGAGGTCGCGCTGTCGCTGTGGGCCGAGTTCGCAACCGACTGGCAACAGTCGGGCGTCTTCACCGAGAGCTACGGCACACGCTCCGGACACGGATCGTAACTGCTGAGTCTCAGCCGCTACTGCTCGGCGAGCAGCAGGTGCGGCATCAGGCGTTCGATCGCGTCGAGGTCGTAGACGCGGCGGATCTCGGTCACCAGGCCCGACTCGCCCACCGCCAGGAACTCGGCCAGCCGGAAGGTCTCGCCGGCCAGGGCGCAGTCGTAGACGAGCGCGGCGCGGCGGTCGACGACCGTCTGTGAGAAGACCGCGATCGAGTCCAGCGCTGCGGCGTAGCCGGTCAGCAGCTCGATGAAGTCGCCGTCCGGGTCGAGGTTGGACTCGATCGCCGGTGCGGCGGCCAGCAGCTGGAACAGCTCCGCCGTGCGCCCCGTGGTCCAGGCCGCGACCCAGCGGCCGGCGACGTCCTCCACCGCGATGTCCATCGCCCACATCCTCGCATGCCGGGCCGCGGCGGCCCGCGCCGGACCGCTGCCGCCGCCCGCCGGACCCCGCGCCCCGGGGTTCCAGGAAAGGGCTTTCCTCGGTAGCATCCGGTGCATGTTGCGGATCGACGAGGAACTCACGGCCAAGGCGCTGCGCCCGGGCGTGGAGCGGATGTTCGAGCTCTCGGCCGGCAAGATCCGGGCGCTGGACCCGGACGGGGGCGGCGGGTCGCCGGTGTTCACCGTCGACGGGCGCTACACGGCGCGCGGCTGGACGGAGTGGACGCAGGGCTTCCAGGTGGGCTCGGCACTGCTGCAGTTCGACGCCACCGGCGAGGAGGCGTTCCTGGACCTCGGCCGCTCGCAGACCGAGCGGCTCATGGCGCCGCACGTCAGCCACGTGGGCGTGCACGACCACGGGTTCAACAACGTCAGCACGTACGGTGCGCTGCTGCGCCTGCACCGCGAAGGGCGCATCGACGGGCGGGACCGGGGCGCCGCGGAGCTCGCGCTGAAGGTCTCCGGCGCCGTGCAGGCCGCCCGATGGCAGCGCACCGAGGACGGCACCGGCTACATCTACTCGTTCAACGGGCCGCAGTCGCTGTTCGTCGACACGATCCGCTCCTGCCGCTCCCTCGCCGTCGCGCACCGGCTCGGGCACGTCCTCATGGCCGAGCACGACGAGCGGGTCGACCTGCTCGAGCGGCTGCGCCAGCACGCGCACAACACAGCGCGCTACAACGTGTACTACGGCACCGGGCGCGACGCCTACGACGTGCGGGGCCGCACCGTGCACGAGGCGCTGTTCAACGTCAACGACGGGCGGTTCCGGGCGCCGAGCACGCAGCAGGGGTACTCGCCGTTCTCCACCTGGACCCGCGGCCTGTCGTGGGCGATGCTCGGCTTCGCCGAGCTGCTGGAGTTCGAGTCCGACGACGTGTTCGCCGAGGCGGCCCGCGCCACCTGCGACTTCTACATCGCCTCGTCGCCGGCCGACGGCGTGCCCTACTGGGACACCGGCGCGCCCGGCGTCGCCCACCTGGACCTCGACGCGCCGGCGGACCCGTTCAACGCCTTCGAGCCGGTCGACTCCAGCGCCGCCGCGATCGCCGCGCAGGGGCTGCTGCGCCTGGGCCGCCACCTCGGCGACGAGCGCTACACGCAGGCCGGGCTCACCGTGGCGCGCACGCTGCTCGCCGAGCCCTATCTGTCGGCCGACTCGGCGCACCAGGGGCTGCTGCTGCACTCGGTGTACCACCGCCCGAACGGCTGGGACCAGGTCCACGAGGGCCAGCGGGTGCCCAACGGCGAGTCCAGCATGTGGGGCGACTACCACCTGCGCGAGCTCGGCCTCTACCTGCTGCGCCTCGAGGACGGGCCGTACTACACGTTCTTCGGCGGCGTCGCATGAGCGCGGCGCTGGTCACCGGGGCGTCGCGCGGGATCGGCCGCGGTATCGCGCTCGCCCTCGCCGGCGCCGGGTTCGACGTGGTCGTGAACTACGCGAGCAACGCGGCGGCAGCGGCCGAGGTCGCCGCGGAGGTCGAAAAGCGAGGAGCAAAGGCCGCGGTGGTACACGCTGATCTCGCGCAGTCCGCCGATCGCGCCCGGCTCGTCGAGGAGGCGTACGCGGCGTTCGGCGACATCGAGCTGCTCGTGAACAACGCCGGCGTGGCCCCGTCAGTACGCGCGGACATCCTCGAGGCGGGCGAGGAGTCGTTCGACCGCCTCGTCGGCATCAACCTCAAGGGCCCGTACTTCCTGACCCAGCTGGTCGCCAACCGGATGATCGCGGCGGGCACCGCGGGCCGGATCGTGACGATCTCGTCGATGAGCGCCTACACGGCGAGCGTGAACCGCGGCGACTACTGCGTGACGAAGGCCGGGCTGTCGATGCTGACGAAGCTGTACGCTGCGCGACTGGCCGAACACGGCATCAACGTCTACGAGGTCCGGCCCGGCATCATCGCCACCGACATGACCGGCGGCGTCAAGGAGAAGTACGACCGGCTGATCCACGAGGAGGGCGTGACCCCGATCCGCCGCTGGGGCACCCCGGAGGACGTCGGCAAGGCCGTGGTCGCCATCGCGACCGACCTCTTCCCCTTCTCGACCGGCCAGGTCATCGACGTCGACGGGGGGTTCCACCTGCGTACGCTGTAGGCTCTTGGCACCGCGGAGCTGGCAGGGAGGCCCGCCAGGGCCGACCGTTGTCTGGTGGGAACTACGGTCAGTTAGTGACGCGGTCCGAGTCATGATCGGTTGTCACGAAGGCCGGTGTCATTTTTCACGTGTCGCTCGGGAATCCGCAGGGTACACCTCGAAGGGTGCGTCTGCGTGGACATGTAGCCCTCAAGAGCCTTGCGTCCCTGTTGTTGTGCGGTCTGTTCGCCGGGGTGGTGGTCGCCGCGGCGGTCTTCCCCGGCCTCGCCGCGTCCGGGCTGGCCGCCAAGGGCGGCAGCGATGCGTTCGAGAACCTGCCGACCGACCTCGACGTGCTGCCGTCACCGCAGATCTCCTACATCTACGCCAGCGACGGCACCACGCTGCTGGCGATGATGTACGACGAGAACCGCCGCGACGTGCCGATCTCCGACGTCTCGCCGGCCATGCAGCAGGCGATCGTCGCCGCCGAGGACACCCGCTTCTACGAGCACCGCGGCGTCGACCTCAAGGGCGTGGCCCGCGCGTTCGTCAACAACGAGAACGGCGGCGACCAGCAGGGCGCCTCCACGCTCACGATGCAGTACGTGCGGGAGGCGACCGCCTACTCGGCGCAGACGCCGCAGGAGGTCGTCGACGCGACCGCGAAGACGTCCGGGCGCAAGCTGCGCGAGATGAAGCTCGCCATGGCCCTGGAGAAGAAGCTCACCAAGCAGCAGATCCTGGAGAAGTACCTCAACATCTCCCCGTTCGGCCACGGCGCCTACGGCATCTACGCGGCCGCGCACGTCTACTTCAACAAGGACCCCAAGGACCTGAGCCTGGCGGAGTCGGCGCTGCTGGCCGGGCTGGTCAAGGCGCCGTCGACGAACGACCCGGCCACCGCCGACGGGCTGCCGAAGGCGATCGCGCGCGAAGGCTACGTGCTCGACCAGATGGTGGCGCTGAAGTACATCACCGCGCAGCAGCGCGACGAGGCGAAGGCCACGAAGCTCACCATCGTCGGCCAGCGCACCCCGGAGGGCTGCGAGTCGGTGCAGCGGGCGGACCTGGGCGCCGGGTTCCTGTGCGACTACCTGCGCCGCTGGTGGCTGGACCAGCCGGCGTTCGGCGCCGACGAGCTGGAGCGGGAGAACCGGCTGCACTCCGGCGGCTACACCATCATCAGCTCGCTCAACGTCAAGACCCAGGCGGCGGCGTTCAAGTACGCCAAGGACCAGCCCGAGGTCGGCAGCAGCGAGAAGGTCGGGATGGGCAACCCGGAGGCGGTCATGGTCGCCGCGGTCGAGCCCGGCACCGGCCGGGTCCAGGCCCTCGCCACCAACCGCAACTTCAGCAACGACCAGACCAACAACAAGCCGTCGACCAACCCCGCCAAGAAGGGGCAGAAGGGCAACTACCCCAACACGACGGTGCCGTTCATCACCGGCGGGCCCGACGTGCCCGGCTACCAGGCCGGCTCCTCGTTCAAGATCTTCACCGCGGTCGCGGCCCTGGAGTCGGGGATCCCGCTGAGCCACACCGAGGACGTGCAGGCCCAGTTCGTCTCCGACTACCCGATCGACGCGAACAGCCCCGCGGCGTGCAACGGCCCGCACTACTGCCCGCGGAACTCCACCGGCGACCCGGTCGGCACGTTCAACATGTGGCAGGGGTTCGGCCTGTCGCTCAACACCTACTTCGTACCGCTGGAGCAGCGCGTCGGCGCCGACCACGTCGTCGACGTGGCGAAGCGGCTCGGCATCCAGTTCCGCTCCCCCAGCGACGCCGCCTTCGCCAAGGACGCCAAGGAGTGGGGCGCGTTCACCCTCGGCGTGTCCGACACGACGCCGCTGGACCTCGCCAACGCCTACGCGACGCTCGCCGCCGACGGCATGTACTGCGCGCCGACCCCGATCACCGAGATCAAGGACCTCAAGGGCAACAAGGTCGACGCCGGCCAGCCCAAGTGCCGCTCGGTCGTCTCGGCGGACGTGGCCCGCGCCGCCGTCGACATGGCCCGCTGCCCGGTCGGCGACCAGTCCGCGTTCAACGCCTGCCCCAACGGCGGCACCGCCACGGGCGTGCGCGGCGACGTCGGGCGCCCGGTCGCCGGCAAGACCGGCACCACCGACAGCGGCAAGAGCGCCACGTTCGTCGCGATGACGAAGCAGCTCGCGGTCGCCGGCATCCTCACCGACCCGGACAACCCGCAGACCAACCGGACGATGTCCCACCCGGTGGTCAACAACGCGGTCGCCTACACGCTCAAGGCCGGCCTGCAGGGGCTGCCGGTGGTGAACTTCACGGCCCCGAGCCGGCAGAAGGCGTTCGGTTCGAACTGACGCCCTTGGCGTGCGCCTCGACGTCGTCGGCGGCCCGCGCGCGCAGCAGCGCGTGGACGTCGGCGATGTCGCGGGGCGCGGTGCGCGAGGCCAGCCAGTACATGACGCCGGTCGGCAGGAAGAACACCTGGAACGCCGCCAGGCCGATCGCGAGGTTGGCCGGCGGCGGGAAGCTGCGGGCCAGGGCCGCGAACACCGCGCCGACGAGGCCGTTGCCCGCCGACCGGCCGACGCCGTTGACGAGGTTGCCCATCGAGTACACCGTGCCGCGGTGCTCCGGCGGGTTGACGTCGGCGATGAGCGCGAACCAGTTCGGCGAGTTCGCCGACGTGAACGCGAGCGCGACGAGGGCCAGCCCGAACGCGCCGGCGAGCCCCGGCGAGGTGAACAGCGAGCCGAGCACCAGCGCCGCCGCGGACCGCCCCGACGGCGGCGGGAGCGTCAGCGGCGCGAAGAACAGCGCCACGTACAGCGGGACGCCGGCCAGGATGCCGATCGCCGCCACCTTGGCCCGCCCGCCCGGGTCGCGGCGCTGCCACCGGTCCCCGATCAGGCCGCCGACGATCGACAGCACCCCGCCGAGCTGGAACAGGGTGGCCAGGACGCCGCCGATCTGGATCGCGGCCTGCTCGTCGTAGCCCTGCGCCTCGGCCTTGGCCTGGAACAGCCGCGGCAGCCAGACGAGGGAGCCGAACGCCGCCTGCGCGGTGAGGCCCTGCAGGATCAGCCACACGTTGGTACGCCGGGCGAGGATGCGCGGCAGGTCGGCGCGGGAGATGCGGTGCTCGTACTCCTCGCCGGCGGCGAACACGGCGGCGAGGTCCGGCTCGCTCTGGCCGCGGCGGATGTCGGCGGTGGTGAAGTACGCGACGCCGGCCACCACCCCGAGCCCGGCCAGCACGTAGAACGGGGTCCGCCAGTCCTTGCCGCCGAGCTGGCTGGCCACCAGCACCCCGGCGAGCGTGCCCACGCCCTGCGACAGCCCCCACAGGCTCATGACGAGGCCGCGCCGGCGCGGCGTGATGAGGTCGCTGACGACGGAGAACCCGACGGACCCGACGGCGCCGAGCCCGATCGCGGCGAACAGCTGCGCGGCGAGGAACCCCCAGTAGCCCCCGGCGAGCACCGTGGCCCCGGTGCCGGCCGCCCAGATCAGGGTCCCGGCCATGAGCACCGGCTTGCGGTCGGTGCGGTCCCCCGCATACGCCCAGGCGACGGCGGCGACGGCGGTGACGAGGTAGCTGACGGCGGTGACGACGCCGAGGGCGCCCTCGCCGACCCCGAGCGCCCGGCTGATCGGCGAGTACAGCGGCGGGACGAGGCCGATGGCCACGTTGTCGAGCGAGGCCAGGATGATGAAGACGACCACGCTGTAGACACGATGCGCGCTCAACCCACCACTCCCCCCGAATTCGGGGCGGGCACCGCCCACGATGGGGGGAAGCCGCCCGGCCCGGCCTCGACGACCGTAGATTCCATGAAGTTCCGTATGCTGCCGGTGGCCGCAACAGCGATGCTAGCCCTGACCGCCTGCACAGGCGGCGGTGGCGGTGGGGACCAGGCCGCGCCCTCCGCGACACCCAATGCGGCGCCGAAGGCGCTGCTCGACGCCGCGCAGTGCATGCGCGACAACGGCTTCCCCGAGTGGCCGGACCCGATGCGCTACTCCGACGGGCACTGGGGCTGGCCGGACAGCGCGCCGCAGGTGCAGCAGCCGCCGGCGGCCTGCTCCACCCTGATGCGCCAGGGCAAGGACGCCCAGGCCGGCTCGCGCCGGGCGGTGAGCCCAGAGGAAATGGTCAAGCTGCGCAAGTGGGCGGAGTGCGTGCGTGCGCACGGCATACCGGACTGGCCCGACCCGGACGCCGCCGGGCAGTTCGACCCGCCGACCCGGCTGAAGCCGTTAGACGGCAACGAGGACCTGCAACGGGCCAGCGAGGCCTGCGTGGCCCTCGAGCCGGCGGACGGGATCGCCATGAAGGC
This sequence comes from Dactylosporangium darangshiense, assembly GCF_039537565.1. Classification (NCBI taxonomy): domain Bacteria; kingdom Bacillati; phylum Actinomycetota; class Actinomycetes; order Micromonosporales; family Micromonosporaceae; genus Dactylosporangium; species Dactylosporangium darangshiense. The sequence goes on from NZ_BAABAT010000003.1 coordinate 84,641, forward strand.
CGACCCCGGCGTGACGAAGCCCGCCGCCGGCTGAGGGCGGCGGGCTCGTCGACGAGCGGCTCGCGGGCTCAGCCCGTCTCGCCGGCGACGGACAGGGTGCGCAGGCGCTGCACCGCGTACGCGGTCGAGGCGACCGTGAACACGCCGGCCATGACGTAGCTCAGCGGTACCGCCACGTTGCCGTGCAGCAGGTCCGACGGCGCCAGGGCGTCGACGATCGCCTGGACGTACTGCTGGATGGACAGCTTCTGGGTTCCGGTGAGGATGTTGCCCAGCACGCCCTCCCACAGCACCACGTAGGCGAGGCCGACGAGCACCGGGCGGCGGGTCAGCACGCTGAGCATGACGAACAGCGAGCAGTAGGCCAGGGACCCGACGACCGCGCCGACGACGAGGGCGAAGGCCACGGCGGCGTCGCCGGCGATGAGCCCGACGATGAACAGCGGCACCCCGGCGAACAGGGCGGTGACCCCGGTCGCCACGCCCAGCTTCGTGAAGATGATCTCCGAGCGGGGCAGCGGCTTGGACAGGATGTGCGTGATCGTGCCGTCGTCGATCTCGGAGCCGAGCACGCCGGTACCGACGATGAGCGCGATGACCGGCAGCACGGCGGTGAAGCCGAGGCCGCCGATGATGCCCTCGCCCCAGTCGGCGGGCTCCGCGCCGGTCGTCCGCGCGATCAGGGCGAGGCCGATGAGCAGCAGCGGCAGCGGTACGAGCAGCCAGATCCGGCGCCGGCCGAGCAGGCCCCTGGTCGTGATCATCGCGACTGTGGCATTCATCAGGCACCCACCAGGTAGGAGAAGACGCTTTCCAGGGACTCGTCGGCCGGCAGCAGGCGGCGCACTCGGACGCCCTCCTTGAGCGCGATGCGCGGCAGGGCCCGGGTGAACGTGCCGTAGTCGGAGGCGCGCACCTGCAGGCCGGTCGCGTCGATGTCGACGCCGGCGACCGAGTCCTGCGCCATGAGCGCGACCGCGAGGCGCCGGTCGTCGCTGGAGCGGATGGTGAACACGTGCGGGCGGTTGGTCATGAGCCGCCGGATCGTGCGGAACTCGCCGGAGGCGGCGAGCCGGCCGGAGACCATGACCTGCACGGTGCCGGAGACCTGCTCGACCTCCTCCAGGATGTGCGAGGAGAACAGCACGGTGCGCCCGTCGTCGCCCATCTTGTGCAGCAGGTCCATCATGTGGAAGCGCTGCCGCGGGTCCATGCCGTTGAACGGCTCGTCGAGCAGCAGGACGCTCGGCTCGTGCACGAGCGCGGCGGCGACCCGGATGCGCTGGCGCATGCCCTTGCTGTAGGTCTCGATGCGCCGGTCCTGCGCCGGCTCCATCTCCACCAGGGCGAGGGCCCGGCGGGCCGCCTCCTCGGGGTTGGCCAGCCGGAACAGCTTGGCGCTGGCCAGCACGAACTCCTTGCCGGTCAGGAAGCCGTGCACGCTCTCGCGCTCGCTGACGAGGCCGAGGCTGCGGTACACGTCGGGGTTGCGCCACGTCGGCGCCCCGTCGACGGTGAGCGTGCCCCGCGAGGGTGCCAGGAACCCGGACATCATGTGCAGCAGGGTGGTCTTGCCGGCCCCGTTCGGGCCGAGCAGGCCGGTGACGCCCGGCCCGAGCGTCATGGTGACGTCGTTGACGGCCACCACGTTGCCGTACCACCGCGAAACGTGCTGCAGGTCGACGGTGCTCATCTCAGGCGGCCACCTTCCGGTAACGCAGCAGCAGGAGCCCGACGGACCCGCCGAGCAGGATCAGGGCCGCGATGCCGTACACCGGCCCGTAGTCGCCGATGGGCAGCCGGTTGTTGTTCTCCACGCCGAAGATCCACTGCTCCAGACCGAGCATGAGGAACATCGGGTTGGCCAGGAACGCCAGGTTCTTGATCGTGTCGTTGCCGAGCACCGACAGGATGCCCACGATCGGCGAGGTGATCAGGAAGACGCCGACGATGAACGCGGCCGCGAACGCGCGGCGGCCGGTCAGCGAGGCGACCAGCAGCGAGATCGCCGCCAGCACCAGGGCCCGCAGCAGCGTGGTGCCCAGGCCCGGGCCGAGGTCGCCGAGTTCCTTCCACGCGCCGTGCCAGCCGTCGGTGCGGGTGAACACCGCGCCGATGTAGATGAGCAGCTGCGGCACGGCCAGCAGGCCGAGCACTGCGGTGACGAGGGCGGCGTACTTGGCCAGCGCGTAGTCGGTGCGCGCCAGCGGCCGGGAGAAGTACAGCGGCAGCGTCCGGTCCCGCAGGTCCCGCGAGACCAGCTCCGGGGCGACGATGGCCAGGAACAGCATCACCGGGTAGCTCAGGCCGCTGGCGTACTGCCGGTAGCTCATCAGCGTCTCGCCGCTGAGCGAGCGGAAGGCGATGACGACCACCGCGACGAGCAGCACGATGCCGATGATCGCCCAGGGGAAGATCTTCGCCTTGGCGCCGCGGCCGATGCCGAACGCGGCCCGGACGCTGTGCTCGTAGAGGGAGCGGTTGGCATACCAGCGGCCGAGGCGCGGCCCCGAGTAGCGCTGGTAGCCGATGTCGTGGATGACACTAGTCTGCGGCGCCACGGCCGGCCTCCTGAACAGCGCTGAGCGCGGGTGCGGTCACGGTCGGTGGTTGGAAGAGCTCGGCGACCCGGTGGCGGCGCTGGTCGAGCCGGTGCAGCGGCAGGTCCAGCTCGGCGACGGCGACGAGGATGCGGTCGTACACGTCCTCGCTGTCCAGCGGCACGCTGAGCGCCGCGCCGTCGCGGGTGGCCGGGATGCCCAGCTCCGCCAGGCGCCCGGTGAGCTGCTCCACACCCTCGCTGACCTCGACGGTGAGCACGTCGCGGCTCGTCGTCATGTCCTCGACGGTCGCGGAACGCAGCAGGTGCCCGCCGTCGATGGCGATGATCGAGTCGCAGATCCGCTCGACCTCGCCGAGCAGGTGCGAGCACACCACGATGGAGATGCCGAACTCGGTGCCGATGCGGTGCACCAGCTCCAGCATCGCGTCGCGCCCGGCCGGGTCGAGGCCGTTGGTCGGCTCGTCCAGCAGCAGCAGGTCCGGGTCGTGCGCGAGGGCCTGTGCCAGCTTGACCCGCTGCTTCATGCCGGTCGAGTAGCCGCCGATCTGGCGGTAGCGCTCCTCGTAGAGCCCGACGTGGCGCAGCGCCTCGGAGGCGCGCTCGCGGGCCGCGGTGGCGGGCAGCCCGCTCATGCGCGCCAGGTGCGTCACGAACTCGGCGGCGGAGACCTCGCCCGGCAGGCAGTCGTGCTCGGGCATGTAGCCGACCCGGGCACGGACCTCCTCGGCGCGGGACGTCGGGTCGAGCTCGAGCACCCGAAGCTCCCCCGAGGTCGGCGCGAGCAGGCCCAGCATGATCTTGATAAAGGTGGACTTACCGGCACCGTTTGCCCCGACCAGCCCGATGATCCCCGGCTGCACGGCCAGGGTCAGGTCCGATAGGGCGGTGACGCCACCCCCGTAGCGCTTCGTCAGCGCACGCGTCTCGATGAGTGTCACGTCGCCGAGACTACGGACCGTGTACCCCTGGGACCATCCGGAACGCACCTGAAAGCCGTTCCTTAGGGGTTCTACCTGTGATTCCTCTCAGGTTCGGGCCGTACGCAGCTCAGGGTCGGCCGCGGCGCGTGATGTTGCTCAGGTTCGGGCCGCATGCAGCTCGGGGCCGGCCGCGCCGTGTGCGGGCGCGGCCCGGCGCCGGCGGCCGGCGAGGGCGCCGAACGCGAGCTGGGTGACGGCGAGCGCGGCCAGCAGGACGAGCGTGGCGTGCCAGCCGCCCGTGTGCTCCGCCAGCGTCCCCGCGGCGACCGGCCCGGCGGCCGCGAGCAGGTAGCCGAGTGACTGGGCCATGCCGGACAGGTGGGTCGTCTCGCGGTGGGTGCGCCCGCGCAGGCTGATCAGCGACAGCGCGACGACCAGGCAGGCGCCCTGCCCGAGCCCGGCGACGGCCGCCCACACGACGGTCAGACCGGGCGCCAGCAGCAGCCCGAGCACCCCGGCGAGCATCGGCGCGCACGCCACCACGGCCCCGGTGACCTGGCTCGCCGAGCGCCGCAGCACCAGCGGGATCGTCAGGCCGCCCGCGATGCCCAGCACCTGGAAGACGAACAGGTGGACGCCGGCCGCCTGCGCGCTGGACCCCGAGTCCGTGTCGATCGTCGGCAGCCAGGTGACGAGCACGTAGAAGGTCGTGGACTGCAACCCCATGAAGGCGGTGATGAGCCACGCGGCCGGCTGCCGCCACACGCTCGGGTGCGCCGGCTCCTCGGCGAGCCGGGTCTGTCCGGCCGCGGCCCGGGCCGCGCGGGCGCGCGGCAGCCAGACCGCGCCGATGACGAGGGCCAGCACCGCCCAGACCGCCAGGGCCGCGCGCCAGTCGGTCGCGGCCGCGAGGGGCACCGCGACGGCGGAGGCGGCCGAGGCGGCGACGGTGATGGCGGCGGTGTAGAAGCCGGTCGCCCGCGACACGTGCGACGCGTAGTCCCGCCGGATGATCACCGGCACCAGCACGTTGCCCACGGCGATCGCCGTGCCGACGACGATCGTGCCGAGCCACAGCCCCGGCGCGCCGGTGTAGGAGCGCACCACGCAGCCGCCGGCCAGCAGGAGCAGCGCAACGAAGATCGCGCGCTCCGCCCCGAGCGGCCCGGAGACCCGGTGCACCAGCGGCGAGACGGCGGCGAAGGCGAGCAGCGGCAGCGCACCGAGCACGCCCAGCAGCGTCTCGCCGAGGTGCTCGGCGGCCCCGATCTGCCCCAGCAGCGGCCCGACGGCCGTGATGGCGGGCCGCAGGCACAGCGCGACCAGGAAGATCGCGGCCGCGTGGCGCTGCGCGGCCCGCAGTGTTCGCTGCTCGGTGTAAATGTTCGACATTTGCACTAAAGTTAGTGCATGCAGCTGAGCTCCCCCGTCCGTCAGACACCGTTGGTGATGCAGGTCGCAGGCCAGTTCCGCGACCTCATCGAGGCCGGGGCGTGGCCCGTCGGCGCGAAGATCCCCGGCGAGGTGGTGCTGGCCGGCGAGCTGGGCGTGAGCCGCGGCACCGTCCGGGAGGCGCTGCGCGCACTGAGCCTCACCGGGCTCCTGGAGCCGCGGGTCGGCGACGGGACGTACGTGCGGGCGACCAACGAGATCACCGGCGTGCTGGTGCGCGACGAGCTGTCGGCCCTGACCACCGTGCTGGACACCCGCGCCGGGCTGGAGGCCGCGTCGGCCCGCCTGGCCGCCGCACACGCCACCCCTGCGGACCTTTCGGGCCTGGCGGCGGCGCTGCACACCCGGTCGGTCGCGCACGACGCCGGCGACCGCCCCGGCTACGTCGCCGCCGACCTCGCGTTCCACCGCGGCGTGGTGCGGGCCAGCGGCAACCCGCTGCTGCTGCGCCTGTACGACGCCGTGGCCGAGGTGGTGACCCGCTCCATCGAGGACACCGCGTTCCTCCCGGAGGACCCCAGGGTCCGCGACTCGCACGACCGGCTGCTACGGGCAATTCGGGACGGCGACCGCGACGGCGCCGCCGCGACCTCCTACCGCCTCATCGAGTCCGTCAAGTCGACCATCGCCCGATGAGCGCCGTCCTCTCCCTGCGCGACGTGACGTTCCGCCGCGAGGGCAAGCAGATCCTGCACGGCGTCGATTTCACCGTGTCGGCCGGCGAGCACTGGGTCATGCTCGGCCCCAACGGCGCCGGCAAGAGCACGGTCCTCTCCTTCTGCGGCGCCGTGACCCACCCCACCACGGGCACCGTGCACGTCCTCGGCCGCCAGCTGGGCCGCGTCGAGCTGCAGGCGCTGCGCCGCTCGATCGGCCACGTCAACCCGCGCCACCCGCTGCGCTCGCCGCTCACGGTCCGGGAGGTGGTGCTCACCGGCATCACGGGCACCGTCGAGACCCCCGCCCGCTGGCGCCCCACGCCGTCGCAGTTCTCCCGGACCGAGGAGCTCATCGACCTGATGGGCCTGAAAGGCATGGCCGACGAGCGCTGGCCGACGCTGTCGCAGGGCGAACGCGGCCGGACGCTGATCGCCCGCGCCCTCGCCAGCGACATCCAGCTCCTGCTGCTGGACGAGCCGTCCACCGGTTTGGACGTCGCCGCGCGCGAGCAGCTGCTGGACACGCTCGACCTGCTGCACACCACGCACCCCGGCCTCGCTTCCGTCCTGGTGACCCACCACCTGGAGGAGCTGCCGTCGCAGACCACGCACGCGCTGCTGCTGGCCGAGGGCCGGGTCGTCGCCGCCGGCCCGACGCACGCCGTGCTGACCAGCGAGAACGTGAGCGCCGCTTTCCAGTACTCGATCCGCGTCGAGCACCACGACGGCCGCTGGAGCGCCCGCGCGCGGCGCTGACTGCCTTGTCTTCCTGTCCCGCCCGTTTCCTCGTGGAACGGAACAATAGCCGCATGACATCCGAGAACACCGCTGGTCCGACGCGGGGCGAGGCATCCTCGACGGCGGCGCGGGGCGCCGCATACTTCGACCAGTGGTACGCGGACATGGCCGCCTCCCCGGCCCGCGACGCCATCGTCGCGCGCGCCCTCGGCCTGCCGCCGCAACTGCAGTTCGCCAGCGCCCTGACCTGGCAGGCCCTGGCCGACGTGACCGAGGCACTGCGCCTGCCGCCCGACGGCCTGTTGCTGGACATCGCATGCGGCCGCGGCGGGTACGGCATCGAGGTCGCCCACCGCCGCGGCACCCGGCTGATCGGCGTGGACTTCTCCGCCGTCGCCCTCGAGCAGGCAAGGTCGATCGCCGCAAGCCGCTTGCAACACGGCCGGGCCGAGTTCCGGATCGGCACCCTGGTCGCCTCCGGCCTGGAATCAGGTATCGCGGACGGCATCATGTGCGTGGACGCGGTCCAGTTCGCCGAGCCGCCGCTGCACGCACTGACCGAGTTCCGCCGCCTCCTGATGCCGGGCGGCCGGCTGGCCCTGACCTGCTGGGAGCCGGCCGACCCCACCGACGAACGCGTCCTGCCACGCATCCGCGCCGTCGCCCTCCGCCGCGACCTGCCGGCGGCCGGTTTCGTCGACGTCGAGGTACACGATAGGCCCGAGTGGCGCGCGGCCGAGCGGGCTCTGTGGGAAGAGGCTCTCGCGGCGGACCCCTCCGACCCGGCGGTGGAGTCGCTGCAGGCCGAGGGCCGGCGTTCGCTGGAGGCCTTCGACTCGCTGCGCCGGGTGTTCGCGACCGCTACCGCGCCCTGAGCCGGAACCACCTTCCACCCGAGCACGGCCGCCGTGCGCCTGAGCGAGAGCACTTCGCCGCCCGAGCACGGCCGCCGTTCGCCCGAGTAGGAACACCTTGCGCCGGCCGCCGTTCGCCCGAGCAGGAACACCTTGCGCCCGAGCACGGCACCGTGCGCTTGAGCAGGAACACCTTGCCGCCCGAGCGCGGCACCGTGCGCTCGAGCAGGAACACCTTGCCGCCCGAGCGCGGCACCGTGCGCTCGAGCAGGAACACCTTCCGCCCGAGGAGGCAGACGCCCGCTCAAACGGGAACGCCTGCCAAGCGGGCGCCGTCGTTGGTCGCCCGGGCGGGAACATGCCCCACGCCAGCAAGCCGATGTGCGCCTGAGCGAGAGCACCTTGCCACCCGAGCGGGCCGGGCGTCGTTGAACGCAAACACCATGTCGGCCACCGTCGGCGTCGCGCTGAGCCTGGTCACCCAGCCGAACACAGCAGTTCGGCTCGCGGCGCCGCGGCAATGCGGCCATCCGGTCGGCGACGCCGGGGATGAGCTCGGCGAGGACTTCGGCGGGAAGACGACCTGGCTGTGGTGGGGCACCTGGACCACTCTGGCGTCGCAGGCCGACGTTCTGTCATTGGCGATCGTCGCAGCAGGCTGATACCAGCAGGGCGGCTGACGGACGCCCGGGCAAGGCTCAGGCGGCGAGCGCCGCCCGGAGCGCGGCCGTCGCCCGCGGGGACCACAGCACGTGCCCGGCCAGCGCCGGGCCACCGCGCGCGTCCGCCATGAGCAACAGCTCATCGCCCATGTCCAGGCCCGATTCGTCCGAGCCGACGGCGATCCGGCGGCCGTCCAGACCGTACTCGTCGCCGTGCTCGGCGACCCACGCCGCGGCGACGAGATTCTCCTCGAGCGCCACCGGGATGCGGGCGCTCGGGGCGAGGCTGTAGTCGACGACGACAACCGCAGCCCGCACCTGCGTCGCTAGCCGGTAGGCCCGCAGGTCGACATCGCTGACCGGCGCGTCACCGCCATGCACATAGATGACGACGGGCAGAAGGCCGTTCACACCGAGCGGCCGGAACAGCCGCATCCAAGTCTCACCGGCCGGCCCGCCAAGCGCCCTGATCTGCTGGCCGCCGGGAGGATTGCCAGGAAGCCGGCCGGGAACCGCGGCCGGCACACCGTCGGCGAGCCTGCGGGACACAGCGGAGCCGCGACGCGACACCCGCGACGGCTTCGGCGTGGTCGGGGCGAACCCGTACGAGGCACTCCTCGGCGCTGGAAGCTCAACGGTCTTCGACACGGTGGTCATCACAACTCCAATCCGACAGCCGCTACGCCCTCGTCAGTGGGCTGGCCTGTTACGAAAAGCGTGCGACCGCCGGGCATGCCAGGGCATGGGTCATTTGACCGCATTGGCACGGCGTCACCGGTGGCCGGATCGGTCATCTGGTCATACCGCCGCGCAATCATGCGGAAGGCCTCGAAGATCCTGAAGGATCGGGCCGCGCCTTCTTCGAGCCTGCGGACGAGAAGGTCACGGCGGGCGGTCAGCGACGCGATGACGCGATCGAGCTCGGCGATGCTGTGGCGATTGGTGGCAAGAGACGCCGGGCACTCGTCGCTGCGCTCGTGGCCGGCGTCCAGACACGCAACCGATCAACCTGCGTCGAGTCCTTTGCCGAGCAGCAGTCCATGGTTGCCAAACCCAGCCGAATAGTAGAAGCCGGCCGCGTCCTCGTTCGGCGCAAAGACCACCGCAACGAGGAACTCGACGCCGCGGTCCCGGGCGACCCGCTCGGCCGCGCCCAGCAGCGCGCGACCGACGCCCCGACCACGGCAATGGTCAAGAACCACCGTGTGGACCTCGGCGGTCTGGCGCGGGATCAGGATTTGATGATCCCTCGGAACTGGTCGAGGCACGACCTCCGCCATGCCCGCCACCTCACCATCCACCTCGGCCACCAGTAACAAATCGTCGGCCGTCCGGCAGCACCAGGTGCTCGCGTTCCTTCTCAAAAACGACCTCACCATCTCGGCGGGCTCGACGGATCTCCCAGTGGATCCCGCCGCCCGCCCGGCGCTGGTCGAAAAAGGCGAGTTCCGAGCCGGAGACGGCCAGGCCACCGGATCTCGTGATGGTGTTCGGCGTGACCGCCCGGACACCACTCGGGTCGAGTTCGACCAGAGGGAAGTCGGGGTAAGGACATCAGCCACGGAAGCGGTCACGTTGCGACGCCAGGCGTCCGGCTCCGGTCAGGGATGGCGTGGGGTCAGGGCAGGAGGTCGGCGCGAGCAGCCCGCTCGGTCGCATGGGCCGCCCGGACGAAATCGCCGACGCCGTGTCGTGGCTGGTCTCGCCGGCGGCATCGTACGTCACCGGCACCGATATCATCGTGTCCGGCGGGCGATGACCTGGCCAGGATCGTGACGACGACCGGCCCCGCGGTCGAGGGAGTTGCTCCCGGTTACGAGGTCATCGGCTTCACCCACGAGGGCGCCAGTCACGCCGAAGTACGTGGGCATCGCCGAGACCACCGCCCACCTCGCCTGCGTCAGGAAGGTAGGCCCGCCAGGCGGAGCAGCAGCGACTTCACCTCCGTCGCGCGCACGCGAGTCAGGTCGAGGTCGGCGGCGTCGCTCAGCCATACCGGGCCGTCGGCGTCCTGCGTTGGCATGAGGCCGTGCGAGCCGCGCACGGCCCTTGCGCCCTCGTCCAGGCCGACCACGCTCATGAGGTACCGCATCCCGGTCTTCTTGCGCAGCAACGCAACGCCGGCGCGGGCCTTCGCCGCCCCGGGGGCGGCCGGGTCGAAGAACAGCTCCGCCGGGTCGTAGCCGGGCTTGCGGTGGATCTCCACCAGGCGCGCGAAGTCCGGCTTCCGCGCATCGTCCAGCCAGTAGTAGTAGGTGAACCATGCGTCGGGCTCGGCCAGCAGCACCAGCTCGCCCGAACGCTCGTGGTCCAGGCCGTGGCGCGCCTTGCCGTCGGCGTCCAGGACCTCGCCGACGCCGGGCAGGGCTGCAAGCAGTTTGCGTACCACGGAAATGTCTTGCGCATCGCGGACGTAGACGTGGGCGATCTGGTGATCTGCCACCGCGAACGCGCGTGACGTCCACGGATCCAGGTACTCCATCCCGTCCTGTGCATACACGTTGAGCAGACCCTCGGAGCGCAGCAGGCGGTTGACGTCGACGGGGCGGCGGGCCTCCGTGATGCCGTACTCCGACAACGCCACCGTCGTCGCACCCCGGGCGCGAGCGGCGTCCAGCAGCGGGGCCAGCACGTCGTCCAGCGCCGAGGCCGCCGCGGCCGCGCGCGGGTCCGAGGGGCCGTACCGCTGCAGGTCGTAGTCCAGGTGCGGCAGGTACACCAAGGTCAGGTCCGGGTTCTTGTCCGCCATCACCTGCACGGCGGCGCGAGCGATCCAGGACGACGACGGCAGGCCGGCGTTCGGGCCCCAGTACGTGAACAGCGGGAACGGGCCGATGCCCGCGGTGAGCTCGTCGTGCAGCGACGGCGGAAACGTGTAGCAGTCGGGCTCCTTGCGCCCGTCCGAGTAGTAGATCGGCCGCGGCGTCACGGTCCAGTCGACGTCGGCGCCCATGGCGTACCACCAGCAGATGTTCGCGACCGTGTAGCCGGGCTCGGCGCGGCGCGCGGCGTGCCACAGCTTGTCGCCGCCGACGAGGGCGTTGTGCTGCCGCCACAGCAGCACCTCGCCGAGGTCGCGGAAGTACCAGCCGTTGCCGACGATCCCGTGCCCGGCGGGGGTCTCGCCGGTCAGGAACGTCGACTGCACGGAGCAGGTCACGGCGGGCAGCACCGGCTCGAGCGGCACGGCGGTGCCCAGCCGGGACAGGTTCGGCATGTGCGGCAGCAGCCGCGGCGTGAGCCCGACGACGTCGAGTACCACCAGTGGCCGGCTCATCGGGCCTCCATCGTCTTCAGTCCGAGGTCCTGCAGGGTGTCACGGGCGTAGGCGAGCTCCGCGGCCATGCCGTACGCGAGGGCCTGCGGGCCCTCCGGGCGCTGGGCCGGCGGCAGGACGTTCCAGGTGTACGTCTCGACCTCGAGGTGGTCGCAGGCGGCGATCGGGCCACCGACGAGCGCGCCGAGCCCGGCCCGCAGCACGCCGGTAGTGGCTTGCAGCGGCGGCTCGGGAGCGGCGTGCAACGGCACGTGGTAGTGCACCCGCCACGGCCCGTCGGGGCCTGCGTCGAGGGCCTCGTCGAGGTCGTCGAAGGCGTGCCGGCAGCCGGCGGTGCGGGTCTGGTGCAGGAAGCGGGGCTCGGCGTAGCGGGCCACGACGTCGCGCGAGCCGCCCGGGTCGGGGACCTCGAGGGCCGCCGAGACCTGGATCTTCACGACCGGCAGGCCGGCGCGGGCGAGGCGGTGCACCGCGGTGACCGGGTCCTCCCAGGCGCAGGCGAGGTGGGCGAGGTCGACGCAGACGCCGACCCACTTGCGGTCCACGCGGGCCAGGTGGACGGTGGCCTGCAACGTGTTCTCGATGACGCAGCCGGGCTCCGGTTCGAAGGCGACGCGGACGGTACGCCCCGTCAGCACCTCCAGCGCCGCGAGCCCCTCTGCGAGGGCGTCCAGCGCGCGCCACACCCGCGCCACCTGCGGGCCGTTCCACGGGTCCCGCCAGCCCAGCGGCAGGGTCGAGATGGAGCCGCGGGCGGCGTCGTCGGGCAGCAGGTCGACGAGGATCCGCGCCAGGTCGAGGGTGTAACGCAGCCGGGCGGGGTCGGCCCAGTCCGGGTGGTACACGGCGCGCTTGACGACTGGGGCGTGGAACTCGCGGTACGGGAAACCGTTGAGCGTCACCACCTCCAGGCCGCGCGCGTCGAGCTCGCGGCGCAGGCGCCTGCGAAGGGCGGCGTCGGCGGCGAGCTCGGCGGCCACCCCGGCGCCGAGCCACAGGCCCAGGCCCAGCACGTCGGTGCCGAGCCGCTCGCGCATCGGCGTCGCGTACGTCGCCAGCTGCGCGAGGATGCCGGGCAGGTCCTCGGCCGGGTGGACGTTGGTGCCGTACGCCAGGTGCACCACCTGCCCATCGGGGTGCCGCAGGCGCATCAGGATCCCCCGCGCAGGATCGAGTTGCCCTCGAAGGTCGCCCCGGCGTCCACGTCGGACAGGTCGAGCCGCTTGGACTGGCCGTAGAACTCGACCGGGTTGCGCCACAGGACCCGGTCGACGTCGTCGTCGCAGAACCCGGCCGCCAGCATCGCCTCGCCGGTACGCCGGGTCAGCAGCGGATCGGAGCGTCCCCAGTCGGCGGCGGAGTTGACGAGCATGCGCTCCAGGCCGTACTCGCGCAGGATGTGCACCATCCGCTCGGCCGTCATCTTCGTGTCGGGGTAGATGGAGAAGCCCATCCAGCAGCCGCTCCCGGCGACGGTGCCGACGGTGACCTCGTTGAGGTGGTCGACGGCGACGCGGCCCGGGTCGATGCCGGACTCGCGCACCACGGCGAGGGTGCGCTCGGTGCCGCGGGCCTTGTCGCGGTGCGGCGTGTGGACCAGCGCGGGCAGCTCGTGCTCGACGGCGAGGGCGAGCTGCGCCGAGAACGCCTCGTCCTCCTCCGGGGTCATGGAGTCGTAGCCGATCTCGCCCACCGCGACGACGCCGTCCTTCTCGAGGTACCGCGGAAGAATCTGCAGCACGTCGCGGCATCTCGGGTCGTTGGCCTCCTTCGGGTTCAACGCGATCGTGGCGTGGTGACGGATGCCGAACTGCCCGGCCCGGAAGGGCTCCCAGCCCACGAGAGAGTCGAAGTAGTCGGTGAACGAGCCGACGTTGGTGCGCGGCTGCCCGAGCCAGAAGGCGGGCTCGACCAGGGCGCGTACCCCGGCGGCGGCCATCCGCTCGTAGTCGTCGGTGGTGCGGGACGTCATGTGGATGTGGGGGTCGAAGATGCGCATCACGAGACCCTCTCCTGAAGTCGGTGCAGCAGCTCGGTCGCGTCGGCGGCCAGGGTGCGCCCGGCGGCGCGGCGCTCCTCGGCGAGGCCGGCGAGCATGGTGGCGAGCTCGGCGTCGGCGCGGGCGTCGAGGTCGGCGACGCCGGACAGCGGCAGCTGCATGAAGACGGCCTTGAGCACGCCCTGGCGCCAGGCCGGCGCGGGCAGGGCCTTCGCGGCCGGGCCGAGCGCCGCGGCGACGAGCCGGGTGTCGTTGGTGCGCAACGCGTCCAGCAGCAGCGGCCCGGCGACGGGCGCGGGCAGGCGCAGCAGGGGCAGGGCGCGCAGCACGGCGCGCTTCTCGGCGGCGTCGCCGTAGCGGTACAGCGCCTCGATCTCGGTGGCGGCGGCCTCGCGTGGCAGCCGGTCCAGCAGCACGACGCGGGCGGCGTCATCGACGCTCCACCCCTCGGGGGACGCGAGCATCCAGCGGCCGCAGCGGCGCCCGGCCGCCGGGAACAGCCGCCCGATCGCCGCGGGCTGCCGGGACACCGTCTCCAGGGCGGTGTCGAGCCAGACGGTGTCGGCGAGCTCCGCCTTCAGGGCCGCGTACAGGGCTTCGGTACTCACGACACCTCCTGGAATCGCTCCTGTGAACGCTGCTCGGCGGCCCGCAGGAAGGCCAGCGAGTCGCGGGCCACGCCGGGCGCGGCGTGGCTGTGGCGGGGCAGCTCGACGGCGACGAGGCCGCCGTAGCCGATCTCGGCGAGGGCGCGCATGACCGGCGGGAAGTCGACCTCGCCGGCGCCGAACTCGAGGTGCTCGTGCACGCCGCGGACCATGTCGTCGATCTGGACGTTGACCAGCGAGCCGGCGGCCCGCCGCACGCACTCGTCGGCCGGCACCGGCTCCAGGCACCGGCAGTGGCCGATGTCGAGCGTCAGCCCGAAGTGCACGGGCGCGCCGAGGTCGGCCCGCAGCCGCTCCCAGTCGGCAATCGACTCGACCAGCATGCCCGGCTCGGGCTCGAAGCCGAGCATCATCTCGTGGCCCTCGGCGGCGGCGAGGACCTCGGCGCACCCGCCGACGAGCCGCCGCCACGCCTCCTCCACCGGCAGCGCCGGCGGCCGGACCCCGGCCCAGAAGCTGACCGCCTCCGCGCCGAGGTCGGCGCCGATGCGCACGGCCCGGCGCAGGAACTCCAGGCGCGGCCCCGGCTCGTCGTGCTGCAGCGTCGGCGCGTGCTTGTGCCACTTGTCCAGCAGGTACCGCGCCCCGGTCTCGATGACGACGCCGAGGCCGAGCTCCTCGAGGCGGTGCGCGACCGCGCGCACGTGGCGGGACAGCTGCGCGTCGAACGGGTCGAGGTGGTGGTGGTCCAGCGTCAGGGCGACGCCTTCGTACCCGAGCCCCGCGATGACGTCGAGCGCGTCGTCGAGCCGGTGGTTGCTGAAGCCGTTGGTCCCGTACCCGAAACGCAGCCCGCTCATGTCGGCGACACCCTCCTGCTCAGCAGCCGCGCGAGGGGGGCCACGGCGGCCACGGCGATGCCGGTCAGCGGCCGCCCGGCCCGGGCCGTGAGCGCGCCCTGCAGGGCCGGCAGGTTGAGGATCCCGGCGCCGACGGAGGCCCGCACCCGCGCCGCGTCCGGGTTGCGCACCGCGGCGAGCTGCGGTGCGCCGTAGCGGTACGCGTACCAGCCCGCCAGCGCCGCCGGCACCAGCGCCCGGCGGCTCGCGGCGGCGGACGCGGCAACGGCGGCGGTCCCGACGAGCGTGGCCTTCGGCAGCGCGGGCGTCGCACCGTCCACCTCGGACCGGGACAGCGCGGTCACGGTGTACGTGTGCGCGAACACGACGGCGGCCGGCCACGCGGCCCGCCGCAGCCGCCCGCCCACGGCCCCGAGCAGCACGTCGAGGGCCCGGCAGGTGGCCATCGCGGCCGGCCCGGCGGGCGTGGACTTGAGCCCCAGGTCGTAGGCCCACACCGCCCCCGCCAGCGGCGCCGCGACGGCGAGCGCCCGGCGCCCGCCGGCCAGCCCCGCGACCGCGACGCCGGCGGCGGTGAGCCCCGCCGCGACGCCGAGCGCGGTCCCGGGCGCGATCCGCCCGGACGGGATCGGCCGCTCGGGCCGCTCGACCGCGTCGAGGTCGCGGTCGGCCCAGTCGTTGGCGGCCATCCCGGCCCAGTACAGCAGCACGCTGGCCCCGGCCAGCCCCGCGGTGCGCGGCCCGAGCCGCCCGGCCGCGGCGGCCCCCGCGATGACGTCGCCCGGCACCGACAGCGCCGCCGGCGCCCGCACGAGCTCGGCCAGGTCCCGCCAGCTGCGCACGGGCGCGGTCATGTGAGGCTCGCGGTGAACGCGGCGAGCGCCTCGAACTGGGCGGCGAGCCCGTGGTCGACGTCGCCGAGCGGGTCCTTGAAGAAGAAGGCCAGCTCCGGCAGCGGCCCGACCCGCCCGTTGCGGTGCGCGGCCGCGACGATCCGCGCCAGGTCGAGCACGAGCGGCGCGGCGAGCGCGGAGTCGCACCCGTGCCACGTGAACTCCATGCGCATCGACGTCCCGAGGAACCCGGCGAACGTGACGAGGTCCCAGGCCGTCTTGAAGTCCCCGATGTCCGGCACGTACTCGATGCGCGTGTGCCCGTCCGGCACGTACCCGAGCGTCTCGCCGAGCACGCGCTGCTTGCTGGCCGACTTCGCCGCGTTGGCCGCCGGATCGGCGAGCGTCGCGCCGTCCCCGCCGCCGAGCAGGTTGAGCCCTGACCAGGACCGCACCCGCAGCTGCCGCATCGCGAACATCGGCGCGAGCACCGACTTCAGCAGCGTCTCGCCGGTCTTGCCGTCGTGCCCCGCATAGGGCACCTGTTTCTCCAGGGCAAGCTCGTGCAGCGCCGGCAGCCGGGCCCCCGTCGACGGCGTGAAGTCGACGTAGGCGCACCCCGCATTCAGCGCAGCGAAAGCGGCGAGCGAACTGGCCGGCAAAACCGCGTCCGCCTGCTCCAGCGCTTGCCGCAACTGCAACAAGCTTGCATGGGCCGGATGCGGTACTGCAGCCGGCTCGGTCGAGGCCACGTTGACCACAACGACCCGCTCCAGCCCGTGCCGCTCCCGGAACGCCTGCAGGTCGGCGACCATGGCCGCGGCCGCCTGCCCTTGGGTCCCCCCGTGCGGCAGTACCTTCACGTCCTCGTCCGCTGTGGACAGTTCACTGTGCAGCGCCGCGACGAGCCTCCCCGGCACCACACCGGCGGCCGCGAGCGCCTCGGCGCGTTTGACCAGCGAGGTGGTGGCGATGTCATAGCCGCCGAAGACGAGGTCCGAGAACCCCGGCAGCGCACGGTTGTCGATGCTCGGATGCTCGGCGACGCACCCGATCGGCTCGGTAAGCCCGGCCCGCAGCGCCGAAGCGCCGACAATGCTGGTGACGGCGACGGATCCGCGCGCGCCAACCAGCCACACACCCGTACGCACGGGCTCCTCCTAGCAGGTGAGGAATCGTGTGACGATAGGAATCCAGTTGGTTGGGCGACATCGCCGATTGTCGCTGGATACGCAGCCTAGATCCCGTCCACCCTCTTCCGCCAGTGCCAACCGAACTTTTATTCAAATCAAAAAAACTTCGCCTCGGTACACCTAAAGCCCGCCCGACCACACCACCGCCACCCCGCCTCACCCCCGTACGAGCAGGCCTTCCACCCCCACTTCGACCCCGCCTCCTATCGATCTGTCCAGCCTTCGGCACCCGCTCCCGCCCCGACTCCCCCTCGCACGGGCCAACCCTCCGCGCCCTCCGTTTGTCGCAACTCCCTTCCGCGCCAGCCGGCCTTCCGCGTCGGCCGGTCTTCCGCACCCTCTCTGTCGCAACTCCCTTCCGCATCGGCCGGCATTCAGCACCTGCTTGGCGCCCCTCGCCTCCCGCCTCTCGCACCGGCCGGCGTACCAGCACCCGCGTCTTCGGCCACCCCCTCGCGCCAGGCCGAGACGCCCGCCACCACCCCGACCTCCCCTCGTACTAGCCGGACGTAGGCGCCGGCTTACCGCGGAAGATCCGCCGCTCCACGGCCGTCCAGACTCCACTGGTAACGAGGTAGACCCCCGCCGCGACGGGCACGAACGGCGCAACCGCCACCGTCCCGAACGCAAGCACCCGCACCAGCAACGGCGTCCCGGCAGGCACCTGCCGCAAATTCCAAACGGCAACACAGACGAGCGCCGCAACGATCCCCCACCCCACCAGCAACCCGGGATGCGCAACGAGCCGCGCGGTAAGGTCCCCGCCAAGCAGCGTGTACCCGTGCATGGAGTTCCCGGTGAACTCCCGATACAGCAGCCAGACGAACGGCGCCTGCGCCAACATCGGCACAAACCCGGCAAACGGCCCCGACCCTTCGCGCCGCAGCAGCTCGGAAGTCTTCTCGGCCGCAACTACTGGCTCCTTGCCATGCCGCCGCCGAATCTCCTCGAGCTGCGGCGCCAGCCGCGCCCGAACCCGCTCGGCCCGGTACCCACGCAGGCTCAACGGCAGCAACGCCGCCCGCAGCAGGACGGTTGCAACAACGATGGCCACCGGCACGGACCCAAGCCCTCCGGCCAGCCAGATCAAGACATGATGAACCACGAAACGCACCCTTCCGGCATCTTTTTCGCAACCACAGCTGCGCGCACGCCAACAAGCACCCACGCGCGACGTTTCTCCGCCCCACATCGCGCAACGCACATGCGCAGGACGGACACCACTTGCAGAGTTCGAACTGCGTTGTGCGGCCGTCGCCCCGGCCCGCCCTCGACCCGGCGCAGCCACTTCGCCCACCAACGCTGTCCGCCCCACGGCCACGACCGGACTCAGCCACCGACCGCACCTAAGTCCGCCGCCCGCAGCCAGATCTCCGGCTACGCGGCTCGAATCAGCCGCTGAGCGCACGGCGAGGTCAGGCTCTGGACGCACCAGCTCTCGTAGCGAGCGAGACCAGGCACCGACGCAGATCTATCAGCTCCCGCGGCAGGCAGGACCAGGTCTGGCGCACGCGAGATCAGGCAGCAGCGCGGCGCAATCGACCCGTTGGACGCACCACCGGACAGCCTCCGAGCGGAAGCCGGATCAGCTCCTGAATGCAAGCCGGATCAGGCACCGGGCACGGTTCGATCGGGCTCGGGCCGGACGGTCGGATCGAGGTCTGGGGCATGGGCGCAGCGAAGGATCAGGCTCCAGGCGCGCGCGGACGCGGCCGACCGGCCGCATCGGGATCCGCCGAGCGAATCGCCTGCCCACGGGCGGCACGGGCCCGGGCCGGCACGGCGCGAACCTGCGCCGGCGCTGCGGGCGCACCCGCAATGAGCCGCGCGGCCAGCACGACGGCAATCGCCGCCAGCACGGCCGTAGCAACCGCAAGAATCTCCCCCGGCGCGCCGACAGAGGCCCACGCCGCAAAGAGGGTGGTCATCGACCACGACATGCCTCTGATGCTACGCACCGCCCGCAACAAACGTGCGCCCTGCGGAAGCCACACCCGCTCTACGGGCGCGACACCACGGCAACCGCAACAAACGTGCGCCCAGCGAAAGACACGCCCGCTGTTAAGGCGCAAACACCCAGAGGGCCGCAATACACATGCGCTCAGCGGTGGTTACGAGCGCGAACTGGGGACGGGGCCGACACGAGCGCCACGCGGGCGGCGGAAAACGGGGCGCCGTCGCGGTCGTGGCGAAAGTCGGGGCGTACGGCACCCGTCCCCAAGGAGCGCGCCCAGAATCGCGTTGCCACGGGAGCGAGTGCCGTACGCGGGATAGCAGCAGGGCGGTGAAGGCTGCCACATCGCAGTCGCTGCGCGCCGCGATCAAATGGCCGTCCGCGTGGGTCGGGGGCGGGTCCATGGTGCGCTCGCGTTGCGTAGACCCGGCGGCTGGCCAGGTCGGCCGTGGTCACGACGGCGACTGCTGCGCGGCCGCGGTGATCCCCGCGACCAGGTCGCGCCGCCGTGGTCACGATGGCAACTACTGCGCGGCCGCGGTGATCGCCGCGACCAGGTCGTCGCCGGTGTAGGCGCGGCCGGCGATGCCCCAGCCGCCGTCGGGGGCGTTGAAGATGTTCACCCAGGTGTTCTCGGGCTCGTGCCAGGGCACCGTGCACTCGCCGACGATGTCGGTGGCGGCCCGGATGAACGCGGCGCGCAGCTCCACGCTGCCCAGTGCGATGTTCGGGATCTCCAGTTTGACCACGACCAGTGGGCGGTTGGCGCCCCCGGCGTACACGTCGGCGGGCTCGACCTCGTCCACGTGCCCGCCGACGATCGGCGTGAAGAACGCGTTGCCGGCGGCGCCGCTGATCTCGATGAGCGCTCGGCTGAGCCGCGGAAGGACCTGCTGCCGGCCGCTCGTGGTGAGCACCCCGCGCGGCGCGGTGACGGTGATGGGCATGACACTCCTCGTGACTAGTACGTAC
The DNA here is from genome assembly GCF_039537565.1 of Dactylosporangium darangshiense. Taxonomy (NCBI): domain Bacteria; kingdom Bacillati; phylum Actinomycetota; class Actinomycetes; order Micromonosporales; family Micromonosporaceae; genus Dactylosporangium; species Dactylosporangium darangshiense. The sequence goes on from NZ_BAABAT010000003.1 coordinate 104,185, forward strand.
ATCCTAGCGAGTTCACAATCGGCTAGGATGACCGTACGAGTCAAGGGAGGGCCGGAGGTTGGCGAGCGACACCCGCAACCGGATGCTGGAGGCCGCCGTGACGGCGCTGCGCCGCCATGGCGTGGCCGGCATGTCGTTCAGCGAGATCCTCGCGGCGAGCGGCGCGGCCCGTGGCGCGATCTACCACCACTTCCCCGGCGGCAAGACCCAGCTGGTCGCCGAGGCCGCCGAGCTCAACGGCCGCGAGGTGGGTGCGAGGTTCGCGCAGCTGCCGGCCACGACCCCGCGCCAGGTCGTCGTGGATTTCCTTTCCCTGGTACGCCCAGTCCTCCTCGAATCCACCACCGGCAACAGCTGCGCGGTGGCCGCCGTGGCGATGGGCTACGACACCGCCCCCGACGAGACGCTCCTGCACGCCTCGGCCACCGCCTTCGCGTCCTGGGTGGACGTCTTGGCCGACCGCCTGACGAGGGCCGGCCTCCCCCACGCCGAGGCGTACGACCTGGCCACCACCCTGATCGCCTTGCTGGAGGGCGCCCACGTCCTGTGCCGCGCGTCCGCCTCGATCGAGCCCTTCGACCGAATGTGCCGCACCGCCGAGGCCCTGGCCCCGCAGGGCCGATAAGCCCCGTGGGCCGGCGTCAGAACCGCCGACGCGGCGGGCGGCGCAACCACGCGGCGCGGCGAGCCTCAGGCGCGCGCCACGGCGGACCCGCGCTGTGGGACGGACGCGGCGAACCGCGGCGGCGGGCGCAACCACGCGGCGCGGCGAGCCTCAGGCGCGCGCCACGGCGGACCCGCGCTGTGGGACGGACGCGGCGAACCACGGCGGCGGGCGCAATCGTGCGGCGCGGCGGCCTCGAGTGGAGGGGCTACGGCGTCGGGCGGGACTTCACCCAGGCGGCGATCTGGGTGCGGGACTCAAGGTTGAGCTTGTTCAGGATGTTGGAGACGTGGACGGCGGCGGTGCGCGGGCTGATGTAGAGGCGGCGGGCGAGTTCGGCGTTGGTCAGGCCCTCGGCCAGCAGGACGGCGACCTCGCGCTCGCGCGGGGTCAGGGCCTGGTCGCCGGCGCCGGCGGTGACCGGGTCGGCCAGGCCGAGGCGGCTGCGCAGGCCGGTGAGCTCGGCGACGCGCCAGCCGGCCCAGCGGGCCAGGTGGGGCTCGGCGGCGCGGACCTGGTCGCGGGCCGCGTCGAGGTCGCCCTGGGCGAGCAGGCAGCGGGCGGCGCCGAGGTGGCCGGTGCCGCGCTGGGCGGGCAGGAGCATGGTGGGCTCGGCGACCGCGGCGCGGTAGAGGCGCAGGGCGTCGGCGATGTGGCCGGCGGTCTCGGCGATCTGGGCGTCGGCGAGCCAGCGGTATGCGTCGTCGAACAGCGGGTCGTCGATGGCGGCGGCGATCGGGCGCAGCTCGTCGGCGCTGAAGCTGGCGGACAGGCCCGCGGAGATCAGGTCGTGTGCGAAGTCGCGGCCGGTGACGCCGGTGACGCGGACGGCGTCGAGGACGATGCGCAGCAGCTCGCGGGCCTGCTCGACGCGGCCGAGGCGGCAGGCGAGGTGGAACTGCAGGCCGGGGACCGAGGTCTGGGTGAGCATCGTGTAGGCGTCGGTGGACTGCTCGATGAGGCCGCGGATGACGGTGTCGGCCTTGTCCAGCTCGCCGGCCTCGAGCAGCAGGCCGGCGAAGAGCACGCCGTGGTAGTCGCTGCCGTTGCGGGTGCGCAGCAGGCCACGGTCGCGGCGCCGCGCGGCCTCGAGCTGGGCGATGGCGGCGCCGAGGTTGCCCTCCTGGACGGCGAGGCGGGCGCGGCCCTGGAAATACGCCGCCACGGCCAGGGACTCGAACCCGGCCCGCTCGGCGAACTTGCGCATCCGCTCGAGCGCGGCGGCCCAGTCGGCGGGGCCGCCCGGGAGCAGGTTGTAGAGGTTGTTGAGCGAGCGGGCGGCCAGCAGCCACTCGCCGGCCTCCTCGGCCTCCTGCGTCGCCTCGTTGAGCAGCTTGATGCCCTCTTCGACGCCGGCGGCGACGTTGACGAGGGCCGAGCCCTTCTCTACCTTGCCGGCGAGCCAGACGGCGGGCAGGCCGAGCTCCTCGCCGAGGGAGATGGCCATGTCCGCCCAGGCCACGGCGCGCTCGGTGTCGTCGTGCAGCATGTACGCCTGTGCGATCGCCGCATACGCGTGCGCCTTCGCCGGCCCGTCGTCGAGGTGGGCGATCTCGGCGCGCAGCTGCGCGGCCCGCTCCTGCATGCTGCCGCTGCTGCCGATCTCCCAGCTGAGGCGGACCAGCAGCCGCAGCGCGTCGGCGCGCTCCTCGCGGGTGGCGGCGGCGTCGAGCCAGCGCCGGCCGAGCTCCTGCGCGTCGTCCAGCAGCCCGGCGAGCCACGCGGCCCGGGCGCCGCAGGAGAGCAGCTCGACGTCGTCGGGCAGCTCGTCGAGGCCCATCTCGGCCAGCTGCAGCGCCTGGTACGGCGAGCCCATCCCCATGTAGACGTGCAGGCCGCGGCGCGCCGCCTCGACCATGTCGAGATAGCGCCCGGCGCCCCTGGCGTGGTGCGCGACGAGGGCGTAGTCCTTGCTGCCGGTCGACAGCAGCGTCTCGAGGGCCAGCTCGTGCAGGCGGCGCCGCTGCCGGGCGAGCATCTCGTCGACGAGCGCCTCGCGGGTCAGGGCGTGGCGAAAGCTGAACTCGTCGTCGCCGGTCTCGACCATCAGCCCGCGGCGCACCAGGTCGCGCAGCCCGTCGATGAGGTCGTTCTCGTCGAAGCCGGTGACGGCGGCGAGCAGGTCGAAGGGCACCTTGCGGCCGAGGACGGCGGCGGCCTCGACGATGCGCTTCTCGTCGTCGTCGAGGTCGTCGAGCTGGCGGCGCAGCGCCTCGGCGACGTTCCACGGCAGCGGCCGGTCGCACAGCGTGTCGAGGTCGCCGTCGCCGTTGGCCTTGAGCAGCTCCTCGAGGAAGAACGGGTTGCCGCCGGTGCGGTTGTGCAGCGACAGCGCGGTCCGGTAGGCGGGCGGGCGCCCGGTCGCGGACTTCAGGAACATCGACGTGTCGGCGAGGCTGAGCCGCTCGAGCCGCACGTTGGTCACCGTGTATCGCCGCTCGAGCCGCGTCAGCAGGTCGGCCAGGGGGTGCCGCCGGGTGACCTCGTCGGGCCGGTAGGTGCCGATCAGCAGCCGCGGCCCGGGGAGCTCGGCGATCCGCTCGAACAGCGCCACGCTCTCCGAGTCGGCCCAGTGCAGGTCCTCGAAGATCACGATCGAGGGCCCCGGCGTGGTCAGCTGCCGCACGATCTCCAGGCCGGCCTGGATGCGGTCGATCATCGAACGGGAGGCGTCGGTGACCACGCGCAGGGGCTCGGGGTCGAGTCCCTCGGAGCGGTGACAGCTGTCGATCGCGTCGAGGAGCACCTCGAAGGGGCGGCTGAGGGTGCCGGGATCGGCCTGGCCGTCGAGGACCGGAACCGTCTCGGGCTGCCCCGCGATCAGCTCCTGCACCATACGGCTCTTGCCGATGCCCGGCTCCCCGCCGAGCATGGCGATGGAAGGGTCGGCGCCGTCGACGAGGCGGCGCAAGCGGCGCAGCTCGTCGTCGCGGCCGACCATCACCTGGCTCATTCCGCTACGGCTGGCCCGCACGCCACCAGCCTACCGGCGGGAGGCCGATCTACCGGCTGTGATGGACGCGACCTGCGCCACCACCGGCGGCGCTCGTCGCCGATGGCCAGGCGGCCGCGCAGGTCCAGCCCGAGCAGGCCCTGCTGGCGGTGCTGGAGCTGGCTGTAGAGGAAGGCGGGGTGCATCATGTCGACTCCTTGGCCGGATGGTTCCGTGTGGTGACTCCATCGTGTCGACGTAAGGAGCCGCTGCCATCTGCACCTGTTACGTATCTTCGGCGGTCATCGCGGCCTAGTCATCGCGGCGGCGGCTAGTCATGCGGGGCCGGCACAAACCAGAACAGCCCCGGCGCCCCGCACGGACCACCAGGAGGGGTGTCATCCGTGCGGTGCGCCGGGGCTGTCCTCCCCCGCGCGGTTCGGTCGCGCAGGGCCCGGCGAAAGCTCGTCAGGCCGCTACGCCGGCGCGTTGTGCTCGACGGCGCAGCTTCACGCGGCTTGACCAGTGCTTGGCCTCGTCGAGCATGTGCAGCTGGCGCTGGCGGACGAGCTCGGTGAGGAATCCATCGTGGACGTTCATGGCTCTGGGGCTCCTTCAACTGGATCAGCTTGTGACTCCATAGTGGCGAAGTAAGGCCCCGGTTCCATCGGTAACACTTACGTAATCGCGCCGCCCGGACATACGTAGATGGCCGCCCGCCGCGTCTACGTATCCCTACGCCGGTCTAGTCATCCCACAAATCCGCAGGTTAGGGCCGGTCGGCGGCGGGGAACGGATGACTACGTGATGCTCGTCGGAACCTCCGGGTGGCAGTACAAGGACTGGCGCGACCGGTTCTACCCGCGCGACGTGGCGCACCGGCTGTGGCTGGAGCACTACGCGGCGGCGTTCGGCACGCTCGAGGTCAACAACGCGTTCTACCGGCTGCCCGAGCGGGCCACGTTCGAGGACTGGCGGGCCCGCACCCCGGACGACTTCGTGGTCGCGGTGAAGGCGAGCCGGTTCCTCACGCACGTCAAGCGGCTGCGGGAGCCGCGCGAACCGGTCGAGCGGCTCATGGACCGCGCCGCGGGGCTCGGGCACAAGCTCGGGCCCGTCCTGCTGCAGCTGCCGCCGACGCTGCCCGCCGACCCGGCGGCCCTCGCCGCGACGCTGGACGCGTTTCCCCGCGGCGTGCGGGTCGCGGTCGAGCCGCGGCACGAGTCGTGGTGGACCGGGGAGGTCCGTGACGTACTGCAGTCGCACAACGCCGCGCTGTGCTGGTCGGACCGCAAGGGCCGCCCCCGCTCGCCGCTGTGGCGCACCGCGGACTGGGGCTACCTGCGGCTGCACGAGGGGCGCGCCGCGCCGTGGCCGCGCTACGGCCGCTCGGCGCTGAGCACCTGGATCGGGCGCATCGACGAGGCGTTCCCGGGCCAGGCCAAGACACGACCGACCTTCTACGTGTACTGCAACAACGACCCCGGCGCCGCCGCGATAGCCGACGCCGCGGCGTTCGCACACCTGGCCGAGCGCCGCGGCCTGGCGGTCGGACGGGCACCGGAACGGCTGCCGAACTGGTCGTAGGCTTCGTCCGTGGCCAAGTTCTGCTGCGTGGTGTTCGTGCTCGCCGTCTTCCTGGGATTCCTCGTGTGGCAGCGGCGCCACCTGATCAACCGCGACCGCGACGAGCGCCGCTGAGCGGCAGGAGCCGGCCGGGGAGGCTCAGGATGTACCACACCCGGAAAGAAAGGACAGGTCCAGCGATTCGATGTCGCGGCCGACGTGCAGGCCCGGCTGCGGGCCGCCGGGCAGCGTGAACAGGGTCGGGCCCACCGTCACCATGCCCAGCCCGTGGCGCGGGTGCGGCATGGGCGGCAGCGAGCGCCACCGACCGGCCGCGCCGGAGCCCGGGAAGAACGCCTCCACCTGCTCGAACGTGTGCTGGCCCTCGCCACCGGCGGCGATCACGACGCCGTTGCACGTAGCGGTCGCGGCCAGGCCGCCGCGCGCGGTGGGCAGGTCGGGGCGGCGGGTCCAGGCGCCCGAGCGCGGCTCGAACGACTCGACGGCCGCCATGTTGCCGCCCGTCGCCGTGCGGCCACCGACCGTGTAGAACAGGCCGCCGGCCGCGGCGCCGCCGAGGTGCTCGCGGCGGGTCGGGGCGCCGGGTGCGGTGCTCCAGCGGTCGGCGGCGGCGTCGTACACCAGCGCCGAGTCGGCCAGGACGTCGCGGCCGGGGCCGATGCCGGCGGCCACGTAGATCTTCCCGTCGATCGCCGCCGCGGCGCCGGCCGCCCGCGCGGAGGGCATGTCGGCCGCCGAACGCCACCGCCAACCGGCAGGAACGGCGGCAGAAGCACCGGCAGGACCGGTGGAGGACGGCGGGTCGAGGCGGAAGGCGGCGGCGCTGGGCGTCCCGTCCGCCAGATAACCACCGAAGACATAGACGACGCCGGCGACGGAGGCGGCCATGGCGTGGTTGATGCGAGCGGCAGCGGCGGGCCGGCCGACCAGGTGCGGGCGCGGATGTCGTAGATCTCCACGGTGGTCAGGCTGCCGTTGTCCGCGGCCAGGCCGCCGGCCACGACGATCCGGTCGCCGCTGACGGCGGCGGCGACCTCGGTGCGCTCGGACGGGGCGCCGGGCAGCTGCACCCAGGCGGTGCCGGAGGGAACGGTGAGTGCGGATGTATCAGGCGCGGCCGAGCCCGACTCTCCTCCAGTGGAGGTGCAACCGGAGGCAAGAAGGAGCAATGCGGCCGTCCACAACCACGGACGCATGCCGACTAGTCTCCCAAGGATCATCAGAAGTTTCAATTCATCTGTTTTCCGGCAGAACCGCCGGACAAAGACGGTGAATGCCGCAAAGGCATGCGCCGGAGGGTTGCCGAGAGATTGCACACAGTAATGAGGGGACAACGGAACCGGCACGTTCCCGATATTCTGTGTGTTCGATGTGGGGACCGGAGGGGGGCCGCCCATATGGGCAAGCACGGGGTCGCGTCGGCACGAGTACGCCGGCGCGGAACACGGTGACCGCCACGGTGGGCCGGGACAGCGGGGCGTTTACGGGGGCGACCGAGACCGTGCTGCACCTGCATCGCGCCGCAAACGCCGTGCGGCAGCACGTCGAGCAGGAGGTGCTCCGCCCGCGCCAGCTGACCTGGACCGGCTTCGTGGTGCTGCGCACCGTCTGGGCGGCGCGGCGCATCGAGACGCGGCACGTGGCCGAGCAGGCCGGCATCTCCAAGGCGACACTCACCGGCGTGGTCGACACGCTGAGCGGGCGCGGGCTCATGCGGCGCACCAACCACCCCGACGACGGGCGCCTGGTGCTGCTGCAGCTCACCCGCAAGGGCCACCGGCTCATCCGGGAGCTGCTGCCGGAGTCGCAGACCGCGGAGACCTACGCGTGGTCCTACCTCGAGCCCGGCGAGCTCGCCCGCGTCACGGCTGCGCTGCGTGGACTCGTCGATCACCTTGAGCGACCCCGGTAACGGCGGATTGTCCGGATGACCCCATCCGGGCCGCGGTCGCCGGCAAGTGACGGAACAGTGCCATAACAGGTGTGACCTCCGGCGCGGACGTTCCGGGGTTCCTGCATTACTGTTCGAGGCACCACGAGGACGTGCTGGAACGCACAAAGGTGTCCGAACGGACACGAGGGTTGCATCCAGCGCGGTCTTTTCATCTTCCGAGGAAGGGAGAAGACTGCTCGTGAGTAACACTCCCCCACAGCATCCCCCTCACCCCCAGCGACGGAAGACCGTGGAAGGACCCCGATGACCGAGGCAGGCAACCACGACGACGCCGGTGCACCCGGCACGCCGGACCTGCCGCTGCGCTCGGCCGCGCCCGCCCGCCGCGCCTCCGTCGGCGACCTGACGCAGAACGACCCGATCCGCATCGACGACTACCGGCTGCTCGGGCAACTCGGCGTCGGCGGCATGGGCACCGTCTACCTGGCGCAGTCGCCGGAAGGTACGCGGGTCGCGGTCAAGCTGGTCCACGCACACCTCGCCCGCGACCCCCGCTTCCGGGTGCGTTTCGCCGGCGAGGTCCGCGCTGCGCAGCGGGTGCCGGGGTTCTGCACGGCCCGGGTGCTCGACTCGGGCGTGTTCGAGGAGCGGCCGTACCTCGTCACCGAGTACCTCGAGGGCATCCCGCTGTCCCGGCTCGTCGCCGACGACGGCCCGCTGGACCCGGCCATGCTGCACAGCGTGGCGCTCGGCGTCGCCGCCTCCCTCGCCGCGATTCACAACGTGGGTCTGGTACATCGCGACCTCAAGCCCAGCAACCTCATGGTCACGCTCGGCGGCGTGCGGATCATCGACTTCGGCATCGCCCGGGCGCTCGACGCCGCCAGCGACATCACCGGCACCGGCAACATCGTCGGCAGCCTCGGGTGGGCCTCCCCCGAGCAGCTGCGGGCCGAGGAGCCCACGGCGGCGATGGACATCTTCGGCTGGGGCTGCCTGGTCGCGTTCGCCGCCACCGGCCGCCACCCCTACGGCGGCGAGGAGGCGGCCGCCCGCGCCTGGAAGATCCTGGAGGGCGAGCCCGACCTCGGCGGCATCCCCGACCCGGTCGGCGACCTCGTCGCCGCCGCGCTGAGCCGCGACCCCGGCGACCGCCCCAGCGCCAAACAGCTGCTGTTGGGCCTGGCCATCGACGACCTCGAGGCGGTCACCGTCCCGGTGCAGCGGCGCTGGCTGCGCGGCGCGCCGCAGATGTCGCGCCGGCGCGTGACGTCGATGGCGATCGCGCTGCCGATGGCGCTGGCGCTGGTCTTCGCCGCCGCCGAGGGCACCTCGGACCTGATGGGCGGCAACCCCGGCGGCGACTCCCACCACGGCAGCACCGGCGGCGACCAGGTGACCACCAACCTGTCGCCCCAGCCGGGCCCGCACGCGACCGCCGGTGGAGGCGGCGGGCGGCCGGGCGGCGGGGCCACGCAGACGCTGATCGGCAACCCGACCAACATCGCGCAGACGCCGGTCGCGACCCAGACGGACAACCCGGCGACGCGGACGGCGACGGCGGCGCCCGTCACCACCACCACCGCGCCGCCGACGACCGACCCGCCGCCGACGACCACCGAGGCGCCGCCGCCGACGACCGACCCGCCGCCGACGACCACCGATCCTGCCGGCTCGATCCAGCTGCCGGGCGGGCAGTGAGCGGGCGCGTCAGACGACGTGCTCGAGGTAGCGCTGCAGCGTCTCGCTGAGCACCTCACCGCCGGGACGTGACCAGACGTCCTCGTGGAACACCTCGACCTCGATCGGCCCGGCGTAGCCGGCCGCGTCGACCGCCTCGCGGAAGCGGCGCAGCTCGACGCAGCCGACGCCGGGCAGGCCGCGCCCGAGCAGCACGCCCGCCGGCAGCGGCGTGATCCAGTCGGCGACCTGGAAGCACGCGATCCGCCCGCCGGCGCCGGCCCGCGCCAGTTGCGCCCAGACCTGGTCGTCCCACCAGATGTGGTACGTGTCGACGGCGACCCCGACGACCTCGGCGGGGTGCTCCTCGGCGATGTCGAGCGCGTTGCCGAGCGTGACGACGGCGCACCGGTCCGACGCGAACATCGGGTGCAGCGGCTCGATCGCCAGCTGCACGCCGGCCGCGCGCGCGTGCGGCACGAGCTCCCCGATCGCGTCGCCGATGCGGCGTCGCGCTCCGTCGATGTCGCGGCTACCCTCGGGCAGACCGCCGCTGACGAGCACGAGCACCGGCGCGCCGAGCGTGATCGCCTCGTCGATGGCCCGCAGGTTGTCGTCGCGCCAGTCGTCCGCGGTGAAGAACCCGCCGCGGCACAGCGTCGTGACGGCGAGCCCGGCCGAGCGCACGAGCGCCGCGGTGCGCTCGATACCGTACGCGTCAACCTGGTCACGCCAAAGCCCGATGCCGGGCACGCCGGCCGCGACGCAGCCCGCGACGGTGTCCTCCATCGGCCAGCGCTTGGTGGTCGCCTGGTTCAACGAGAATCTCGATAGATCGCCCATAGGTCCTCCGATTCGCATTTTCCGGATTTGGTACTTCCTGAGCTCCCCCCGGCGACGCCCGCGCTCCGGTTCTCACCCGGCGCCGGCGCGCTCGCCGCCCGCAACCGCCGGACCGCGGCCTCGCTTCTCGACCTCACCCCACACGCACGGACAGCGGGCCGACCCGAGCCACGGCCTCGCACTTCGATCTCGCCCCGCACGAACGGCGGGGCGACCCGAACCACGGCCTCGCATCTCGACCTCGCCCCGCACAAACGGCCTCGTATCTCCACCTCGCCTCGCACGAACGACGCGGCGATCCGAACCGCGGCCTCGCACCTCACCCCCGCACGAACGGCGACGCGAAATGGCGACCCCAGCGACGAGCGACCCGGCCATGCCTCGGCCTACCTCGCCGATCCTCAGGCCACACGGCCGCAAGGCCACGCATCTACGTCACATAACCGAAAAATCCGATATGTCCGTCACGAAGTGGCGGACATATCGGATTACCGTTCGGCAGCTCCGTGACCGCCGCGAGATGCGGCCCGCGGTCAGAGGTCCAGGGTCGGGATCTCGATGCGGCGGCCCTCGCGGGCGGACTGCAAGCCGAGTTCCGCCAGCTGCACGCCTCTTGCACCGGCGGCGAAGTCCCAAGGGAACTCGGTGCCGTCGACGACGTGGTGCAGGAACCGTTCCCACTGCACCTTGAAGCCGTTGTCGAACGGCTCGTTGTCGGGCACGCGCTGCCACTGCTCGCGGAAGCGCTCCGTGGCGGGCAGGTCCGGGTTCCAGACGGGCTTCGGGGTGGAGCCGCGGTGCTGGATGTGGCACTCGCGCAGGCCCGCGACCGCGCTGCCGTGGGTGCCGTCGACCTGGAACTCGACGAGCTCGTCGCGGTACACGCGCACGGCCCAGCTCGAGTTGATCTGGGCGATGATGCCGCCCTCGAGCTCGAAGGTGCCGTAGGCCGCGTCGTCGGCGGTCGCCTCGTAGGCGGCGCCGGCCTCGTCGACCCGGGAAGGAATGTGCGTGGCGATGGCGGCCTGGACCGAGCGGACCGGGGCGAAGATGCGCTCCAGGACGTACTGCCAATGCGGGAACATGTCGACGACGATCCCGCCGCCGTCCGCCGCGCGGTAGTTCCACGACGGACGCTGCGCGGCCTGCCAGTCGCCCTCGAAGACCCAGTAGCCGAACTCGCCGCGCACGGACAGGATGCGGCCGAAGAAGCCGCCCTCGACGAGGCGGTGCAGCTTGCGCAGGCCGGGCAGGAACAGCTTGTCCTGCACGACGCCGTGCTTGACGCCGGCGGCGCGCGCGGCCCGGTACAGCTCGACCGCGGCGGCGGTGTCGTCGGCCAGGGGCTTCTCGGTGTAGATGTGCTTGCCGGCCTCGATCGCGGCGCGGATCGCCTTCTCGCGCTGCTGGGTGACCTGCGCGTCGAAGTAGATCTGCACGTCGTCGCGGGCGAGCGCGGCGTCGAGGTCGGTGGTCCAGTCGGTCAGGCCGTGCCGCTCGGCGATCTCCTGCAGCTTGGCCGGGTTGCGGCCGACCAGGATCGGCTCCGGCCAGATGCGGCTGCCGTCGCCGGCCGGCAGGCCACCCTCCTCCCGGATGGCCAGCAGCGAACGGACGAGATGCTGGCGGTACCCCATGCGGCCGGTCACGCCGTTGAGGACGATGCCGATCGGAACGCGGTTCACGAGTCTCCTTGAGGGATATAGGTCTCGAGCAGGCCGCACATGCCGTGCTTGCCCGACTCGGTGGGCTGCGGCAGGACCGACACGCCCCCGTTGGACAGGTAGGAAATGTCGGTCTTCTCCAAGGCGTCCAGCTGCCGCCCCGTCTCGAGCGCGGCGTCGAGGGCGCCGGCCTCCCAGCGCCGCCGCCACTCCCCGACGCGTGGCGCGACGAGCGAGGCGGCGAACCGGCAGAAGTCGCCGAACGCGTCCGGCCCGGCCGCGCGCAGCGCGAGGAACCCGGTGACGGCCAGGTCGCGGCGGCGGAACGCGGGCCCGAGGTCGTCGCCGCCGGGCAGCGTGGCGACCGCCCGGTAGGCGTCGTGGTCCTCCCAGTAGTTGCCGGGCAGCGTGAGCACCGCGTCGCCGGCCTCGGGCAGGCCGCTGTTCTGCATGAGCACCACGATCTGCAGCCTGCCCTCGTTGACGAGCCGGTGGATGGTGCCCGGCCGGAACCAGGCCACCGTCCCGGGACGAAGGGGCGTCTCGCGGTACCCGTCCCCGGACAACGTCTGCACGTGCCCCTCGCCGGCGACCACGACGTAGCCTTCCGAGCAGGTCAGGTGCATGTGCGGCGTACCGCCGTGCAGCCCGTCGGGTGCCGTGGTGTCGTACACGGACAGCCTCGACACGCCCACGGCGCCGGGCAGGTGGGAGCTCATGGCAACACCTCGAATTCAGGAAACCGCTTTCCTGAGGCTAGCCGGTACGCTGAGCGCGGGTCAATAAAGAGAGGAGTCCCCGATGGCGACGCTCGCCGATGTCGCCCGCCGCGCGGGCGTGTCACCGGCCACCGCTTCCCGGATCATCAGCGGGAGCACGAAGCTGGTCACCGACGAGCTGCGCGCCCGCGTGCTGCGCGCCGTCGACGAGCTGCAGTACGTGCCCAACGCGCACGCCCAGCTGCTCGCGCGGGCCCAGCGCACCGCGGTCGGCGTGATCGTGCACGACGTCTCCGACCCGTACTTCGCCGAGATCACCCGCGGTCTGCAACAGGTTGCCACTCAGCACGGCCGCCTGGTCATCATCTGCAACAGCTACCGCGACCCCGCGCGCGAGCTCGAATATGTGGAGCTGCTGCGCGCCCAGCAGGTCGCCGCGATCGTCCTCGCCGGCTCGGGCTACCACGACGCGGCGTTCACGAAGGCGCTGAAGGGCAAGCTCGCCGCGTACACCCGGACCGGCGGCCGCGTCAGCGTCATCGGCCGCCACGAGCTTCCGGGCGACGCGGTCATGCCGGCCAACGAGGAGGGCGGCTACCTCGCCGGCGTCGAGCTGTTCGGCGGCGGCCACCGCAAGGTCGGCGTGATCGCCGGCCCGCGCGTGCTGACCACGACCACGGACCGTCTGGCCGGCCTGCGCCGCGCGGCCCGCGAGTTCGGCCGCACCCTGCCCGCGCGCCGCATCGCGTACGCCGGCTTCGACCGCGACGGCGGCGCCGAGGCCACCGCCGCGCTGCTGGACTCCTCCCCCGACCTGACCGCGATCGTCGCCCTCAACGACTCGATGGCCGTCGGCGCCCTGACCACCCTGCGCGAGCGCGACATCGCCGTGCCCGGCGGGATCTCCCTGATCGGCTTCGACGACATGCCGATCGCCCGCGACGTGACCCCACCCCTGACCACCGTGCGCCTCCCGCTGACCGAGATGGGCGCCCGCGCGATGTCCCTCGCGCTGGACACCGACGGCGACGCCGCCCGCATCGAGCCGGCGCCGGCCACGCTGATCCGCCGGGCGAGCAGTCAGCCGTTGACGTCCTGACACGAGGGCAGCCCGCTGATACGAGGGCAGCCCGCTGATACGAGGGCAGCCCGCCCGGAAGGCCTCCGACCGGGGGTGCAGCCCACGCGCACCGCGCCGGCCACGCTGATCCGCCGGGCGAGCAGTCAGCCGTTGACGTCCTGACAGGAGGGCAGCCCGCTGATACGAGGGCAGCCCGCCCGGAAGGCCTCCGACCGGGGGTGCAGCCCACGCGCACCGCGCCGGCCACGCTGATCCGCCGGGCGAGCGGTCAGCCGTTGACGTCCTGATACGAGGGCAGCCCACCCGGAACGTCTTCGTCGCGCCGCACCGCGGCGGCGGTCGCGACGGCCGCCGCCAGCGCCGCCCGGAACAGCAACGAGCCGAGGCTGACCCGCCCTACACCCAACGCGGCCAATTCGCCCACCCGAGGTCCGTCCGGCGAATAGAGCACATTCACCGGTACCTCCAGTGCTTCCACAACCATCGCGATCTCCCGCGGCGCCGTCATCCCCGGCACGAACACCCCGTCGGCACCGGCATCCCGGTAGAGCCGGCACCGTCGCAGCGCCTCGTCCGGATCGCCGCGGCGCAGCCAGTGCGTGTCGGTCCGCGCGTTGACAAAGAGTTCCGGAACCTCCCGCTTGACGTCGCGGACGAGCCGCGCGTGGGCGGCAGCGTCGCCGAGCCCGTCCTCGATGTTGACCCCGGCCGCGCCCGCCGCCGCAGCGGCGACGGCGGCCTCGACGGACCCGCGCTCGAGATCGGCGGTCACGTGGACGGGCAGCGCGGCAAGCCGCGAGACCAGCCGCAAGGTCTCGTCGACGGCCGCCCCTTCACCGTCGGGCAGCCCATGACTGGCCGCAACGCCGAGGCTGGTGGTCCCGACGGCGGCGAACCCGGCCTCGGCGAGCGCCCGCGCCCCCGCCACGTCCCACACGTTCGGCAGCAGCAAGGGGTTCCCGGCCCGATGCAAGGCGGCAAAGCTCCTCATCGCAGGGCTCCTTCCACGAGCGCGAGCGCATGTGCACGACCCGGACAGGCGCGCGGTCCTGCCCCGAACGGCGCCCCGTGCAGTGAGACCAGCACGACCTCGCCGTCGGGACCGACGCGGCGGGTCGCCCGCACGGGCGGCTCGTCCTGCAACACGCTCGCGACGGCCCGGTCGCGGGCCCGCTCGATCAGCGCCGCGGTGGCATCGCACGCCTGCACGAGCAGCGCAAGGTGCGCCGCGGTGCGCTCGTCGTGCACACCCCCGAAAACAGCTACCAGCCGCTCGACGGCGTCGTCCGCTGCGGTGTCCCCCGTCTGGTACGCCGCGGCAGCAACTCGCACATCGCCGGTCACGGCTTCCAGATCCGCGTCAGCCACGCCAAGTTTCTGGGAGAGCCTTGCAACGGGATGCCCCTCGTAGGCCGCGCGCAGTTCCTCGGGATCGATGGCTGCAAGCAGTTCCTCGACGATGGCCCGCCGGCGCGCGTGCGTGTCGCCGTTGCGGAAGCGGCTGACAGCCGAACGCAGCCAGCCGATGCCGGATGCGGCGGCGGGCGCCTCGGGAACGAGATACGCGGGGTCCTCGAGAACCTCGGCGGAAACAGTTCGCATGAGGCCGACGCTAGCCCCGCGACCGTTCGGGGGTGGCCGAACCGTTGCCGCCGCGGTCGTTCGGGCCCGGCTTCCACGGCCGGCGCGCGGGCCGCGCGGCCGGCCCACGGACCGTGCAGAGGGCGCACGGACCGTGCAGAGGGCGCACGGATCGTGCGGAGGGAGCGACCGTTCGGGGGTGGACGAACTGTTCGCGGGGATGATGGAGGCATGACGACCGAAGCGGCTGACCTGGCGGGGCTGGCGGGGCTGCTCGCGGACGAGACCCGGGCCGCGATGTGTCTGGCGCTGCTCGACGGGCGGGCCTGGACCGCGGGCGAGCTGGCGGCGCATGCCGGAGTGGCGAAGTCCACGGCGACCGAGCACCTGCACCGGCTCATCGGTGGTGGGTTGCTGGCCGAGGAGCGGCAGGGGCGGCACCGGTACGTGCGGCTGGCCGATTCCGGTGTCGCGCAGCTCATCGAGGATCTGTCGGGGCACCTCGAGCCGCGGCGGAAACCTGTTCGCGGGCTGCGGCAGGCTACTGCCGATGCGGCGCTCAAAAGGGGGCGGACCTGCTACGACCATCTTGCCGGGGAGCTGGGGGTTGCGGTTGCGGATGCGATGACCGCCAAAGGGCTGTTGGACCAGCGGGGCGGGTTTGCGCTCACCGAGGCGGGGCTGGCGTGGCTGACCGATGAGGCGGGGATCGAACCAGGGGCGCTGCCGGGGGTGGGGCGGTCGCGGCGGCCGCTCGTGCGTGGGTGCCTCGACTGGACCGAGAGGCGGCCGCATCTGGCCGGGGTGGCCGGGGCGCGGCTGTGTGAGCGGTTCATGGAGCAGCGCTGGGTCGTGCGGATCGGGACCGGGCGGGCCGTCAAGGTGACGCCGGCCGGGCGTGAAGGGCTGCGGGCGCTGCTCGGCATCGACTAGGACCATCGCCGCGGGATACGGGACGGCGCTGTTGGGGATCGATTAGATTCTTGCGGCTCTGGGTAGACATGCGTCAACGCATCGGCGTGATGACCCCGGAGGCTGACGTGTTTGCTGTGATTGCGGCGATTCTGTTTGCGGTTGCGCTGTTGATCGACCTGCTCGGTGCCGACACCGGGCCGATTCTTGATGTCGGGACGCTGAGTCTGGCCGGGTTCCTGTGCATCGCGCTGCACCTGGCGGGGGCCGGCGCCTGGTCCGCCGGGCGCTGGGGGAACTACCGGCGGCGGCGCTACGCCCGCCGCTAGGAATCCCGGTAGCAATCCGCGCGGCGGTCCGCGGCACGCGCGCCGCGAGAAACCCGCGCGGCGGGCACGGCACGCCCGTCGCTAGCAACCCGCGCGGCGGCCCACGGCATGCGCGCCGCTCGAAATCCGCAGGCGGCGGGGACCGGCCCTTACGGCGCGCGCGCCGCTAGGGGTTCCTGGCACCGCGGGCGTGGCAGCGGAGGGCCGCCAGGCCCGCAGCGGTGACTGGTGGGAACAACGGTCAGATAGTGACGCGGCCCGAGTCCACCTAAAATTCGGCAATGTTCGTCGTGCTGGCCGCGCTGGCGGTGATCCTGGGGCTGTTCGTGCTCCTCGCCCGCAGGATCCGCAGGCGCGGCCTCACCGGCGGCGTGGTCAGCGTCGCCGAGGAGATCTACCGGCCCTCGGCGCAGCGCTCGCGGGTCGTCATCCAGGCCGAGGTCAGGGCCGAGGCCGGCACGCCCGACGTGTGAGCGGCAAGGGCCTTCAGGAGGTCCAGGCCGACAGGTCGGGGCCCTGCGGGACGATGCCGCCCGGGTTGATCTGCGCGTGTGTGCCGTAGTAGTGGCGCTTGATCTGGTCGAAGTCGACCGTGTCGCCGAAGCCGGGGAGGCTGTACAGGTCGCGGGCGTAGCGCCACAGGGACGGCATCTCCGAGAGTTTGTTGCGGTTGCACTTGAAGTGGTTGTGGTAGACGGCGTCGAAGCGGACCAGCGTGGTGAAGAGGCGCACGTCGGCCTCCGTGACGTGGTCGCCGAAGAGGTAGCGCTGGTGGCTCAGGCGCTGTTCGAGCTGGTCCAGGCGGGAGAACAGGCGTGAGTACGCCTCGTCGTAGGCCTCCTGGCCGACGGCGAAGCCGCAGCGGTACACCCCGTTGTTGACGTCCTCGTAGATGTCCTGCATGAGGCGGTCCATCTCGGGGCGCAGTTCGGACGGGAGCAGGTTCGGGTCCTTGGTGGCCAGGGGGGTCCACTCGGTGGAGAGATCGAGGGTGAGCTGCGGGTAGTCGTTGGTGACGACCTGGCGGGTCAGGGTGTCAACCAGGACGGGGACCGTCACCCGGCCCTGGTACTCGGGGTCGGTGAGCAGATAGGCCTCGGCGAGGAACTCGATGCCCAGGACCGGGTCGCGGCCGCCGGGGTCGAGCGAGAAGCGCCAGCCGCGCTCGTCGCGGATCGGGTCGACCGTGCCCAGGGAGATGGCGTCCTCCAGGCCGAGCAGCTTGCGGACGATGACGGCGCGGTGCGCCCACGGGCAGGCGCGGGACCAGATCAGGCGGTAGCGGCCGGACTCGAGGGGCCATCTGCCCTGCTCGTCGGGGCCCTCGCCAGGTGCGGACGTGGACTTGGCGGTGACCCGGCCGGTGAACCGGTTGGGCTGGCGGACGAACTCGCCGCGGGGCGACGTCTCCTGCTGGAACTGTGCCTGCGCCATGGTTCGACATTAGTACGACACTGGCCGTATGACCGTTCGCGTTGAGCGCCGCGATGCCGTGTGGACCGTTGTGCTGGACCGGCCCGAGACCCGCAACGCCGTCGACCGGGACACGGCCGAGGCGCTTGCCGGTGCCTTCCGGGCCTTCGACGCCGATCCGGGTGCGGCGGTGGCCGTGCTGTGGGGGGCCGGGGGGACGTTCTGCTCCGGGGCCGACCTCAAGGCCGTCGCCGGCGGGCGCGGCAACCGGGTCGAAGCCGGCGGGGACGGGCCGCTCGGGCCGACCCGGATGCGGCTGTCCAAGCCCGTGATCGCGGCGGTGTCGGGGCACGCCGTCGCCGGGGGGCTGGAGCTGGCGATCTGGTGCGACCTGCGGGTCGTGGAGGAGGACGCGATCTTCGGCGTGTACTGCAGGCGCTGGGGCGTGCCCCTCGTCGACGGCGGCACCGTGCGGCTGCCGCGGCTCATCGGCACGGGGCGGGCGCTCGACCTCATCCTCACCGGGCGCGGCGTCGACGCCGCCGAGGCGCACCGCATCGGGCTCGCCGACCGGGTCGTGCCCGTGGGGACGGCGCGGGCGGCCGCGGAGCAGCTCGCCGCCGCGATGGCCGCGCTGCCGCAGGAGTGCCTGCGCAACGACCGGATGTCGGTGTACGAGGCGCTGGGGCGCGATGTCGAGGACGGGATGCGGGTGGAGCTTGCGTTCGGGCTGCGATCCCTCGCCGGCGGCGCGCGGGAAGGGGCGGCGCGGTTCGCGGGCGGCGAAGGGCGCCACGGCGCCGGGCTAGGGTGATCGCGTGGTGGACAGGACAGACATCGAGGCCGCGGCGGCGCGCATCGGCGGCTACATCCGGCACACCCCGTCGTACGAGGTGCGGCCCGGGCTGTGGTTCAAGCTGGAGCTGCTGCAGCACAGCGGGTCGTTCAAGGCGCGTGGTGCGTTCAACCGCATCCTCACCGCGGCCGAGGCGGGGCAGCTGCCCGAGGCGGGGGTGGTGGCCGCGTCCGGCGGCAACGCGGGGCTCGGCGTCGCCTACGCGGCGGCCCGGCTCGGGGTGCGGGCCGAGGTATTCGTGCCGGTGACGGCGCCGGCGACGAAGGTGGCGAAGCTGCGCGAGTACGGCGCCGTGGTGCACCAGCACGGCCGGGAGTACGCCGAGGCGTACGCGGCGTCGGCGATCCGGGTCGCGGAGACCGGCGCGCTGTTCGTGCACGCCTATGACCAGCCGGAGATCGTCGCCGGGCAGGGCACCGTCGGCCTGGAGCTGCCGGAGGCGGACACGGTCGTCGTCGCGGTCGGCGGCGGCGGGCTCGTCGGCGGGATCGCGGCTGCGGCCGGCGACCGGGCGCGGATCGTGGCCGTCGAGCCGGTCGGCGCGCCGACGCTGCACGCGGCCCTCGCCGCCGGGCGGCCCGTCGACGTGCCCGTCGACAGCGTGGCCGCCGACGCGCTCGGCGCGCGGCGGATCGGGGCGATCGCGTTCGACCTCGTGGTGGGGCACCGGGTCGAGAGCGTGCTCGTGACCGACGAGGCGATCGTCGAGGCGCGCCGCCGGCTGTGGCACGAGCACCGCATCGCCGTCGAGCACGGCGCCGCGGCCGCGTTCGCCGGGTTCGAGCTGCTCGACGACCCGGGCCGGACCGCCGTCGTGCTGTGCGGGGCCAACACCGACCCGGCGACCCTGTACGCCGAGCCGGCGCATGCCGCCGGATGAGGTGTTCGACGCGGCGCTGAAGCGGTTCCTCGCCCAGCAGCGCGTCGACATGCGCTCCCTGGCCGCCGAGCTCGGCATCGGGCGGGCCACCCTGTACCGCCGCGCGGGCGGGCGCGACCAGGTGCTCGGGCACGTCCTGTGGTACCTCACGGACCGCAACCTCGACCGAGCGGTCCGTCACGCCGAGGGTCTACGCGGGCCGGAGCGGATCGTCGCGGTCATCGGGCACTTCCTCAATGCGGTCTGGGACCAGCCGAGCCTGCGCCACTTCCTGGCCACCGAGCCGGAGGCAGCGCTGAGAATCCTCACCTCCAAACGCGGCATCGTGCAGGAACGCGTGGTAAACCACTTGGAGGAGCTGCTCGCGCAGGAGATCGAGGCCGGCGCGTTCGCACCGCGGCTGGACGTGCGCACGCTGGCGTTTGTGCTCGTCAGGATCGGGGAGAGTTTCCTGTACGCGGATGCGATCGCCGACGGTGAGCCCGATGTCGAGCAGGCCCTGCAGGTGATCGGACGGCTGCTGGAGGGCTGAACCGATGATCGTGAAGGCCGACGTGTGCATCGTGGGCGGCGGGCCGGCCGGGCTGGTCCTGGCGCTGCTGCTGGGCCGGCGCGGCGTGGACGCCGTGGTCCTGGAGAAGCACGAGACGTTCCTGCGCGACTTCCGCGGCGACACGGTGCACCCGTCGACGCTGCAGCTCATGGACGAGCTCGGGCTCGGCGAGGAACTCGAGGCGCTGCCGCACCGGGTGGTGCGCCAGATCCAGATCACCTACGACGGCGGCACGTTCCGGCCGGTCGACTTCGCGCGGCTGCACGCGCCGCACCCCTACGTGATGATGCTGCCACAGTGGGACTTCCTGGAGCTGCTGGCGGCGCACGGGGACTTCGCGCTGTACCGCAACTTCGACGTGGTCGGGGTGAACCGCCGCGACCGCCGGGTGGTCGGGGTGACCGCGATGACGCCGCAGGGGCCGGTCGAGGTGGACGCGCCGCTCACGGTCGCCTGCGACGGGCGTCATTCGGTGGTACGCCGTGAGCTCGGCCTGCGCTCCAAGGAGTACGGCGCGCCGATCGACGTGCTGTGGTTCCGGCTGCCGCGCGAGCCCGGCGACCCGGAGGGCCTGGCCGGGCGGGTCGACGAGGGCCGGCTGTTCATCGGCATCGACCGCGGCGAGTACTGGCAGATGGGCCTGGTGGTGCCCAAGGGCGGCGACGCGCAGGTGCACGCGGCCGGGCTGCCCGCGTTCCGGGCGGCGATCGCCGAGAGCGTGCCGTACCTGGCCGGCCGGGTCGCGCAGATCCGCGGCTGGGACCAGGTGCGCACGCTGACGGTGCGCATGGACCGCCTCTACCGCTGGCACGTGCCCGGCGCGCTGCTCATCGGCGATGCCGCGCACGCGATGTCCCCGGTCGGCGGCGTCGGCATCAACCTGGCCATCCAGGATGCCGTCGCCGCCGCCCGGGTCATCGTCGCGGCGTTCGAGCGGGGCCGGCCGCCGACCGAGCGGGAGCTGGCCTCGGTGCAGCGCCGCCGCAGCCTGCCCACGGCCGGCACGCAGCTGATCCAGCGGGTGCTGCAGCGCGGCGTGCTGGCTCCGGCGCTGACCGGCCGGCCGATGCGCCCGCCGCTGCCGGTGCGGCTGCTGGACCGCTACCCGGCGCTGGGCGCGATCCCGGCGCGGCTCATCGGCGTGGGCCTGCGCCCCGAGCACGTGTCCTAGCCCTGCACCAGCCGCGACACCCCGGTGGTGAGCTCGTTGGCCCACGAGGAGTGGATGTCGCCGGTGACGAACACCGTGTCGCGCACGTTGCTGGCCCGCAGGTGGCGATGAGCAGTGCGCGCCGGGTGAAGGCAGCATCGACAGTCATGGTTGTGATGGCTACGCCGACCGGTTACCGATGAGTACCCGAACGCATCGAAGTTGGGGCGAACGGGCGGTGACCGCTGACGAAAGAACGGACATGTCGGATACGTCCGTCGACCGCCGAGGCCCCCTCTTGCCACAGGCAGTACCTTCTCTGCATGGCCACGGTGCTGCTGGTTGAGGACGATCACGTCGTGCGGGGCGCGCTGCTGCGCTCGCTGACCGATCGGGGTCACACGGTGCACGCGGTCGGCACCGCGCTGGAAGCGCTGCGGCGCTTCGCCGCAGAGACGCCCGACCTGGTCGTGCTCGACCTCGGCCTGCCCGACCTCGACGGCGCGGACGCGCTGCGCATGCTGCGCGGCATCGCGGACACGCCGATCATCATCGCCACCGCCCGCGACGACGAGGCGGAGATCGTCCGGCTGCTCAAGGCGGGCGCCGACGACTACATGATCAAGCCGTTCACCTCGGCCCACCTCGACGCCCGGATGACCTCCGTGCTGCGCCGCACGGGACGGGCGAGCCGCGAGGAGCCCACCGCCATCGAGGTGGGAGGCTTGCGGGTGGACATCGGCCAGCGCCAGGCGTATCTGCACGGCGAGCCGCTGACCCTGACCCGCAAGGAGTTCGACCTGCTGGCGTACCTCGCCGCCCGGCCCGGCCGGGTGGTCTCACGCCGTGAGCTGTTGGAGGAGGTATGGCGGCAACCCTCAGTGGGCGAGGACCAGACGATCGACGTGCATCTGTACTGGCTACGCCGGAAACTTGGCGAGAGCGCGTCGGCGCCCCGATACCTGCACACCGTGCGGGGCGTGGGCTTCAGGTTCGCAGCGCCGGACTGAGGCGAACCCTCGCCTACGTCTCCGCGGCGGTCACCACCATGGTGGCCCTCGCCTTCCTGATCCCGCTGGGCCTCGTCGTGCAGCAGCTCGCCCGGGAGCGGGCGCTCGCCGACGCCGAACGCCAGACCGCCGTGGTCGTGGCGGTCCTCACCGTGACCACCGACCCGCTGAGCATCGAGCGGGCGATCGCGAGCACGGGCGGCCCGGCGGTGACCCGCGTCGCCGTGCACAACCTCGGCGACGACGGCACCGAGATCGGCACCGGCCACGCCCGCCCCGGCGACCTCGCCCGGGCCGCCGACCAGGCCGCGCCGGTCATCGCCGAGGTGCCCGGCGGCGAGTCCTACCTGGAGCCCGTCGACCTCGGCTCCGAGCGCACCGCCGTCGTCGAGGTGTTCATCCCGACCTCGGAGCTGGAAAGCGGGGTCGCCGGCGCCTGGTGGGCGCTCGGCGCCGTCGCGCTCGGCCTCATCATCGCCTCCGTCTGGGTCGCCGACCGGCTCGCCTCGAAGATCATCGTGTCGGCGCGGCAGCTGGCCGGCGCGGCCGGCGCGCTCAGCGAGGGCTACCTCGACGTGCGCATCGACCCGCAGGGCCCCCGGGAGCTGTCGGAGGCGAGCTTCGCCCTCAACGTCATGGCCGACCGGATCATGGCGCTGCTGTCCAACGAGCGCGAGCTGGTCGCGGACCTGTCGCACCGGCTGCGCACCCCGCTGACCGCGCTGCGCCTGGACGCCGAGACCCTCGACGACTCGCAGGACGCCGACCGCATCCGCGACGCGATCGCCGCCCTCGAGGTCGAGATCGACAAGCTGATCCGGGCGATGCGCGAGCCCATCGACGCGCACTCGCCCACCCCGGACCGCGGCGAGCGGGCCGACGGCGCGGCCGCCACGACCGACGAGGAGGGCTGCGACGTCGCCGAGGTCGTCCGGGACCGGATGATGTTCTGGTCGGCGGTCGCCGGCGACCAGGAGCGCGACTGCAAGGCGGTCGGCGTGGACGCGCCCGCACCGGTCACCGTGCCCAAGAGCGAGCTGGCGGCGGCGCTGGACGCCCTGATCGGCAACGTGATCCGCTACACGCCGCAGGGCGTGCCCTTCGAGGTGACCGTCACCCGCCGCGAGGACGGCTATGTGGTACTGCGGGTCGAGGACGGCGGCCCCGGCATCCCCGACCCGGAGCGGGCGCTGCAGCGCGGCGAGAGCGACCAGGGCTCCACCGGCCTCGGCCTGGACATCGTGCGACGGGTCGCGGTCGCCGGCAACGGCACCGTCAACATCGGCACCGGCGCCCTCGGCGGCGCATCGGTGGTCATCGTCATGGCCGACGCCGACCCGGCGCCGAAGGAGGAGCCGCCCCCGAGCCGCTGGCTCGTCGGCCGCCTCTCGCGGGAGCCGAGCGAACGCCGTTCCCGCTGGTGGAAGCCGTAGACAGACCGCTGTGCATATGGCGGGCGCAAGTCTGACTTAGATGTGGCTTAACTGGGCCGTTTCGGCTGGATCGGACACCTGGCGCATCGCTATGGTCAGCGCGTTCCCACGTGGACGACCGGCACTCACCCGCCTTGCCACCTCGAAGGCCGGCGTCCCGCGCGCGGCGGGGGCGGTACCTCTGCCCTGTGCCGGCCCCCGCCGCGCGCCACCCCTCCTTCTCGGCCACCCCCGGAGGAACCGAGCGTGCACGCGCGACCCCAGAAGTCCCGGCTCACGCGCCGGCTGGTGACGACCTTCGGGGTCGTCGTCCTCGGTGCGACCGCGGCCATCGCCGGCCCGGGCGCCTTCCAGTCCCTGTTCCACGAGCGCGGGCCGATGGCGATCAGCCAGGTGCCGGCCGACAATCCCGAGCTCGGCCTGGTGTACCAGGGGCTGAAGCCGGCCAAGAAGGGCGCGCCCTGCGTCGGCGGCTACGAGCTGACCGAGCGCGACCAGTGCAGCCACGGCCCCGACGTGCCGCCGCCGGGCCTGAAGGTCCACGCCGACGTCCAGCCGGTCGCCGCCGCGACGCAGCAGTCGGTGCCCGCCACCGACACCGCCGCCGCGCCCGCCGAGCAGACGGTCCTCGCCGACGACAACGTGGCCGAGGGCGCCGACGGCGGCTTCGCCGTGGTGGCCGAGGCCGCCGACGCCGCCGCCCCGGTGACGATGGGCTCCGCCGGCGTGGCCTGCGACGGCGACGGCGTGACCGGCAAGCGCGTCCAGGTCCTCTACGTGCGCGACGCTGGCACCGCCAGCCAGTTCAGCAAGTACCTCGAGTCGTTCCGCACCTGGTCGGCCGGGGTCGACGCGATCTACAACGCGAGCGCCCAGGAGACCGGCGGCGAGCGGCACGTGCGCTTCGTGACCACCGCCGACTGCAAGGTCGACGTGCGCGAGGTCGAGCTGCCGGCCGGCGGGATGGCCACCTTCGACGCCACGATCAACGGGCTCAAGGCGCTGGGGTACAACCGCACCGACCGCAAGTACATGATCTTCGGGGACGCGAAGGTGTACTGCGGGATCGGCACCTTCGCCGGCGACACCCAGCCCGGTGAGAAGAACCGCTCCAACGGCGGACCCGGCTACGGCCGCAGCGACTCCGGCTGCTGGGCCGCGAGCGTCGCCGCGCACGAGCTCGGCCACAACCTCGGCGCCGTGAACAACAACGCGCCCAACTCCAGCAAGGCCGGTCACTGCCTCGATGAGCACGACATCATGTGCTACAACGACTCCGGCGGGCTCAAGACCTTCGTCAAGTGCGCGGACCCCAACGGCGAGAACCGCATGGACTGCAACCACGACGACTACTACAACACCAACCCGAGCCCGGGCAGCTACCTCGCGACCAACTGGAACGTGGCCAACAACCAGTTCCTGATCGCCGGCAGCGGCGGCACCACGCCCCCGCCGCCGTCCCCGACTCCGTCGTCGCCTTCGCCATCGCCTTCACGGACGACCGCGTCGCCTTCGCCCACCCCCTCGAGGACGACCTCGTCGCCTTCGCCTTCATCGAAGCCGCCGACCCCGACGCCGACGAAGACCGGCGGGGCGCTGAAGGAGTTGCGGACCAGTGCTGTCGATGCGACCTCCGTTCGCTTGTCCTGGGACCCGGCCGGGGCCGGCAGCCGCTACGCCGTCGTCCTCAACGGCCGGGTCATCGGCCGGGTCGGCGCCACCAGCGTCCGCATCGTCGGCATGCGCCCCGACACCGACTACCAGATCGGCATTTCGCTCGCGCAGAACAACGCGCTGACCCCGTGGACGAACACCGTCAAGGTGCACACCGCCGCGGCCACCAGCCCCGCCGCGGGCACCTGGATGGTCTTCGGCAACAGCCTCACGGGCGGCGTCGCCGACGTCTTCGGCGCCCGCAGCGCGGCCGGCACGCCGATCATCATGTACAACCGCCACGGCGGCGCGAACCAGCAGTGGAAGCTCGAGGCGGCCGGCAACGCGTTCGTGGTCCGCTCGAAGGCGACGAACGAGTGCCTGAGCACCGCGGGCAACAAGGACGCCGCCGGCGCGACCCTGGTGCAGACCGACTGCGCCACCGCGCTGCACTGGACCGTCCAGCAGACGCAGTACGGCGTGGCGCTCGCCTCCCCCGCGGGCCTCGTGGTGGGCGTGAGCAACAACGAGTACTTCGGCAGCCGCCTGCTGGTGCTGCAGAAGGCCAGCGGCGCGAAGTACCAGAGCTGGGTGCCGCAGAAGGCATGACGATCCCCCCGTACGACCACCGCGGCCCGGCGTCACTCACATGGCGCCGGGCCGCGGCGTGCCTGGCGGCGACGCTGATCGCGGTCGCCGTGGCCGTCTTCGGCTTCGCCGAGGACGCCGACGCCCACGACGGGGTGATCCTCACCCTGCACGGCGACGGCCACGGCTCGGTCTGGCTGACCGTGCTGTGGCAGGACGGCCACCCGGTGACCGAGCCCGTCGGCATGACCATGCTGGCGACGTCGGACGCCGGCCAGCGCGTCGGCCCCGTGCCGTTGCGGCGCAACGGCGACGCCCTGACGTACTCCGGCACCCTGGCCCCCGGCGACTGGACCGTCGTGGCCGAGATGGGCACCCCCGCGATCGGCCGCTGCGAGGGCGTCGTGCACGTCGCCGCCTCGACCGCTTCGGCCGCTGCGTCCTCGACGACCTGCGCCCCGCCGACGCCGCAGGCCGCGGCGGGTGGGACGCCGCCTTCCTCCGGCGGCGCCGTGGTCTGGCCGTGGTACGCCATCGCCGCCGTCGCCGTGATCGGCACCGCCGCCTTCGTCGCGGTGAGACGCCGGTAACACCGATCTTCACCGATATTCACTTGACCGGTACAGCGGGTCCGTCTACTGTACCGGTATAGGCATCCTATACCGGTACAGACGGAGGAGATCCCCGATGAGCACGTTCCCGTTCGCGATGATCGTGTCCCAGTCCGCGCTGTCGGAGTCGTTCGGCCCGAGCTTCAACGGCGAGCGGTTCGAGTACGCGAGCGCCCTGCCCGGCGCCCCGGTAGTCGACCACGAAGTGCCGGTGCGGCCGCCGCGGGCGTACCGCACCCGTAGCGCCCTGGCGGCGTCGCTGCGCCGCGCCGCCGAGGTCGTGGCACCGGCGCCGACGCTGGCGCGCTAGCACGTTCCCCGAGGCGCGGCGGGCCTGGACTGTGGGGCCAGGCCCGTCGCGCCGTGTTCGTTTGCCGGCGCCCGTCGCGCCGTGTGCTTTTGCCGGCGCCCGTCGCGCCGTGTGCTTTTGCCGGCGCCCGTCGCGCCGTGTGCTTTTGCCGGCGAGTTAAGGTCACGGAGGGAGGAACGACGACATGGGAGGCGTTGCCGTGGGGAGAGTGACCCTGCAGACGATCGCCGATCGCGTGGGGGTGAGCCGGATGACGGTCTCCAATGCGTTCTCCCGCCCGGACCAGCTCTCACCCACCATGCGCGACCGCATCCTGGCCGTCGCCGACGAGCTCGGCTACGTCGGCCCCGACCCCGCCGCGCGCGCCCTGGCCCGCGGCACCACCGGCGCCGTGGGCATCCTGCTCACCGAGTCGCTCAGCGGCGCCTTCGCCGACGAGGTCGCCACGACGTTCCTGGGCGCGATCGCCGACGAGCTGGCCCCCACCGGCCTGGGCCTCACGTTGCTGAGCACCGACACCGCCGGCGCCGTGGTCCCCGCGCGCGACGTGGCGATGGACGGCGCCCTGGTGTACTCGTGCGACCCCGAGTCCACCGCCGTCGACTGGCTCCTGCGCCGCAAGATGCCCCTCGTCTACATCGACCAGGTCCCCGCCGACGGCGTACCGGCGGTCAACGTCGCCGACCGCGCCGGCGCCCGCGCCGCCGCCCAGCACCTGGTCGACCTGGGCCACCGCCGCGTCGGCATCGTCACGTCGGGCGTACGCGGCCAGCACGGCATCGTCACCCCCGACGACATCGTCGACGGCTTCGTCGGCGCCCAGCGCCTGTCCGGCTGGCTGGACGCGCTCACTCCCGCTGGCATCGTCCCGCCCATCGCCCGGGAGCCCCACGGCAGCCCCGAGTCCGGTTACCAGGCCGCCCGCATGCTCCTGTCCGCCCCCGAGCCCCCCACCGCGATCCTGTGCTTCTCCGACGCGATGGCCCAGGGCGTGATCTCGGCGGCGGTGGACGCGGGCCTGAGCGTCCCCGACGGCCTGTCCGTCGTCGGCTTCGACGACAGCCCCGGGTCGGCACGGCTGCGGCCGCCGCTGACCACGGTCCGCCAGGACATCCAAGCCAAGGGGCACGCGGCCGCGGCCGCCCTGACGCAGGCCATCGAGGCGGCGCGGACCGGCGGTCCGGCGCTCGCGGAGCACCTGTGCCTCCCGACGGAGCTGATCGTCCGAGCCAGCACCGCCGCGCCGCACTGACGCCCGCCTGAGGCCGCGCATCCCGCAAGCCGTCGCCACATGGCGCGCGGCCCTTCCGCATCTCACAAGCCGGTGCCGCATCCCGCCCGGCCCTTGCGCATCCCGCAAGCCGTGGCCGCATCCCGCGCGGCGCTTGCGCATCTCGCAAGCCGTCGCCGCATCCCGCGCGGCGCTTTCACATCCCACGTGCCGCTTCCGCATCCCGCAAGCGGTCGCCGCATCCTGCGCGGCGCTTCCACATTCCGCGCGGCGCTTCCACATTCCGCAAACCGGTGCCGCATCCCGCGCCGCGCTTCCACATCCTGCAAGCCGGCGCCGCATCGCGCGCGGTCCTTCCGCATTCCGCAGGGCACGTCCATGCCGCGCAGGAGCTGGCCGCCATAACCGCAATGTCCGTCCGGAGGACGCCGCCGATCGCTTGTCGTCGGCGGTCGCGGCATGTTGTTGACTTGCGGAATACTTGCTTCGCAAGTACTGTTCTCGTAGACGTCAGGAAAGCTGCCGTCAACGCACCACTGGAGGCGTCTCATGCCCGCGATTACCGTCGAAAACGTTCTCGCGCTGCCGCGCGTTGCCACGCCCGACCCGGTCGCGGCGCGTCCCCGAGGGGTGGCTTCCGTTACCACCGCGCCCAAGGGGTTCGAAGGGGAAGGGTTCCCGGTCAGGCGCGCCTTCGCCGGCGTCGACCTGCGTGCGCTCGACCCGTTCATCCACATGGACCAGATGGGCGAGGTGGAGTACGCGCCGGGCGAGCCGAAGGGAACCCCTTGGCACCCGCACCGCGGGTTCGAGACCGTGACCTACATCATCGACGGCGAGTTCGTGCACCACGACTCGAACGGCGGCGGCGGCGTCATCACCAACGGTGACACCCAGTGGATGACCGCGGGCTCAGGGATCCTCCACATCGAGACACCGCCGGAGCACCTGGTCGTCAGCGGCGGGCTGTTCCACGGCTTCCAGCTGTGGGTGAACCTGCCGAAGGCCGACAAGTTCGCCGCGCCGCGCTACCAGGACATCCGTGGCGGGCAGGTCGCGCTGCTGGCCTCCGAGGACGGCGGTGCGCTGCTGCGCGTCATCGCCGGCGAGCTCGACGGGCACGCGGGGCCCGGCGTGACGTACACGCCGATCACCCTCGTCCACGCGACCATCTCACCCGGCGCGTCGCTGACGCTGCCGTGGCGCAAGGACTTCAACGCGCTCGCCTACACGCTGGCTGGTAAAGGTACCGTCGGCGCAAAGGGACGGCCGGTCGAGCTGGGGCAGCTGGCGGTCTTCGGTGAGGGTGACAGCATCACGGTGACCGCCGACGCCAAGCAGGACCCGCGGCACCCCACGATGGACGTGCTGTTCCTCGGCGGTCGGCCGATCCGCGAGCCCGTCGTGGCGTATGGTCCGTTCGTCATGAACACCAAGGCCGAGGTCATGCAGGCGTTCGAGGACTACCAGGCCGGGCGGCTCGGCAGCATCCCCGCGGCGCACGCGGACGTTCGGGGAGAGGCGTCCTGAGTGGACTTCGAGGTCGTTGACAACGCCGAGCACCACCGGTTCGAGATCCGGGTCGACGGCGAGCGGGCGGGGGCGGCGTACTACCGCCTCCACCCCGCCGACGCCGCCGAGCCCGCGCGGATCGTGTTCACCCACACCGAGGTAGAGCCGCAGTACGAGGGCAAGGGCGTCGGCAGCAAGCTCGCCAACGGCGCCCTGACCCTGGCCAACGCCCAAGGGCTGCAGATCGTCGCGCAGTGCCCCTTCATCGCGGCCTACCTCAAGAAGCATCCCGAACTGGCATAGGCAGGTTGATCCAGGACGGGTAGTACTCCCCGAGCCGCCCGAGGAGCCGGGCGGTCAGCGGGGTGAGCAACGCGGCGCAGTGCTCGGTCGCCTCGGCCCCGAGCGCCCGCCACGGGCCGGCGGCGAGCTGGTCGGTCGTTTCTTCGATCGTTCGGTACGCCGAATGCGCCTTCTGGCTGGGCCCGCCCTCGCCGTCGAGGTAGCCGCGCTGGTGCAGGCGCCGGTGGGCGGCGTCCCAATCCTCGTCGCTCCAGCCGCGGGCGGGCTGCGCCATGCCGCGCCCGGCGCCGTTGAGCGCGACCCGCCACACCATCGACTCGGGGCCGTCGAGGCCCTCGATGAGCAGCGCCGCGATGTGCCCGTCGCCGCGGTGCTCCCGCAGGGTCGTCGCGGCCTGCCACAGGACGTCCAGCGGCTCGTCGGGCCACGGCAGTGCCGCGTTGGCGGCGCCGAGGACGCGCCCCTGCGGCTCGGTCGCCTGCGCCGCCGTGCGCAGCAGGCCGGCGGCCTCGTCCAGGCCGGCAGGGTCCAAGCCCTCGGAGGCGAACTGCAGCACGGCGCGGGCGCCGGCCAGGCGCGCTTCGAGGGCCCGCTCGGGGGTGATGCGGGTCCAGACGTCGGGCAGGGCGCGCTGCACCATCGCCGGTGCGAAGCCGTAGAAGGCGCCGATGACGGGGCCGGCGCCGACCGCGCCGAGCGGGGCGCAGCGGCCGGCGAAGTACCCACGCCAGAATCCGCGCAGGCCCGCCTCCTCGAACGCCTGCCGCGCCTGTGGGGCGAAGTAGCTCACCGCGTGCACGGGCTCGAAGAGCGACCACATGCGCCGCTCGATCGACAGCTCTGTCGTCATGAACCTGACGATATGCCGAAGCGGGCCCCGGCAGTACCGCCGGGACCCGCTGCGTGCAGTGCAACTTCTAACAGGCGATCACGAGAGCGCGGGGTACGCGTTCGTCATGAGCTGCTGGAACTGCGAGGAGAACCACGTGCCGGCCAGCGGCGAGTTCGGCAGCGCGCCGGTCAGGTTGTTGCCGTTGAGGCTGTTGCCGGTGTACGTCGGGTCGCACATCCGGTCGAAGCCCTTGCCCTGGTCGTTGTCGATGGCCTGGCTCGCGCCGTCGGACTCGCCCGGCGGCTTGATCCAGACGTAGGCGTCGATGCCCGTCGCGGGCGTTGCCCGCGGGCGCTCACCGAGGCCGGCGCCGCTCTGGTTGCACCAGTTGCCGGCGTGGATGCGCCGGTCGATGCGGCTGTTGTTGACGAAGGTGT
Source organism: Dactylosporangium darangshiense (assembly GCF_039537565.1). Classification (NCBI taxonomy): domain Bacteria; kingdom Bacillati; phylum Actinomycetota; class Actinomycetes; order Micromonosporales; family Micromonosporaceae; genus Dactylosporangium; species Dactylosporangium darangshiense. The sequence goes on from NZ_BAABAT010000003.1 coordinate 134,843, forward strand.
TGACGTCCGTCGAGGTGCTCGGGCCGGCGGGCCGGGCGGTGCCGCCCCAGCCGTTGCGCGAGGTGTCGATGAGCATGCCCAGCGTCGACGGGAAGCCCGCGGTGACGAGGGCGTTGCGGAACGCCTGCGTGAAGCTGAGCTCGTCGACGTACATGTTCCAGTCGACCCACTTGGACTGCCGGATGCTCTGGCCGCCGACCTGGGTGTTGATGGTGAAGTACGGCTCGGTCAGCGACGAGTAGTTGGCGGTGTTGCTGATGAAGCCGTCGACGCTGGCGAAGCCGGCGGTGGTGCCCTTGACGGTGTTGGTCAGCAGGGTGACGGCCGGGCCGAAGTTGGAGTCCCAGCCGAGCCACGCGTGGTGTCCGATGTCGAGGTAGTTGTAGATGTTGCCCTTGTGCAGCTTGTTCAGCGCGTACTGGATGCCCTGCACGTAGGCGCCGCTGCTGTTGGCCTCGGCGCACACCGGCATGCTGAGGTTGGTGACGAGGTTGGGCAGCGAGTCGTCCTCGACGACGTTGACGATGCGCAGGCTGTCGTACTTCGGGTCGGTCATGATCGCGGCGATCGGGTCGATGAACTCGGTCTTGTACCGCGCCAGGCCGTTCTCGGAGACCTTGAGCTCGCCGTTGGAGGCCAGCGCCGCGCAGTCGCGGTTGGGCAGGTCGTAGATGACGAACTGGATGGTGACCGGGGTGCCGCCCGTGGCCTGCGCGAGCGCGGCGTCGAGGTGCGCCTGGATGCCCTTGGCGCTGCTGGTGCCGGCGATCGCGGCAATCCGGTCGATCCACACGGCGGTGGAGGTGTTCGCGACGCGGCTGCCGCCCGGCTCCGCGGCGGCCTTGGTCGACCAGTCCGCGTTGACGTAGCCCTTGGCGCCGACGTACGGGTTGTCGACGTGGCCCGGGTTGGTGCCGCCGGTGGTGACGGTGATGGCGGTACCACTGGTGCTGGTCGAGTTGCCGGCGTTGTCGGTCGCCTTCGCCGAGACGGTGTAGCTGCCCGCCGCGACGTTGGTCCACGAGTACGTGTAGGGGGCGCTGGTGTCGGTGCCCAGCAGCGTGGTGCCGTTGTAGAAGTCGACCTTGGCCACGGTACCGTCGGAGTCCGAAGCGGTCGCGGCGAGCGCGATCGTCGCCGGGGCGGTGAACGTCGAACCCGCGGTCGGGCTCGTCAGGGCGACGCTCGGCGCGCCGTTGCCGCCGCCCGTGGTGACCGTGATCGGCACCGCGGTGCTCGCGGTGGACAGGCCCGCGTTGTCGTACGCCTTGGCGGTCAGCGAGTAGCTGCCGGCCGCGACGCCGGACCAGGCGAAGCTGTAGGGCGCGGACGTGTCGGTGCCCAGCAGCGTCGAGCCGTTGTAGAACTCGACCTTGGCGACGCTGCCGTCGGCGTCGGCGGCGTTCGCGGCGATGGTGACCGTCGCCGGTGCGGCGAAGGAGGCGCCCGCGGCCGGGGTGGTGATGCTCACCGTCGGGGCCTGGTTGGTGGTGGTGCCGCCGTTGCAGGCGGCGCCGTTGAGGGTGAACGCGCCCGGGACCGGGTTGGCGGTGGTCCAGGTGCCGTTGAACCCGAAGGAGACCTTGCCGCCGGCGGGGACGGTGCCGTTGTAGCTCTCGTTCTTGGCGTTGACGTGCAGGCCGGAGACGGTCGGTACCGCCTGCCACATCTGCTGGATGCCCTGGCCGGCGACGAAGTCCCAGCCGAGGTTCCAGCTGGTCAGCGCGTCGCCGGTGTTGGTGATCTCGACGGCGGCACCGAACCCGCCGGGCCACTGGTTGGTGACCGTGTACTTCACGCTGCAGCCGGTGGCGGCGAAGGCCGGCTGGATGACGGCTATGGCGCCGCCGGTTGCCGCGACAGCGGCGATCGAGACGATGGCGAGTTTCCGCCTCATCCTGGTGCTCCTCAACTGGACGGGAGTGCGGGCGTACTGGCCCGGTCACCGTGCGCGGTGGGGTTTCACAGCGTCAAGGAAGAGCGCTTCCACAGGCGTTCGACCTGGTGACGCGCATGAAAGTTACGGTGTGGCGTCCTTCACACAAGAGGTGTACGGAACCGTTTCGTTCCGCGGCGACGGCCGCGCTAGTTTCGAGACGGAACGGTTCCGTACACCTAGCGGCTCGGGAGGTCAGCGTGGCGACGGCAACGAAGACGGACCGCCGCGCGGCGATCTGCGACGCCGTGTTCGAGCTGCTCGGCGAGGTCGGCTACGACCGGATGACCATGGACGCCGTGGCGGCGCGGGCCCGCGCCAGCAAGGCGACCATCTACCGGGGCTGGCCGAACAAGCCGGAGCTGGTGATGGATGCGATCGAGCACCGGTACGGCGGGGCAATGGAGCCCCCGGACACCGGATCGCTGCGCGGCGACCTGTGCGCGCAGCTCAGCACGGTGTGCGCGGCGGCCAGCGGCGAGGACGGGGCGGTCTTCACCGGCCTGCTCACGGCGGCGACGCACAACGCCGAGCTGGCCGAGGTCATGTACCGGTGCGCGTACGAGACCAAGCACGAGATGTACGAGTCGATGCTCAAGCGGGCCGCGCAGCGCGGCGAGGTGCCCGACGGCACCCGCGCCGACCTGCTGCACGAGGTGCTGCACGCGATGGTCACGAGCCGTCGCATGTGGCAGACCGGGCCGCTGGACGAGGCGTTCGTCACACGCCTCGTGGACGGGGTTCTGCTGCCGATCCTGCGTCAATGCTGAGCAGGGGCTAGTTACCTCCGCGCGCCCGCGCGAGTCAGAAGAAATGTCGTACCCCGTCCGTAGTGTTCCGGACGGAAGTTCCCCTTTGCCTTGGAGGCTGGCTACATGGCGAACGACTCGGTCGTTGCACCCGACATATCGGTTAAATCATCATCTGCCGTTCCTCCAGATCCGCGGCGCTGGCTCGCCCTTGCCGTCATCGCGGTCGCGCAGCTCATGGTCGTGCTCGACGCCACGATCGTGAACATCGCGCTGCCGTCGGCGCAGGAGGCGCTGCACATCTCCACCGCCGACCGGCAGTGGATCGTCACCGCCTACACGCTCACGTTCGGCGGCCTGCTGCTGCTCGGCGGGCGCATCGCCGACTACTTCGGGCGCAAGCGCACGTTCCTCATCGGCCTGCTCGGCTTCGCCGGCGCCTCGGCGCTGGGCGGCGCGGCCGTCAACGCGGGCACCCTGTTCGCCGCCCGCGGCCTGCAGGGCCTCTTCGGCGCCCTGCTCGCACCGGCCGCCCTGTCGCTGATCACGGTGACGTTCACCGAGGCCAAGGAGCGCGCGAAGGCGTTCGGCGTCTTCGGCGGCATCTCCGGCGGTGGCGCCGCGATCGGCCTGCTGGCCGGCGGCGTGCTGACCGAGTACGCGGACTGGCGCTGGTGCCTGCTGGTCAACATCCCGATCGCCGTCCTCGCGTTCGCCGCGGCCGTCCCGGTCGTGAAGGAGAGCAAGGCGCAGGGCGACACCCGCTACGACATCCCCGGCGCGGTCCTCGCGACGGCCGGCCAGGTCGCCCTCGTCTACGGGTTCACCAAGGCCGCCACCGACGGCTGGAGCTCGGCGGTCACCCTGAGCTGGCTCGGCTCCGCGCTCGTGCTGCTCGCCGCCTTCCTGGTGTGGGAGGCGCGGACCCCGCACCCGCTGCTGCCGCTGCGCGTGCTGTTCGACCGCAACCGGGGCGGGTCCTACCTGGTCTCGATCCTGCTCGGCGCGGGCATGCTCGGCATGTTCCTGTTCATGACGTTCTACCTGCAGCAGACGCTCGGGTGGTCGGCCATGAAGAGCGGCGTGGCCTACATGCCGTTCTCGGGCGGCATCATCGCGGCCGCCGTGGTCGCGTCCCGGCTGCTGCCGCGCACCGGCCCGAAGGCGCTCATGACGGTCGGCGGCCTGCTCGCCACCGCGTCGATGGTCTGGCTGACGCGCCTGGACCTCGACTCGTCGTACGTGACCGCGATCCTGCCGTCGTTCATCGCGATGAGCTTCGGCATGGGCCTGGTCTTCGTCCCGATGAGCAACATGGCCCTGTCCGGCGTGGCCAACCACGACGCCGGCGTCGCCAGCGCCATGGTGAACACCACGCAGCAGGTCGGCGGCTCCCTGGGCACGGCCCTGCTGAACACCATCTTCACCACCGCGGTCACCGGCTACATCGCCGACCACGCGGCCGAGGCCGCCTCGGGCGGCGCGGCCGGCGGCCAGCTCCTGCAGGCCCACGCAGCGATCCACGGGTACAACGTCGCCTTCACCGCGAGCGCCATCCTGCTGGCCGTCGCCACGGCGGTGGTCATCCTGATGATCCGCAACAACTCGGCGGACCGCTCCGCGTCGCAGTCCGAGGACCACGTCCCGGTCCACATCGGCTGACGCTCGCACCGATCAACCAACCGCATCGCGGGAACCTCCGGGCGCGAACCCGGGCTGGGGCCGCCGGCGCTCGCCGGCGGCCCCAGCCGTCGCGGCACACGACCCACCGCCGGCCGCGTTCGGGGCGCGGCCGCGGACGCAACCGCCCACCAGCGGCCGCCCCTTGCCCACCCCGCTCCAGAGCCCACGCGGCCGCGAGCGGTGAACGCCACCGGGCTTGCCGACGATCGTAGGCGCATAGAGCGCGGTCAGGGGTGCTCACGAGTCTGCCCGCCTGGCCGTCTGCCGTCGGCGGGTCCGCCGTCCAGACCGTCCGTCAAGGGCAAGCACGGGCAGTCGTTCTTCGGTCTGCTGGAGGCCGGTTTCTCATCAACGTAGAGACATAACGTACACACGGGTACATTATGTCTCCACGACAACGGCGATGTCCGATTTGCCCGGCCGCTTTTCGCGTCATCGTGGAGAGAAAACGCCGCCGACAGCCTGGAGCGCACCCTCCCGGTGCTGCCGCGCTCCGGAGGTGCGTAGCTGGCCTGCAACGGGGACTGCGGGGTCAAGATGACCGCCGTCATCGCCCTGCGCCCGGCTCTAGACGACAGCCGTGGACAAGACCTGTCGCGACCGACGGCTTTCGATGGGCCAAAGGTCCGCCACGATCGTGGCCCGGCCACCGCGACCCGCCACGGCCCCGCTCATTGCGCCTGCGGCGGTGCTCGTCGCCGGCCGACGCGGTGACCGCTCCCGCGGGCGCAACGCATGGCGGGCTCAGGGGCGCAGGAGTTGGCGCACGCGGGCGGCCTCCCGGGTGAGGTGGTCGCGTTCCGGGACGCTGGTCGCCGCGTGCGAGGCCTCGGCGTACAGGTCTGCGGCGCGCTTCAGGTCGCCGGCGCGCTCGTGCAGGTAGGCCGTCACCGCGGCGTAGCGGGGCAGGTCGGGGCTCACGCCCGCCAGCGCGGCCAGGCCGGCCCGCGGACCATCTGCCTCGCCGACCGCCACCGCGCGGTTGAGACGGACCACCGGGCTGGCGGTGATGCGCAGCAGCTCGTCGTACCACTCCACGATCTGGACCCAGTCCGTCTCGGCGGCGGTGGGGGCGTCCGCGTGCAGGGCGGCGATCGCGGCCTGGGCCTGGTACTCGCCCAGCCGGTCGCGGGCCAGCGCGGCCTGCAGGATCGCCACGCCCTCGGTGATGAGGGCGGTGTCCCAGCGGGACCGGTCCTGCTCGGCCAGGGGTACCAGGCGATCGCCCGGCCCGGTGCGCGATGCGCTACGCGCGTGGTGCAGCAGCATGAGTGCCAGCAGTCCCGCCACCTCGGGGTCGTCGGTCAGGGCGGCGAGCTGGCGGGTCAGGCGGATCGCCTCGGCCGCCAGGTCGACGTTGCCGCCGTAGCCCTCGTTGAACACGAGGTACAGCACACGCAGCACCGTGCCGAGGTCGCCCGGCTGGTCGAGCGGCAGGCCGGCGATGCGACGCTTGGCCCGGCTGATGCGCTGCGCCATGGTCGCCTCCGGCACGAGGTAGGCCGTTGCGATCTGCCGCGTGGTGAGGCCGCCGACCGCGCGCAGCGTCAGCGCGACGGCCGAGCTCGGAGGCAGGGTGGGGTGCGCGCACAGGAAGTACAGGCGCAGCGTGTCGTCGAGGGCGGGCGCCGGCCCGGCGGGCGGCTCCACGCCCACGGCGAGCTCGCGGCCCCGCCTCGACGCGTCGGACCGCGCGGCATCGAGGAACTTGCGCCACGCGGCCGCGACGAGCCACCCCTTCGGGTCGCGCGGCGGGTCGTCCGGCCACGTCTCCAGCGCCCGGATCAGCGCCTCCTGCACCGCGTCCTCGGCCGAGGCGAAGTCGGCTCCGCGGCGCACGAGAACACCGATCACCGCCGGCACGAGGTCCCGCAGCAGCGACTCGTTCACTCGATGACCGCCCACGACTCGTTCACTCGGCGACCGCCCACGACTCGTTCACTCGATGACCGCCCACGACTCGTTCACTCGGCGACCGCCCACGACTCGTTCACTCGATGACCGGGCACGACTCGTTCACTCGGTGACCGCGCACGACCCGGTCAGGAGCGGCCGGACCTCCAACCACTCGCAGATCGGCGCCCCGCCCGCGCCGGGAGCGGCCGACAGCTCGGCGGCGAGCTGCACCGCACGGTCCCAGGACTCCACGTCGATGATCATCCAGCCGGCAATGAGGTCCTTCGTCTCGGCGAACGGCCCGTCGGTGACGGGCGGCCGCCCCTCCCCGTCGTACCGCACGAAGGCACCCCCGGGAGCCAACTCCTGGGTGTCGACGAACTCCCCCGTCTCCTGCAAGCGGTTTGCGAAGGCCTGCATGAACTGCATGTGCGCGTCGACCTCCTCCGGCGTCCAGCGGTCCATCGGCCCGCACTCGACGGCGGGCGGCGGGGTGCCGCGGTAGTGCTTGAGCAGTAGGTACTTCACGATGTTTCTCCTCCTTCGTCAGACGGCCCGTCGTCCGGCCGCTCGTCGCTCGGCCCGTCGTGGCCGCTCCGCACCCTGGGGACGGAGCCGACGCCGCGTTCTCGACACGCACATCGTGGCCGTGTCTCACCCTGAGACGGAGCCGACGCCGCGTTCTCGACACACACGTCGTGGCCGCGTCTCACCCTGAGACGGAGCCAACGCCGCGTTCTCGACACGCACATCGTGGCCGCGTCTCACCCTGGGACGGAGCCGGCAACGGGTTCTCGACACCCGGGCGGCGACGGGTCCGGCCATCCGGTGCGCCGCGCCCAGTCCTCCGCGGCAATCATGAGCACCTCGGTGGCGGGCTGCTTGATCCGGCCGTACTCATAGACGTCGGAAGCCGTTTGCGCCAGCCGCCGCTTGAACTCACCCCACGCCGCCCGGGCGCCGGCGTCGGCGCACAGGAAGTCGCGGAACAGCAGGTTGCGCCGCGCGGACGCGCTCCCCGCCGGTCGGACGTGCACGTTGGCGGCACGCTCGCCGGCCGGCGGGGCGAACACCAGCTTCGGCCACGACCGGCCGTCCGTGACCTCGGTGCGGTTCCACGGCTCCGGCCGCAACCGGAAACCTATTGCATCAAACGCAACGACGATTGCGTCGTCGTCGAGCCGCTCCACCTGCACCTGGACGTCGATGCAGTCCTTGGCGGGCAGGTCGGGCACCGAGGTGGAGCCCACATGATCGACGCGCCGCGCGAGCGTCCCGAGCGCCTCCCCCACACACGCGGCGACACTGCAAAACTCTTGCGGCCAGCGCGGGTCGTAGTCGCCGACCCGCAGGCCGTGGGCGAGCTCATCGGGAAACGGCACCCTCCGGACGCTACGCCAATACCGGTGCACATGATCGCCGCGTAGCCGTCCTCCACCGTTCGCCGCCGGCCGGCGCACGCATCGCCATCGTTCCCCCGCCGTCGTCGCTCCGCTCCTCTGCCACTCCGCCGCCGCCACTCCGCTGCCACTCCGCCGGCGCCGCTCCTCCGCCGCCGCTCCGCTGCCACTCCGCTGCCGCCGCTCCGCTGCCACTCCGCCGGCGCCGCTCCTCCGCCGCCGCTCCGCTGCCGCCGTTCCTCCGCCGCTCCTCGGCCACCGCCCCTCCGCCGCCGCTCCTCCGCCGCCGCTACGTCACTACGTCGCTTCGTCGCTTCGTCGCGTTCGGCGGTCATTGACCGCGGCAAGGTCGTCGACAGGCCGCCGCCCTGGGTGCCGCTTGCAGGCGAGCGGCAACAGGCCGGGCCCCGGCGGTAGCCAACCGCCGGGGCCCGGAAACGTGTTGCAGAACCGGCGCGCTCAGGCGCGAACGAACTTCACGGCGTCCGCTCGCGCGCAACCCGTTCCCGAACTCGTCAGCTGCACCGAACCCGAGGTACCGGATGGGAAGGCAAAGGTGCCAAGACTCACCCAGCCCGACATGCCGCTCGTGCCGTTCACCGTCGTGGTGGACACCGTCCCGCTGCTGGTGACGTCCAGGCGCGTGGCCGGGTCGCTGTTCGCGGCGGCGACCTTGTAGTAGAAGACCTGGTAGTTGCCGGCGCTGCGCAGGTTCGGCCGCCAGGTCGCGGTGTTGCCCGGCGTGTTGCACGCGGAATACCGGGTCGGAGAGGCGACCGTCCAGCCGGTCAGCGTCGAGTCCAGCCAGGTGCCGGTCTCGCTGTAGCCGTACGCGGCAGGGCCGTCGTTGTCGAGGTAGTAGTCCTTCTGCCAGTACTTCACGTAGTCGAACTGCACGGTCGCGGGCAGCTTCGTGTCGTCGGGGACGGTGCCGTACGCGATGCTGGTCAGCCAGATGTTCGTGTAGTCGTGGGTCCAGTCGCTGGGCAGGTACGGGGCGGTGTAGGCGAGGGCGCCGTCGACGTAGAACTTCGCGCTCGTCTCCGACCAGTCCAGGCCGTACACGTGCCAGTCACGGCTGTCGATCGTGGAGCTGTTGTACGTCGTGCCGTAAGACTTGCCGGCCGACACGCCGTTGCCCTTCCACGTCAGCACGCCGTGGTGGATGCGGTTCGGCGTGATCGAGTCGATCTCGAACGCGTCGATCTCGGTGCGCTGCGAGGCCGGGAACGTGGTCGAGCCGTCGCCGGACATGATCCAGAAGCTGCTGTGCCAGCCGGCGCCGTCGTTGAGCTTGGCGCGGGTCTCGTAGTAGCCGTAGCGCAGGGACTGCTTGGAGACCACGCCGCCGCCGGTGTAGCTCTTGCCGCCGAACGTCTCCTTGCGCAGGGCGATGTTGAGCGTGCCGCCACTCTCCGAGACGTTCTCGGGCCGCTGGGTGCTGTACGCCTTGCTGTCGGTGCGATAGTTCCACTTTGCGGTGTCCACGGTGGACGCGTTGAAGTCGTCGGAGAACACGAGCGTCCAGCCGGTGCCGGCCGGGTCGGCGTGCGCCACGGCGGCGGGCGCGACGACCAGCGCGGTGGCGACGAGGGCGGTCAGGAGACGGCGCATCAGTTCCTCCCGTAGTACAGGCGCAGGTTGGTGAGGTCGACCAGGTACAGCACGTCGACGCCGGCGGCGTTGCGCTCGACGGCGAAACGGGTGATCGGCAGGCCGGGCGCGACGGCGGCCGCGGTCCAGGCGGTGCCGGGCTTCGTGGCCACGTACATCGCGCCGGCCGTCGTGGCGTAGTACACCTTCTTGCCGGCGGCCGGGTCCCAGGTGATGTCGATCGCGGCGCTCGTCTGCGCCGCCGAGTACACGGTCTCGCGCGCCCAGGCCCCGCCGGACACCCACGCATAGCGGACGTTGAAGTTCACGTCGCTGCGGTACCGGTACGCCACCTTCGGCGAACTGCCGTCCAGCGTCAGCTTGGCGCTCTGGACCGCGGGTCCGGTGCCGTCGTCGCCCTCGTAGACCTCGCCGGCCTCGATCGGCTGGATGACGTCGGCGGTGGCGACGGACACCGGCACGGTGACGCTCGCTCCACTGTGGTCAGTGAACGCGCCCGTCGACGGGTGGTACACGAGATAGCTGAGCTGATGGCGGAACGCGGTTGCGGGGTACAACCCCCACTCCCACAGGATGTGCAGGTTCCCGGCGGCGTCGAACTGCAGGTCGTCGGGGTAGACGGCGCGGTTGGCGGACTCGGCGAAGACGGCGAGCCGGGTCCACGTCGAGGCGGCGTTGTCCCAGCGGTACAGCCGGCCGGACCGACCGGCGGCCTGGGCGCCGTCGAGGCGGGCGATGAGGTACAGGTCGCCGTTCGGCGCGGTGCTGAGCACCGGGTAGGTGACGCCGACGCCCTGGTCGGGCAGGTCGGCGGCGTGCAGGGTCGGGTTGGCGCCGACCGTGTCGGAACGGAAGTACCGCCAGGCATTGTTGTGCATGCTGGCGAACACGTGGAACCGGCCGCTGCCGTCGCGGGCCATCGACGGCTGGTTGTGCCCGACGTCGTCGGTGTACTCGGCCTGCACGGAGCCGTTCATGACCGGCAGCCGCGTCCAGTTCCCGGCGGTGTCGCGCCGGGCGATGGCGACCTTGTGCGTGCCGGTCGACGAGCCGGGCTCGTTGAAGGCGAGGTACGCGTAGTCGTTTCCGGGCGTGTACGTCTCCAGCGGCGACCACCAGGCCGCCTGGTTGGAGCTGTCGATGGGGTACGGCACGAGCGTGACCGCGGCGGGTGCGGCGTGCGCGGGCACGCCGATGAGGGTCGTCGCCATGGCGGTGGCGGCGACCAGCAGGGCTCTTCGCATGTGGCCTTCCTCGCTACTGGGCCAGGGCGCGCACCTTCGTCTCGTCGACGTCGAGGCCGAGTCCTGGCCGGTGGATGACTTCTCGGGCGCCGTCGCGAGGTGGCGGTGCGGCGGCGATGACGGACAGGGGGTTGTCGCCGATCCAGTGCTCGACGATGTCGAGGTTCGGCATGGCGGCGGCGCAGCTGAGGCTGGCCGCGAAGTGCACGGGCGAGCCGATGCTCACGTGGGGCGTGGCCTGCGCGCCGAACGCGTCGGCGAGCGCGGCGATGCGCATCGTCTCGGTGATGCCGCCGGCCCGGCACACGTCGGGTTGCAGCACGTGCAGGGCGCCGGCGCGCAGGTACTCCAGCGCCCGCAGCCTGCCCGGCAGCGAGTCCAGCGCGATCGGCACGTCGAGCCGTTCGGCGAGCTGCCGGTACCCGTCGACGTGCTCCGGCGGGATCGGCATCTCGAAGAACCCGCACCCGATCTCCTGCAGCGCCCGCCCGACGTACAGCGCCTGCCGCACGTCGTACTGCCCCGCGGCGTCGGCGAACACGCGCGGGAACACCTCGCTGACGGCACGCACCGCGGCGATGTCGTCCTGGACGGACAGCCCGATGGCCACTTTGACGGCCGTCCACCCTTCTGCACGCAGTTTGCCGGCACGCTCCCGCGCGTCGGGTGTCGCCGGAATTCCGGATGCGTACACCGGAACACGTTCCCGGAACGCCCCGCCGAGCAGCGCGTGCACCGGCTGCCCGAGGGTGCGCCCCCACGCGTCCCACAGCGCGATGTCCACGCCGGACAGCGCCTCCAGCCAGAAGCCGGCGTCGTGGCCGCGGACGCGCATCCCGGCGTACATGCGCTCCCAGGTGACGGCGATCTCGTCGAGCCGGCTCCCGACGACGAGCGGCGCCAGCAGCTCGTCGACGATGGCGGCGGTGGCACCCGCCGCGACGGGCGCCTTGCACTCGCCCCACCCGGCGACCTGGTCCTCGGTCTCGATCCGCACGAGCACGGTGTCGATCGTCGGCGAGTACAGATACCGCCGCCGGGCCTCCACCGGGAACGTGTTGCGCAGCTCCCCGCCTTCACCCGCACTCCAGGTACGGGCCCCCCAGTACACTTCGGGCGGCGCGGCCCGCAGCACAAAGGTCTCCAGCGCAGTCACTCGCATTGCAGCGCCCCCAGAATCGCCAGCATGAGCGGCCCTTGCCCCCACGGGAAAACCCCTTCCCCTCTGTGCAAGTACGTTTCTGCCCGGCCGACGGGCGTCGCCTCGGACACCACGAGCTCCCCGTCGCAGGTGTCTTCGAGGGCGGCCCGGAGCCCCCGCCGCCCGAGCGAGGTGTGCGGAACGGCGGCGGCAACGAGCGCGGAGAGACTGTGCTCGAACGGCGCCCGCGGATCGTCGACGATCGTCCGCCAGCGCCCGTCAACTTCGTACCGCTGCAACGCCTCGAGCAGTTTCACCACCCGCGGCGACCCGACAGCGCAAAGCCCGTGCAGCGCCCACCCTTGCCCACGCGCCCAGTGCACACGGTTCGCAACCCCGGTGCCGGCGTCGAACCCGTGACTGAACAGCCCACTGTCATCGCACAGCACCTCGGCCGCCGCCTCGACGGCTCCGCCGGCACGCCCCGGCGGCAACCCGGGCCCGTCGGTGTGCATGCAGTCGACCCACACCGTCTGCCCGAGGTCGGGCCGGTGCACGATCCCCGTGACCGCGTCCCGGAACCGCTGCACCGCCGCGCTGATGTCGACGCCAGGCCGCAGCCGGCGCAGCTCCGTCAGCACGTCGACGGGAATGAGATGGTCGGTCGGCCCGGCCGCGTGTTGCAGCGACGGCACCACGAGGTCCGCGACGGCGTCGATCCACTGCGGACGGCCGAGTCGCTCCCCAGCCAGGAGGAGCCCGCGCAGGGCCATACCCTCCCCAAAGCCCCAGATTCGGTACCTGTACTCGAGGCTCCGCTCGCCAACGCGTTCGAGAACGTCAAGCATCGGCGACCCCCTCGGGCAGCGCACTGTCGCGGGTTGTCACTCTCGAGTCCCGCATTCGGCACTCGGCACTCCGCCCGGCAGCGTCAACCATTGGTGAGCACCCCACCACCGGTGCGGTCGGCCCGCCCTTGCGGATCGCCGCACCACGGCTCCTGTCCCGGCGCCGGCGCTCAAGCCTTCGCGCTCCGACCAGCACGGCAACCTCAACCATCGGCCAGCACCTCCAGCAGCGCGGCCAGCCCACCGTCGCGGGTCACCGCACCGCCGACGCCGAGCGCCCCGGCGCCCGCCGCAAGGTAGTCGCGGGCGTTGCCGGCATCGATCCCGCCCGTGGCCACGAACCGCGCCTCGGGAAACGGCCCGCGCATCTCACGCAGCCACCCGGCCCCGAGCGACCCGGCCGGGAACGCCTTGAGCCAGGAGCATCCGGCGTTGAGCGCATGGTGCACCTCGGACGCTGTGGCTACGCCGGGCAGGTGCGGCAGCCCGGCATCGTGGCTGGCCCGCACCACGTCGAGGTCGAGCCCCGGCGCAACGGTGAACCGGGCCCCCGCCTCGACGGCGGCGGCGACCTGCGCAGCGCTGCGCACGGTACCGGCCCCGACCACGGCACCCACCTCCCCCGCGGCCCGCGCGAGCTCCCGCAGACACTCGAACGCCTCGCCCGTCTGGATCGGCACTTCCACGACCCCGAGCCCGCTGCCCCACACGGCCCGCGCCAGCTCGAGCGCCCGCGCGACGGGCACGCCGCGCAGGATGGCGACGAGCGGCCGCCCGGCAAGCAGTTCGTCGAATCCGTGCACTTCATTCCTCCCGGATGTCGCCCGGCTCCTCGTTTTCGCAAGCACCTTGCCCACGACCGCCGCCTTCGGCACCAGCACCGCAGCCACCCGCGGCCGCGCCGCAACCGGCTTGCGCGGCCTCCTCGCGACCGGCGCCAGATCCGCCCCCGACGCCGGACGAGGCGCAACCGCCTTGCGTAGGTGTCCCACCACCAGCGCCAGACTCGCCGCCGACGCCGGACGAGCCGCAACCGGCTTGCGCGGACTCCCCACCGCCAACGCCAGATCCGTCGGCGACGCCGGACGAGCCGCAATCCGTTTGCGCCGCATGCAACACAGGCAGGCCGAGGCGGCGACGCGGGCCCGGCCGCAGCAACGCGGCGGTTTGAAACGCGGTCGCGCCACCGTCAAGGACGATCTCCGTACCCGTGAGCAGCGCGGCCGCATCGGATACGGCGAACGAGACGGCAGCGGCAACGTCGTCGGGCTCCCCCAGCCGCTGCGTCTCGGCGAGCCGAGCCAGATCGTCCGGATCGGTGAGCCGGGTAGCGGTATCGGCGGTTCGCACCCACCCAGGTGACACGGTGACCGCGCGGATGCCGAAACGGCCGTAGTCGACCGCGAGCTGGCGGGTGAATGCGGCCAGCCCGGCCTTCGCCGCAGCGTACGCGGGCAGCCCCGGCCCGAACGCCCGCGCGTGTATCGAGCCGATGGTGACGATGACGCCGCGACCGGCGGCCATCATGCCGGGCAGCACCGCACGTGCACAGAGAAACGCGGACGTGAGGTTGGCGTCGAGAACGGCACGCCAATCGGCCAGCGACGTCTCGTGGGCGGGCGCACCGGCGGTGACCCCGGCGCAGTGGACCAGGACATGCACGCCAGCCGTTCCCACGGACCCGCCCGCCATGCCCGCGGACCCGCCCGCCATGCCCACGGACCCGCCCGCCATATCCACGGACCCGCCCGCCATGCCCGCGGACCCGCCCGCAATGCCCGCGAACCCGCCCGCCATGCCCGCGGACCGGCCCGCCGCGCCGGCGAACCTGGCGGCCGCGCTGGCGAAAGCGGCTGCCACGCCGGCCTCCGTGGTCAGGTCGCCGTCGGCGCGGTCCAGGCCGCAGACGGTGAAGCCGTCGGCGGCCAGGCGGGCGGCGACCGCGGCGCCGATGCCGCCGGCCGCGCCCGTCACCACCGCGAGGTCAGGCACGGAACACCTCGTAGTGGCGGACCAGGTCCTCGTCCAGGTCGATGCCGAGGCCGGGCGCGTCCGGCACCACGAGCTCGCCGTCGCGCAGGGTGAACGACGCCAGGTCGTCGCGCAACGGGTTCGGCAGGCGGTTGTACTCGTACACCGGCACATTCGGCGTGGCCGCCGCGAACTGCAGCGCCGCGGCGACGCCGATCGCCGAGCCGACGCCGTGCGGGGAGACGTCGACGTGGAACGCCGAGCACAGGGCGGCGATCCGGCGGGCCTCGGTGATGCCGCCGGCGCGGGCCAGGTTGGGCATGACGACGTCGACAGCTCTTTGCACGAGGAAGTCGCGGTAGCGGTACCGAATGAACTCGCTCTCCCCGGTGACGACCGGGATCCGCACGGCGGCGCGCACCTCGGCCAGGCCAGCGACGTCGTCGGTCGCCAGCGGCTCCTCAAGCCAGCGCACGCCGAGGTCCTCGAGCGCGTGGCCGAGGCGGATCGCGGTCTTCACGTCGTACGCGCAGTTCAGGTCGACCTTGAGCTCGGCCCGGCCGTCCAAGGCCTCGGCGACCGCGGCCGCGTGCGCGAGGTCGGTCTCCGGTCCGCGGCCGAGCTTGAGCTTCACGGCGCGGAAACCGTCTTGCAGGAAGGACAACGCGCGTTCCGCGGACTGCTCGGTGTGGGGCAGGAACGGCACGGGGGATGCATATACGGGAACGGTGTTGCGGATCGGGCCGCCGAGCAGCCGGTGGACCGGCAGCCCGGCGGCCTTGCCGCGCAGGTCCCACAGCGCGAGGTCGACGCCGCTGATCGCCTCCAGGTAGAAGCCGCCGGTGCGCCCGGCGCCGGCCTGCGCGCCGAACATGAGCTCCCACAGGGCCTCCGACGCGCCGGCATCGCGGCCGAGCAGCATCGGCGCGAGGAGGTGTCCGACGATCGTCGCGGTGACCCGCGGTTCCGGCAGCCCATAGGCCTCGCCGACACCCTCCAGGCCGTCCGTGGTCCGGATCCGCACGAGGGTGGTGTACTGCCCGAGGCGCGGCAGCACGCGATGGCTCGACGCGGGCGTCAGCAGCCAGTCCGGCACCGCGTCGAGGCCGCCGTACATCCGCTCGAAGGGAGCGGCGAGCGCGACGGCCTCCACGGAGGCGATCGTGAGACTCACTTGATGAGCGCGTTCATCCGGTCACGGGCGGAGGAGAGCGCGTCCTTGGGAGTCTTCTTGCCGATGAGGATCGACTGGACCTCTTCGGCGAGAACCTTTTCCATCTGGGAGAACTGGGGGTACACCCAGAATGGGCTGGCGCTGGAGTTGGCGCCGATCTGTGCGGTGAAGTCGGTGGCGAACTTGTCGTTCTTCACCGCCGAGTCGGCCAGCCCGGCGTTGGTCGTCGGCGGCAGGCCGGTCTTGGTGAACCAGTCGACGATGTAGCCCTTGTCGGTGGTGACCGTCTTGGCGAAGTTCGCCGCGGCGGACGCGCCGGCGCCGTTCATGACGGCGATGACCTGGCCCCAGGCGAGGTGGCGGGGCTTGTCGCCGGCATTCTTGACGGGGCGCGCGACCGGCTGCATCTTCGTGCCGAGGTCCTTGTCCGGCGAGGACTTCGTGACCGTGGCCTTGCCGCCGATCGCGTCCTCGTAGAAGGCGGTCTTGCCCTGCGACATGAGCGCGCGGGCGTCGACCCGGTTGACGTCGGGCGCGATGAGCTTCTGGTCGTAGAGCTTCTTGTACCAGGTGAGGGCCTCGACGCTGCCGTCGTCGCCGATGACGATCTTGTTGTCCTGCACGATCGGGGAGCCGAACTCCCACATCCACGGGATGATGTCCTTGAGCTGGTCGACCTTCGTCATGCCGGCCCACGGCACGACGCCGCCGCCGAGGCCCTTGACCGCGGTCAGCGCCGCCTCGAACTCGGCGACGGTCTTCGGCGGGCTGGTCACGCCGGCCTTTGTGAGCAGCTCGTTGTTCGCGATGAGGCCGATGCCGGCGAAGGTCCACGGCAGGCCGTACTGCACGCCGCCGGACTGGCCGAGCGCCAGCGCCGCCGGCGCGTAGTCCTGCCCGGCCGCGACCGACTTGATGTCCAGCAGCTTGCCGGTGGCGGCGAGGGTGGCCAGCCACGCGACGTCGAGCTGGATGGCGCCCTTGAGCTGTCCGCCCTGCACCTGCAGGAGCAACTGGTTGAGGTAGTCGTTGTACGGGTACGACGGCGTGCTGATCTTCACGCCCGAATTGGCGGCGGTGTACTTGTCGATGGCGTCCTGCATCGGCTGCTTGGTGACGGCCTCGTTGTACGACCAGGACGTCAGCGGGAACTCCTTGACGCCGTCGTCCTTGAGCCCCTCGGTGCCGGCGGGGGTGGGCGCGCTGGTGGACGGGGCGCAGGCGGCCAGCGCGGCGGCGCCGGCACCGATGCCGAGGGCGCTCAGGAACGAGCGGCGGGACAGGTGTGCAGACATCGCAACTCCATTTGCAAAAGCGGGGGTGTTCAGCCCGTCCCGGTGCCAGAGGTTCGCTGGCGACGAGACGACGCTGCGGTGCTCAGGCCTTCACGCGGCGGGCGGTGAGCCCGACAACGGGACGGCGCTAGGGTGTTCAGCCCCTTCAGGTGGCCGGCGGTGAGCCCGGCAACGAGACGACGCTGGAGTGTTCAGCTCCTTCACGTGGCCGGCGGTGAGCCCGACAACGAGACGACGCTGGGGGTGTCCAGCCCCTTCACGTGGCCGGTGGTGAGCCCGACAACGAGACGGCACTGGGGTGTTCAGCCCTGCACGAACCAACGGTTGGTCCGGCGACGAACTGGCACGGGTGTTCAGCCCTTCACGGCGCCGGAGGTCAGGCCGGCGACGAGATAGCGCTGCAGAACGGTGAAGCCGATGACGACGGGGAGGGAAACGACGAGCGACGCGGCCATCAGGTCCGGCCAGGCGGTCTCGAACTCGCCGAGGAACGTGTTGACCAGGCCCGGCGGCAGTGTCTGCTTGTCCGGGCCGGCCAGTGTGAGCGCGAAGATGAAGTCGTTCCAGCCGCGGATGAACGCGAACAGTCCGGTCGCGACGAGGCCGGGCAGCGAGACCGGTAGCAGGATGCGGTGGATGATGGCGCCCTGCCCGGCCCCGTCGACCTTCGCCGCCTCGATGAGCTCGTCGGGGATGGTGTCGAAGAAGCCCTTCAGCATCCACACGCACAGCGGCAACGTGAAGGTGGTGAAGGACAGGATCAGCGCGAGGTACGAGTTGAGCAGGCCGGCCTGGCTGAACACGAGGTACAGCGTGATGAGCAGCAGAGCCTGCGGGAACATCTGCGAGGCGAGCACCAGGTACATCAGCGAGCGGCGCCCGCGGTAACGGAACTTGGCGAACGAGTATCCGGTGTAGGCGGACACGATGACGGTCAGTACGGCCGTGATCGCGGAGACGATGAGGGAGTTCAGCAGGTACCGCAGCAGCTTCGGATTTTCGAAGATGGCGCCGAAGTGCGCGAAGGTGACGTGGTCGGGCACGAAGTGCGGCGGGAAGCGGAACACGTCCTGGGTGGGGGTGAGCGCGGTGACGAGCACCCAGTAGATCGGCCCGAACGCGAAGACGCCGATGGCGGCGACGGTGGTGGCGGCGGCGAGCGTCCGCGGCCGGCGCGGACGGCGGACGGGCGGCCGGCTGTCCGGGACCGTCTCGGTGCGAACCATTTCCTGCACGGTCATGCTTTCTCACCCCGTTTCGACGGCCGGACGCACTCGCTGCGAACAACTTCCCGAACGCTCATGCCCGTTCACCGCGCTCGGACGGCCGGACGCATTCGGCGCAAACCACTTCCCGCACGGTCATGTCGTGCCGACCGCGCTTCGGCGGGCGGGCGTCGGCGACGCAAACCAGTTCCTGCACGGTCATGCCTTCTCACCGCGCTCCGACAGGCGGACGTACACGACGACCAGGACGAGGATCAGGACCAGCCACAGCGCGCCGAGGGCGCTCGCGTTGCCCAGGTCGAACGCCTTGAATGCGGTGTCGTACACGGCGACGGCGAATGTCGTCGTGGAGCCGGCCGGGCCGCCGCCGGTGAGGACGTAGATCATGTCGAAGTGCTGCACGTTCCAGATCACCTCGAGCAGCACGACGATGCCGAGAATGCCGCGCAGGTGCGGCAGCGTGACGTGCCAGAACCGGGCGATCGGGCCGGCGCCGTCGAGCGCGGCGGCCTCGTGCAGCGTGGCGGGAACGGTTTGCAGCCCGGCCAGCAGCATCACCATGATCCAGGGGAAGCTGGCCCAGCTCTTCGCCACGATGATGGCGGCCATTGCGGTGCCCGGCTGGCCGAGCCAGGTGACCGGCTCGTCGACGATGTGCAGCTCGACGAGGAGGCCGTTGAGCAGGCCGTAGTTCGCGTTGAAGATCCAGAGCCAGACGAAGGACACCACGACGCCGGGGATCACCCACGGCATCAGGAACACGCCGCGCAGCACGGCCCGGCCGCGGATGCGGGTGTTGAGCGCGAGCGCCAGGGCGAAGCCGATGACGACCGGCACGAGCGTTGCACCGACGGTGAACACCACCGTGTGCTGCAGCACCGGCCAGAAGTTCTGGTGCAACACCGTTGCAAAGTTGTCGAAGCCTGCGAACGATCGGCCGGGGATGACCAGGCTCTGGTGGAACAGGCTTGTGGAGAGAGCGCCGACGAGGGGGTACAGCACGACGGCGCCGAGCAGTGCGAGCGCGGGCAGGGTCAGCAGGAAGCCGAAGGTGCGGTCCTTCATGCCGTCACCACCGGGCGGTCGTCGGCTGGGGCGCGTACCACGGAATCGGTTTGCGGACGGCGCAAACGGTTGGTCATGTCGTCACCGCCGGATGGTCGTCGTCGAGGTCGATGAACTCGGGGTCGAGGGTGGCGCGCAGCTCGACGCCCAGCTGCCACTCGACGTGGTCGCGGGCGGCCAGCTCGGCGCCGTCGGCGTCGCGGCGGCGCAAGGCGTCGAGGATCGCCGAGTGCTCGGCGATGACCTGGCCCCAGGCCGGCTCGACGCGCACGCCGACGCGGTAGTGGCGTACCCGCAGCAGGGTCAGGTCGGTGAGCTCGCGCAGCGTCGCGTAGTGCGTCGCCGTGGCGATGCCGGTGTGGAAGCGCCGGTTGAGCTCGGACAGCCCGTCGACCTCGCCGGCGTCGAACTGGAAACGCATCTGCTCGTGCAGCTCCTGCAGCCCGGCCAGCTCGGCGTCGGCGATGGTGGTCGCGGCCACGCGGGCGGCAAGACCTTCCAGGGCGCCGCGCGCGAGGTACACGCCGCGCATCTCCCGCAGCGACAGCGGGGCGACCTGCGCGCCGGCGTGGGGGTTCGGCTGCACGACGAGGCCCTGGCCGGTGAGGCGTTGCACGGCCTCGCGCAGCGGGATCTTGCTGATGCCGAGTTGGCGGGAGAGCGCGTCGATGTTGACCCGCTCGCCCGGGCGCAGCTCGCCGGTGAGGATCGCGTCGCGGAGCCGCTCGTAGACGAGCTCCGCCTTGGTCTGGAATCCCGCCAGCGCCATGGGATGAGTTCCTCTTCCTCCGGATCGGCGATCGTATACTATCGATCGTGTGCGGAGGATGATACCGCTTCTCATCGCAGAAGTCGCTCTATTGACGGCGGCTCGTCGGAGATGCCGTACGGGCTGAACGAGCCCTGATGGTAGGCAGGCCCGAGGTACCCGAGCCCGATGCTGATCGAGTCGGCGGCCTCGATGACGATCCGCGCGAGCGTCTCCTCGCGGTTCTGCAAGTCCATTGCAGAAAGTGGCCCGGAGACGGACAACGCCGCAACCACATCGCCGGACGCGTCGCGAATCGGCGCGGCGACGCAGGCCCGGCCCAGCGCCAGTTCCTCCACCTCCGAGCCGTAGCCGCGCTCGACCGTGCGCTCGATCTCGATGTCCAGGTGCTCGTGGGTGATGATCGTGCGCGGGGTGTAGGCGGTCATCGTGCCGTCGGGCAGGATGAGCCGGCGCTGGCCCGGGACCAGGCCCGACAGCAGCGACTTGCCCAGGCCCGTGGCGTGCAGCGGGTTGCGCTGGCCGGCCAGCGCGAACGAGCGCGGCGCGTGCTTGCCCTCGAAGTTGAGCAGGTAGAAGACGCTGGAGTCGCGGCGGACGGCGACGTTGACACCGAGGCCGAGCTCGGCGGCGAGGTTCTGGGCGATCTGGCGGGCCTCGCGGTGCACCGGGTGGCCATTGAGCACCGCGGCGCCGAGGCTCACGGTGTCCAGGCCGAGCCGGTAGAGTCCACTCACGGGGTCACGGTCGACGAAGCCGGCCGCCTCGAGCGTCGCCAGCAGCCGCGAGGCGGTGGACAGGCCCAGGTCGGCGAGCCGGGCGATGTCGGAGACGCGCAGCTCCGGACGCCCGGTCGTGAAGACCCTGAGGATCGTCAGAGCTCGCTCGACGCTCTGGTTGCTTCCGGTTTCCGCCGCCATCGGAGCCTCTCTGGAAGTCGCTTGCAATATCCGGCAAGATATCCCGCATGCTGCAAGCGGTCAACCGCCATGTGGAGATGCCTTGTGAAGATCGTTGATGTGCGCACCTGGGCGGTGAAGCTGCGCGGTGACGACGTCTACCTCGGCGCCGCCACTCGGGAGGCGTCGAAACAGCCGTACTACCTGCGCCCACCGTGGCGCAGCCTGTACTCGGACCGCTACGAGACCATGATCGTGCGCCTGACCTGCGACGACGGCACCGTCGGATGGGGCGAGTGCCTGGCGCCGGTCGGCCCGGAGATTCCGCAGGCGATCGTCGACCGGCTGCTCACGCCGGTGCTGCTCGGCGCCGATCCACGCCCGGTGCGGCCGTTGTGGGCGCGGCTGACCGGTCTCATGCGCGAGCGCGGCCACCTGGTCGGGCACCAGGCCGATGCCCTCGCGGCGGTGGACATCGCGCTGTGGGACCTGGCGGGCAAGGCGTCCGGCCTGCCCGTGCACGCCCTGCTGGGAGGCGCTTTCCGCGATGTGGTGCCGACATACGTTTCCGGGCTTCCAGTTCCCAATGACGAGGCCCGTGCAGCCCTAGCCTGCAAGTGGCTTGCAGATGGTGCAACTCACTTGAAGCTTCATCTCGGCCACGGCGTCGAACGGGATCTCGCCACCTACGATGCGGTGGCCGCAACCGGTGCACGGGTCGCCGTCGACGCGCACTGGGCGTACGACCTCGCCGACGCGCTGCGCCTCGGCCGCGCCCTCGACGAGCGCGGCGCGTGGTTCCTCGAGGCGCCGCTGGCCCCGGAGGACATGGAGGCGCACCGCGACCTCGCCGCCGCATTGGTCACCCCGATCGCGGTCGGCGAGGCGATGCGCAACCGCTACGAGTTCCGCCAGTGGCTGCAGGCGCGGGCGCTCGACCTCGCCCAGCCCGACGTCGGCCGCACCGGCATCACCGAGGCGATGGCGATCGCCGAGGTCGCCACGGCCCACCACGTCCCGATCGCGCCGCACCACTCGGTCGGCCTCGGCGTCGTTCTAGCAGCGGGCTTGCACGTAGCGGCCGCGATCGAGGCGATGCCGGCATTCGAGTTCCAGCCCGGCCCGTTCCCGGTCGCCAACCGCATCCTCACCGCCCCACTGCCCGGCGGCCCCGGCTCGTTCCCCGTACCGACCGCGCCGGGCCTCGGCGTCGACGTCGACATCACCGCACTTGTGGAGGACCTGTGACCCGCTCGACCGATGTGCACGGACTGATCCCCGTGCTTGCAACTCCCTTCCACGCCGACGGTTCGCTGGACCCGGACAGCCTCCGCCGACTGGTTGCCTTCTCGGTCGAGTCGGGCGTCGACGGTGTGGCGGTGTTCGGCTTCGCCAGCGAGGGCTTCTCCCTGAGCGCTGTCGAACGAGCCAAGATCCTGGATGTGGTACGCCACGAGCTTCCACCAACGACCCCAGTCGTCGCCGGCATCTCGGCGACGGGCACCGCCGACGCGATCGCCCAGTCCCTGGCTGCGGCCGAGGGCGGGGCCAGCGTCGGCATGGTGATCCCTCCGTACATGGTGAAGCCCTCCCCCGCACAGATCGTCGACTTCTACGGCACCGTCGCCGCGGAGGGCGGACTGCCGGTGATGGTGCAGGACGCGCCCGGCTCGACTGGTGTCAACCTGCCCGTATCGCTGATCGTCGAGCTCTCCAAGCTCGACGGCGTCACCTCCGTCAAGGTGGAGACGCAGCCCACCGCCCCGAAGCTCGGCGCCGTGGTCGAGGCCACCGCCGAGGACTTCCTCGTCCTCGGCGGCCAGAACGCGCTGTTCGTGCTGGAGGAGTACGCCCGCGGCGCCGCCGGCACCATGCCTGCAAGCGAGTTCCCGGATCTGCTACGCCCGGTGCTGCGTGCGCAAGCCGATTGCGAGCACGCCGCCGCGCGGGCCGCCTTCAACCGCCTGCTGCCGCTCATCCGCTTCGGCCTGCAGCCCGGCATCGCATGGTCCATCCACAAGCACGTGCTGCACCGCCGCGGCGTCATCGCCTCGACCGCCGTGCGCTCCCCTGCCGCCGAGGCCGACCCGGCCACACTCGCCGCGCTGGCCGACATCCTCGACGACCTGGGCCTGTGATGTCCGAGCAGATACACGAAGTCGCGCAGCTACCCGAAGTCGCGGCGCTACCCGAAGTCGCGCCGCTACCTGAAGTCGCGCCACTACCCGAAGCCGCGGCGCCGCGAGAGCCTGCGGCGCCGCGAGAGCCCACGGCGCCGCGAGAGCCCACGGCGCTAAAACCTGCGCCGCCGCCAGAGCCCGCGCCGCTGGTAAAACCCGCGCCGTCGCCAGAACCTACGCCGTCGCCACAACCCACGCTGTTGCCACAATCCGCACCGCCGCCACGATCCGCACCGCCGACACAACCCACGCCACCGCAACCCACGCCGGCGTCAAAGCCTGCGCCGGCGACGGCCGGCCCTCGCCCGCCGGCGCCCTCTTCTGTGCCCGCGTCGGCGTCGGTGCCGGCGGATCCACGCCCGTCGTCTGGGCCCACACCTGCGTCGGCGACGGCGCCGACCGGCCCGCTCCGGTCGCTCGCTGGCCGTGGCGTTCTGCTGCTCGGCGGTACCTCCCCTATCGGCCTGGCCATTGCGCAAGCGTTTGCCGCTGCCGGGGACCGCGTGGCGGGCGTTGCCCTGGAGGAGTCGGCCGACCCGGCGTTCGCCGCGACCGCCGCGATCGACTGTTCCACCAGCGCCGGCGCTGCGGCCGCGGTGGAGTTTGCCCTGGACCGTCTGGGCCGGCTCGATGTGCTGGTCCTGGCCGCCGCGGTCATGCCGGTGGCGCCTGCGACGGAACAGAGCGACGAGCAGTGGGCGGCCGCCCTGGACGTGACGCTGTCCGGTGCCTTCTACGCGTGCCGCTCCGCGCTCCCGCACCTGCCGGCGGGCGGCGCCATCGTCGCGATCACGTCGGTGAACAGCTTTCTCGCCGCGCCGGGCCTGCCCGGCTACGCCGCGGCGAAAGCCGGCCTCGACGGGCTCGTACGGCAGCTGGCACTCGAGTACGGCCCGCGCGGCATCCGCGTGAACGCCGTCGCGCCCGGCATGATCGGCGGCGAGCACCTGCCGAACGTGACCGAGGGGTACCCGCTCGGCCGCGTCGGCCGTCCCGAGGAGGTCGCCGCGGCGGTGGCATTCCTGGCCTCGCCCGCCGCCGGCTTCATCACCGGCGTTTGCCTACCGGTCGACGGCGGCTTGTCCATTGCGTCTCCGGCCGCGTTCCTGCGTCCGGACCTGCGCGCCCGGTGGCTGGCGTCATGAGCGCACACGCGTTTCCGCCGCCGGTCGAGTCGGCAGCGCAGGAACCGTTTCCGCATAGTGCAACTGCGTCGCGCGCTGTGGACCCCGCCTCCCCGCCGCTGGTTGTGGGTCTCGGTGAGGCGATGGTGCTGTTCCAGCCTGCCGACGGGCGGTCGCTCGCCGAGTGCGGCATCGCGTCCGTGCACGTGGCCGGGGCCGAGCTCAACCTGCTCGCGGCGGTGCGACGGGCCGGGGTGCGCGCGGCGTTCTGCAGTCGCGTCGGGGCCGATCCGTTCGGGGAACGGGTGTTGGCGGCCGCGGCGGAGCTGGGGGTGGAAACCCAGCTGGTCGTGGTGGACGAGCGTTACCCGACCGGGCTGTTCGCAAAGGACGTGCGCGAGGACGGGGTGCGGCGCGTGCACTACTACCGCGCTGGGTCCGCGGCCTCGCAGATGGGCGAGGACGATGCAGGCCGGGCGCTGTCGGGCGGGCCTTCGCTGGTTGCGGTCTCCGGGATCACCGCGGCGCTCGGGGACGGGCCTCGACGTGCGGTCGTGCGGTTGGCGGAGCTGGCGCGGGAGCGGGGTGTGGCGCTGGCAATGGATCCGAACCTGCGCCCCGGACTGCCGCCGGTTGCAAACGTGTTGCGGAAGCTGCTGCCGTTGACGCGGTTTCTGGTGCTCGGGCTCGACGAGGCGCAACCCCTGTTCGGAACCGACGCACCGGACGAGGTGTTCCGGCGCGCGGGCGAGGCCGGGGTCGGCGAGGTGGTGTTGAAGGCCGGGGCGGACGGATGCTGGTACGACACGCCGAGCGGGCCGCGGCATCTGGCGTCGGCGGCGGTGCGCGTGGTTGATCCGGTCGGGGCGGGAGACGCGTTCGCCGGGGCGTACCTTGCAGCGCGGCTGCGTGGGATCGGGCCGCGCGGTGCGGCGCGGCTCGGCACCGCGTTTGCGGCGGGGGTGGTGGCCGCGCCTGGCGACACCGATGGGTTGCCGGCGGAGCAGGAGGCCGGGCGGCTGGTGGACGCCGCCCAGCAGATGTCGTCCTGACGGCGTCGGCTGGAGCCGCTGTCGTGCTGACTGCATCGGCTCGAGCCGCTGTCATACTGACGGCATCGGCTGGAACCGCTGTCCTGCTGACGGCGTCGGCTTGAACCGCCTGTCGGATCGGCCAGTCGGCATTGTGCGGACGCCCGGGGCCCGATCGACGCCACGATCGACAGGATCACGGCTTCTCCGCCTGAGTCATGTCGACCTGACGTGCGCCTTCGTCGGCGCCGATCAACGCCTGGCGCTCGTCGGCCGGATCGACGCCTGGCACTCGTCGGCGCGGACCAACGCATGGCACTCGCCGGCGCCGATCGACGCATGGCGCTCGTCGGCACGGACCAACGCATGGCGCTGGTTGACACGGATCCGCGCGCGGCTTTCGTCGGCGCCGGCCGACGCACGACGCTTGTTGGCGCGGACCAACGCTTGTCGCGTGCGAGAACCCGGGTCAGTGGGCCGAGGCGCGGAAGGTGTTGCGGTACGCGATCGGGGAGACGCCCAAGGTCGTGGACAGGTGTTGGCGCAATGACGCGCCTGTTCCGAAACCGGCGGCCGTTGCGACGCGGTCGACCGGCAGGTCGGTCGTTTCCAGCAAGCGTCTTGCATGTTCGATGCGCTGGCGGGTCAGCCACTGCACGGGGGTCAGGCCGACCTCGTCGCGGAAGCGGCGGCTGAACGTGCGCACGCTCATGCGGGCGCGACCGGCCAGTTCGGTCAGTGACAACGGCTCGTGCAGGCGTTCCAGGGCCCACTCGCGCACCGCCGCCGTGCTCACCTCCGCCGCGGGCGGGACGGGGCGGTCGATGTACTGGGCCTGGCCGCCGTCGCGCCACGGCGGGACGATGCACAGGCGGGCGACCCGGTTGGCGACCTCGCTGCCGTGGTCGCGGCGCACCAGGTGCAGGCACAGGTCGACGCCCGCGGCGACGCCGGCCGCGGTGAGCACGTCGCCGTCGTCGACGAAGAGCACGTCGGGGCGCAGGTCGACTTCTGGGAACGCGTTGCGGAACTGCTCGGAGCGGTTCCAGTGCGTGGTCGCCGGGCGGCCGTCGAGCAGGCCCGCGGCGGCGAGTGCGAACGCCGCCGTGCACAGCGACACGATCCGCGTGCCGGGGCGCACCGTGCGCAGCGCGGCGCCGAGCCGGTCCGGCAGCCACTCCTGGCCGGAGTCGTCGGCGCAGGCCACGAACGGCGGGATGACGACCGTGCCGGCGCTCGCCAGCAGCTCGGGGCCGTGCGCGACGGCGACGGTGAAGTCCGCGTCCGTGGTCACCGGGCCGCCGTCGAGGCTGCACGTGAGCACCTCGTACAGCGGCTCGCCGCGCTCGCCCGTCGCCGTTCCGAAGATGCGCACGGGAATGCTCAGCTCGAAGGGGTACACCCCGTCGAGCGCGACAACCACCACACGATGACGACGTCCGGCCATGGCCAGATCCTTCCACATGTTGGCGATCCAGCCACTCGCCGGTGGCCGGGGCGGGCCGCAGGATCGAGCGCATGAAAGCCATTACCCAGGATGTGTTCGGCGGTCCCGAGGTGCTGCGGCTGGCCGAGACGGCGCGGCCCGAGCCCGGGTTTGCGCAGGTGCTCGTGCGGGTGCACGCGGCCGGCGTGAACCCGACCGACTTCTGGCACCGCGCGAGCGGGGGCCTGCAGGGGCGCATCGTGCCGCTCGGGTGGGACGTGTCCGGCGTCGTCGAGGCGATCGGGCCCGGCGTCACGCTGTTGGCGGCCGGCGACGAGGTGTTCGGGATGCCGCGGCAGCCGGAACCGGCCGGGACGTACGCGGAGTACGTCGCGGTGCCCGCCCGCCACCTCGTTCGCAAGCCGCTTGCAATATCGCACGTCGAGGCGGCGGCGCTGCCGCTCGTTTCGCTGACCGCGTGGCAGGCGCTTGTGGATGTGGCCGCGGTACGTCCCGGCCAGCGCGTTCTCGTGCACGCGGCCGCCGGCGGCGTCGGGCACGTGGCGGTGCAGATCGCGAAGGCGCTGGGCGCGGAGGTCATCGGGACGGCGAGCGCGGCCAAGCACGCGTTCGTGCGATCGCTGGGCGCGGACCGGGTCGTGGACTACACCGCCGAGGACTTCGCCGAGGTCGTGTCGGACGTGGACGTCGTGCTGGACACCATCGGCGGCGAGTACGGTCCGCGTTCGCTGCGGACCCTGCGTCCCGGCGGCCTGGTCGTGTCGCTCGCATCGCCGGCCGAGGCCGCGCTCTCGGCGGTCGCCGAGGCGCAGGGCCGCCGTTCGATCTTCATGGTCGTCGAGGCCGACCAGGCGGGCATGCGCGCGATCGCCGACCTGGTCGAGCGCGGCCTGTTGCGGCCGACCCTGGATACGGTGCTGCCCTTGTCGGACGCCGCGAAGGCGCACGAAATCGGTGAGCGGCGCTCCGCCACGGGCAAGATCGTGCTCACGGTCGCCCCGGAAACGCCGTCGCGCTGAGGCAGGTTCGCAACTGCGTATGTACCGGACCGGGTTCGACCGTTCCGTCGGCAACGCGGGCGGAATCTGTAGCGCGCCAGGTGCGACGCGGGCGATATCGCGGCGGGAGGGCGCCGAGCTCGCATTGATTCGGACTTATCGCCTGTCGGGGTATAAATCCGAAAAGTCGTGGCGCGGAGCGCCCGACTTTTCGGACACCACAGCCGGCAGGGACACCACAGCCGGCAGGGACACCACAGCCAGAAGAGGAAGCACAGCCAGAAGAGGAGAAGAGGACAGGACAAGGACAGCCGGAGCCGGCGGTGCGAGAGAACGCCGTGGCCGGAAAGGGGCGATGGTCAGGCGGCGGGGGCTGCTTCCGGGGAGGACGCAGCGGCGGCGGGAGCGGGGGCGTGCGTGCGGAACGACGGGGCCAGGGCCACGATGCCGGCGGCCAGCACGGCCGGTACCACGAAAGCCCACCGCAACGACCAGCCCTCCGCCACGGCGCCGATCAGGCCGGCGCCGACCACGAAGCCGATGTAGTTGAAGAGGTTCACGCGGGCGATGGCGATTCCGGTACCGGCGGGGTCCAGGCGGCCCGCGGCCGAGAAGGACTGCGGGACCACGAACGACAGGCCGAGGCCGACGATGGCGAAGCCGGCGATGCTCAGGGCCGCGGTGGGAGACGCGGCGACCAGGATCAGGCCCAGGCCGCCCACCACGCCGCCCACCGAGACGACCGCCATCGGGCTGAAGCGGCTCACCAGGTGGTCGCCGGCCGTGCGGCCGAGGAGCATCGTGGTCTGGTAGGCGGCCAGGCCCAGGGCGGCGACGCTGGTGGTGGCGTTCAGCGTCTTCTCGATGAAGACCGAGCTCCAGTTGGACACGGCCGAGTCGGCGATGAACATGAGCATCATGGCGATGCCGACCAGGATGATCGGGCGCCACGGGATCTGGGACTCCGCGGTGGCGGCCTCGGTCGCGGCCTCGGGGTCCAGGGCCTCCTCGGCACGGCGCAGCTGGCCGAAGCCGGCCAGCAGGGCGAGGACCACGCCGGTCGCCGCCACCGTGGACAGCGAAGCGGCGATCGACCAGCCGAGGTGGGCGGTGCCCGACGTCGCCAGGGCGCCCAGGATCGCGCCGGCGCTCCAGACGGCGTGGAAGGAGTTGAGGACCGGGCGGCGGTAGCGGCGCTCGACCGCCACGCCCTGCATGTTCATGGTGGCGTCGACCAGGCCCAGCATGAGGCCGACGAACGCCAGGGCGATGTAGAGGTGCCAGCGTTGCGTGGCCAGGCCGGTCAGGGTGATGGCCAGGCACACGCCGGGGCCGCCGGAGCGCAGGACCGGTGAACTGCCGACGCGGGCGCTGAGCAGGCCGGCCACGACGCTGCCGATGCCGGCGACCACGGGGACGGCCAGAAGTACCAGGGACAGCTGGGTGTCGTCGAAACCGAACTTCTTCTGCAGAGTGGCGACCTGCGTGAGCAGGCCGGCGAAGCAGAAGCCCTGCACGAAGTACGCGCCCGCTACGGCGACGCGTGCCCGGCGGTCGCGCTGGTCCACTGGCCGGCTCCCCGCTGAAGAGAAGTGAAATTCTTTCGGAAGCATCGTCGACCGTGCGGCGGAACGCAAGAGTGCGCGGCCGGGCGCGCCGGCAGTGGCGCGCCCGGGCCGGACGAACGTGCGGCGGAACGCAAGAGTGCGCGGCCGGGCGCGCCGGCAGTGGCGCGCCCGGGCGGACGAAGGTTACAACGCCACGGGGGCGTCCAGGAGCGTCGTGAGCAAGGTGCGCAGCAGGTCGATGCCGTGCTGGCTGAGCACCGACTCCGGGTGGAACTGCAGGCTCGCGAAGGTCCGGCCGCGCAGCGCGTGCACGTCGCCGTTGGCCGGGTCGCGGGACACCTCGACGGGGCCGTACGGGGTGTCGAGCTCGGGGCCGGGACTCGTGGCCGTGAACGTCGAGTAGAAGCCGACCTTCGCCGGGCGGCCGAAGAGGTCGATGTCGCGCTGCATGCCCTGGTACGGGGATGCCTTGCGGCGCAGCGGCAGGTCCAGCAGGCCGCAGAGCAGCTGGTGGCTCAGGCAGATGGCGAGCATGGGGGCGCCGGCGGCGAGCCGGGCCTCGACGATGCCGCGCATGCGGGACATCTTCGGGTCGGTGAGCCGGCGCGGGTCGCCGGGGCCGGGGCCGGGGATCACCAGGTCGTAAGCGGTGGTGTCGATGTCGGCGTCGTACCGCACCAGGGTCGTGGACAAGCCGAGCACCCGCAGCTGGTGTACGAGCATGCCGGTGAACGTGTCCTCGGCGTCCACGACCAGGGCTCGCCGGCCCGCGAGCGCAGGGTCGGCGGGCAGGCCGTCGCGCGGCTGCAGCCAGAACGGGGCCAAAGTCTCGTTGCGGGCCACGAGCGCGGCCCGGACCTCCGGGTCGGCGGCCAGGCGCACGTCGGGTGCGGGCGGCGACACCGCCGGGGTCTGGGGCGACAGGCCGAGTGCCCGCAGTACCGCTGCGGCCTTGGTGTGGGTCTCCAGAACCTCGCCGTCGGGCGTGGAGTGGCGCACCAGCGTGGCACCGACCGGCACCCGCAGCCGTCCGTTGCCGTCGATCTCGGCGGTCCGGATGAGGATCGGGGCGTCCAGCGAGTCGCGGCCGACGAGGGCCAGGACGGCGCCGTAGTAGCCGCGGCCGCGCCGCTCGTGGCGGGCGACGACGCGGCAGGCGTTCTCGATGGGGCTGCCCACGACGGTCGGGGCGAACATGGTCTCGCGCAGCACGTCGCGCACGTCGCGGGAGCCCCGGCCGGCCAGCAGGTACTCGGTGTGCACCAGGTGCGCCATCTCCTTGAGGTAGGGGCCGATGACCTGGCCGCCGACGTCGGCGACGGTCGCCATCATCTTGAGCTCCTCGTCGAGGACCATCGACAACTCGTCGATCTCCTTGCGGTCGGCCAGGAACTGCAGGACGGCGGGCTTGGACGGGGTGCCGCGCAGGGTGCCGCTGATCGGGTTCATCATGACGAGGCCGTCCTCGACGCTGACGTGCCGCTCGGGGGTCGCGCCGACGAGGGTGCGCTCGCCGGTGTGCACGACGAACGTCCAGTACGCGCCGCGCTCGCGGGTCAGCAGGCGGCGGAAGACGGTGAGCGCGGCGGTGACGGGGTCGCCCGCCAGGTCGGCGCCGAAGACCCGGTGGATGACGAAGTTGGAGCCCTCGCCGCGGCCGATCTCCTCGCGCAGCACGGTGTCCACGATGGCGGCGTACTCGTCGTCGCCGACATCGAAGCCGGCGCCGGAGAACTCCAGCGGAGCGTCGGGCAGGGCGGCGAGGACGTCGTCGACGGCGACCTCGCGGCGGGCCTCGATGCGCAGCACGGACAGCGGGGTGCCGTCGTCGACGCAGTCGAAGCCGCGCTCGCGGACCTGGCGGAACGGCACGAGCGCCAGGCACTCGTCCGGGATCTCGGCGAGCGTGTCCACCGTGGACACCGGGCCGGTGAGCACCTCGACGGCGGCGCGGCCCTCGCGGCGCAGCAGCGCGAACGGGGCCTTCGGGTCGATGAGCATCTCGGGGTTCCCTTCGGGATCGGTGGCCGCGTGCGAGGCGGCCCCGGCTCCCCGGGAAAGCAGAACGGCCGCCTCGATGGGCGGCCGCGGAAGTCATCGCGCGAGAGTGGGCCGCCTCGTCAGGCGGGCCACCACTGGGAATTGAGTCGCGCGGTCACGAGGCAGAGCGTACGGGCTCTGCCTCGTGCGCGCCAGCACTACTTGCCGATCGAGCCCATCTCGGCGTACCGGTCGCCGGCGACGTCGCGGCCGATCGAGAGCTTCTCGATCGCGGCCAGGTCTTCGGCGGTGAGGGTGACGTCCAGCGCGGCGACGTTCTGCTCGAGGTAGGTGCGCCGCTTCGTGCCCGGGATCGGCACGACGTCCTCGCCCTGCGCGAGCACCCAGGCGAGGGCCAGCTGCGCCGGGGTGGCGCCCTTGGCCTCGGCGAGCTGGCGCACGTCGGCGACCAGGTCGAGGTTGCGCTGGAAGTTCTCGCCCTGGAAGCGCGGGTTGGAGGCGCGGAAGTCGCCCGGGGAGAACTGCTCCGGGCTGGTGATCTCGCCGCTGAGGAAGCCGCGGCCGAGCGGGCTGTAGGCGACCAGGCCGATGCCGAGCTCGCGGAACAGCGGCAGGATCTCGTCGTCGGGGTCGCGGGTCCACAGCGAGTACTCGTACTGCCCCGCCGCCACCGGGTGCACCGCGTGGGCACGGCGCACCGTCGCCGGGGCCGCCTCGGAGATGCCCAGGTGGCGGACCTTGCCGGCGGCGACCGCCTCGGCCAGGGCGCCCCAGGTCTCCTCGATCGGCACGGCCGGGTCGACGCGGTGCTGGTAGTACAGGTCGATGTGCTCGACGCCGAGGCGCTGCAGCGACGCGTCCACGGCCCGCCGCACGTACTCGGGGGTGCCGTTGATCCGCCGGTTGCCGCCCTCGCGCTGGATGCCGAACTTCGTGGCCAGCACCACCTCGTCGCGGCGGCCGGCGATCGCCCGGCCGACGAGCTGCTCGTTGGTGAACGGGCCGTACATGTCGGCGGTGTCGAGCAGCGTCACGCCGAGGTCGAGCGCGCGGTGGATGGTCGTGATCGACTCGGCGTCGTCGCCGGGGCCGTAGAACTCGCTCATCCCCATGCAGCCGAGGCCGAGTGCGGACGTGGTCAGTGCACCGAGGTTTCTCGTTCGCATGCCTCCACGGTGCCCCTTCGAGCGCGCTCTAAGTCAAATAGACTGGCCGGGTGGAGGGGTACACGATCGCGGAGGTCGCCGGGCACACCGGGCTGACCGCACACACCCTGCGGTACTACGAGCGCGCCGGGCTGCTCAGCCCGCCCGAGCGCGGCAGCAACGGCCACCGCAGATACTCCGACACCGACCTGGCGATGCTGCGCATCCTCACCCGCCTCAAGGCGACCGGGATGACGATCCAGGAGATGCGGCGCTACGCCGACCTGTGCCGCGTCGGCCCGTCGACCTACGAAGAGCGCCGCGTGCTGCTCGAGGAGCACCGCCAGCAGGTGCTGGAGCGCATCGTCGCCCTGCAGGAGGACCTGCAGACGATCGAGTACAAGATCAAGGTCTACGCGGAGGGCGAGCCGCCCCCGGATCTGGCCAGGCCGTAGAGGCACAGCAGCGCGGCGAGCGCCATCGGAACGCCGTCGCGGATCAGCCCGTCCGCGCCCAGCAGCAGCCAGCACAGCGTCGGCTGCACCAGCAGTACGAACGCGGAGATCATGGCCAGCAGCAGCCGGGCCCAGGCGTGGCCGAACAGCGTGGCGAAGCTGATGAGGCCCGCAATGAACCCCGTGACCAGCGACAGCACGAACCAGGACACCACCAGCGGCACCGCGATCTCCGGCCGCAGGCGCGGCGTGCCGAACAGCGTGCCGAGCGCGACCAGACACGGGACAAACATCAGCGCGGAGTACGACAGCGCCGCCACCCGCGCCGTGAGCACCCACGGCGGCACCACGCGCCGCGGCCGGCGCCGGGTCAGGTGCGCCTCCACGGCCGGGGAGCGGAACAGCTGCCAGAGCACGACCGAGCAGAGCGCCGCGACGACGATCAGCCCGGCGACGACCGGGCCGCGGGGCAGCAGCGCGCCCTCCTTCGGCTGGACGAGGCGGGCCGAGGCGAACACCGTGGTGACCGCCAGGATCAGCCCGAGCGGCCGGGCGGTCAGCCGGCCGAAGCGCACCTCGCGCATGAGGAACAGGAAGCCGAAGGCGCGCAGGAGCGCCCACCCGGTGCGCACCGCCAGGGCGAGGCCGGCCTCGGCGGCGTAGTGCAGGTTGACGACGTCCACGGCGACGGTGGCCAGGGCGGTGAGCAGCAGCAACCGGCGCAGGCGGCGGCTGGCCGGGGTGGCCGGCGGCGGGCGCTCGAAGCGCAGCAGGTCGCCGAGCGAGCGCCCTTCGCCGTCCATGCAACGGCACGCTAGCAGTCCGCACGCGGCGTTGCGCGCCACGGAACCGGCCGGCACCGTGCAGACGGCGCTGATCCGGGCGGGAAGGGTCGCGCCGTAACGTTAACGGGCAGCACTCGTGGGGCATAGGAAGCTGTACACCGACCCGGACGAGGTGGCGCCATGACTTCCTCTGCAGCGGATCCGGCCGAGGGCGGGCCCGACTCGCCGACCGGGCTCAGCAGGCGCTCGTGGATCGACGTGCTGAAGCGCACGGTGAAGGAGTTCAACAACGACAACCTCACCGACTGGGCCGCCGCGCTGACGTACTACGGCGTGCTGTCGATCTTCCCGGGCATCCTCGTGCTGCTGTCGGTCTCCGGCCTGCTGCTCACGGGCACGACCGAGGATGCGGTACTCAAGAACGCCCAGGAGATGTTCCCGGGTTCGATCGCGGCCCCGGTCACCGGCGCCGTCGACGAGCTGAAGAAGGGCTCCCACTCGGCGGGCCTGCTGGCGATCGTCGGCCTGCTCGGCGCGCTGTGGACGGCGTCGGGGTACGTCGGGGCGTTCATGCGCGCCGCGAATGCCATCTACGACGTGCCGGAGGGGCGCCCGATCTGGAAAGTGCTGCCGATCCGCCTGGGCATCACGATCGCGGTCGGCACGCTGATCGCGGTGGCGGCGCTGAGCATCGTGTTCACGGGCCGCTTCGCCGAGCAGGCCGGCGGCTGGATCGGCCTGTCGAAGGAGGCGGTGCAGGTCTTCGACATCGTCAAGTGGCCGCTGCTGCTGCTGGTGGTGATGCTGGTCCTGGCGATCCTGTACTGGGCGTCGCCGAACGCCCAGCAGCACGGCTTCCGCTGGATCACCCCCGGCGGGGTCCTCGCGGTGTTCATCTGGATGGCCGCCTCGGGCGGCTTCGTGATCTACGTGTCGAACTTCAGCTCGTACAACAAGACGTACGGCACGCTCGGCGGCATCATCGCGTTCCTGGTCTGGCTGTGGATCTCCAACATGGCGATCCTGCTGGGCGCGGAGTTCGACGCCGAGCTCGAGCGCGGGCGCGCGATCGAGGCGGGCCAGGCCGCCGACGACGAGCCCTACGTCCCGCTGCGCGACGAGAGCCACGTCAAGAAGGACCACGACGTCGGGCTGACCTGAGCCCCCGGGCCCGCTAGCGGGTGGTGGGCGTCAGGGCGGCGCCCACCTGGTCGACCAGGCCGGACAGCTCGAACGCCACCTGGCCGACGTCACAGCCGGGCTGGACCATCGCGGCGAGGCTGGCCAGGGTGTCGCCCTCGCCGAGGGCCATGACGAACAGCAGGCTGCGGCCCATCTCCACGATGGTGCGCTGCACCGGGCCGGCCTGCGTGCACGCGGACAGGCCTTGTGCGAGGGAGACGACCCCGGCGACCATCGCGGCGAGCTGGTCGGCGCGCTCCGGCGGCAGCTCGTTCGACGCGGCGACCAGCAGCCCGTCGCCGGAGACGGCGACGGTGTGGCGTACGCCGCCGACTCGCTGGGTGAAGCCGCTCAGCAGCCAGTCCAGCCCCGTGGTCGGTGTCATGCCGAAGGTCGTCCTTCCGTTGTCGTCGACGCGGTCACCGGATGCTCGGCGGTCGCGTGCTGCTGGCCGGTCAGGAGCTCCCGGACGGCCTCCGGCTCGGCCTCCACCGTAGGGCCGTCCGGGGCCGGCACGGGGCCCGGTACCACCGGGACGAGGGTCGAGCGCGGGTGCGGCACGTCGACGGGCTCGCCGCCGGGCAGGGCCGGGCGCCACGGGGTGCGCGGCGTGGGGCGGCGGGTGGCCAGCGGGCCGGTCGCGGCGGGAACGAGCACGACGACGGCGGCGGGCAGGTGCACGAGGGCGCGCAGGCCGTGCCCCTTCGGGGGCAGCTGCAGGGTGACCGACAGCCCGTGGCGGGCGGCCAGGCGGGCGACGACCGCCAGGCCCGCGTGCGGTCCGTCGCCGGGCTCCTCCGGCGTGGTGCCGGCGAGGCGGGCGTTGAGCTCCGCCAGGCGCTCCGACGCCAGGCCGGGGCCGCGGTCGGCGACCACGACGGCCGCGCCCTCGCCGGCGCGGCGGCCCTCGACGAGGACGGGGCGGTCGGGCGGGCCGTAGCGGGCGGCGTTGTCGAACAGCTCGGCCAGCAGGTGTACCACGTCGTCGGCCGCCTGCGGTGCGACGTGCACGTCGGGGGCGATCATCGCGTACTCGACGCGGCGGTAGTCCTCGATCCGCGACTGCGCGGCGCGCAGCAGGTCCACGAGGCCGACGGGGTCGCGGCGCCCGGTGGCGCTGTAGCCGCCGGCGAGCACGAGCAGGCTCTGGTTGTCGTGGCGGATGCGGGTGGCCAGGTGGTCGAAGGCGAAGAGCTGGGCGAGGCGCTCGGGGTCGGCCTCGTCGCGCTCGGCGGCGTCGAGGTGCTGCACGAGCGCGTCGGCGAGGCGCTGGCTTTTGCGGGCCAGGCCGGCGAGGGCGGCGGGGCTGCCGGCCCCGAGCCCGGCCGGCTCGTCGCCGTCGCCGCGGGCCGTGGGGGCCATCGGCCGCAGGGGCCGGTCCGCGGTGACGGTCAGGCCCGCGGGGTCCGTGGCGGCGGGCGGTGCGGCCTTGCGGCGCCGCCGCGGGCCGGGGCCGCCGCGGCGCAGGGAGCGCGCGACGACCGCGGCCAGGGTCACCGACCCGACGGCCAGGAGCAGGACGACGGCGAGGCCGGCGACGACGATGCGGCCCTGCCGGTCCCGCGCGGACGCGGCGAGCGCGGTCTCGGCGGCGCCGGCGGCGGTGGCGAGGTCGGCGAGGGCGTCGAGGGCCGGCTGGGCGTCGCCGCCGAGGCCGGACGGGACCTGGGCGAGGCGGTCGCGCAGGGCCGGCGGCGCGGTGTCGGCGAAGCGGCGCAGGGCGTCGAGGTGGGTGGCGCGGTGCGCGGCGAGGTCCTCGCGGCGGGCGGGGGTGCCGGCGCCGCGCAGGTCGAGCAGCTGGATCTGGGCGAGCTGCTCGCGGGCGACGGCGAGCCAGCCCGACGCGCGGGCGGCGGCGAGGACGTCGCCGGGGCCGGAGCGGCCGGCCACGGACTGGCGCAGCGCCACGAGGTCGCTTTCCATCTGGGTGTACGCCATGAGGTACTCCCCCGCCGCCACTCCCTCGTCGCCGGCGGACACGCGCCCGCGCAGGGCGGCCAGGCCGTCGAGCGACGGCGGCGCCAGGCCGGCGGGGCCGGCGGCGGCGCGCAGGGCGGCGACGGCGGGGTCGGTGGCCGCGGCGGCGGCGTCCAGCCCGGCGCGGTCCTCGGCGGTGCCGGTCTGCAGGAACACGGCGGCGGCGTAGCGCTCGCGGGCGAGCGCGGTGGCGGCCCGGTCGGCGGCCACTCCGGCAGCGACGGCGGTGCGCAGCTCGCCGGCGACCGTGGCCTGGCGGGTGTAGCCCTCGGCGGCGACGCCGGCGAGGCCGAGCAGGCCCAGCAGCGGCACGAGCAGGACGAGGCTGACCTTGGCGGCGACGAATCGGGGCCCGCGGTCGGGCGCAGCGTCGTACACAGCCGCTACCCCCTGCCCTCGTCCGGTCACCTATGCGTACACCCTGAGCAATCCGTGCGGAAGGGATGACTTTTGGTGATCGTCATCGATCATGGTAAACCTGCCGGTTTTCCCCGGGTTCGCGAAGAAAAACGGTCACTTAAGCAAGAACAAAGACAAAGTTGAAGCGTCCTCGCGCCGCCCGGCTTGAGGGGCGAACGGGGGCTCACTAGATTCCCTAGCGTGCCAGAACGGCTCTTCTCTGATGACCCGGGCGACGCGCCCAAGAAGGTGAAGGGCGCGTTCTTCTCGGACTACACCGGCGAGTTCCCGATGCCGCGCGTGCTGCAGTCGCCGGCGGAGGCCTCCGGCGGTACCGCCGCGGACAACGACGCCGCCACGAGCGACAAGCCCTCCCGTCGTGCCGCCGGGCCCGCACCCGCCTGGCTGCGCACCGGACGGCCGGCACTGCACGAGCTGACCCGCAACCGCCGCCAGGCGCTCATGGCCCTCGGCGGCGGCGCCGTCGCCCTCGGCGCGCTCGGCACCGGCGCCGCGGCGATGTTCGGGCCGGTCGCGGCCGACCCCGACGACTTCGTCAAGACCGGCAGCGGCGGCGGCAACGTCTCGCCGCGCGACGCGGGCTCGTTCTCCAACCGCGACTCGAGCTACACCAGCGGGCAGGGCGACCTCAACGACCTGGGCGCCTCCGGCACCGCCGACACGCCCTCGCAGGCCGCCGTCGCCGCGATGCGGGCCACGCCGCGCTTCCCGACGCCGCTCAACCGCGACCCGGTGCTGCACCTGCTGCGCCGCGCCACCTTCGGGCCGACGACGGCCGACATCGCCGCGGTCAAGCAGATGGGCATCGACGCCTGGATCGACCAGCAGCTCGATCCGGACAAGATCGCCGACCCGCTCGCCGACGCGGCGCTCAAGGCCGTGCCGACCGCGACGATGTCGACCGCGGACATCCGCTCGTCGGTCAAGGACGGCGACAACAAGCCGATGTACGAGCTGACCCGCGCGGTGCTGGCCCGGCAGATGTGGAGCAGCCGGCAGCTGTTCGAGGTCATGGTCGACTTCTGGAACAACCACCTCAACGTGACCAGCCCGTTCGACGGCGGCTGGGACGTGCGCGGCCCCTACGACGTGGGCGTCATCCGCAAGCACGCGCTGGGCAAGTTCTCCGACATGCTCATCGCCTCCGCGCGCGACCCGGCGATGATGCGGTACCTCGACAACACCTCGTCGGACAAGCGCAACGTCAACGAGAACTACGGCCGGGAGCTGCTCGAGCTGCACACCGTCGGCATCGACGGCGGGTACAACGAGAAGGACGTGCGCAACTCGGCGTACCTCATGACCGGGCGCACCGCCACGCGCGACGGCATGTTCAAGTACGACCAGAACAAGCACTGGACGGGCGCGGTCAAGGTGCTGGGCTTCCAGCACGCGAACAAGTCCGCCAAGGACGGCCTCGCCGTCGGCGACGCCTACCTGCTGTACCTGGCCACCCACCCCTCCACGGCGCGCTACGTCGCGCGCAAGCTGTGCGTGCGGTTCGTGTGTGACACCCCGCCGCAGGGCCTCGTGGATCGGCTGGCCAAGACCTACCAGGAGAGCGGCTCGGCGATCGCGCCGGTGCTCAAGGTGCTGTTCCGGTCGCTGGAGTTCTGGATCGCCACCGGGCTCAAGACCCGCCGGCCGCTGGAGAACTTCGTGGCAACGGCGCGGGTCGTCGGCACCACGCCGGGCGCGGACACGGCGAACGCGCTCGAGGACATGTACACCTTCACGAACAAGCTCGGCCAGCCGCCGCTGGGCTGGGGGCCGCCGGACGGCTACCCCGACGTCGCCACGGCGTGGAGCTCCGCGGCCGGCATGCTCGAGACGTGGAACGCGCACCGGGCGTTCATGCAGCAGCAGTGGAAGGGCCTCAACAACCCCAAGGCCGACACGCTCGTCACGCAGCCGGCGGCGACGCTCGGCACGTACCTCGACGTGCTGTCCAACCGGCTGATCTTCCAGCCGATGCAGCAGAACGAGAAGGACGCCCTGATCAAGTTCATGGGCGCCAAGGCGGACACGCGCATCACCGACAACAACCTCGGCGGCAAGCTGCCCCTGCTGGCCCCGCTGATCCTCGACTCCGTCTACCACGCGCTGCGGTGAGGCACATGACCGAATATCCCGACGGCTCCCGTGATGCGGCCTTGCCGGACGGCGAGCGCCGCCCGGCCTCCCTCGACGAGCTGCGCCGGCACGGGCCCAACCTGTGCGAGGCCGCGCTGCGCGTGCAGGCCGACAAGGTGACGGACGAGCTGGCCGCCGACCGCGACAAGTGGAGCAAGGGCTTCACCCGCCGGCGCCTCGTGCAGGGCGCGGGCTTCGTCGGGGTCGCCGCGCTCGGCACGCAGCTGGTGACCAGCCGGGTGTCGTTCGCCGCGCCGACGGACAACAAGAACACGCTCGTCGTCATCTTCCTGCGCGGCGGGATGGACGGCCTGTCCGTCGTGGCGCCCGGCGACGACGCGAACTACAAGCAGATGCGGCCGAACATCGCGGTACCGATGGCGGCCATGAAGGCGGCCGGGCGCGGCTTCGGCCTCAATCCGGCCATGACGTCGCTCTATCCGCTGTGGGACGCCGGCAAGATGGCCGCGGTGCACGCCGTGGCCTCCCCCGACGCCAGCCGCAGCCACTTCCAGGCCCAGGACGCCCTGGAGCGCGGCGCCTCGTCGGTCGCGGTGCGCACCGGCTGGCTGGACCGGGTCCTGGCGCAGATGGGCCCGGGCACGACGTTCCGCGCGATCGCGCAGGGCTCGGCGCTGCCGCGCTCCCTCGTCGGCGGCGAGCAGGCGATCGTGCTCAACGGGATGCGCGACTTCCGCATCGACAACGACAACATGCGCAGCCAGACGATGGACGCGCTCAAGACGCTGTACACCGGCCTGGACCACCCTCTGGCCACCACCGCGGGCAGCACCCTGCAGGCGATCAGCACCGCGCAGAAGCTCGCCACGACGCAGTACCGGCCGGCCGATGGCGTGCAGTACCCGGGCGGCGGCCTCGCCAACAGCCTGCGCGACATCGCCCAGCTGCTCAAGGCCGGCGTCGGCCTGCGCGTCGCCGCGCTCGACGTCGGCGGCTGGGACATGCACACCAACCTCGGCCGCGTCGACGGCGGCGACATGCGCAACTCGCTGACCAACCTCTCCGACGCGATCGGCGCCTTCTGCACCGACATCGGCCCGGCCCTGGAGACCACGACGGTCATCACGATGAGCGAGTTCGGCCGCCGCGTGCAGGAGAACGGCAACGTCGGCGTCGACCACGGCCACGGCAACGCGATGCTGCTCTTCGGCGGCGGCCTCAACGGCGGCAAGGTGCACGGCAACTGGCCCGGCCTGTCCCCGTCGGCCCTGGACCAGGGCGACGTCGCCGGCGCCAACGACTACCGCGACATCCTGGCGGAGATGCTCAAGCAGCGCTTCGGCGTCGGCGACTCGGCCGCGATCTTCCCCAACCACACCTTCAAGACCCTGGGCGTCTTCAAGGCCTAGCCCCGTTTCACCCGATTTTTCCGTCATATGCAGCTTATTTGGTACGCCGGGAACCGGAATTCGGCCGCGTCGCGCCCCCTGTTGATCGACGTGCGGGACTAGGGTGCTGGTACGCACACTCCTTCCCGGAGGTTGCCCGTGACGCTGGAAGCGCAGGCCCAGAAGCTCGTGGCCGGACTCGTCCGGGTGGCCGTCATGGCCCCCACGGACGGTCCGGAGCCCGAACACGGCCTCCCTCCGGCCCACCGTCAGGTGATGCTGCTGCTGGGCCGCCGCGACCGCGAGTACCGCCTCTCCGACCTCGCCGGCGACCTGGGCTCCTCCGTCGCCGTGACGATGGCGCTGCTCTCGCCGCTGATCGCGCAGGGCCTGGTCGAGATGCGCCCGGCACCGTCCTACGCGGCGCGCGACATGCGCGTGGCCGCCACCGACCGCGGCCTGGCCACCACGCCCGCCCCCGGGAACTGGGCCGACAAGCTGCTGTCGGAGGTCGAGGGGCTGACGGACAGCCAGCAGGCCCGCCTGCTGCGGATGGTGACGGCGAAGATCGGCCTGCTGCAGCAGCAGCACAGCATCCCGGTGACGCGGATGTGCCTGTCGTGCCGCTTCTTCGACGGGTATCGCCATCCGGGCACGCCGACGCCGCACCACTGCTGGTTCGTGGATGCGCCCTTCGGCTACCAGGAGCTGCGCCTGCACTGCCCCGACCACATTCCCGGCGCCCCTCCCCAGCCCGCGCGGTAGTTCCGGCCGGCCATCGGTCTTCGGGTCCGACCCCGTCCCCGGCCTCAGGTCCAGGGCCGACGGGTCCGGGCCGACTGGTCCAGGGCCGACGGGTCCGGATCGGGTGGGCCCGGGTGCGGGCGGGTCCGGCTTCGCGTCCGACGGGTCCGGCTTTGGGCGCGATAAGTCCGGCGCTGGCGCGCCTGACTTATCGGACATTTCACGATATTGCGGGTCGTGCGAGTCTTGTTGCTTTTGCCGGAGGCTCGCGCACGCCGCGTGCACACTCGCGTACGGCACACGGCCGGTCACGCCCTCGATGTGCTCGCATCGGTGAACCCGGGGCCGGGCGACCGCTGCGTGCGGCGGGAAGTGCTCCTATGCTGTTCGGGTGACCAGCCGGGGTGCGCCATGAGCATGTCGATGACGACCACCGTCATGATGGACGGATCGACGGTGCTCTCCGTGCGTGGCGAGGTCGACCACAGCAACGCGGCCACGCTGCGTCAGGAGATCGTCTCCGCGGCCGCCCAGCGCCGGCCCAGGGTCCTGCGCGTGGACCTGGGCCTGGTCACGTTCCTGGACTCGGCGGCGGTCGGCGCCCTGGTCGGCGCACAGCGCGAGGCCGGGGCGGAGGGCGTGCGGGTCGTCGTGTGGCGGGCCAGCCCGTTCGTGCACCGGCAGCTGCGCATCGCGGGCGTGGACGAGATGCTCGGCGTCCCGGCCGAGAACGACGCGGACCACATCGTCTTCTGACCGCCCGGCCATGGCCACGGACAGGGCGGATGTGCGGCAGAAAGCGGCATGACGGATTTTTCGCCTGGCGGGCGAAAAATCCGGCGCGGAGCGCCGGATTTCGAACGGTGCGCAGCCGTCGGGCCAACGCAAGGATTGGCTACCGAGAGCTACCGCGCTCCGAGGGAGTTGCCGGGAAAGTTACAGCGAGCCGGCAGCGATCAGGCGCCACCCGGCGAGTCGCCGGCCGGGGTCGGGACGGCGGGCTGCGTGGGGACCTCGTGGCGCTTCGGGGCCGGGCGGACGTCGTCGTGGGGGAAGACCCAGACGCGGTACGCCCACAGGCGGAAGATCATCGCCAGGGCGACGCCGATGACCATGCCGAAGATGAAGTCGCTGATCTCCTCGGTGGTGCGGCTCACGTTCGGGGCGTGCAGGCCGAAGATGTACTGGGCGATCCACAGGGGCGCCGAGTTCACGGCCACGCCGATGCCGTTCACCACGGTATACAGGAACATCTCGTGGTGGCGGCGGCGGCCGCCGCGGGTGCGGAAGGACCACTCGCGGTTCAGGAAGTACGAGACGACGGTTGCGATGATATTGGCGATCGTCAGAGCGGTGACCGGCTTCGCGTCGAGCACCGTGAGGCGCAGCGCGTAGTTGGCGACCAGGCTCACGACGTAGCAGAAACCACCCACGATGACGAACTTCACTGTCTCGCGGTTCTTGCGCAGCAGGTCTGCCATTGGCCGGGGCAGCCGATTGAGGGTCCGGTCTGTTAGCCGCATCGGCCGGACTATACCCAGCGAACCTTGCGATATGCCGACCGCGGTGACCGGAAACGCGAATCGGAACTGTCAGCGATCGGCCGTGCACACGGACGTAGCGGGGGTCACGGCGACGGTGTCGTCCAATGCGCCGACCACCACGCAGTAGCGCGTCTTCGGGTCGACGCCGCGGATGACGTACTCCCCGGTGCCGGGCGGCACCCGCGCGATCACGACGGCGGGTGCGCCCGCCTTCGACAGGGCGACGACCATGGTCACGGGCAGTGGCAGCCAGGTGACGGTGAGCTGCGCGCCCTCGTCGCGCAGGCGTAACTGGGTGACGGTCACGGGCGGGCGGCTCACCGCCGGCGAGGCGCCCTGTGCGCTCGTGAACGGTACGGAGGGTGACGTCGCCGGTGCGGGATGGCGCCACAGCAGGAGCACAGCGAGTACCGACGCGGAAACAACAACGACCACCACGGACACCAGCGGCCACACGGACCGCGACCGGCGCGGCGGCATCGGCTCTTCGACGAAGCCTGGCTCTTCGGCCACCACGGGGTCGGCCACGAGCGCCGGGGGCGCGGTGACCGGGGCCGAGGGCATCGGGGGCTCCACGGCCGCCAGCTCCCACTCCACCGCCTTCGTGAACGGGTGCCGGGTGCCCAGGCGCGCCCGGGCGGCGGCGTGCGCCAGGGTGAACAGGCGGCGGGCCGCCTGGACCTCGCCCTGGGCGTACAGCAGCGCGGCGAGCTCGGCGGCGATGCGGATGGTGTCGAGGTCGTCGGCGCCGTACTCGCGGCGATGGATCACGTACGCGGCGTTGAGGATGCTCAGCGCGAGCCCGGTCTCGCCGCGGTCGCGCAACAGCAGGGCGAGGTTGACGCGGGCGAGGCGCACGGCCCGGCGGACGGGCTCGGCGCCGTGCTCCTCGACGCCGCTGTCCAGCACGCGGTGGTAGAGGCGCTCGGCCGCGTCCCACTCGTCGTAGTCGTGGCGGACGGCGGCCAGGACCGCGACGGCGTGGACGGTGCGCGGGTCGTCGGGGCCGTAGCGGCGCTCGGCCTGGGCGGCGACGGCGTCGGCCAGGTCATAGGCCCCGTCGAGGTCGCCGAGCTCGCGCAGGACCTCGGCCAGCAGGCGGCGGGCGGTGAGCCGGTCGTCGTCGGACAGCGGCTCGCCCAGCAGGTCCTGGACGGCGTCGCGGGCGCCGGGGAAGTCCCAGCCCACGATCCGCCGCTCGATCTCGTCCAAGCGATCGGTGACATCGACAGCACTCACAGTATCCCTCCGCCCTGGGAGCTTAGGGATACCGGTGACGCAACGCCAGCCTTCAATTACACAAAGGTATCGGCCGGGGCCTTGCGGGGATCAGCCGACCATTCGCCGGTACAGCTGCAGATAGTCGTCCACCATGCGCTCGGCGGAGAAGCGCTCGAGGGCCCGGGCCCG
Organism: Dactylosporangium darangshiense; assembly: GCF_039537565.1. NCBI lineage: Bacteria > Bacillati > Actinomycetota > Actinomycetes > Micromonosporales > Micromonosporaceae > Dactylosporangium > Dactylosporangium darangshiense. The sequence goes on from NZ_BAABAT010000003.1 coordinate 179,246, forward strand.
CACCCGGGTGCGGTCGAGCTTGAGCGCGTCGTCGAGCACGCCGGCGGCCTCGGCGACGCCCGTGGCCAGGTAGCCGGTCACGCCCTCGTCGACCACCTCGGGCATCGAGCCGAGCGGATAGGCCACGACCGGGGTACCGCACGCCATCGCCTCGACGACCGACAGGCCGAACGGCTCGGCGAAGCCGATCGGGTGCAGCAGCGCCGCGGCCGAGCCGAGGATGTCGGCGCGCTCGGCGGGGCCGACGTTGCCGGCGTAGACGATCTGGTCGCCGTCGACGCGCGGCATGACCTCCTCGGCGTGGTACCGCTCGTCGTGCACCGGCCCGCAGATGAGCAGCCGCCGGCCGGTCGCCCGGGCGATGCGGATCGCCTCCGCGGTGCCCTTGTCGGGGTGGATGCGCCCGAACGCGACCAGCGACTCCCCCGGCTCGGCGCGGAACGGGAACTGCCGCACGTCGATGCCGTGATAGATGGTGGCGGCGTAGTCCAGGCCCTGGCCGCGGTCGGCGTCGGAGATGGACACGTAGGAGGAGCGGGCCCGCTGGTACGCCGGCAGGATCGACGGCGAGCAGAAGCCGTGCACGGTGGTGAGCAGCCGGGTGCGGCAGAACCCGCTCATCGCCAGCGGCAGCCAGTCGAGGTGGTTGTGGACGAGGTCGAACTCGCCGCTGCGCTCGTAGCAGTGGGCGATGTGGATCGCCTCCCACACCCGCCCGTCGTAGGAGGAGTCCTCGTTGTACGGGCGCTCGACGACGCCGCCGAGGCGGGCGGAGGTGATGGAGTCGAGGCTGGCGAAGAGGGTTACGTCGACGCCGCGGGCGACGAGGCCCTCGGCGAGCAGGGAGACGACCTGTTCCCACGGGCCGTACGCCCGCGGCGGCGTGCGCCACGCGATCGGACCGAGCAGTGCGACCTTCATCTGTGCCCCCTACCCGCGCGCCACCGCGCGAATCCCCCCGGCCATCATGCCGCCGGGCCCGGCCGCGCGGGCCGGTTCCCGGCAACAGGTCAGCCGATGCAGCGAATCACCCCGGGGAGTGGCGCGGCGCTATGCCTTGCGCAGCAGCCGGTGCTGCCTGACCACGGGCACGGAGAGGGTCTTGTAGCCGACCTGCTCGAACAGTACCGTCATCTGCTCGCCGGCGTAGGACAGCACCATGCCCTTGCCCCACTCGCCGTGGCGGACCTCGCTGTGCACCGGGAAGGGCGCGTCGGCCGCGGCGGCGAGCCCGGCGGCGGCGCTGCCGTCCGTGCAGTTGTCGCAGTGGCCGCAGGTGCCCTCGAGGTGTTCGCCGAAGTACGCCAGGATCGTGCGCCCCCGGCACTGCTCGGTCTCGGCGAAGCCGCGCATCATGTCCAGCCGCGAGCGGGAGACCGTCTGCTGCCGCTCCGCCTGCGCCTGCGCGAGCTCCGCCGCCTTCGCCGGCGTCGGCGCCCAGCGCGGGGCCTTCACCTTGCCGCCGTGCAGCATCCGCGCGCCGCCGACCTCCTCGAGCAGGGCCAGCAGCTGCCCGAGCTTGCGCTCGCCGAGGCCGGTGCGCTCCTCGAGCTCGTCGCGGGTCATCGGCTCGCCGGCGGCGCGCAGCAGGGCGGCCAGGGAGGCGACCTCGTCGTGGTCGACGGAGACGTTGGTGAAGAACTTGCGGAGCCCCGTGTCCTCGGTGCGGTGCAGCAGCAGCACGTGCGCCGGCTTGCCGTCGCGGCCCGCGCGGCCGATCTCCTGCAGGTAGGAGTCCGGGGAGTCCGGCAGCGACACGTGGTTGACCCAGCGGATGTTGGGCTTGTCGATACCCATGCCGAACGCGGTCGTGGCCACCATGATGGGCACCTCGTCGGCGAGGAACGCCTCGTGGGCCCGCTCGCGCTCGCCGGCGCTCATCCCGCCGTGGTACGCGACCGTCTTGATCTGCAGGGCGTTGAGCCGCTCGGCGAGCTCCTCGGTGGCGCGGCGGGTCGGCGCGTACACGATGCCGGGCGGCTCCGACTCGCGCAGCCGGGCGACGAGGCGCCGCCAGCGGGTCTCCTCGTCGGGGCAGTGGACCGACTCGAGGTACAGGTTGGGCCGGTCCAGGCCGGTGACCACGACCTCGGGGTCGCGCATGCCGAGCCGCTCGATGATGTCCTCGCGCACCGGCGGCGACGCGGTCGCGGTCAGCGCCACCACCGGCGGGCGGCCCAGCTCGCGGATGAACTGCCCCAGCTGCAGGTAGTCGGGGCGGAAGTCGTGGCCCCACGCCGAGACGCAGTGCGCCTCGTCGACGGCGACGAGGCTCGGCCGCAGCGCCTTGATCTGCGCCACCCTCGCGGGGTCGGCGAACTGCTCCGGGGTCAGGAACACGAACTCGGCGTCGCCGGCCCGCAGCGCTTCGAGGGCTTCCTCGCGCTCGCTGCGCCCCTCGGCGGAGGAGAGCCGGACCGCGACGAGGGACTCGTGGTGCCGGGCGGTCAGCGAGGCGATCTGGTCCTGCTGCAACGCCAGCAGCGGCGACACGACGATCGTCGGCCCGGGCAGCAGCGGCGCCGGGACCTGGTAGATGGCGGACTTGCCGGCGCCGGTGGGCAGCACCGCGAGCGCGTCGCGCCCGGCCATCAGCGCCTCCATGGCGCGCAGCTGCTCGTCGCGCAGGCGCTCCCAGCCGAACCGTTCTTTCGCAACTTGCCGCAGTTGATCCGCCGTCATGGCCGCCATTGTCTGATAGGACCGTCGGTATGCCTATCGAGACACAAGGCGTGGTGGCGCTGGGCAAGGGCCGCCCGGTGAGCCTGGAGACCATCGTCGTACCCGAGCCCGGCCCCGGCGAGGCCCGGGTCGAGGTGCAGGCCTGCGGCGTGTGCCACACCGACCTGCACTATCGCGAGGGCGGCATCAACGACGACTTCCCGTTCCTGCTCGGCCACGAGGCGGCCGGCGTCGTCGAGTCCGTCGGGCCCGACGTCACCGACCTGGCCCCCGGCGACTTCGTGATCCTGAACTGGCGCGCGGTCTGCGGCACGTGCCGGGCGTGCCTTCGCGGCCGTCCCTGGTACTGCTTCAGCACCCACAACGCCAAGCAGAAGATGACCCTGACCGACGGCACCGAGCTCTCGCCCGCCCTGGGCATCGGCGCCTTCCTCAAGTACACGCTGGTCGCCGCCGGCCAGTGCACCAAGGTCGACCCGCGGGCTCCCGCCACGGTCGCGGGCCTGCTCGGCTGCGGCGTCATGGCCGGCATCGGCGCCGCCCTCAACACCGGCAACGTCGGCCGCGGCGACTCGGTCGCCGTCTTCGGCTGTGGCGGCGTCGGCAACGCCGCGATCGCGGGCGCGCTGCTGGCCGGCGCGACGACGATCATCGGCGTCGACATCGACGAGCGCAAGCTCGCCTGGGCGCGCGACTTCGGCGCCACGCACGTGGTCAACTCCCGCGAGACCGACCCCGTCGAGGCGATCCGCTCGCTCACCGGCGGCATCGGCGCCGACGTGGTCGTCGAGGCGGTGGGGCTGCCGCAGGTGTACGAGCAGGCGTTCTACGCCCGTGACCTGGCCGGCACGGTCGTGCTCGTGGGCGTGCCGCGCCCGGACATGCAGCTGACGCTGCCGTTCCTGGAGGTGTTCGGGCGGGGCGGGGCGCTCAAGTCCAGCTGGTACGGCGACTGCCTGCCGACCCGCGACTTCCCGACGCTCATCGACCTGTACCTGCAGGGGCGGCTGCCGCTGGACAAGTTCGTGACGGAGGAGGCGGGGCTGGGCGACGTGGAGGAGGCCTTCCACAAGATGGAGCGCGGGGAGGTCCTCCGCTCGGTGATCGTCCTGTAGCGGTGTCTGTTGTGTGAGGCGAAATGTCGGGCCTCCTTCGTCGGCCCGACATTTCGCCTATATCATCATTTTCTGGCTTTCGCCCGTTTTGGCCGAGTTGATTGGTGCATTTCGGACGCCCGTCGGCCCTCCTGAGCCTCTCCAGCCCTTTGCTGCGGCACTTTGCCCCCGCTCCGGGCCGCGCTCCATGATCACGGACGAAACACGCCGCCCCGCGCCTCGAGTACGCCGCGCCGCGCCTCGAGTACGCCGTCCCAGACCTCGAAGTTCGCCGGCCGCACCTCGAAATTTCGCCACCCCTTCCGCGACGCCGGCCCAAGGCCCACGCCACGCGCCGGGCAGACCTCCGCGTCGTGTACGCCGCTCGCTGGCAACGCCGGCGTTGAATGCCACCAAACCGGATTTATGACCCGTCAGGCGAAAAGTCCGAAAAGTCGTGGCGCGGAGCGCCCGACTTTTCGTTCAGCGCTGCGAGTCGGGGGCGTCACACACCGAGCGACTATCGGAAGGGGTTGTCGGCGATAGGTTCCCGATATATCGTCGAAGTATCAGACAGAGGTTCTACGAATGGGGGACGCGATCATGAGGTCGCGACACGGGTTCTTCGACACCGGCGGTTGGCAGCGCGGGTTCGGTAGCTTCATCCCGCCGTTTCCGCCCGGCGGCGGGCGCGGGTGGGGGCACGGCGGTCATGGGCACGGCGGGCGCGGGCGCGCTCGGGGCGGGCGGCCGAACGTCCGGCAGGCCGTCCTCGCGCTGCTGCACGAGCGGCCGATGCACGGGTACGAGATGATCCAGGAGATCGAGCAGCGCACGGGCGGCATCTGGCGGCCCAGCCCGGGGTCCGTCTACCCCACGCTGAACCTGCTCGAGGACGAGGGGCTCATCACGGCCGAGGAGAGCGGCGGGCGCAAGCGCTACGTGCTCACCGACACCGGGCGGCCCGAAGCCGAGAGCGCGGCGCAGAACGCGCCGTGGCAGGAGTACGGCGACGAGAACGTCTCGCAGGCGCAGGAGTTCCGCGACGCGGCGTTCGGGATCATGGACGCGCTGCGTCAGGTCGGGTTCAACGGCACGAGCGAGCAGCGCGCCCAGGCGCTCGAGGTGCTCACCGAGACGCGCCGGAAGCTGTACGCCATCCTCGCCGACTGACCGGCGACGGGCACGTCCGACATCACCACAGACGCGGTCCCGGGGGCGTGCGGGCTCCCGGGGCCGACCGCGCGGGAAGGAACCGCCATGCGTTGGTGGACCATCCGCCCGGCTGAGCCGGCGCCGGGCAGCACCGCGGCCGGCGTGACGCCCGAGCCGCCGCCCGCGAACGCTACGGGCGCCGGGACGGATCCTCATTCTGGCCGCCCAGCGCCGCCCAGATCTGGTTGACCGTCTCGAAGACCTCGCGCTCCGGCAGGCGGTCCAGCACGTCGAGGACCTCGTCGGGCGCGTTCATCTCCGACGCGCCGGCGACCAGGTCGTCGCGGTCGCCCGGGAGGCTGGCCTTCGGGATGTACCGGCCCAGGTTGCTGCGGGCCTCCACGTCGTCGGCGGTCATGCCGACCGGGGCGCCGCCCGCGCGCGCGCCCTCACCCTCCAGGTCGACCTGACGGACCTCGTCCAGCGCCTCCCGGCTGAGGCGGTCGTCCAGCACGGCGCCGTGCTTCGTGTTCCCTCGCTGCATGGCATCCATGGAAGCGGAGGTACCCGGGCAAAGCTCCCCCAAACGGCTCACCCTCGATTGAGATTCGGCGCCCTTGGGTACGCGGTGGGCACCCGCCCGATACACCGCACCGCCGAATCCCCCCGGCGTGCCGGACCGGGCGCTTCGCAGGAGGTGAGCACACAGTGGCACGCATCGGGCAGCTGTTCGGCGGTCGGGGCGCCACCGACCGTGACGGCGACGGCGTCGACGACCGGGCCGAGAGGCCCGCGGACCGCGTCGGCGCCGGCGTCGGCAAGAGCGACCGCGTGGGTGGCGAGGCCGCGTCCGAGACACGGACCTGGCGGCTCGGCCGCAAGCACGACAAGGACGCCGACGGTACCGCCACCAGCGCCACTGCGCCGGTCGGCGTCATCGACAGCGAGCGCGACACCGCAGGCGTCCGGCGTACCGGCGAGCGCGACACCGCCGGCATCCGGCGCACCATCGACCGCGAGCCGGTGACCGCCCCGACGGCGGCACCCGAGCGGGAGACCGAGCCCGTGCCGGTGCGCCAGGCGCCGGCCCGCGTGAGCCTGCTGGCCACGTTCGGGCTCATGCTCGGCCTGGTCGCCGCGGCCGCCGCGCTGACCGGGTTGCTCGCGCCGTGGGCGATCCCGATCGGCGCGCTCGGGCTGCTGTTCTCCTTCGGCGGGATCATCGCCGGCGTGCGCCCCAACGTCGCCGGGCGCGGCCTCGGCACGCTGGGCGTGCTGGTCAGCGGCGCCGCGGTCGTCTTCGGCATCCTCGCCATGACCGGCCAGGTCAGCTGGCTGGACAGCGACACCGACCAGGTCGCGCGGCTCAACGACTGGCTGGACGCGAAACTGCCCTGGATGAAGGACTGGTGATCCGGACCGCCGCGCGGTCAGCCGGGCGCTCACCGGCACGACGACCATCATGACGAGGTCGCCGGCGGCCGGCAGCGGGCGATTGGGCCGCCGGCTGGACGCGAAACTGCCCTGGATAAGGGGCGCGGCGCGGTCAACCGGTCGCTAACCGAAACAAGGTATAAGTCGGATAAATCCGGACGCGTCAGCGTCTGGGTTTATCCGTTTCGGGCGTGTGAGTGCGCGAGCCGGGCATCGAGTGTTGACGTATCGTGGCCGGGGCGGGACTCAGGGACAACCTTGATCGTCAAACTTCGATATGTTGAGGCGCATGCCGACGCTGCCCTTTCCCCTGCCCGAACCGCCCACCCTCTACGCGCCGCTGCCTGAGCTTGCCGAAGTGCAGCGGGACTCCGCCGTCAGCCTGGTCAGCACCGCCGACGGCGGGGTTGCCTATCTCGTGACGCGGTATCAGGACGTGCGGACCGTGCTCGTCGATCCGCGCTTCAGCCGCGCGGCCGCGGCGCGCTCGCAGGACGCCGCGGCCGACTTCGGGCTCGGGGCCCTCGCCACCGAGTCCATGGCCGGCATGGACCCGCCGGAGCACACCCGGCTGCGCAAGCTCGTCGTGCGGGCGTTCACCGCGCGGCGGGTCGAGGAGCTGCGGCCGCGGGCCGCGCAGATCGTCGGCGAGCTCATCGACGGGCTGCTCGCGCTGCCGCAGCCGGCCGACCTCGTCGAGAACTTCTCGCTGGCCCTGCCCGTGCAGGTCATCTGCGAGCTGCTCGGGGTGCCGGCCGACGACCGGCACCGCTTCCACGCGTGGTCGGACACGCTCATGGGCGGGCCGGGGTCGGACCCCGCCGTCATGGGCGCGGCGCTGCAGGCCATGGGCGAGTACTTCGGCGGGCTCATCTACGCCAAGCGGGCCGCGCCGGGCGACGACCTCATGTCGGCGCTCATCGCCGCGCGCGACGAGCAGGACAAGCTCAGCGAGGAGGAGCTGGTCCGCATGTGCGTGGGCATCCTCATCGGCGGGCACGAGACGACCGCCAACCAGATCAACATGATCCTGCTGACCCTGCGGCGGTACCCGGAGGAACGCGACCGGCTGCTCAAGGACCCGTCGCTGATCGCGGGCGCGGTCGAGGAGCTCATGCGGTTCGTGCAGCTCGGGGCGGGGGCCACCAGCCTGCCGCGGGTCACGACGGAGGAGGTCGTCCTCGGCGGCGTCACCATCCCGGCGGGCTCGGTCGTGCTGCCCGCGGTCGCGATCGCCAACCGGGACCCGCAGCTGTACGGGGATCGCCACGACGACCTCGACGTCGCCCGGCCCGACGTGTCGCACCTGAGCTTCGGCGCCGGCGTGCACCACTGCCTCGGCGCGCAGCTGGCCCGGATGGAGCTGCAGGAGGCGCTGCGCGGGCTGCTCACGCGCCTGCCGGGGCTGCAGGTCGCGGTGCCGGACGAGGAGCTGCGCTTCAAGCAGGGCATGATCGTGCGCAGCGTCGAGGCGCTGCCGGTGACCTGGTAGCGGTTGTCAATCTTGGCACCGCGGACCTGGCAGCGGAGGGCCGCCAGGCCCGCAGCGGTGTCTGGTGGGAACTACGGTCTGTGCGTGACGCGGACCCGAGTCATGCACCGGCTTGTGTTTTTCGTCCTGGCCCGGCGGGCGACCGCCGGGCTAGGTTCGCTGCATGGGCGAGACGGCTGCGTGGACGCGGGTCGACGACGGGAGGCACGCGCTCGACCTGCTCACCGCCAGCTACCGGCGGCACCGGTTCACGCGGCACAGCCACGCCACCTACGCGATCGGCGTCGTCACGTGCGGCGAGGAGGAGTTCCACTACCGCGGCGAGCTGCGCCGGGCCGGCGTCGGCAGCCTCGCGATCCTCGAGCCGGGCGAGCCGCACGACGGGCAAGCGGCGCGGCCGGACGGATGGGCGTATCGGGTGCTGTACCCGTCCGAGGGCATGCTCTTCGACGGCCGCGAGCGCGCCGGGTTCCGCGAGCCGATCGTCACCGACCCGCGCAGCGTGCACCTCGTCCGGGCCGCGCACGAGGAGCTGACCGCCGGGGTCGATCCGCTGGCGGCGCACTCCAGGCTCGTCTGGGCGTTCGAGGCCGTCATCCAGCGCCACGGGGACCTGCGCCCGTCGCCGGGCGGGCCGCGGGCCTCCGACGCCGCGGCGACGCGCAAGGTCGCCGAGATCCGCGACCGGCTCCTGGCCGACCTGCGCTGCGCCCCGAGCCTGCGCGAGCTCGCCGCCGGCGTCGAGCTGTCGCCGTTTCACATGCTGCGGGTGTTCCGGGAGGCGACCGGGTTCCCGCCGCACGCCTGGCTGGTGCTCGAGCGGGTCTGCCACGCCCGGCACCTGCTCGCCGCCGGACGCTCCCCCGCCGAGGTCGCCGGCGCCACCGGGTTCGCCGACCAGGCCCACCTGACCCGCTGGTTCAAGCGCGTGACGGGCGTCACCCCGGCCGCGTTCCGCAACAGCGTTCAAGACGCCGCGCGCCAGCCGGCGTGAAATCGCAGGCATGAGTCGTCGTGGCTGGATCCTCTTCGGCGCCATGTGCGTCGTGTGGGGCATCCCGTACCTGCTGATCAAGGTCGCCGTCCGCGAGATCGGCCCCGCCGAGCTGGTCTTCCTGCGCACCGCGCTCGGCGCCGTGCTGCTGCTGCCGATCGCCCTGGCCCGCCGCGAGCTGCGCGCGTCGCTGCGGCCGTGGCTGCCGCTGCTGGTGTACACCGTCGTCGAGATCGGCCTGCCCTGGCTGCTGCTCTCCGACGCCGAGCGGCACGTCGACAGCTCGTTCACCGGCCTGGTCATCGCCGGCGTACCGCTCGTCGCCGCCGTCATCGCCCGCCTCGCCAACCGCGACGAGCGCCTCACCGCCGCCCGGGTCGGCGGCCTCCTCGTCGGCTTCGCCGGCGTCGCCCTGCTGCTGGGCTTCCACGCCGCCGCCGGCGGCGCCGTGCCGATGCTCGAGCTCGGCGGGGTGGTCGTCTGCTACGCCACCGGGCCGCTGATCATCGAGCGCTGGCTCTCGTCGGTACCGCGGTACGGCGTCGCCGCCGCGTCGCTCATCGTCGGCGCGCTGATGTTCACCCCGGTCGCCGGCCCCAACCTGCCGGACCTCGCGCGCCACGTGACCCTGCGCCCGCTGCTGGCCGCCCTGGCCCTCGCCGTCGTGTGCACCGCCCTGGCGTTCGTGTTGTTCTTCGCGCTGATCGCGGAGGTGGGCGGGGTGCGGGCGACGGTCATCACGTTCGTGAACCCGGCCGTTGCCGTGGTGCTCGGCGCCGTCGTCCTCGGCGAGGACGTCACCCTGCTGACGGGGGTGGCGTTCGCCCTGATCCTGGCCGGCTCCGTCCTCGCTACGCGGCGCCGCGCCCCCGACCCGGAGCCGGCCCCGGAACCGGTGGCCGCCGCCTGATGGTGCTGCTCTTCCTCGACGTCGACGGGGTGCTCATTCCGCTGCGGGAGCGCCCGGGGGCCCGCAGGCCGGCGCCGTCCTCGGGCAACCCGTTGCTGTCGCGGGTCGATCCCGCCGACGGCCCGCGCCTGCTCGCCCTCGGCGCGGAGCTCGTCTGGGCGACGGGCTGGCTCTCGGAGGCGAACGCGGTCCTGTCCCCGCGGCTCGGCCTGCCGTCGCTGCCGGTGGTCACGTGGCCGGACGACGAGTCGGAGGTGCCGCGCGGGGTGCACTGGAAGACGGCGGCGATCGTGCGGTGGGCGGCGGGCCGGCCGTTCGCCTGGCTGGACGACGAGACGACCGACGCCGACCGCCACCAGGTGGCCGCGACGCATCCGGGCCCGGTGCTGGTGCATCGCGTCGATCCGCTGGTGGGCCTGACGGTCACGGACGTCGCGACGGTAGGGCGCTGGCTCAGCGCGCTGTGACGGCGCGCCGTAACGGCGCTCGTCCTGCGGGTGTGTCGCTCGCCTGTTCGGCCCTGCCGGCGTTTTGTTTCCGCGGTGACGCAGAACCGGCCGCCGGCGGCCTGAAAACGCATGATCGCGGAGAGAAAATGCCGGTTGTGTGTTGCCGGCATCGGGGACGCGATGCGGGGTCAGGCGTGGCTGGCGACGCGGAGGACGGGGTCGGTCAGGGTCGGGTCGGCGCGCAGCTCCGCCGCGGTGTGGGTGGCCGCCACGACGCCGTCGGCGAGCAGGGCGACGCGGTCGGCCACGGCCAGGGCGTGCTCCGGCTGCTGCTCGACCAGCAGCACCGTGAGGCCGCCGCGGGCGAGCTCGGCGACGACCGCGCGGACGCGGTCGGCGAGGTCGACGGCGAGGCCCTCGCAGGGCTCGTCGAGCAGGAGGAGGCGCGGCTGGGTGAGCAGGGCACGGGCGATGGCGAGCATCTGGGCCTCGCCGCCGGAGAGCTGGTCGCCGCGGTGGCGGCGTCGCTCGCCCAGGCGGGGCAGGAGCTCCAGGACCCGCGGTACCGTCCACTCGCCCTTGCGGCGGGTCAGGCGCAGGTGCTCGGCTACCGTCAGGCTCGCGAAGACGCGGCGGCCCTGCGGGACCAGGGCCACGCCGGCGCGGGCCACGCGGTGGGCGGGGCGGCCCGCGAGGTCCTCGCCGTCGAGGCGGACGCTGCCGGCCTTCGGGCGCAGCAGGCCGCAGACGGCGTGTACGAGCGTGGTCTTGCCGGCGCCGTTGCGGCCCAGCACGGCGAGGGCCGTGCCCTCCGGGACGCTCAGGTCGACGCCGTGCAGGACGGTGCCGCCGCCGTAGCCCGCGCGCAGGCCCTCCACGAGCAGCGTCACGGCTTCACCCCCGGGGAGACCGCCGCGGCGCCGGCGAAACCGAGCGAAGTCGCGGCGGCCGCCGCACCGCCCGCGGCGCCGGCGAAACCGAGCGAAGTCGCGACAGCCGCCGCAGCGGCGGCGCCGGGAACGAGCAGCGTCATGGCTTCACCCCTGCGTAGGCCGCTGCCACCTCGGGCGAGCGGCGGGTTTCGGCCACGGTGCCGGTGTGGACGTGGCGGCCCGAGTGCAGGACCGTCACGCGGTCGGCGAAGCCGTACACGAGGTCCAGGTGGTGCTCGACCAGCAGCACCGCGACGTCCCCGGGCAGGGCGGCCAGCAGCGACGCCAGGAGTTCGACCTCCGGCGGGGACAGGCCCGCGGCGGGCTCGTCGAGCAGCAACAGGCGGGGCCCGCCGGCCAGGGCCATCGCGAGCTCCAGCTGGCGGCGCTGGCCGTGCGACAGGGAGCCGGCCCTCGTGGTGGCCTGGTCGGCGAGGCCGACGGCGGCGAGGTGGTCGCGGGCGCCGGGGCGCAGGCGGCCCCACGGGCGGCGGGCGGCGACGAGGACGTTGTCCAGCGCGGACAGCGTCGGCCAGATTGCCGGGTGCTGATGGGTGCGGCCGATGCCGAGGCGGGCGCGGCGGGCCGGTGACGTGCGGGTGACGTCGCGGTCGTTGAACCGGATCCGGCCGGCGCTCGGGCGCAGGGCGCCGGCGACGAGGTTGAGCAGCGTGGTCTTGCCGGCGCCGTTGGGGCCGATCAGGGCGCGGCGCTCGCCGGGCTCGAGCTGCAGGGCCACGTCGTCGAGGGCCGCCAGGTCGCCGTAGCGGCGGCCGAGGCCGTCCAGGCGCAGGATCATCGCGCCGCCCCGATCGTCTCGTCGGCCGGCTCCCGAGGCGCGGGCACATCGGCACGCCTGGGACGGCGTCGGAACAGGGCGCCGGCGAAGGCGCGGTCGCCGAGCAGGCCGTTCGGCAGCAGGTACACGCACGCGATGAACAGGATGCCCAGCAGCAGCGGGGCGTGGCCGGCGCTGGCCAGCCAGTCGCGGGTGGCGACCACGAGGGCTGCGCCGGCGATGGCGCCGACCATCGACGTTGCGCCGCCGATGACGACGGCCAGCAGGATCAGAGCGGCGACGTCGAAGCCGCCGTCGCCCGGCGAGACGTACGACTGGGTCGTGACGAGCAGGGCGCCCGCCACACCGGCCAGGGCGCCGGCGACGACGTAGGCGGCGGTGAGGTACCCGGCCACGGGGTGGCCGCTGGCCCGCATCCGGCGCGGGTCGTCGCGGGTGGCGCGCAGCAGGGCGCCGGCCGGGGAGCGCAAGGCGAGCAGCAGCGCGGCGACCAGCACGGCGACGACGGCGAGGGTGTAGAGGTACTTCGACTGGTCGTCGCCGAGCTCGGCCATGCCGGGCAGCGGCGTGACGTCGGCGAGGGCGAGCATGCCGTCGGTGCCGTGCGTGACGGACTTCCACTGGGCGGCGACCGTCGACGTCAGCTCGCCCAGGGCGAGGGTGATCATGAGGACCACGACGCCGCGGGCGTAGACGACCAGCGGGGCGGTGATCAGGGCGAAGACGGCGCCGGCGGCGGCCGCGGTCAGCAGGTGGAGGATGCCGAGGTGTACCTCGTCGTGCACCAGGGTCGCCGTGGTGTAGGCGCCGACGAGGTACGGGGCGGTCTGGCCCAGCGTCGGCAGGCCGGCGACGCCGGTGAGCAGCGCGACGCTGACGGCGAGCAGGCCGACGATGAGGATGCGGGTCAGCATCTGGTTCGCGTAGTCGTTCAGGGTCCACGCGAACGAGGTCAGCAGCGCCAGCAGGGCGGCGGTCGCGGGGTACAGCAGCCAGCGAAGGTTCATGCCGAGCGTCCCGAGGGCAGCAGGCCGCGGGCGCGGGCGGCCAGGGCGATGGCCATCGCGCCGAACAGGGCGAACGGGGCGACGGTGGGGAAGTTCGGTGCGACGACGTTCTGGATCTCGCCGACGGCGATGGCCGCGACGAGGGCGCCGGTGATGGAGCCCATGCCGCCGAGGACCACGACGACGAGCGAGAGCATCAGCACGAGGTCGGCGGTGCGCGGGCCGGGGCCGATGATCGGGGCGCCGAGCGCGCCCGCGAGGCCCGCGAGGGCGCCCGCGCCGGCCAGGACGCTGGTGCGCACGGCGAACGGGGAGACGCCGAGCATGGCGACCATGTCGCGGTCGTCGACGGTGGCGCGCACGAGGCCGCCGGCGCGGGTCCGGGTCACCAGCAGGGCGAGCCCGGCGGCGATGAGCACCGCGATGCCGATGAAGGCCAGCCGGTACGCCGGATAGCTGTGCCCCGCGATGTGCACGGCCCTGTCCAGTGCGCCGGGCACCTTCACCCCGAGGTCGTCCTTGCCGAAGATCGCGGTGAGGCGGTCGCCGACGACGAGGGCGACGCCGAACGTGAGCAGCGCCTGCGCGAGATGGCCGCGGCCGGCCAGGGGGACCAGCAGCGCCGAGAGCACGGCGCCGCCGAGGCCCGCGGCCGCGGTGCCGACGAGCACCGCGATCGCGAGCGAGCCCCACGTGCCGTCGCTGATGCGCGCGGCGGCGTACGCGCCGAAGGCGTAGAGCGCCCCGTGCGCGAGGTTGAGCACGTCACCCACGCCGAAGGCGAGGGTGAGCCCGGCGGCGACGACGAACAGCAGCAGGCCGTAGGCCACGCCGTCGACCGCCGGGATCAGATAGTCGTCCAAGGAACTAGGCGCCGACCGTCGCGAGGTCCTGCACCAGCACGTTCGCCAGCGCGCGGCCGTCGTTGCGGACCTGACGCAGGTACCACTTCTGGATCGGCGCGTGGTTCTTGCCGAACTGCCACTGGCCGCGGGGGCTCGAGATCTGGCCGAGCTTGCCGACCTGCTCGTTGATCGACTGCGGGGTCGGGTTGGCACCGGCCGCGCCGATCGCCCGGTCGAGCACCGCAGCGGCGTCGTAGGAGGCCATCGCGTAGGTGGTCGGGGTGGCGTCCGGGTAGGCCTGGCGCCACGCGGCGACGAACTTGCGGTTCTCCTCGTTGTCGAGGTCGGGCGAGTAGTTGCAGACGGTGAAGACGTCCTTGGCGGCGTCACCCTCGGCCTGCAGCACCGAGCCCTCGGTGATGAACGCGCCGTACAGCGGCAGGTCCTTCACGTCCGACTGCTTGTACTGCTTGACGAAGTCGATCGCGGCCTTGCCGGCGTAGAAGGTGTAGACCGCCTTGGCGCCGCTGGACTTGATCTGGCTGAAGTACGGCAGGAAGTTCGTCGTGGCCGGGAAGGGCGTCCACAGCGTCTTGCCGCTGGGGTTGGCCAGCTGGCCGCCGATCTTGGCGAACTCGGTGGTGAAGCCGCCGACCTCGTCGTAGCCACCCTGGTAGTCCGGGCCGATGGCGAAGACCGGGCCGTTGACCTTGTCCTTGATGTACTGCGCGATCGAGGAGCCCGGGTCGGAGGACATGAAGCTCGTCGTCCACACGCCGGAGAGGTCCTTGAGCTCCGGCCGGCCGTTCGAGCCGATCAGCGGGATCTTCGCATCGGCCAGCAGCGGCGCGACGGCGGCGACCGAGCCGCCGCCGACGATGCCGGTCATGGCGACGACGCCCTCCTCCTTGATGAGCTTCGTGGCCGCCGGCACCGCGGTCGGCGCGCCGTCGCCCTCGTCGCCGATCTTGAGGTCGATCGGGTGCCCGCCGAGCTTGTTGTCGTGCATCTTGAGGTACAGCTGGAAGCCGTTCCTCAGGTCGGTGCCGACCGCCTGGTAGGTGCCGCTCAGGGAGCCGAGGAAGCCGATCTTGAGGGTGGACGCCGCACCGGCGCTGTCGGACTTGGGGTCGTCCTTGGCGCACCCGGCACCCATGAGCACCAGGCCGGTGGCCAGCGCAACGCTGACCAAACGTCGTTGCAGGGACACTTTGTGTTCTCCTTGAGGGGTATTTATCGGCGAGCGCCGGCGCGCTGCGCGAGGGCGTGCTCGGTCACGGCGACGAGGATCTCCTTGGCCGACGCCCGGGAACGCACGTCGGCGTCGAGCATCGGGACGCTGCGGTGCACGGCCAGCGCGTCGCGGATGTCCTCGAGGTGGTAGCGCGCCGCGCCGTCGAAGTTGTTGACGGCCACGACATAGGGCAGGCGACGGTTCTCGAAGTAGTCGATCGCCCCGAAGCAGTCGGCCAGGCGACGGGTGTCGGCGATGACGACGGCACCGATCGCGCCCCGGCACAGTTCGTCCCACATGAACCAGAAGCGCTTCTGGCCGGGGGTGCCGAAGAGGTACAGCACGAGGTCGGAGTAGAGCGTGATGCGCCCGAAGTCCATCGCCACCGTCGTGCTGCCCTTGTCCGGCACCAGCGAGGCATCGTCGTGCTCGATGCTGGCGGCGGTCATGACGGCCTCGGTCGTCACCGGCGGAATCTCCGAGATCGCGCCAACGAGCGTGGTCTTGCCCGCGCCGAAGCCGCCCGCGATGATGATCTTGACGGCGGTAGGCCGCCCGCGACGGTCCGGACCGGTCACAGCGGCCCTCGGATCGCGGGCGTCAGCGCGTCGCCGATGCGGTTGGCAAGCTCCGTCATCTCGTAGGAGACCTTGCCGACGTCGGCGCTGGGCGAGGCGAGCACCAGCATCGATGCGCCGTCGCTGAACGCCATGCAGAACATGAACCCGCCGTCGAGCTGGGTCACGTTGGAGATGACCTGTCCGGCCTCGAAGAAGCGCGCCGCGCCCGCAAGGAGCGCGACGAGACCACTGCCGGTGGCGGCGAGCTGGTCGGCCCGGTCCCGGGGCAGCGCCCGGGTGTGGGCCAGCACGAGGCCGTCGGTGGAGATCGCCAGGGCATGGCTGACGTCGGGGGTGCGGCTCGCGAAGTTATCCAGCAGCCAACCGAGATTACTCGGGTCGGTCACAGACGTGGTCCTCTCCAGATGTTGCATGTGCATCCAACGTTCCCCCGGTCCCCCGACTCCCGGCTCAGCTCTGCGGGCGTCGGTTCGCGACGCCACGTGCGTAGGCCGACATCGCCGCCGCCACCCGCGAGGGGTCGCGCTTCGGCGTGGGCGGCTGGATCTGCACGCCCGGCCGCGGCGTCGGCTCCGCAGCGCCCGGCACGAGGTGGCGGCCGGCCGCGCGGACCGGCAGGCCGGCCGTGGTCGTCGAGCTGACCTCCGGGGTGGCGGCCTGCGCCGCCGCCTGCCATCCGGCATCGGCGCCGGACTCCCAGTTCATGGGCTCGGGGGCTTCCAGGCCGGGCGGCGCCTCGGTGCGGAACCACCCGTTGACCGACTGGAAGATCGGCAGCTCCATCCCGTCGTCCTCGGCGGCCGCGAGGACCGCCGGCACCTCCGGCTCGGGCAGCGGCGGCCACATGCCGGGCCCGGGCGGCGCCGCCTGGTGCACGGGCGGCGGCGGGTAGGCCGGCGGCTGGTACCCCGCGGGCTGGCTCAGCATCGGCTGCGACCCGGTCGGCTGGGTCAGGAACCCGTTCGGCTGGCCCGCCGGCACCGTCGAGAGCTCCTGCGTCGCCCACTGCTGCGCCGGCACCTCGAACAGGCTCGGCTCCGCCGGTCGCTGCGGCGTGAACAGGTCGTTGGCCGGGCGGGCACCGTTGCCGGCGTGCTCGCCGGCGCCGACGGTGACCGGCGGCAGCTGCGGCCCGCGCTCCGACGCCATGATCGGGCGGAACACTTCCTTGGGGATGACGATCTCGGCGAGCGTGCCGGTGTGCTGGCCGGGGCGCAGCTGCACGGCGATGTTGTACCGCGCGGCGATGTGCCCGACCACGGTGAGACCCATGGCGCGCACGGCGGCGATGTCGATGGCCGGCGGGTGCGTCAGCAGCTGGTTGAGCTGGTCGCGCCGCGACGGGGACAGGCCGACGCCGGTGTCCACGATCTGCACGATGACCCGGTCGCCCAGCGCCCGGCCGGTGACCCACACCTCGGACTCCGGCGGCGAGTAGCCGGTCGCGTTGTCCAGCAGCTCGGCCAGCAGGTGCACGATCTCGTCGACCGCCTCGGCGACGACGGCGACGTCGTCGTCGACGCTGCCGAAGCGGACCCGCACGTAGTGCTCGATCTGGGAGATCGCGGCCTGCAGCACCTTGCCCAGCGGCGCGTCCTCGCGCCGCACGCGGGCGGCGCCGGAGCCGCCGAGCACCAGCAGGCTCAGGTTGATCCGGGCCATCCGGGTGGCCAGGTGGTCCAGCTGGTAGAGCTCCTGCAGCCGGTCCGGGTCGGTCTCGTCGCGCTCGACCTTGTCGACCTGGGCCAGGACCGCGTCGACCAGTCGCTGCTCGCGGCGGGACAGGTGGACGAAGATCTCTGCGACGTTGGAGCGCATGACGGCCTGCTCACCGGCGATGCGGACCGCCTCGCGGTGTACCGCGCGGAAGGCCTGCGCCACGTCGGCGACCTCGTCGGCGCCGGCGACGGCGAGCGTCGAGGACGCCCGGTCGGCGACCTCGTCGGGGTCGACGGTGCCGGGCGCGGCGGCGCGCAGCTCGGAGACGACCGCCGGCAGCTGCTCGTAGGCGACGGTGCGGGCGGCGTCCTGCAGGTACCGCAGTCGCCGGGTCAGGCGCCGGGCGACGAAACCGGTCAGGACGATGGCGACGAGCAGCACGACCGCCACGCCGGCGCTCTGCACCGCGGCGCGGGTCATCTGGTCGTCGTGCACGACCGAGACGGACTGCTCGATGCTCTCGTCGACCTGCTTCTCCACGCCGTACAGCAGGCCCTCCCAGCCCGACATGGCGTTGATCCAGGTCGCGGAGTCCAGCCCGCCGATCGGTGCGCCGACCGGGGTGCGCCCGACCTGGTCCTGCAGCCGCTGCGCGGCGACGACCTGGTCGCCCATGCCGGACTGCTCGTACCAGGTGCGCCACTCGGCCGGGGCGAGCTGGTTGAACGAGACCGAGGCCTCGATGAAGCTCGTGCGGGTCGCGATGATCTCCTGCTGCAGCGCCGGGGTGAGCTGGCCCGCGGCGAGCGCGCGCAGCACGGCGGCCTGCTGCTGCCCGACCGCCTCGGCGGCGCGGGAGAGCGCGGCCGCGGCGCGGATCTCGTCGGCCAGGTCGGTCGGCGCGCCGGAGCGGGCCACCGACTCGCGGTAGGCCAGCAGGTCCGCGATGAGGATCCGGTAGCTGAAGGCCATGGCCGACACCGACGCCCGCTTGTCGTTGCGGACCTGGTCGCGCAGGCTGTTGAGGGCCCCGAGGCCGGAGTCGATGCGGTTGAGGGTGTCCGCGTCGCCGCCGCCGGAGAGGTTGTGGCGGCGCTGCTGGTACACGTGCATGGCGTCGTCGGTCAGCAGCGCCTGCTGCTGGAACGCGTCGAGCAGGGCCGCGTCGTTCTTCAGCACGTAGTTGACGGCGGCGGCGCGCTCGCGCTGCAGGGCGTGCGCCAGGCCGCCGGCGTTGGTGGCGAGCGCGGCGAGGTCCTGCAGGGTGCGCGCCCGGTTCACCTCCTGCACGGTGGAGACGAACGCGACGCCGGCGAAGGCGACGACGGCCACGAGGGGCAGCGCGACGATGAGGCGGAGCTGGTCGACGATGCGCCGCCCGGCCCGCTGCCCGCGCCGTTCGTCGGCGCCACGGCGTGGTGGCGGCGGCAGATCACGACGAGCGAGGGCGGCGGTGTGGCGCGTAGGCCGGCGCTCGGTGCTCTGCCGAGGGTCGCGACCCTGCCGTTGGGAGGGCACGGGCAGCGAACTCTGGCTTTGGGTCACGAAAAGTCCCCGCAGGCATCCGAGATTGACAATTTGCGTCGGAAGCGGTCCGAGCCGGCACAGGCGCCGACAGCGCCCAATCCCATAGCTCTCGCATCGACGTTGTGCACAATCACAGCTCGGCCGATCCGTGTCAATACCGACGGACCCTATCCAGCGACGATCGCCTCTTTCGCACTCATCCGTTCGCCGGTACTTAGCCAACCCGTACGGACCCAAACGGCTGGACCCAAGGGATTTTCGACTGACGGGTTCCGATGTAGGCAACCGTCGTGCGCCATGAACTTTACGTTGCCGTAACAACACTGTCAGGAGTGTCGACAATACGTGCCGTTACCCATTGTCGCGCAGAAATATCTCCTCACGACAATGTTCATGCGACGGCAAATATCCCGTCGGCGAGCGCCACCTGGCCGGGGACGGTGCGGAGCCGCCCGCCGGGGCCCAGCCCGGCCAGGGCCTGGCTCGACTCGGCAAACCGCTCCCGATCAGGGCATTCGTCGGCAACCGGCGGCGAAGTACCGGCCGCCGCGACCAAGGATCGTATCCACAACAGTTGCCGTTCGTCCGGCGAGGGCGAGAGGCGAAGCTCCCTCCGCGGTCCGGCGCCGTCCGCCAGGTCGCCGGACGCCACCAGGCGTAGCTGGAGACACGGCGCACGCCGGGCGGAACGTCTCGCCCATTCCCCCGCGCCGCCACCCTTTCCCGCGCGACCGTGGAGGGGACGAACCTAGGAGGGGACATGGCTTCCGACGCCGTCACGCTGATCATGAACGACCACCGGATCATGGATCAGCTCCTCGAACGACTGCGCTCCGGCGACGAGGACCGCCAGCCGGTGCTGGACGAGTGCGCCGCCCGGCTGACTGCGCACAGCCACGCCGAGGAGCAGAAGGTGTACCCCGTACTGGCCGAGCTGGGCGCGGGCGGCCTCGAGGAGGCGCACCGCGGCGCGGACGAGCACCACGAGGCCGAGCGGCTGCTGCACGACCTGCAGCGCATCTCGCCGCGGGGGCCCGGCTTCGACGATCGCCTCGAGGTCTTCATCGCCACCGTGCGCCACCACATCGAGCACGAGGAGACCGTGGTGCTGCCCGCGCTGCGCGAGGCGCTCGGCGACGAGCGTCTCGCCGAGATGGGCGCGGCGTTCGAAGAGGTCCGCGTGGCCGAGCTCGCGGTGGCGGGGATCCGCGTGTAGGGACGCCCCAGAGGGTTCCTGCGGTTGCCGATTCGACCGGCTTCGGTACAGTCGAGCTGGTCATGGTCAGTTTCCGCGGGCTATCCGGTGAACCCGTCTGCGCGGCTCGGCTCAGCGACCTGCCGATGGGCCGAGCCCCCGTGCGGACCTCGGACCACGTCGTCATCCTGGTCAGCGCCGGGCAGGGCACGCACGCGCTGGACTTCGTCACCTACGCGTGCCGCCCCGGCACGCTGTTGTGGGGCCGCCCCGGCCAGGTGCACCAGTTCGGCGGGCAGGCCGGTTTCGACGCGACCGTGCTGACGTTCTCGCCGCGCCTGCTGCCCGACCTGCCGCTGCCGGAGCTCGTCGGCGACCCGTTCGCGCCCGCCTGCTGGCAGCCGGCGGGCGAGGACGAGGACGCCATCGTCGCCGAGATCGCGCAGATCGGCGTCGACCAGGTCCGCTACGGCGGCACCCCGTTCGGCGCGACGCTGCTCGCGCACTCGATGGCGGTGCTGCTCATGCGCATCGCCGCGCTCGCGCCCGTGCCCGGGCGCACCCCGGCCGACCTGCTCATCGGCCTGCTGCGCGCCGAGCTCGAGCGGGATGTGCGCCACCGCCGCGTCGAGGACTACGCCGAGCACCTGCGCTGCTCCGTGCGCACCCTCACCCGGGCGAGCCTCGCGGTGACCGGCCGCAGCGCCAAGCAGCTCATCGACGAGCGGGTGGCCCTGGAGGCCAAGCGCGTGCTGGCCACAAGCGAGCTGCCGGTCGCCGACGTGGGCCGGCAGCTGGGCTTCGAGGAGCCGACCAACTTCGGCCGTTTCTTCGCCCGCGAGACCGGCCAGTCCCCCGGCTCGTTCCGGGCAACGCTGCACCGCCTGCCGCCGCAGCGGGTGCCGTACCAGCGCTCGGCGCTGCCCGGCCGGCTCAGCCCGCGCACCGCGTAGGGCCGGTTGTACCTACCGGTAGGTACGCTGGCTGTGTGAACGCACGGGAACGGCTCGTCGCCAGCGCGCAGGACCTGCTCTGGGAGCGCGGGTACGGCGGCACCAGCCCGAAGGCCATCCAGGAGCGGGCCGGCGCCGGGCAGGGCAGCATGTACCACCACTTCGCCGGCAAGGCCGAGCTGGCCGTGGCCGCGCTGTCGCGCACGGCGGAGGCCGAGCGGGAGCGCGCCGAGGCCGTCCTGGGCGGGGACGGCAGCGCGCTGGAGCGGATCACGGCGTACCTGCGGCGGGAGCGGCCGGCGCTGCGCGGCTGCCCGATCGGCCGGCACGCGGCCGACCCCGACCTCGTCGCCGACCCCGCGTTGCGGGCCCCGATCGAGGAGACGTTCGCCTGGCTGCGCGGGCGCCTGGCCGCGCTCGTCGCCTCCGGGCAGCGCGACGGCGAGCTGCGCGAGGGCCCGGACCCGGACGCGATCGCCGCGGCCGTGGTGGCCATCGTGCAGGGCGGTTACGTGCTGGCGCGGGCTTCGGGGTCGCAGCGGTCCTTCGACGACGCCATCGAGGGTGCGGTACAGCTGGTCGCCGCGCTGGCTCGCTAAGTTCTGCGCCGCCCGCCGGCGTCGAGCGGGCTGCCGGAACCTGCCGTGGCACTCGCTCTGTTGCCGGGCTTTCGCCGGCCGCGTGAAATGACATATCGGAAATGTCCGATCCGACCACGCGCGTCGCGGAGGGAAACGCCGCCCGCCGCACCCCGCCTGAGGCGCGCGCCGCCCGCTCAGCCCGGCACGTCCCGCCGCGACCGCCGCCCGCCGCGACCGTCCCGAGGCACGCCCCGCCCAATCAACCAGGCACGTGCCGCGGCGCCCTATTCGCGCCGATTTATCGCCTGGCCAGGTATAAATCCGACAAGTCGTGGCGCGCCAGCGCCCGACTTGTCGGGATCAATGCGAACGCTACGGGCTGATCCGGCAGTCCGCCGGCTTGCCCGCCGGCGACGCTGCCGAAGAACCGGCCGAAGCACCGGCCGGCGAGCCGAGCTCGCGGGCCGCCTCCTCCGGGCCGACGAACGGCACGAGCGTGAAGTACGACAGGGTCGGCAACAACGCCGGGAGCTCGCCGACGCGGCCGGCGGCGACGTAGCGGTACACGGTGGCGTAGATGCCGCCGACGATGGTCTCGACCAGCTCCTCCGGCATCGGCAGGTCGGCGGCGCGCGGTGCCTCGGCGAAGAAGCGGTCGAAGCGGCGCAGCAGCTGGGCGCGTTCGGCCCGGCCGTGCGGGCCGGCGGCGTCGATCTCGACCACCGCCGTCGCGGCGAACGCGGGGAGTTCGGCGAGGACCTGCAGCATGACGCGCAAGGCCGCGCGGGCGCCGTCGCGCCAGTTGCGCTCGGCGCGGTACGCGTCCTCCATGAGCTTCAGCAGCAGGTCGGTGCCGTGGCGGTAGGTCGCGATGAGGGCGTCGTCCTTGCCGGCGAAGAGGGCGTAGAACGCCGGGCGGGTCACGCCCGCGGCGCGGCAGATGTCGCTCACCGTCGCGTTGGCGTAGCCCTTCTCGGCGACCGTGTGCACGAGGGCGTCGAAGAGCCGGTCGCGCTGGGTGGCGGCGACGACCTCGGGCGGCACCCGGCTCGGGCCGCGCTTGATCGCCCGGGACGGGTCGCGGGCCTCCCGGGCGCCGGGCAGCGGGCCCAGCGTTTCCTTCGCCATCCGACAAGTATCGATCGCGCCGCCAAGCGCGGCCCAGTCACGCGAGCCGATCGCGGCACGTCCGGACGAGCGCTACGGGCCGGTCGGTCGCCGCGGCGCGCCGATCGTGGGACGGCACCGGGCCGCGTCCCGACAAGCCCGAACGAAAACCGGCACGTCCGAACCCGCAGACCGGTCGATGGGCGGTGAGCGGACGGTCCGGTGCGCGGATCGTGGGACATAGGCCGCACCGGGTGGCGTCCGGGAGGTGGGACAGGGCACAGTATCCGCGTGTCCTCGTCGGCCCAGTTGACCAACGCCCTCCACGGCGCCCACGCGATCGCCGCGCAGGGCGACAAGCGGGGCGCGCTGGCGCTGCTCGACCAGGCGCTCGGCAACGCGGTGCGCACGCTCGGGCCCGACGATCCCGACGTGCTGGCGGCGACAGGACAGCTCGCGCGGTACCACATCGACCTCGGCGAGCTCGCCGACGCGCGCCGGGTGCTCGAGGAGGGCCTCGCCGCCGGGTACAACCGGCTCGGCAACGGGCACGCGGTCATGCTCGCCCTGTCCTACGAGCTGGCCCGCCTCGCCGACGAGCTCGGCAACGTCTTCGAAGCCAAGCGGCGGTACAACCAGCTGGCCAAGCTCGGGCCCCAGGCGCTCGGCGAGCAGCACCCGAGCGTGCGGGCCGCCCGGGAGTACCTCGGCCTGCCCGAGCCCGGCGGCGACGGCCAGGTTTCGCCTGCGCCCACGGTCACGTTCGACCCGGTGACCCCGCCACCGCGCCAACCTCAGCCGCAGGTCACCCAACCGGCACCCGAGCCCGAGCCGATCCCCGAGCCGGAGCCGGAGCCGGAGCCGGTCGACGAGCGCACGCTGGCGGAGGAGCCGGTCTCGCCGCCGCCTTCCGTGGTACCGCCGCTGCCGCCCCTGCACGGGTTCGGCACCCAGCAGCCCGTCTACCGCCCCGAGCCGCGCGAGGACGATCAGCCGACCCTGTCGCTGCAGCAGCTGCAGGAGCAGGAGCGCCAGCGCCAGTTGCTGATCCAGCAGCAACAGCAACGGCAGCAACCGCCACCGCGGCCGCAACCGCAGGAGTACCAGCCGGCGCCGTGGCAGCGCACCGCGCCCGGGGTGCTGCAGCGCGCCGACTACGAGCCGATGTCCGGCCCGTCGTGGCAGGTCGCGCCGGCGCCGTCGTCGGCGACCGCACCGCCGCTGCCGATCGACGAGGTGCCCCGCCGGCGGCGTTCGCCGATGCTCGCGATCGTCGTCATCGTCATCGTCGCCGTGCTCGGCGGCGGCGCCGCGGCCGCGATCGCGTTCTTCGCGAAGCAGGCCGGCCCGGACGGCACCACCGCCGGGCCGCCGACCGGAACGCCTGCGTCCTCGGCCGCGCCGGCGGCGTCGCACGCCACGCTCGGCGGCTCGCGGGCGCCGCACGACCTCAAGCTCAAGGACGACAAGACGAGCATCACGCTCACGTGGAAGGACCCGTCGCCCGGCACCGTGCCGTTCGTCGTGGCCGGCGGCAGCCAGGGCGCGATGCGTGAGCTGCAGGGCCTGCCGGCCGGCACCACGAAGTACACCATCAGCGGTTTGAACGCCAAGCTCGAGTACTGCTTCACCGTGGCCGCGGTCTACGGCACGCAGGACGTGCAGCTGTCGGACCTCGCCTGCACCAAGCGCAAGTAACGGCGCCAACACGCCGAGTTCCAGCGCGGACACCGCGCGCACCCGCGGGTGTCACGCAGACATCGACGGGAATATGATGGCGCCGATTTCGCCGGAGGGGGGCCCGGATGGTGAGCAGATGCGGTTGAACCTGCGCTCGCGCGCGAGCGGCGGGCTGGTGACCCTCGGCACCGTCATCGCCCTGGTGGCGGTGCTCGGGCTGACGCTGTTCGGCACCGGCGCGGCCAACCACGCGGTGGCGAGCTTCGATGTGAGCGCCTGGCTGTGGAGCACCGACAAGGGCGAGATGGCCCGCGTCAACGGCGTGACCGGCAAGGTCGACACGCGCACGAAGATCACCGATGCGCAGGGCCACACGATGCAGGTCACCCAGAGCGACCGCTTCGTGATCCTGCGGGACCTCAGCACCGGCACGATCAGCGTGCTGGACCTGTCGAGCCTGAGCCTCGGCGCGACCACGCAGTCCACGCCGGGCCTCGGCGTCACCATCGCCGTGCACGACGACACCGCGTTCATCGTCGACACCGTGCAGGGCCAGGTCCGCCAGCTCGACCCGGCCACGCTGCTGCCGGTCGGCGAGACGCTGAGCTTCCCGCCGGGCATCTCGCCCGGCACGTTCGACGACAGCGGCCGGCTGTGGCTGCTGGTGCCCTCGGAGGGCACGGTCGTGGCGATCGAGCCGGCGCCGGCCAAGAAGCCCTCGCCGGGCGGCGGGCAGGGCGGCGGGTTCACCGGCGACCCGGTGAAGGTCAGGACCGTCGACGTGGCCGACCCCAGCCACGACCTGGCGCTGTCGATCCTGGACACCGGCGTGGCCGTGCTCGACAAGACCGCCACGACGCTGACCACGCTGCGCGGCGACGAGGTCAAGAAGGTGCCGCTGCAGCTGAGCGGCGAGGGCGCGATGCCCGGCCGCACGGTCGGCGGCGACGTGCCCGTCACCGTGGTCGACGGCGGCCACGTGTACGTCGTGAACAACGACAAGGTGAGCGACTTCGCGGTGCCGGGCGACAGCCCGCAGCTGCAGCCGTGCGTGGCCTGGTCCGGGCGCTTCTACTGCGCCGACGACGCCACCGGCACCGTCTACGTGCTCGACGCGCAGGGCAAGGCGCTCGAGCCGATCCGCATCAGGACCGGCGGCCAGCCCCTGGAGATCGAGGTCCGCGAGGACCGGATGTTCATCAACGCGCCCGCCGGCCAGACCGCGACCGTCGTGGACAGCAAGAACCACGTAACCACCGTGAACAAGTACGCCAACGACGTGCTCGGCGGCGACGCGCCGCCCGCGCCGCCGCCACCGCCGCCGACCAAGCCGCCCGTCGGCCCGCCCAGTGCGCCGGCCCGGGTCACCGCGGTCGCCGGCAACACGGTCGCGCGGGTCACGTGGACCGCGGCGCCGCCCAACGGCAGCGCGATCACGAAGTACGTCGTCGAGGGCGACGGGCAGCCGCCGCACGAGGTCGGCGCGAGCCTGCGCTCCCTGGACATCACCGGGCTGACCAACGGCCAGACGTACAAGTTCACCGTCTATGCGGTCAACGCCAAGGGCAACGGGCCGAAGAAGGCGGCCAACCCGGTGGTGCCGACCCGCGACGTGCCGGACCCGCCGGCGAGCGTCGCGGCGACCGCCAACCCCGACGGCACCGTCGCGGTGACGTGGCCGGAGGCCAACGGGCAGGGCCACAAGATCACCAAGTACGTGGTGACGACGGTGTCCACCGCCGAGGCGAAGACGTTCGAGTCCGCGACGCCGGCGCTGACCGTCAAGGCCGGCGAGCTGCCCTACGGCACGCAGGTCGCGTTCAAGGTCGCCTCGATCAACGACATCGGCGCGAGCTCGGCGCAGTCGCCGCTGAGCCCGTCCGTGGTGCCGTTCAACAAGCCGGGCGCGCCGGTCACGCTGACCGTGAAGGCGTCGATGACGAAGCGCGGCACGGTCGTGGCGGCGTGGAAGGCGCCGGCCGACAACGGCTCGCCGATCACCGGCTACGAGGCCACGGTCAACGGCACCAAGACGACCATCGACACCGCGCTCACGCACGAGTTCGGCGGGTTCAAGGACGCCGAGGCGGTCACGATCCAGCTGCGGGCGGTCAACAAGGCCGGCCAGGGCGCCGCGGCCACCGGCTCCGGCACCACGCTCTCGGCGCCGAAGATGACCGTCGACGACGGGGCCGACACCGCCGCGCTCAACTCGATCACCGCGCACTTCACGTCCACCGACGGCGGCTCGCCGGGCACCTGCCGGCTCGACGTCGCCGGGGTCGGCGGCGTGCAGGGCACCTGCTCGGGCTCGCTGACGATGAACGGCCTGTGGCCCGACACGGCGTACACCTACACCGTGTCGATCACCAACGGCGCCGGGATGACGGCCAGCGGCAACGGGTCGATCAGCACCCCGGTGTACAAGGGCACGGTCATCTGCAACGACCCGACCTACTGCGGCCCGACCGCCTCCGGCGGCGGCATCTGGGTCTACAAGACCCCATCGCAGAGCGGCAGCGGGATCGGCGACGTGTTCAACGGCGAGAGCTATGTCGCGATCTGCCAGACGAATACGAGCGTGAGCATCAACGCCGTGCCGTACGGCGGCAAGAAGAGCACCCAGTGGATCAAGATCCAGTTCAAGGGCGAGAACTACATCCCGTACGCCTGGTTCAATCTGCCCAGCGGCACGGGGCCGCTGAAGCAATGCTGATGGAGCACCGTGATCGCGACTGAACAGTCCCCGGCCGGCCCACCGAGCGCCGAGGAGATCGGCGCGGCGGCCGAGCTGATCGGCCGCCTCGCGCGCAACGTCGAGTCGATCGTGCTCGGCAAGCCGCAGGTGGTGCGGCTGGCGCTGACCGCGGTGCTGGCCGAGGGGCACGTCCTGCTCGAGGACGTGCCCGGGGTCGGCAAGACGACCCTGGCCCGGGCGATGGCCGCGAGCGTGCAGGGGCAGTGGCGGCGCATCCAGTTCACGCCCGACCTGCTGCCCTCCGACGTCACCGGCGTCACGATCTTCAACCAGGCGACCCGGGGCTTCGAGTTCCACCCGGGGCCGGTATTCGCCAACATCGTCATCGCCGACGAGATCAACCGGGCCTCCCCCAAGACGCAGTCGGCGCTGCTGGAGGTCATGGAGGAGCGCTACGTCACCGTCGACGGGGTGCGCCACGGGGTACCGCGGCCGTTCCTCGTCGTCGCGACGCAGAACCCGATCGAGATGGACGGCACCTACCGGCTGCCGGAGGCGCAGCTGGACCGGTTCCTGATGAAGCTCGCCGTGGGCTACCCGAGCGAGGCCGTCGAGATCGAGGTGCTGCGCGGCGCCGTGACCCGCTCCCCCGAGGCCCTCGACCCGGTCACCGACACGCAGACCATGGCGCACCTGGTGCGCCTGGCCCGGCGGGCGCACATCGCCGATCCGCTGCTCGGCTACGCGGTGCGGCTGGCCAACGCGACCCGCTCCCACCCGCAGATCCGCATCGGGGTCAGCCCGCGCGGCGTCATCGCGCTGACCCGCGCGGCGAGCGCCTACGCGCTCACCGACGGCCGCGGGTACGTCGTGCCCGAGGACCTCAAGACCCTCGCCGAGCCGGTCTTCGCGCACCGGCTGGTGCTCTCGCCCGACGCACAGGTGCGCGGCGTGGCACCGGCCGACGTGGTGCGCCAGGTGCTCGAGGCGGTGGCCGTGCCGTCGCCCGTCGCGGCCTGAGCCGATGCGCCTCACCGCTCGCGGTGCCGGGCTGTGCGCCGCCGCCGCGGCCCTGCTCGGCGTCGGGCTCGTCTTCGGGTACCCCCACCTGGTCGTCCTCGGCACGGCGTGCGTCGCCGCGCTGGTGTTCGCCGTCGCCTACGTGTGGTGGCGCCCGCAGCTGACCGTGGCCCGCGCCGTCGAGCCGGACCGGGTCATGCGCGGCGAGTCGAGCACGGTGACGCTGCGGGTCGGCAACGCCAGCCGGATGCGCGGCGCCACGCTCGTCGCGCACGACCGCTGCGGCGCCGCCTCGATCCCGGTGCCGCTGCTGCGGCTCAAGGCCGGCGGGGAGACGACGGCGCAGTACCAGGTGCCGACCGCCCGCCGCGGCGTGGTGGCCATCGGGCCGCTGCGCGTGGTGCGCCGCGACCCGCTCGGGCTCCTGGCCCTGGCCCGGGGCTACGGCGGGACGGCGCAGGTCTGGGTGTACCCCCGCGTCCACCGGCTCTCGGCGGTCCCCACCGGCATCACGCGCTCGCTCGACGGGCGCGACGACCGGGTGCCGCACGGCACGATCACGTTCGACACGCTGCGCGAGTATGTCGTCGGCGACGAGCTGCGCCGGGTGCACTGGCGCACCTCGGCCAAGGTCGGCGAGCTCATGGTGCGCGAGCAGCTGGACACGAGCCTGCCGCGCCTGGTGGTACTGCTGGACGACCGCCGGGCCTCGTACGCGGACCCGGAGCGGTTCGAGGCGGCGTGCGAGGCGGCGGCGTCGCTGGTGATGGCGGCGTTCCGCGAGGAGCTGCCGATCGCGTTGCGCCTGTTGTCGGGCGCTCACGCCTCCGGTTCGTCGACGCGCGACTACCTCGACCTGCTGGCCGAATCGGATTTTTCGGCAATGTCCGAAACAACCATTTCGACGTTGCGTACCCAGCGCCTCGGCGACACCCTCGTCTACCTCACCGGCGACCCCGACCTGTCGCAGGTCAGCACGCTGCGCACCGCCTACCCCACGCTCGTCGCCGGCGTGTTCGGCGACGCGACCCCCGCCCTGGAGCGGGTCGTGGTCCTCGCCGTGCGCGACGGCGAGGAGTTCGCCGCCGCGTGGGACGGGGTCCAGGCATGGTGAGGCGCCTGCTCGTCCCCGGTGCGCTGCTCGGCATGCTCGTGCTGGCCGGCCTCGCCCTCGCCCCGATCTACAACGGCACCCTGCTGCCGCTGCTGACCACCGTCGCCGCCGCCGCGTCCGTGCTCGTCAGCGTCGCCGTGCGCCGGCTGCCCGGCTGGAGCGCCGCGCCCGCGTCGGTGCTCGGCCTGGCCGCGATGACGTACGTGACGGTGCGCGTCTCCGCACAGGCCGGCCAGGTCCCGGGCGCCGTGCCCGAGATCGCCCGGGAGGCGCTGCGCAACAGCATCCCGCGCCTGCTGACCGCGCTCATCCCGATCGAGCCGCAGCCGGACACCGTGCTGCTGCCGGTCATCACCACGTGGCTGGCCGGGCTGCTGGCGGCCGAGATCGGCGTGCGGTACGGCCGGGTGCTGCTGTCCTACGCGCCGCCGACGCTGCTGTTCGGCGGCGCGCTGTACCTCGTCGGCCCGGACACCACCGCGGCCCGCGCGACAACGTGGATCCCCCTCGCCTACGCCGCGTTCGCGATCGTCGGGCTCATCGCCGGCTCCCGCCCGGACTTCGCCGCGGACACGCTGACCGGCTCGCAGCGGCGCACCCTGGGCCTGCGCGTCGGCGCGGGCGCCGCGGCCGGCCTCGCCGTCGTCATCGTCCTGTCGCAGCTGCTCGGCCCGGCCGTCGCCGGCCGCGGCAACGACACCCCCGTCGACCCGCGCCACTACGTCACCCCGCCGCAGCTGGACGCCCTCGACGAGAACCCGCTCGTGCGGCTGTCCGGCTGGAACCTCAACAAGAACCAGCACCTCTTCGACGCCGCCGTCACCCCCGGCCCGGGCGCGTCCGCGCAGCCGCTGATCCGCCTGGCCGTCCTCAACGACTACGACGGCATCACCTGGCGGATCGGCTCGGTGTACCGCAACGCCGGCCGCGTCCTGGGCCGCCCCGACGGCGACGGCCCCGAGCTCACCCAGACCATCACGATCGACGAGCTCGACGGCCGCCTGCTCCCCGGCGCCGCCACCCCGCAGCGCGTCGACGGCGTCCGCGTCGCCTACGACGCCGACACCGGCACGATCGCGCTCAACGACGAGCTGCGCAAGGGAATGACGTACACGGTCGTCTCCCGCCAGCGCCCCCGCCCCGACGACCAGGCCCTCTTCGCCGCCGACGTGCCCACGCCCGAGGAGGCCGCCCGCTTCCTAGCCCTGCCGGGCAAGGTCCCCGACTCGATCGCCCAGCTCTCGGCCCACCTCGGCGAGGGCGTCTCCAACCCCTACCAGCGCGCCTTCGCCATCCAGCAGTGGCTCGAGGAGCACTACAAGCTCGTCGGCGACGCGCCGAGCGGCCACGCGTACCCCAACGTCGAGCACTTCCTCTTCGGCAGCAAGCAGACCGGCGGCCAGAAGGGCACGTCGGAGCAGTTCACGGCCGCGTTCGCGGTGCTGGCCCGCCTCGCCGGCCTCCCCACCCGCGTCGCCGTGGGCTTCCGGACCCACAAGGACGACAAGGCCGTCCGCGGCGGCGACGCGATCGCCTGGCCGGAGATCGAGTTCACCGGCTTCGGCTGGGTCGCGTTCGACCCGCTGCCGAAGGCCGACACCGTCCAGCGCGCGGTCGAGGACGACTTCCGCCCGAAGCCGCCCGCGTCGCAACCCCCGCCGCCGTCGGTGCCCCCGCCGTCCGACATCGCATCCGCGCCCCCGTCGCGCTCCGCCGCCGCCACCACCCCCGCGCCCGTCGCCGCGGCGAGCTCCGCCCCGCTGATCGCCGCCTCGGCCGCCGCGGCCGCGTTCCTGCTCGTCCTGGGTTTTTTCGCGTCGGTACCCGTAGTGCTCTCCCGCCGCCGCAAACGCCGCCTCACCGAGGGCCCGCCGGCGCAGCGGATCGACGCCGCCTGGCACGAGGTCCTTGCCGGCCTGCGCCAGGCCGGGCGCCCCGCACCGCCCCATCTGACGGCGGGCGAGGTCGCGCACTACGCCGCGACGGCCGCCGAGCCTCGCGCGCACGCCGGGACGCGCACGCTGCGCCCGGCCGCTCCCCCGCCCGACGACCTGAACGACCTGGCCGGCCTGGTCAACGCGGCGGCCTTCGCGACCCCGTCGGGCGGCCCCGGCGAACCGCAGGCGGCCCGGGCCGCGGCCCACGCGACGGCGTACCTGTCCGACCTGCGCGCCCGCCGCCCGTGGTGGCGGCGGCTGCTGTGGACGTTCGATCCTCGCCCGCTGCGCTGGAACCGCCGCGGCCGCTAGGCCGGGTTTCACCAGTCCGGCGCTCGGGCCGCGTCGCCTCGGGCCGCGTCGCCTCGGGCCGCGTCGGCTCGGGCCGCGTCGGCTCGGGCCGCGTCCGCTCGGGCGGGGCCGGGTCCGCTCGGGCCGGGTCGGGCCGGGCCGGGTTCGCTTAGGCCGGGTCCGCTTAGGCCGGGTCCGCTTAGGCCGGGTCCGCTTAGGCCGGGTCCGCTTAGGCCGGGTTTCGCTGGCCGGGCAGCGTGAACGTGCGCACGTCGGCCGGCGCGGCGCCCGTGGCGATCCACTCGGCGAGCGCGGCGCCCGTCGCCGGGGCCATCATGATGCCGGTCGTGAAGTGCCCGCCCGCGAACCAGGCGTTGTCCACGCCGGGCAGGCGGTCGATGACCGGCTGGCGCCCCTCGACATACGGCCGGAAGCAGCACCACCGGTGCGCGATCCGCGCGCCGGCCGCCGCCGGGACGAGGGTCGCCAGGGCCGCCGCCATCGGGTCGGCGACCTCCGGCCGAACGTCGCGGGTGGTGTCGCCGTCGTCGAAGGTGCCGCCGCACACGACGCCGCCCCACGGCAGCGGCGTACCGCCCCCGAACGGCCCGGCAAGGACGCTGCGCAGCCGCCACGGCCCGCGGGCGACGGCGAGCATGTGCCCCTTGATCCAGCGCTGCGGCACCAAGCGGTGCCAGGGCCGCGGCAGGAGCCCCGTCGCTACGACCAGCGCCCCCGGTGAGAAGTCGCCGGCGGTGGTGTGCACGGTGCAGACCCGCCCGCCCTGCTCGCTGACGCCGAGCAGGCCGACACCCGTGGCGACCTGCCCCGCCCGGCGCGCAAGCGCCGCGGCCAGCCGCTGCGGATTCACGGCGAGCTGACCCTCGACCAGCGCCGCCGCGGCACCGTCCGGGACCCGTACGTCCGGCTCCAGCTCACGCACCTCGTCCGCGTCCAGCCGGCGCCACACGCCCGCCGGGATCTGCTCCGCCGGCCGGATGTCGAGCCAGCGGGTGGCCCAGGCCCCGATCGCGCCGCCCCATTCGGCGTCGAGCTCGCGGTACAGGTCACGGCTGCGCCGCCCGAACGCCACGAACTCGGCAGGATCGGTGAGCACATGCATGTCGGGTGCGATGGCACCGCCGTTGCCCGAGGACGCCCCCGGCACCAGCCGCGGCGACTGCTCCAGCAGCACGATCCTTCCAAGCCCGGCGCGGCGGCACATCGCGGCGGCGGCCAGCCCGATCACGCCGCCGCCGATCACCAGCACGTCCGGGCTCCGGTCGAGGCCCTCCGGCCGCCCGGGGGCCAGCGCCGCACGCTCGCCCGTGGTCACCTGCTCGTCCCAGATCGTCACGCGCTGCACGGAATCCACGGGATCATCGTGCCTTGCCCAGCGCACCATTGGAAAACCACTCCCCGCCTGGCACCGCGATCGACGTCCGCACCCCGCTTCCCGCGACACCTGCAAGGAGGTTTCACACGGCCCCTGTACGGGCCTTCACACGCTTCGGCGGTTCGGCAAGCTCCTGCCCCACCGTCGGCAAGCCGTTCGCAGCTTGAGCAAGCCCCTGGCGCCCTCAGCAAGCGACTTGCGGCCTCGGCAAGCCACAGCCGCCCGCGGCAAGCCACAGCCGCCCGCCGCAAGCGGCTTGCCCCCGCCGCCGCCGGCAAACCATTCGCGGCCTCGGCAAGCCCCTGCCGCCGTCAGCAAGCCGCTCGCGGCTTGAGCAACCCTGGCGCCCTCGGCAAGCGACTTGTGGCTTGCGGCTTGAGCAATCCTGGCGCTCTCGGCAAGCGGCTTGCGGCTTGCGGCTTGAGCAATCCTGGCGCTCTCGGCAAGCGGCTTGCGGCTTCAGGCAGCCCCTGCAGCCGTCCGCAAGCCCTGCAGCCGTCCGCAAGCCCTGCAGCCGTCCGCAAGCCGCCCGCGGCCTCGGCAAGCCAATTGCACGGTCAGCAAGCGGCTGGCGATGCCGGCAAGCCGCTTGCGGCCTGCGCAAGCGGCTTGCGGAGGCCGGGTCAGCCCTTCGCGGCGAGCTGGCGGCCCTCCTCGAAGAACGCGCGGAGGTCCGGCAGCTCCCGCATCGGGAACGCGGCGCCGAAGGAGACGTTCCAGAAGTCGCCGGTGCGCGGTGTCCACGGCCCGACGTACGCGTACGGCTCGCCGATCGTCACGTCCCCTGCCGACACCCCGTAGTTCACCTCGTCGAGGGAGATGCCGACGTCGAAGTGCTCCGGCCACAGCACCGGCGTGGCGGTCGGGTCGAGCGCGCGCAAGGCACGGTCGCCGGTGGTGAACGCGGCGAGGAGGGTCGCGGCGCCGTCGAGCACGATCGTGTCGCCCGGCTCGGCCCCCGAGTGGTCGTGGTAGACGTCCCGCGGCACGCCGGGATCGACCCCGGCTTCGGCGGCGACGTCGGCGAAGGACCGCCCGGCCAGCGCGATGCGCCGGTCCCCGGCGTACAGCGCGTCGGCGGTGACCCGCAGGTCCGGCGCCGCCACCGTGGCGAAGCCGTCCTCGGTCACCCGCAGCCGGATGGTGCCGCTGGCGCGGTGCTGGGGGCCGGCGAGCACCAGCTCGGCCAACCCGTGCAGGGAGCGTCGGGATTCGTTGGTCACCTACCAATGCTGACACCGCCCGCCGATCCGGCCCACCTCCCCGGCCCGTCCCTGGAACCCTTCGCGGCCCCGGACATGCCCCGCTCGCGGACCCCGGCCCTTCACAGCCGGCCCGGCCGTGCACCACTCGCGAACCGGGCCGTTCGCAGCCAGCCGGGACTACCTCACCCGCCGACCCCGCCCGTTCGCAGCCGCCGAAACGTGCCCCACCCGCGGACCCGGCCCCTTCACAGCTAGCCGAAACATGCCCCACTCGCCGACCCGGCCCTTTCACAGCCGGCCGGGACGTGCTCACCCGCGGACCCGGGCCCCCGTTCCCGGCCGTCCCAGCCCCTCCCGCTACGCCTGTCCCTCCCCAACCCCACTGCGGCCGCTGGGGCGTGACCTCGCCCGCGCTACCTGATTCGGGCCGAAACGAGTGCTTAAGTTTCGATGTGGTCGCTTCCCGGGGCGCCGTCCGAGCGATAGGCAGACTGCCTAACAGTTCGCTCCTGGGGAGGCTTCCATGTCACGACGGCTCGTCCTGCTCGGCGCGGCCGGGCTCGCGGTGGCCGTTGCCGTGGCCGGCGCGACGTACGCCTCGGCCGCCTCGTCCGCATCGTCGGACGCCCGCGCGCCGCAGGTCGCTGCCGCGCCGGCCACCTTCGCGCACCCCGGCGTGCTCGTCAGCCAGGCCCAGCTGGACTTCGTCCGCGGCAAGGTCCAGGCCGGCGCGCAGCCGTGGAAGGCCGCGTACGACCAGATGATGGGCTCGAAGTACGCATCGCTGAGCCGCACGCCGAAGCCCCGCGCCACGGTCGAGTGCGGCTCGTACTCCAACCCGAACAACGGCTGCACCGACGAGCGCGAGGATGCGATCGCCGCGTACACCCTCTCGCTCGCCTGGTTCATCACCCGCGACGCCCGCTACGCCACCAAGGCCATCGCGATCATGGACGCCTGGTCGGCCACGATCAAGGAGCACACGAACAGCAACGCCCCGCTGCAGACCGGCTGGGCGGGCTCCTCCTGGCCGCGGGCCGCCGAGATCATCCGGTACACGTACGGCACCTGGCCCAACCAGTCCCGCTTCGCCACGATGCTGCGCACGGTGTACCTGCCGAAGGTCATCAACGGCAGCACCAGCAACGGCAACCGGGGTGCTGTCGATGCTGGAGGCCGCGATCGGCATCTCGGTCTTCCTGGACGACCACGCGAGCTGGGACACGGTGGTGGCGAAGTTCCGCGCCCGGGTGCCCGCCTACATCTACCTGACCGCCGACGGCTCCTACCCGAAGGGCATCGGCTCGATCGACACGCGCTCCGAGATCGTCTCCTACTGGCAGGGCCAAAGCACCTTCCCGGAGAACGGCATCGCCCAGGAGACGTGCCGCGACTTCACCCACACCGGCTACGGCATCTCGGCCATCTCCCACATCGCGGAGACGACCCGCATCCAGGGCCAGGACCTGTACCCGGAGATCGCCGACCGGCTCCGCTACGCACTGGGCTTCCACAGCCGCTACCAGCTGGGCGAGTCCGTCCCGTCGTGGCTGTGCGGCGGCAAGCTCACCCTCGGCCTGGGCCCGGTCACGGAGGTCGCGTTCAACGCGCTGCACAACCGCATGGGCATCGCGATGACGAACACGCAGCGCCTGACGGACCAGAACCGCCCCGCCGGAAGCAACAACCTGTTCGTGGCCTGGGAAACCCTCACTCACGCAAACAACCCCGCCTGATCCGCAACCCCCTTGCACGCGGCCCGGCGCCCGCCCCAACGGCGAGCCCCGGGCCGCCGCATTTCGGAAAGTGCTTCCAACTTGGAGGGAGCAGGTTCCAGCAGGCACCCCGCCGGACCCCTCGGCGTGGCAGGCTGTTGACACGAGCGCGCAGGAGGTGAGCCACGGATGAGCGCCTACGCGGCGGCCGGCAGCTCCCGGTACCTGCTCGTCGAGCGGGACCCGCCAGGCTCGGTCACGCTGCGCCTGTTCCGCCTGGAGGCGGGCGGCTACGTGCCGGACGCCGCGGCCGGACCGGGTGACGCACTCGAGGGCGGCGAGCCGTTCGAGGTCGAGGTCGAGGTCGAGGTCGAGGTCGAGGTCGAGGTCGAGGTCGAGGTCGAGGTCGACGAGATCGTGCGCCGCCCACAGCGGCGATGGCGGCCGCGGTGGCGTCCTGGCCGAGTGTCGCGCGAGCCCGCGTGAGCGGCGCCGAGGTGGGGCCGCTGTTCGATGTGCACACGCATTTCATGCCGCCGCGGCTGATGCGGCGGGTCTGGGCCTACTTCGACGAGGCGGGGCCGCTCATCGGGCGTGACTGGCCCATCCGGTACCGCGGCACCGACGACGAACGCGTCGCCCAGCTGCGCGGGTTCGGGGTCGAGCGGTTCACGGCCCTCGCGTACGCGCACCGGCCCGGCATGGCCGCCGACCTCAACGCGTGGACGCTCGCGTTCGCCGCGCGCACGCCCGGGTGCCTGCCGAGCGCGACGTTCTTCCCGGAGGACGGCGTCGAGGCGTACGTGGCACGAGCGCGAGACGATGGGGCGCGGGTGTTCAAGGTGCACCTGCAGGTCGGCGCGTACGACCCGCGCGATCCAAGGCTCGATCCGGTCTGGGCGCGGCTGGCCGACGAGCGGGTCCCCGTCGTCGTGCACGCCGGTTCCGGGCCCGTCGCCAACGGGTTCACCGGGCCGGGGCCGTTCGGCGCGGTGCTGCAACGGCATCCCGGGCTGGTCGCCGTCGTCGCGCACATGGGCGCGCCCGAGTTCGACGGGTTCTTCGAGCTGGCCGACCGGCATCCGGGTGTACACCTGGACACCACCATGGTCTTCACGGACTTCTTCGGCGGGCCTCCGCCGAGCCTGCTGCCACGCGTGCGTGAGCTCGGGCTCGCCGGGCGGGTGCTGCTCGGCAGCGACTTCCCGAACATCCCCTACCCGTACGAGCACCAGGTCGAGTCGTTGCGCCGGCTGGAACTCGGCGACCGCTGGCTGCAAGCAGTTTGCTGGGACAACGCCACGGCGCTGTTCACACCGGACGCGACAGGATGAAGGCAGCGTCGTCGCGCCGACTGGAAATCGGCGACCGCCGGCTGCAAGCAGTGTGCTGGGACAACACCACGGCGCTGTTCACACCGGACGCGACAGGATGAGGTCGGCGCGGTCGCGCGTGGCGGCGATGACCTCGGCGTTGCGTTCGTCGCTGCGGTACACCCAGTCCCGCGCCTCCGGCAGGTCGAGCCCCTTCGCCAGCTGCCGGCGCACCAGCGACTCCTGGCGTACCTCGTCGGGCGCGTCGAGGTACAGGACGAGGTCGATCAGGCCCCGCACGGACGCCCAGGGGCCGTGCTCCAGCAGCAGGTAGTTGCCCTCGACGACGATGACGCGGACGTCCGAGGAGATCGGGATGACGCCGCCGATCGACTCGTGCAGGACGCGGCTGTAGGCGGGGGCGTAGACGAGGTCCTCGCCGGCGCGCAGGCGGCGCAGCAGGTGCACGAAGCCGGCGGCGTCGAAGGTCTCCGGCGCGCCCTTGCGCTCGCTCAGGCCGAGGCGCTCGAGCTCGGTGTTGGACAGATGGAAGCCGTCCATCGGTACCGCCACACTGGACAGTCCATCGTGGAGGTTCAGGGCGTCGGAGAGCGCCGCCGACAGCGTGGACTTGCCGGCCGCCGGCGGGCCGCAGATGCCCACGACGGTGCGGCCGGTCCGGCCGCGCGCGAACGGCACGACCACGTCGAGGGCCGGCTGCAACACGTCGGGCTGCCTCATGACAGGGAGTCGCGCAGGGAGCGCATGCCGGTGAGCCAGCGGTCGGTGTCGGTGGCGCGGTGCAGGTAGTACTTGGCGACCTCGGGGTGCGGCAGGATCAGGAACCGCTCGGCGTCCAGGCCGGCCACGACGGTCTCGGCAACGTGCTCGGCGGACAGCACGGCGCCGCCGGCCGCAGTGACCTTGGCGCCGATGTGCCCGGCCTTGAGCCCCTCCTGGAGCATCGGCGTGTCGACGCCCTGCGGGCACAGCGCGCTGACCTTCACGCCCCGGCTGCCGTAGGTGATGGACAGCCACTCGGCGAAGGAGACGGCGGCGTGCTTGGTGACCGCGTACGGCGCGTCGCCGACGGCGGTCAGCAGGCCCGCGGCCGAGCAGGTGTGCAGCAGGTACCCGGACCCGCGCTCCAGCATCGCGGGCAGCACGGCACGCGCGGAGTACACGTGCGACATGACGTTGACGGCCCAGGTGCGCGCCCACACCTCGTCGGTGGCCTCGAGCGCGGCGCCGCTGGTGATGCCGGCGTTGGCGCAGAACAGGTCGATGCGGTCGTAGCGCGCGAGGGTCTCGTCGACGACCTCGGCGATCTGGTCCTCGTTCGTCACGTCGGCCTCGACGCCGACCGCCTCGCCGGGCAGGCTCGCGGCCAGCGCGGCGGCGGCGTCGCCGTCGAGGTCGGCGAGGACCAGCGCGGCGGTCTTCTCCGTGGCGAAGCGCCGGGCGAGGGCGCTGCCGATGCCGCCGGCCGCGCCAGTGATGACGACGACCTTCCCGTCCAGCCTCACGATCGTCCCCCCAGCTCGCGCAGCGTCTCCAGCAGCGCGGGCGCGCCGCCGGCGGTGAGGTCCCGGGTCGGCAGGAGCGCGATCACGGGGGTGGTGACCCCGGCGTCGGCGTAGCGGCGCACGTGCTCGCGGCACCGGGCGGGGCTGCCGTGCACGATGAGCGCGTCGACGACCTCGTCGGGGATCGCGGCGAGCGCGCCGCGGCGGTCGCCGGCCGCCCACGCGTCCCACATCGGCTTGAGCACCTCGCCGCGGCCCAGCCAGCGGTGGAACGCCGCGTAGGCGGGCACGGTCAGGTAGGCGGCGATGAGCCGGCGCCCGGTCGCGCGGGCCTCCTCGGCGTCGGCGGTGGGGCACACGAAGATGCGTGCGGCCACCTCGAAGCCCTCGGGCGCGGCCGAAAGCTCCGCCCGGGCGGTCGCCACGTCCTCGACCGACAGCCAGTTGAGGATCGCGCCGTCGGCCTCGGCCGCCGCGAGGCGCAGCATGCGGCCCCGAAGACCCGCCAGAAGCAGTTTCGGTGGTACGCCGGGAGCCCGCTCGAGCCGGAACCGCCGCACGGTGAACGAGCCGAAGTCCCCGTCGACGAGCTCGCCGGCGAGGGCCGCGCGCAGGAAGCGCAGCACGTCGCGGCTGCGCTCGTAAGGCCGCTCGAACGGCACCGCGTTCCAGTCGCCGACCACGACCGGCGAGGAGGCGCCGATGCCGAGGGCGAAGCGACCGGGTGCGGCCTCGGCGAGGGCGGCCGCCTGCATGGCGAGCAGGGCGGGGCCGCGGGTGAAAACGGGGACGATCGCGGTGCCCAGCCGCAGGGTGGGCGCCCAGGCGGAGGCGAGCGCCAGCGGGGTGAACGCGTCGGTCCCGGCGACCTCCGAGGACCACACGTCCGTGTACCCGAGATCCGGTAGCGTGGAGAGCAACGCTGCGTGGTCGGGCAACGGGATCCCGGTCAAAGGAATCGTCAGCCCCCATTGGCTGTTCATCAGCCGATCATCTCCACGAAACGGCCGATGTGGCAAGCAGAACGGCACACTCGTCCGGCAGCCCCCACGTTGCAGGCGGTAGCCCTGCGACGTAGCCTGGCGCGGGTTTCATCGAGAGAATGGAGCACAACATGCTTGGTCTGGAAAAGAAGCTCATGAAGGAATGGGAAGGCAAGAGCGCGCAGGAGCTCGCCGACGCCCCCGTGACCGCGATCGCCGGCGTCAGCGAGGGCGACGCCGAGAAGCTGCAGGCCGCCTTCGGGATCAAGACCGTGCGGGACCTGGGCACCAACAAGTACTTCCGCTGGGCGCAGGGCATCGTCACCCTCGCCGACTGACCACGCCCCACAAAGGACGGTCGCTCCCGGGTCGCGGGGGCGACCGTTTTGCATCACAACAACGAAAGACCGCCGGTCACGGGGTGTAGCGCATCCCCACGGGCGGGCCCGATCGCGCAGCAGGTGGCGGTGCCGGCGGCGACCTGGGTGCGGCCGGCGTCGTGGACGACCTGGACGGGCAGGCCGGCCTCCTCTGCGGCGGCCACGACCAGGCCCAGCGTGTCCTCGTCGGGCACCTTGAGCACCACCTTCGGCTGCCCGGCCCGCCACCAGTCGGTGAACGCCGGCGCCCGCAGGTTTGCGATCGCCGCCGCGACCGCGGCGTGCGCGGCCTGCGCGGCCATCTTGCCCTTGCCCATGCCGAGATCGGTCCGCATCACGATCACCAGCCGGGTCTCGGCGCTCACCGTCACAGCGAGATGTTCAGTCGCTGCCAGAGGATCGGTGCGAGCAGCACCGCGCCGGCGAAAATCGCGATCGTGGCGAAGATCGTGCGCAGGAAGACGGTCTCGGTCTTGTCACCGGCGGTGAGCGCGACCGAGTGCGGCAGCCCGACGCAGCGCCACATGCGCCGCCCCGTCGGTATCGGCCAGAAGATGGGCGAGCCGTGCCGGGTGATCATGTCGCCGAGCAGGTGGACCAGGCCGCCGACGCCGACGGCGACGCCGAGCAGCGGGTAGCCGCGGTCGCCGGGCAGCCGCTCGTACACCACGAACGCGGCACCGGCCGCGGCGAGCGTGACGATGACCCAGCCGGCCCGCTCGGCCCACTTCTCGAACAGCCCGCGCAGCGCGAGCGCGAAGGCGAAGAACAGCACGCCCATGACCGCCCACTTGCCGTAGGCGTTGCACAGCGCCAGGGTGCCGTAGCCGACGCCGACGTTGAACACGATGGTGTGCGTCAGCGTCCGGTGCCCGTTGCGCCGCGGCGGGTCGTGCTTCATCCGCGTGACCTTGTAGACGCCGAGGGAGAACTTCTCGATGCACTCGGCCAGGAACAGCGAGAACACGCCGAACGTGTGCGCGACCGTCGCACCGCCCTGCCCGCGCGTGACCCGGCCCGACAGGTCCAGGTCGGGCACGAGTGCGCCGCCGGCACAGATCGCGGTGCCGACGGTGAGCTGCAGCGGCGTCTGGTGGAAGTTCGCGAGCTGGTCCAGCGCCAGCGATCCTGTCAACCAGACGGCCGCCCCGGAAAGCGCGTGCGAGGAGCCCATCATGGCACGTGACTATCCCAGGTGGACGGTCATTCGTACATAGGATCTACAGTCGCATCAATGTGCCCGCAACGTCGAGTGTCGTTGCCGTCATCCGCGCCGCGGCGTCCGAGGCCAGGTAGAGGGCCGCATAGGCGGCGTCGTCGACCGTCGCGTCGCGCGGTGTCCAGGACACGACATTCGCCCGCACCCCGGCGCCCGCGACCAGCCGGGCGTAGTGCTGGGTGAGCGCGGTCACCCCGCCGCCGACCGCGTTCGTGGCCGGGTCCGCGCCGTTCGGCGCGAGCGTCACCACCGCGCCGGCGCCGGCCTCGGCCATGCCGGGCACGAACGCCTGCAACGCCTGGAACGTCGCCGTCAGTCCACTGTCGACGGTGCGCTGCCAGCCGCCGGCGCCGCCGAGCGGGCACGGCAGCACGAACAGCAGCTCCGGCGAGCCGAGCTCGTCGAGCACGCTGCTGCGCACCGCATCCATGGAGGCCGCATCGGTACCGCAGGAGACGATCCCGACCGCCTCGCTGCCGCCCCAGCGCAGCTCGTCGACGAGGTCGGCCAGCGCCGCCTCGTCCGGGCCGACCACGGCGATCCGCGCGCCCTGCCCGGCCAGCAGCCGGCACACCGCCGCCGGCACGCCCTCGGGCCCGCCGAGCACGACGGCGACCCGGCCCTTCAGCTCGAAATACGGTGATCCGAACATGCGCAGGCCCCTCCCCGGGTCCGCGGGGGCCGCCGCGACCCTTGCGGCGGCCCCCGATGGTTGTCAGCGGCTCCAGCCCTGCCGGTCCGACGCGGCCCCCCACGGTCCGCGACCCCAGCCCTGGTGCCCTGTGTGCTCGTGGCCGTGGCCCCAGCGGCCCCGGCCGAAGCGCGGGTGCCCGCCGTACGCCCGCCAGCGCGCATGCCTGGCCAGCCCGAACATCATGAAGAACAGCGGGATCGCCGGCCAGAAGAAGTGCGCTCCCGACAGCACCCACAAACCGGTCAGCACCGCGGCGACGACCGCGACGAAGCCCGCGTGGCCCCACAGGTGCCGGCGGCCGTCCCGGGCGAACTGCTCCCTGGCCTCCGGCGTCTCGTACAGCCCCCGCCGCCCGCCCTCCGGCAGGTCGGCGGTGATCGGCGGCAGCTCGTCGCGGTACCGGGCCGCGTACACCTGGCTGAGCCGCTCCTCACCCTCCTCGAGCGTGAGCCGGCCCTCGGTCATGCCGGCCCGCACCATGTTGGCGTACTGTTCGCGCTCCTCGTCCGATGCGCGTACCCGTTCGCCGGCCATGTTCTCGGCCCCCTTCCGTTGATGGACTCCAGCGTGCCGGTCGGCGGCGGGCCGCGCGTCGCACCGGGGACGGCTCGTGTGCTACCCCCGGCGGCGCAGGCGGCGGCCCCGTCTACTCCCGCGGGAGTAGACGCCGCCGAGCCGGGAAGGCGATGCCGCTGCTGGGGCC
Organism: Dactylosporangium darangshiense; assembly: GCF_039537565.1. Taxonomy (NCBI): domain Bacteria; kingdom Bacillati; phylum Actinomycetota; class Actinomycetes; order Micromonosporales; family Micromonosporaceae; genus Dactylosporangium; species Dactylosporangium darangshiense. The sequence continues at coordinate 221,750 of NZ_BAABAT010000003.1, forward strand.
CTCCACTACGGTTTGACGTGTGAGACACGCGCCGTGGCACAGCGAGCTGCGCGCCGCGCGCCTCGAACGGCGCTTCGAGCGGATGGAGCACCGCCTCGAGCGGCGGCGGGTGGGCCGCTGGGCGGGCCCGCACCCGGTGCCGCTGGCCGTGTTCATCGCGCTGCTGCAGGTCTTCGGCACCCGCGCCGCCGCCTACGGCAGCACCGCGCACGAGCTGGACCAGACCGGCTACCTGCTGCTGATCGCGGGGCCGGCCGCCCTGCTGCTGCGCCAGAAGGCGCCCCTGCTCGCGCTCGCCGGTGCGCTGAGCGCGACGGTCGCCTACTTCGCGCATCCGTACCCCAACGGCCCGGGCTTCATCGCCGCGATCGTCGCCGTCTTCAGCGCCCTGTCGGCGGGTTTCCGCTGGCTGACCTGGATCGGCGTGGTCGCCGCCTACACGACGTTCGCGGTGCTGGTCGCGCCGCACGCCTCCGTCGCCCGGCTCGTGGCCATCGGCGTGTGGTGCATCATCATCGCGTTCTTCGGGGAGGCGGCACGGGTGCGCGGCATGCGGTACGCCCAGATGGCGCGCGACCGGGCGCACCAGGAGGCCCTCGCCCGCGCCGAGGAGGAGAAGGCCCGCAAGGAGCAGCAGCGCCGCCAGGCCAGCGACGAGCGGCTGCTCATCGCCCGGGAGCTGCACGACGTCATCGGCCACCACCTGTCGCTCATCAACGTGCAGGCCGGCGTCGGGCTGCACCTCATGGACGAGCAGCCGGAGCAGGCCCGGGTGGCGCTCACCGCGATCAAGCACGCCAGCGCCGAGGCGCTCAAGGAGACCCGCGCCGTCCTCGCCGGGCTCAACCCCGGTGAGGCGGCGCCGCGCACCCCCGCGCCGGGCCTGGCGGACCTTCCGCGCCTCGCCGGCGAGGCGCGCGGCGCCGGCCTGCCGGTAACCCTCGACACCGTCGGCGCGCCGCGGCCGCTGCCGCCGCAGGTGGACCGGGCGGCGTACCGGATCGTGCAGGAAGCCCTGACCAACGTGCGCCGCCACGCCGGCCCGGACGCCTCCGCGACGGTCGTCGTCGGCTACGCGCCCGGCGAGCTCAGCCTCGTCGTCACCGACGACGGCACCGGCCCCGCCGCAGCTGCCGAAGGCGGTGGCGGGATGTCCGGTGGTTCCCACGGAGCCGGCAACGGCATCGCCGGGATGCGCCACCGCGCCGCAACGTTCGGCGGCACCGTCGAGGCCGGCCCCCGCGAGGCGGGCGGCTTCGAGGTCCGCGCCACGATCCCCCTGCGTGAGGAAGACAAGACGTGATCAAGGTCCTGCTGGCCGACGACCAGGCGCTCGTGCGTGCGGGCTTCCGCGCCCTGCTCGACGCCCAGTCCGACATCGAGGTCGTCGCCGAGGCCGCAGACGGCGCCGAGGCGGTGCGCCGCACGGTGCAGACCCGCCCCGACGTGGTGCTCATGGACATCCGGATGCCGGTCCTGGACGGCCTGGAGGCGACCCGCCAGATCGCCGCCGACGCCCGCCTCGCCGACGTGCGCATCGTCATCCTCACCACGTTCGACCTGGACGAGTACGTCTTCGAGGCGCTGCGCGTCGGCGCCAGCGGCTTCCTGGTCAAGGACACCGAGCCGGTCGACCTGCTGCGCGGCGTGCGCGCCGTCGCCGCGGGCGACGCGCTGCTGTCGCCCGGCGTCACCCGCCGCCTCATCGAGGAGTTCGCCAGCCGCTCCCGCGCCCCGCTCGCGCCCATGTCCCTGGACACGCTCACCGACCGCGAGCGCGAGGTGATGGCCCTGGTCGGCGCCGGGCTGTCCAACGAGGACATCGCCGCGAAGCTGTACGTCAGCCCCGCCACCGCCAAGACCCACGTCAGCCGCGCCATGATCAAGCTCGGCGCCCGCGACCGGGCCCAGCTGGTCGTCTTCGCCTACGAGGCCGGCCTGGTCCGCCCCGGCTGGCTCGGCTGAGCTTGTTCTAGGGCTGGATGCCGTTGCGGGCGATGACGTCGCGGTACCACTCCGCGCTCGCCTTGCGCCGCCGGTCCCTGGTCTTCGGGTCGACGCGGATGATGCCCCAGCGCTGGGAGTACCCTTCGGCCCACTCGAAGTTGTCCAGCAGCGACCAGACGTGGTAGCCCTCCAGCCGCACCCCGGCCGCGATCGCCTTGTGCGCGGCGGCGAGGTGGTCGCGCAGGAACGCGATCCGGTCGTCGTCCTGCTCGTCGCTGGTCGAGGGCATCCCGTTCTCGGTGACCGTGATCGGGATGTCGCCGTAGTCGCGCCTGATGCGGGTCAGGACGTCGAAGAGCCCGTCCGGGTACACCTCGAGCCACGTCGCCTGCGTCGTCGGGTGCTTCACGGCCCGCCCGCCGCTGGCGGTGACGTAGATCGGGTTGTAGTACTGCACGGCGAGCAGGTCGGACGGCTCCCCGATCGTCGCGGCGTCCCCGTCGCGGATCGCCGCCCGCACCGGCGCGCCGGCCGGCTGCGCGGCGAGCCAGGCGGCCGGGTACCGCCCGCGCAGCACGGGTTCGAGGTACCGCTGGTTCTCGTCGTCGTCGACCAGCCCCGCCTGCTTGGCCGCGCCCGCCGAGGAGTCGGCCGGATACACGGGGGACAGGTTGAGCGCGGCCCCGATCCGCCCCCGCTTGCCGGAGGCGCGGAACGCCTTGACGGCCATCCCGTGCGCGAGCAGCAGGTGATGCCCCGCAACGTTGGCGACCCGCTTGTCGCGCTTGCCGGGCGCGTGGATGCCGGAGGTGTACCCCAGCTGGACGACGGTCTTGGGTTCGTTGAGCGTCAGCCAGGTCCCGACCTTGTCCCCGAGCGAGTAGAACATCTGCAGCGCGTAGTCGGCGAACCACTGCGCGCAGTCGCGCTGCTCCCACCCGCCCTTGTCCTGCAGCGCCTGCGGCGTGTCCCAGTGAAACAGCGTGGCCACGGGCGTGATCCCGCGCGCGAGCAGCCCGTCGACGAGCCGGTGGTAGAAGTCGAGCCCCTTGGCGTTGAGCGCCCCGCGCCCCTCCGGCAGCACCCGTGACCAGGAGATCGAGAACCGGTAGCTCTTGAGCCCGATGCTCTTCATGAGATCGAGGTCCTCGTACACCCGGTGGTAGTGGTCGGCGGCCACGTCGCCGTTGTCCCCGCCGCGCACCCGCCCGGACTGGTGGCTGAACGTGTCCCACACGGACGGCCCGCGCCCGTCCTCGGCCGCGGCCCCTTCCACCTGGTACGCCGACGTCGACGCGCCCCACGCGAACCCTTCGGGGAACGCGAGCCCGCCGGGCCCGAGCGTGGGCGGCGGCGCCGTGGCCGCGGCGACCCCGGGCTGCGCCCCGGGCGCGTCCTGTGGGGTGCAGCCCGCGGCGACCGCCCCGGCGGCGGCGAGGGTGAGCACGTGGCGCCGTCGCATTCCCAAGACCGTAGCCGGTGCGCGCCACCCGCCCCGGTTGCCGCATGTGCGGACGATGTTGTTCGATCGTTGGATGCGCGTACTCGTCACCGGCGCAGCGGGCAACATCGGCGCCGCGGTCTGCCGCTGCCTCGCCGCCTCCGGCATGCGGATCTCCGCCCTGGTCCTCAACGCCGAGCAGGCGGCCCGGGTCGAGCACGCCGGCCGCACGGTGATCGGCGACGCCGGCGACCCGGCGGCCGTCGCGGAGGCGATCGCCGGCGGCGTGGACGCAGTGGTGCACCTGGCGGCGTTGCGCAGCCCCGAGCTCGGCACCCCGGTCGAGGTCTTCGGCGGCAACACGCGGGCCACGTTCGTGGTGCTGGAGGAGGCCTGCCGCCGCGGCGCGCGCCGCGCCGTGATCGCGAGCAGCTACTCGATCCTCGGCCTGCGGTTCTCGCCGCACACGCTGCACCCGGCGTACTTCCCGATCGACGAGGCCCTGCCCCTGCAGGTCGAGGACCCGTACTCCCTGTCGAAGCAGGTCGACGAGGCGACCGCCGCGATGATGCACCGCCGCTACGGCACCGACATCGTGGCATTGCGCCTGCCGTACACGGTCGGCTGGCCGGAGCTCGAGGCGATGGCCCGCACCTGCCGCGCGGACCCGGCCGCGATGGCCGCCGACTCGTGGTCGTACCTGCACGCGGACGACGCCGCCGAGGCCGTCCGGCTGGCGCTGACCCGCCCGGTCGCGGGCTTCCACCCGGTGTTCCTCGCGGCGCCGCGGACCATGGACCCGAGGCCGACCGCGGAGCTCATCGCGGCCCACCACCCCGGCGCCGAGGTGCGCCGCGCCGTTGCCGGGCACGACACGCCGATCGACACGAGCCGCATCGAGCGCCTGCTGGGCTTCCACGCCACCCGGCTGCTGGACATCCCGCCGCTGTGACGGATGACGGGTCAGCGGCGGCGGATCCACCAGATGATGCCCAGCACCACGGCGAAGCTGGCCGCGGCGGTCACCACGTAGGGCACGGCCCGGCGCACGGCACCGCCGACGCCGCTCACGGCGAGCAGGTCGATGGGCTCCGCATCCGGCTCCACCGGCGCCAGGGGCCCGGCGGACGGCGCCGCCTCCTCGGCAGGCGCCGCCTCCGCAACGGGCGGAGCCTCGTCCGAAGCCGCCAGCTTCTGCGAAAGGCAGTTGGCGAACTGGCCGATCAGGCGGCCGCTGACGTCGCCGATCAGGCCGCGGCCGAACTGGGCGGCCTTGCCGGTGATGTCGAGGTCGGTGGCGACGTTCACCCGGGTGGCGGTGTTGTCGTCCTCGGCGACGAGCGTCGCCGTGACGGTCGCCTTGGCGGTGCCGCCGCCGCGGCTGTCGGCGCCGGACGCCCCGATGACCACCCGGCGGTTGTCCTCGTCGCGCTCCACGAAGCGGCCCGAGCCCTTGAACGTCATGCTGACGGGGCCGAGCTTCACCTTCACCGTGCCGGTGAACTCGTCGCCCTCGACCGAGGTCAGCGTGGCGCCGGGCATGCACGGCGCGACCCGCTCGATGTCCAGCAGCACCGCCCATGCCCGCTCGGCGGGGACGGGCACCGTGAAGGTGTTCTCCAGTTGCACGGCGTACCTCCGGTAGACGGCTCCGCTGCCGACGGTAGTCCCTGGGCGGGGCACCGCGCAGCCAGGTGTACCGCCGCCGGCTCCGGAGGGACCGGCGGCGGCACACCCGGGCTCACACGCCCAGCGCCCGGCACACGGCGCGGGCGGTGAGCACCCGCGCGAGGTCCCGGCGGTAGTCGGCCGACCCGGACAGGTCGTCGACCGGCGTGGTGCCGGCCGCGACCTGCGCGCAGGCCGCGGCGACGGCGGCCGGCGTGGCCGCGGCGCCGGCGAGGGCGTCCTCGACGGCGCGGGCGCGGTGCGGCACCGGGCCCATGTTCGTCAGCGCGACGCGGGCCGCGCCGATGCCGCCGTTGTCGCGGCGGACCGCGACGGCGACGCCGACGATCGCCCACGCCTGTGCGGTGCGGTGGAACTTCTCGTAGTGGGCCGTCCAGCCGGCCGTGGAGGGCACCCGCACCTCGACGAGGACCTCGTCGGGGGCCAGGTCGGTGGTGAACAGGTCGACGGTGAAGCCGGCCGCGCCGATCGTCCGGCTGCCCGCCGGGCCCTGTACGACATACGTCGCGTCGAGGGCCGCCGCCACGGCGGGCAGGTCGGCGGCCGGGTCGGCGTGCGCGAGCGAGCCGCCCAGGGTGCCGCGGTGGCGGACCTGGCGATCGCCCACGGTGCCGGCCGCGGCGGCCAGCAGCGGCGCGTGCTGCCGGACGAGATCGGAGGCGGCGACCTCCGCGTGCGTGGTCATCGCGCCGATGACCAGTGTGTCGCCCTCGAGGCGGATCCCGGTGAGGCCGGGCACCGCGCCGAGGTCGACGAGCAGGGTGGGTGCGGCCAGGCGCAGCCGCAGCACGGGCAGCAGCGACTGCCCGCCGGCGAGGACCTTGCCCTCGTCGGCGGAGCCGAGCGCCGCGACGGCCTCCTCCACGGTGGACGGCCGCAGGTAGTCGAACGGCACGGGAATCACGAGACACCTCCGCGCTGGACGGCCCGCCACACCCGTTCGGGCGTGCACGGCATCGGTACGTCGCTCACCCCGTAGGGCCGCAGCGCGTCGACGATCGCGTTGACCACGGCCGGGGTGGCCGCGATCGCGCCCGCCTCGCCGACGCCCTTGACGCCGAGCGGGTTGGACGTCGCCGGGGTCTCGGTGCGGTCGGTGACGATGGTCGGCAGGTCGGCGGCGCTCGGGATGGTGTACTCCACGAACGACCCGGTCAGCAGGGTGCCGCCCTCGTCGTAGACGGCCTCCTCGTGCAGGGCCTGCGCGATGCCCTGCGCGACACCGCCGTGCACCTGCCCCTCGACGATGAGCGGGTTCACGACGCGGCCGACGTCGTCGACGGCGACGTACCGCCGGATCGTGACCCGCCCGGTCTGCGTGTCGACCTCGGTCGCGCACAGGTGGGTGCCGTGCGGGAACGAGAACGTCTGCGGGTCGAAGGTGGCGTCGGCGTCCAGCGACGCCTCGACCCCGTCGGGCAGGTCGTGGGCGGCGAAGACGGCGAAGGCGCAGTCCCCGATGGTCTTCGCGGCGTCGGGTGTACCGCGGACCCGGAACGCCCCGCCGGTGAACTCGAGGTCGTCGGGGCTGCACTCGAGCATGTGGGCGGCGACCGTCCGCGCCTTGTCCCGCACCTTGCGGCAGGCCTCGACGAGCGCGACCCCGCCGACGGCGAGGGAGCGCGAGCCGTAGGTGTCCAGGCCCTTGTGCGAGGTGCGGGTGTCGCCGTGCAGGACCTCGACGTCGTCGAAGGCGACGCCGAGCTCGTCGGCGACGATCTGGCTCCACGCCGTCACGTGGCCCTGGCCGTGCGGGCTGGTGCCGGTGACGACCTCGACCTTGCCGGTCGGCAGCACCCGCACGGCCGCGCTCTCCCAGCCGCCGGCGGCGTAGCGCAGCGCGCCGAGGATCCGCGACGGCGCGAGGCCGCACATCTCGGTGTAGGTCGAGACCCCGAGCCCCAGCTGTACCGAATCACCGGCTTCGCGGCGTTTCGCCTGCTCGGCGCGCAGCTCCTGGTAGCCGAACAGCTCCAGCGCCCGGTCCGTGGCCGCGTCGTAGTCCCCGGAGTCGTACACCAGCCCGGCGACGGTCGTGTAGGGGAACTCCTCGGCCTTGATCCAGTTGCGCCGGCGCACCTCGATCGGGTCCAGCCCCAGCTCGACGGCGAGCTCGTCCATGGCCCGCTCGATCGCGTAGGTGGCCTCGGGCCGCCCGGCGCCGCGGTAGGCGTCGGTGATCGTGGTGTTGGTGAAGACGCCGGTGCACTCGAAGCGGTACGCCGGGACCTTGTAGATCGCGTTGTACATGAACGCGCCGAGGATCGGCACGCCCGGCCCGACGAGGCCCAGATAGGCGCCCATGTTGGCGATGAGCTTGACGTCGATGCCGGTCAGGGTGCCGTCGCGGCGGGCGGTGAGCGTGATGTCCTGGATCTGGTCGCGGCCGTGGTGGGCCGACAGCATCGTGTCGCCGCGGGTCTCGGTGTACTTCACCGGCTTGCCGACCCGCTGCGCGGCCAGGAACGCGATCATCTCCTCGGGCGTGACCTGCAGCTTGCCGCCGAAGCCGCCGCCGACGTCGGGCGCGATGACCCGGATCTTGTGCTCGGGCACGCCGGTGAGCAGCGCGTAGAAGACCCGCAGGATGTGCGGGATCTGGGTGGAGGACCAGATGGTGTACTCACCCGCGCCCGGGTCGACGACCACGCTGCGCGGCTCCATGAACGCCGGGATGAGCCGTTGCTGCACGTAGCGGCGGTGGATGCGCACCTCGGCCTCGGCGTCGGCGACGCTGGTGCCGGTGCCCGCGGCGGCGGAGTCGAAGACCCACGTGTAGGAGCGGTTGGTGCCCTTGTCGGGGTGGACGAGGCCCTCGTCGCGCGCGGCGGCCGCCAGGTCGAGCACGGGGTCGAGGGGCTCGTACTGCGCGTCGATCGCCTCGAGGGCGTCCACGGCGCTGGCCGGGTCGCGGGCCACGACGACGGCGACGGCCTCGCCGTGGTGGCGCACCACGTCGACCGCGAGGGGCGGGCGGACCGGGTGGACGATGTCCTCGGTCACCGGCCACGCGCACGGCAGGCTGCCCTGCACGTCGGCGACGTCGGCGCCGGTGAACGCCGCGACGACGTTGTCGGCGCGCAGGGCGCCGGAGACGTCCATGCGCGTGATCCGGGCGTGCGCGTGCGGGCTGCGCAGGATCGCCAGGTGCAGCATCCCGGGCAGCGCGAGGTTGTCGGTCCACCGGGTGCGCCCGGTGATGAGCCGCGCGTCCTCCTTGCGCCGCCGGGCCGCGCCGACCTCGGGCTCGATGGTGGCGGTCATGCCCCCACCTCCTGCGGCACCCCGGCCTGCTCGCGCAGCGTCGCGGCCGCCGCCTGCACGGCGCGGACGATGTTCTGGTACCCCGTGCAGCGGCACAGGTTGCCCGACAGCCCCTCGCGGATCTCCTCCTCGGTCGGGTCGGGGTTGTCGCGCAGCAGGTCGACGGCCGACATGATCATGCCGGGGGTGCAGTATCCGCACTGCAGGGCGTGCAGCTCGTGAAACGCCCGCTGCACGGCGTGCAGCGACCCGTCGGGGCCGGCCAGGCCCTCGATCGTGGTGACGCTGGCGCCGTCGGCCTGCACGGCGAGCACCGAGCAGCTCTTGACGCTGTGCGCCACCGCGTCCGGGCCGGCGCCCATGAGCACCGTGCACGAGCCGCAGTTGCTGGTATCGCATCCGACGACCGTGCCAACCTTGCCGAGCCGTTCGCGCAGATGCTGGACGAGAAGGGTCCGCGGATCGACGTCGTCGACGAAGCGGCTGCCGTCGACGTCGACACTCACGCGAACGCGTTGGGAAGAGGGCATGGTGCCTCCCGCGGGGACGTGCCGAACGGCCCGTCGCGCGGCGGACGCAACCCGGGCCACTGCCTGATCAGCAGACCTCAGAAAGAGTGATCAACGCAACCCTCCGATGGTCTTGAAAACTATTCGTCCCGGGCTTCCTCGAGCTCCAGGGCGCGCACCAGGGCCCGGAGGCCGGCCGCGGTGCCGGCCTCGTCGCCGCCGGTCACCCGGTCCAGGAGCAGGCCGCGCAGGGTCGCCAGGACCATCTCGGCGACCTCGCGGCGGCGGGCCTCGGCCCAGGCGGGCGGGCACAGTGACAGCAGCGCCGGCAGGTACTGCTCCGTGGCCTCCCGGCCGAACTTGGCGTAGCGGGCCGGGTCGTACATCGCCAGCCCGGTCGACTGCTCCAGCACCCGGTGGCCGAAGCGCGGGTCGACGAGCACCGGCCACAGCGCGCCGACCCGGGCGGCGAGGGTGCCGTGCGCGGCGGCCGTGGCGGCCGCGGCGAGGCCGTTGTCGATGCGCCGCTCGCGCAGCCGGTCCACGGCCTGCACGAGCAGGTCGTCGGCGCCGTCGAAGTGGTAGAGCAGCACCTTGTGGGTGGTGCCGGCGGCCCGGGCGGCGCGGCGCAGCGAGAAGTCGACGAGCCCGTGCTCGGCCAGGTCCGCCACGACCCGGTCGAGCAGCTCCTGGCGGCGCGCCTTGCCCCGCGCCGTGCCGGCCGAGCGCCGGTAGCCCTTCTCGTGTTCGGACTGCACCGGTCCAGCATTCCAGCCGGAGGGACGGCACATGCCGGCCGGCCGGGCCCGTAGCATCCTCGAATGCCCGCGACCATGCTCGCCGCCGCGGCGATCGCCGGCCTCTACTGCTGGCTGATCGCCCGGCACCTGCGCAAGACAGCCGCCGTCGACGGGCCGCAGGGGCGGCTGGCCCGCGCCGAGCGCGCCGCCGCCGACCGGCTCCTCGCCGGTGACCTGGACCGCGCCGGGTACCGCGCCGAGATGGAGACCCTGGCGGCCCTGGACGCCGTCGAGCGCCCCCTCGTCGTGCCCTTGCCCGAGGTCTAGCCCGAACCGGTAAGGAGCGTGACGCACCGAACCCTGGCCGCAATGTGAACCACGTGGTTCACTTCAAGGCATGGGCGAGCTTCGAAGCATGGGCGAGATCGAGCTGAGCGCGGGGACGATCGAGTACCGCGACACGGGCGGGGACGGGCCCGTCATGGTGCTGCTGCACGGCCTGCTGATGGACGCCACCCTCTGGGACGAGGTGGTGGCGGGGCTGGCACCGCGGTACCGGTGCGTCGTGCCGGCGCTGCCGCTCGGCGCGCACCGGCGGCCGGTGCGCCGCGACGCCGACCTGTCGCTGCCGGGCCTCGCGCGCCTCGTCGCCGAGCTCCTGCAACGGCTCGGGCTGTCGGACGTGACCCTGGTCGGCAACGACACCGGAGGGGCGATCGCCCAGCTCGTGGCGGCCGACCCGGAGCTGAGCAAGCGGGTCGGACGGCTCGTCCTGGTCTCCTGCGAGGCGTTCGACAACCTGCCGCCCGGGCTGACCGGGCGCACGATCGCGCTGCTGGGCCGGCTGCCGGCCTGGGCGTTTCGGGCGTTCATGCAGCAGATGCGGCTGAAGCCGGTGCGGCGGCTGCCGATCGCGTTCGGGTGGCTCACCCGGCGCGGCGACGCCGTCACGCGCGGCTGGGCCCGCCCCATCCTGTCCGAGCCGGGGATCGCCCGGGATGCGGTACGCGTACTGCGCGCCGTCTTCGCCGACCGCACGGTGCTGTCACGGGCCGCGGAGCGCCTTGCGGGCTTCGAGCGCCCCGCCCTCGTGGTGTGGGCGGCGCGCGACCGGGTCATGCCGCCCGAGCACGGCCGCCGGCTCGCGGCGCTGCTGCCGCAGGCGCGGCTGGTCGAGGTACCAGATAGCGAAACCCTGATTCCCCTCGACCAGCCGCACCGGCTGACGGAGGCGCTGCTGTCCTGATCAGTCGTGGTGGATGCGCCCGGCGAGGCTCGTCAGGCGGGCCCCGCCGCCGCCCCACCGCCCGGCGATGATCTCGGCGGCGATGCTGACCGCCGTCTCCTCGGGCGTGCGGGCGCCGAGGTCCAGGCCGATCGGCGAGGAGAGCCGGGCGATCTCGGCCTCGCCGACGCCGGCCTCGCGCAGGCGGGCCAGGCGGTCGTCGTGGGTGCGCCGGGATCCCATCGCGCCGACGAAGGCCAGGTCCTGGCGCAGCGCCACCTCCAGCACCGGGACGTCGAACTTCGGGTCGTGGGTGAGCACGCACACGACGGTGCGCTCGTCGACCCGGCCGGCGTCGATCTCGGCCTGCAGGTAGCGGTGCGGCCAGTCCACGACCACCTCGTCGGCGCCGGGAAAGCGCTTCGACGTCGCGAAGACCGGACGGGCGTCGCAGACCGTCACGTGGTACCCCAGGAAGCCCCCGATCCGCGCGACCGACGCCGCGAAGTCGATGGCCCCGAACACGAGCATCCGGGCCGGCGGGGCGTAGGAGGCGACGAACAGGGTCAGGCCCTCGCCGCGGCGCTCCCCGTCCAGCCCGTAGTGCAGGGTGTCGGTCCGCCCGGCGGCGAGCAACCCGCGGGCGTCGTCGGCGGCCGCGGCGTCCAGGCGCGGCGAGCCGAGCGTGCCGTCGACGTCGCCGTTGTCGCTCTTGGCGGGCCAGACCACGAGGCGGCGCCCGACGCGGTCGCCCGGACCCTCCACAACGGACACCACGGCGACGGGCTCCCGGCGCCCGATCGCCCGGGCCACCCGGTCCAGCTGCGGGAACGTCGCCTGCGAGACCGGCTCGACGAGCAGCTCGATGATGCCGCCGCAGGTGAGCCCGACGGCGAACGCGTCGTCGTCGCTGACGCCGTAGCGCTGCACGACCGGCGTGCCGGTCTCGACGACCTCGCGTGCCAGCTCATACACGGCGCCCTCGACACAGCCGCCGGAGACGCTGCCGACGGCGGTGCCGTCCGGGCCGGCCAGCATCGTGGCGCCCGGCGGGCGGGGGGAGCTGCGCCAGGTCCGCACCACCGTGGCCATCCCGACCGGCTCGCCGGAGCGCCACCAGCCCAGCAGCTCGTTCAACACCTCACGCACGGCGAACCTCCATGTTCGTCACGACCGCCGAGAGCGCCGCGATCGTATGGCCCGCCACGAGCGCGTCGACGTGCGGGAGGGCCGCGGCCAGTCCGCCGGCCGACGGGGCGAAGCCGGGCCGGCCGGCGTGCGGGCTGACCCAGACGACCCGGGCGGCGAGGCGGCGCAGGTGGGCGACGGCGGCGGCGAGGCGGTCCGGGTCGCCGGTCTCCCAGCCGTCGCTGAACACCACGACGACGGCGCGGCGGGCCACACCGCGGTGCCCGTCGCCGCGCACGAACGCCGACACCGTGTCGGCGAGGCGGGTGCCGCCGCGCCAATCCGGGATCGCCTGCCCGGCCAGGCGCAGCGCGGCCTCGGCGTCGCGGGTGCGCATCGCGGCGGTGAGCGGCGTCAGCCGGGTGCCCAGCGCGTACACGGCAGTCCACCGTGGACGGTGGCGCACGAGGGCGTGCGCGAAGCGCAGCAGGGCGTCGGCGTAGGGCGACATCGACCCCGACACGTCCACCAGCAGCACGAGGCGGCGCGGCCGCGGCCGGCGGGCCCGGCGCAGCAGCACGTCGGGGCCGCGCAGCAGCGCCCGCACGGTGCGCCGCCGGTCGACGGGGCCGCGCGCGGCGGGCGCGTAGCGGCGCCCGGCCCGCATCGGGTGTGCGCGCGCGGTCAGGGCGAGCAGCCGCTGCGCCTCCGCGCGCTCCACGGCCGACAGGGTGGCCAGGTCGCGGTGGCGCAGCACCTCCTCGGCGCTGGCCTGCACGGCAAGGGCCGGGTCGCCGTCGCCGGCGGGCGCCGACGGCGGCATGGTGGCGCGGAACAGCGAGCGCTCCGGCAGCCGGCGCACCTGCCACGGCGTGCCCTTCGGCGCCGCCTCGCGGTCCTGCCCGGCGAACGCCGCGTCGTAGCGGGCGATGTCCTCGGGCGAGCCGCACAGGGTGAGCCGGCCGACCCAGTACGCGTGCTCGGGCCCGGCCGCGTCCAGGGCGGTCCAGAACGACAGGACGCGGTCAAGCGAGTACATCGGAGTCCTTGACGAGCTCGATGTCCTCGCGCACCTTGAGCACCACGCCGAGTGTGTCGGTGCCGGGCTCGCTCAGCCCGAGCGCGCCGAGCGCCGCCGCCCAGTCGATCGCCTCGGCGACGCCGGGCGGCTTGACCAGGTCGAGGGCGCGCAGCCGCGCGGTGGCCGCGGCGACCCGGGCGGCGAGCCGCTCGCCGACGCCGGGCAGGCGGACGCGCAGGATCTCGGCCTCGCGCTCGGGCGTGGGGTGCGCGACCCAGTGGTACAGGCACCGGCGCTTGAGCGCGTCGTGCACCTCGCGGGTGCGGTTGCTCGTGACCACGACGACGGGCGGCACCTCGGCCACGATCCGCCCGAGCTCGGGCACGCTCACCGCGGCGTCGGCGAGCAGCTCCAGCAGGTACGCCTCGAACTCGTCGTCGGCCCGGTCGATCTCGTCGACGAGCAGCACGCACGGGGCCCGCTCGACCGCCTGCAGCAGGGGCCGGGCGAGCAGGAAGCGCCGGTCGTAGAGGTCGGCCTCGAGCTCGGCCGCGGACACCGACCCGTGCGCGGCGGCCTCGACGGCGCGCAGGTGCAGCACCTGGCGCGGGAAGTCCCAGTCGTAGAGCGCCTGCGCGGCGTCGAGGCCCTCATAGCACTGCAGCCGGATGAGCTCGACCCCGGCGGCCTCGGCGAGGGCGGCCGCGAACGCGGTCTTGCCGACGCCGGCGTCGCCCTCCAGGAAGATCGGCCGGTGCAGGCACAGCGCGAGGAAGCCCGCCATCGCGAGCCCCTCGTCGGCGAGGTAACCCACGGAGGCCAGGCGCGCCGCGAGAGCGGCCGGCGACGCGAAGTCCGGCACGCCCCCAACTATGCGCCACGTCACGCGGATCCGGAAAAGGTACGGACCCGAATATCCGCGTGCGTCACCCCGGCCGGTTGGCGGACCATGGCCGGGTGACGCGACTGTCCGGCGGAGTGATCCCTCCCCCTCACGAACGCGTCCGGCCGTTGAGCGGCATGTCTCCCGGCGCCGCGGTGGTGCTCGGGCCGGCCGATGCCGGCGACGACCGGGTCCGGCGGGCGCTCGACCGGCTCGCCCGGCTCGTGCAGGACGGCGGGGTCGTCGCCGCCGACTCCGGCGCCGACCTGGGCGACGACTTCCGGGCGGCGCGCCTGGAGGGCGGCGCCGGAGACCGCCGCGACGGCGTGCTCGCCGCCCTGCGCATCGCCGGAGCCGAGGCCCTCGGGCCACCCGCAGCCATCTCGGTCGCCCTGTTCGGCCCGGACGCGACCAAGCCGCTGGGCGCCGCCGCGACCGCCGCCGTCGAGGCCGCCCGCTGGCCCGCGCTGCGCCTGGCGGTCGCCGCCGCCGACCTGCTGGGCCCCGAGCAGCTGGTCACGCTGCTCGGCCTCGAGGCGCCGCCGGGCATCGACCCGTTCCCGGACGGCCTGCCCTCGGTCGTCGGCACGCACCTGGCCCGGTTCCTCACGCCGTTCCCGCGCCCGCGCCGCCTGGCGCTGCTGCTGGACCTGTGGGACCGCGTCCGCGCGCACCAGCAGGACCGCCGCCGCCGCGAGGCCCGCCGCGCGACACAGGCCCGCGGGGACCGCCGCGACGACCTGTACACGCGCCAGGAGCGCTATGACGACGACGACCTCCTGGCCGCGCTGCGCTCGAGCCTCGGACACGAGCCGACCCTCGCGGAGGCGGCGCGGTGGCAGGCGCCGCTGTGGTACCACACCCGCTGCGCCGACGCGGCACTGCACGACTGCCTGGGCGCCACCGTGCTCGCGCGCCTGGCGGTCACGGTCGCCGACGAGGGCGTGCCGGCCGCCCTGGACCGCCACCGCCACGAGATCGCCGCGGCGGCCGCGCTCGTCGACCCCGGCCAGCTCAGCCGCGCCGCCCGGCGCATACCCGGCCTGACCGGCCTCCCCGCGCGCCCGGGCGTGATCCTGCGCGACCTGGAGCGCCGCCTCGCCAACCCCCGCCAGCCCTCCGGGGACGAGGCGTTCGTGCGCATCGCGATCGCCAACGCGCGCACGTACGGGGTCCTGGCCCACGGCAAGGCCGCGACGCTGCTGTGGGGCATCGTCCAGGGCCCCGAGGACCCGGCCCGCCGCGCCGCCGCACGGTGGGCCAACGGCTCACTGGCCAAGTGGCGGGCCGCCGTCGGGCACTTCTCCCCCGAGCGGCTCCCCCGCTGGTTCCAGCCGCCCCTGCTCGAAGCCGGCGACGGCGTCAGCATCGGCCTGGCGATCGAGCGCGGCCACCCCTACCTGGAGCACATCGGCGACATGCTGTGGCTCGCCGAGCTCTGCGACGCCGTGGCCCGGCTCGACGGCCGCGAGTCCGCCTCGGTCCAGTACGACACGGTCCCCTTCATCGACCCGGAGCCGCCCGATCGTGCCGAGCCGTCGCCGCTCGAACCGTCGCTGGAGTCGATCGCCGCGGCGGCCGGCGGCGTGGCGCAGCTGGCGGGCCTGGCCGGCTTCGGCGCCGGCGACGACGGCGCGGACGCGGCGCAGCCGGCCCGCCGCGCCCGCGCCTGGCCGGACCTCGCCGCCGCGCTGGCCGCCGCCGTCGCGACCGAGAGCCTGACGGCCGCCTTCAAGGTCCCGGCCCCGATCCTGGCCGCCGACGGCACCGCCCTGCCGGGCTCCGGCGGCGAGCGCCTCGAGATCGCGCTGACGCCGCGGCAGACGGCGCTGTGGGGCGCGTACATGGGCAACTGCATCGGCGGCCCCGACTACACGGCGCAGTGCGTCGCCGGCCGGTCCGTCCTCGTCGCGGTCCGCTGCGCCGACGGGCGGCTGCTGCTCAACGGCCAGCTGCGCCCGGTGCGCCACGGCTGGATCGTCGCCGAGCTGCGGGCGCGCTTCAACCACGACCCGGAGCCGGCGCTGGACGCGCGCTTCCGCGAGTGGGTCGCGACCCTGCCGCCGCAGCGCCCGGCCGTGGACGGGGCGCCGGGGGCGGACGCGGGACCGGAGCCCGGACCGGAGCCGGGCCCGGCGCGCGAGGCTCGTGCCGGGCGGCGGCGGGTGCCCTCGCCGGCGGCCCGCATCGCCGCCGAGCACGGCCCGGCCCTCGTCGCGCGCGCCGCGCAGGCCCGGCGGGAGCTCGCCGCGACGCTCGAGCCCATCGCGGCGCTCGCCGGCCGGCTGCCGGCGGGCGGCCCGAGCGAGGAGCCGCTGACCGCCATGCGCCGCGCGTCGCGGCCGGCGCTGGCCCGGGCGGTCGCCGCGGCGCTGGAGTCCGGCGAGGCGGCCCGGCTGTGGCGGGCGACCGCCGAGCGCCCAATGGCCGGCGCGCTGCCGGACGGCGCGCCCGAGCTGGCCCCGCTGCTCGCCGACGCGCCACTGCCGGGATCGCTGCGCACGCTCGCCCGCCGCCCGGGCGTGGCCGAGGCGCGCACGGCCGACCTGGTCGCGCTGCGGGTCCGCTCGGCACTGGGCGACCTGCTGCGGGAGGGCCACCCGGCGCTGGTGTCGTCGCGGCCCCGCGGGATCACGGTGCCGATGCTGTGCGCCTGCGCCCTGGCCGTGACCTGCTGGTCCGGTCCGGGCGCGGCCGTGCTGGCGCCCCGGCGGGTCCACGTGCCCGGCTACCCGGCCTCGGCGCTGCACGACGAGGACGGCCCCTGGGCGGCGGCGTGGGCGGACGCGGTGGAGCTGGGCGCCGACCGCGAGACCTTCTGGGACCACATCGCCGAGCACGGCCTGTTGGTCCCCGAGGGCTGGCTGGCACACGGCGGCTGGCCGGCCCTGTGGCAGGCCGCCCACCGCTGATCGCCCGGCCACCGACGCCGCGGCCCGCCGGCACCACGCGCGACCTCGCACCGCTGCCGGTCGGCGTGTGCCAGGCCGCCCGGCCGCCGACGCTGCGGGCCGCCGGCAGCACGCGCGACCTCGCACCCCTGCCGGCCGGCGCGTGGCAGGCCGCCCACCGCTGACCGCCCGGCCACCGACGTTGCGAGCCGCCGGCGGCACGCGCGACCTCGCACCCCTGCCGGCCGGCGCGTGGCAGGCCGCCCACCGCTAACCGCCCGGCCACCGACGCTGCGGCCCGCCGGCACCACGCGCGACCTTGCATCCCCACCGACGCCCGTCACTGACCTCCGGTGCATCGATCGCGGACCGGCCTTGCGCGATGCCCGAAATTGCCCATCAGCGCGGATTTATCTCCTGTCAGGCGAAAAATCCGACAAGTCGTGGCACGGAGTGCCCGACTTGTCGGACACAACAGCCGCCGGGGCGGTCACTCCTCCGGCGGCACGTCCAGGTCGGTGTCGTCGGCGATGTCCTCGCACGGGACGCCCTGGACCTGGTCGGCGTGTGCGACCAGGTAGGCCCGGGCGCCCACGTCCGCCGTCGCCAGGGTCGTCACGCCGGGCCAGTGGTCGCGGCCGAGGATGACCGGGTGGCCGCGCTTGCCCTTGTACGTCGCCGTGAGCAGGGCGCCGGTGCCGGCCGGCGCGGCGGCCAGCAGGCGGGACACGGCCTCGGGGCCGATGCCCGGCGTGTCGACCAGGAGCACGGCGACGGCCTGCGCGTCGCTGTCGGCCAGGGCCGCCAGGCCGACGCGCAGGGAGGAGCCCATGCCGCTCTTCCAGGTGGGGTTGTCCAGCAGCTGGACGTCGCCGAGCTGCGCCTCGTCGCGGACGCGGGCGGCCTCGGCGCCGAGGACGACCCAGATCCGCGTGCAACCGCCGTCGCGGAGGGTGGCGACGGCGCGTTCGACCAGCAGGCGGCCGTCGTCGTGGCGCACGAGCGCCTTGGGGCCGCCATACCGGCGGCCGCCACCTGCGGCGAGAACCAGTCCGACTATCGCGCTCAGCGGGGCTCTCCTACGTCAACGAGTCAGCACCGACGCCGATCAGATTAGTACGCGCTCGGTAGGCTGCATGCTCATGGCCCTCCATGATCACTGTTCGTACTGCGGCGCCGCCTATGTGCAAGGGGCGCCCTGGCCGCGGGTGTGCGCGGCGTGCGGGGAGACTACCTGGCGCAACCCGCTGCCGGTGGCGGTGGTGTTGCTGCCCGTCGATACCGACGAGGGGCGCGGGATCGTCGTGGTGCGCCGCGACATCGAGCCGATGCGCGGTGAGCTGGCGCTGCCGGGCGGGTTCATCGAGCTGGGCGAGTCGTGGCAGGAGGCGGCGGCGCGGGAGCTGCGCGAGGAGACCACGATCCTCGCCGACGCCTCCGACGTGCGGCTGTTCGACGTGCAGAGCGTGCGCAGCGGCAACCTCATCGTGTTCGGCGTCCTGCCGCCGCGGCCGCTGGTCGAGCTGCCGCAGTCGGCGCGCACGGAGGAGTCGCTCGGGTTCGAGGTCGCCGTCGGGGCCCGGCCGCTGTGCTTCCCGACCCACACCGACGCGATGGCCGCCTACTTCGCGTCGCTGTAACGCTCGACGATCGACACGTCGAGGGGGAAGCGCACCTCGGTGTCGCCGAAGAGCAGCCGGCGGGCCTCCTCGCCGGCGGCGCGCACGGCGGCGGCGACCGCCTCGGCCTCCGGTCGCGGGCAGTGCACCATCACCTCGTCGTGCTGGAAGAACACGAGCTCCGCGCGGTAGCCCGTCAGCGCCGCGCGGAGGCGCGCGAGCAGGACCAGGGCCCATTCGGCGGCGGTGCCCTGGATGACGAAGTTGCGGGTGAACCGGCCGCGGGCGCGGCCACGGGCGCCGCCGCGCGACTCGACCTCGGCGCCGGGCTCGTCGTAGCCCTCGCGCCAGGTCACCGATGCGGGCGGGCAGGTGCGGCCGAGCCAGGTGCGCACCAGTCCCCCGCTCTCGCCGGTGCGGGCGGCCTCCTCGACGAGGTCCCAGGCGGCCGGGTAGAAGCGGCGCAGGGCGGCGAGGGCGGGCGCCGCGTTGCCGCCGGTCTGGCCGTACATGGCGCCGAGCAGCGCGATCTTGGCCTTGGCCCGGTCGCCGTCGAACGCGTCGGCGGCCAGGGCGGCATAGAGGTCGCCCTCCGCGGCGGCGCGGGCCAGGCGGCGGTCGCCGGAGACGGCGGCGAGCACGCGGGGCTCGAGCTGCCCGGCGTCGGCGGCGACGAACGTCCAGCCGGGGTCGGCCACGACGGCCCGGCGCACGATCTTGGGGATCTGCAGGGCGCCGCCGCCGCGGGTGGCCCAGCGGCCGGAGACGACGCCGCCGGGGATGTACTCGGCGCGGAAGCGGCCGCCGGCGACCCACTGGTCGAGCCAGGTCCAGCCGTGCGCGACCCAGAGGCGGTACAGCTCCTTGTACTCCAGCAGGATCGGCACGGCCGGGTGCTCGACGTGCTCGAGCTCCCATTTGCGGGTGCTGCGCAGCATGATCCCGGCGCGGGCGAAGGCGCGCAGCAGCTCGGCCGGGGAGTCGGGGTGCACGCGCTGGCCGAGGGCGTCGTTGAGGCGGGCGCCGAGCTCGGCCAGACGGGCGGGCGGTCCGCCGACCGGCGAGGGCGGGCCGAGCAGCTCGCGCAGCAGGGTGTCGTGCACGTCGGCGCGCCACGGCAGGCCGGCCAGGCCCATCTCGACGGCGACGAGCGCGCCGGCGGACTCGGCGGCCACGAGGGTGCGCATCCCGCCGGCGCGCGGTGCGAGGTCGTGCGCCGAGGGCAGCTCCGGCAGCGCCTCGATCCGCCGGCGCTGCTCGTGATAGACCGCGATGAGCTCGTCCAGCGGTACCGCCGGAGCGTCGAACGCGTCGAACAGCGAATCCTGCGACAGTCCCGGCGGCTCGGCGGCCCGCGCCGGAGGGTCCGGCGGCACCGGCCGCCCGGCCAGGCGGGCGCTCGCCGCGGCGAGCGTGCGCGGCGCGCCCCACGCGCCCTCCGCGCCGAGCAGGAGCGCTTCGGCCAGCTCGAGGTCGTGGCAGCGCTCGACCCGCACGCCGGCGCGCACGAGGCGGGGGTAGATCTCGGCCGTGGACGGCCAAAGCCAGCGGGGACGGTCGCGTGACTCGACTCGTGCGACCGCCCCCGCCAGGTCTGCGACGTGCTCCTCGCCGCCGGCGGGCGTGCCGTCGTCGGCCAGCGGCCGCAGGCGGCCGCCGGCGCCGGACGGCGTCACCGCGACGAGCATGAGGGCATTACATCGCACGACCCCGGCACTTCTGCACCGAAGCACCGGGGCCGCGCGGGTCTGTGAGCGGGATCTACTTCGACACCCCGCTGGTGAGGCCGGCCTGCACCTGCCGCTGGAACACGATGTACACGATCAAGACCGGCAGCATCGCCATGGTGAGGCCCGCGAAGAGGCCGGACCAGTCCGACTTGTACCCCTGGTTCACCGACAGGCTGATGAGGCCCTGCGCGAGCACCTGGTGCGTCTTGCCCGCGCCGGAGAGGTCCTGCATGAGCACCGTCGGCAGGTACCACTGGTTCCACTGCCCGAGCACGTTGAAGATGCCGATGCTGATCAGGCCGGGCTTGGCCATCGGCAGCATCACGCGGAAGAACAGCGTGGTGTGCGAGGCGCCGTCGACGAGCGCGGCCTCCGCCACCGTGGTCGGCAACGTTCGGAAGAACGAGTGCATGAAGAAGATCGTGAACGACAGCGACCAGGCGACGTACACGAGGATCAGCATGACCCGCGAGTTCAGGCCGATCAGCGGGAACGAGACGCCGGTGTTGTACACGCCCTTGAACAGCGGCACGATCGCGAGGTACACCGGCAGCGTCAGCCCGGACAGGAACAGGAAGTAGATCGCCCGGTTGCCCGGGAAGTCGTAGCGGGCCAGCACGTAGGCGGCCATCGAACCCAGCAGCATGGTCAGGAACACGCCGCCGCCGACGACGATCAGGGTGTTGAAGAAGAAGCCGCCGAGGCCGCCCTTGCTCCACGCGCGGGAGAAGTTCTCCCAGTGCAGCGAGTGCGGGTTGAGCGACAGCGGCTCCTTGATGATGCCCCGGTCGTCCTTGAAGGACGACATCACCACCCAGAGCAGCGGGTACACCACCATGAGTGCCCAGACGACCAGGAACAGGTGCGAGAAGCCGCCGAAGATCGTGTCGCCGAGCTTGGCCCGCTCCTTGGCGGCCTTCGGCGCGGGGCCGCGGCCGGCGCCGCCGGTGGGCGCCGCACGCCTGTCGTTCACCACCACGTCAGCCATGTCAGAACTCGATTCGCTCGCGGCGGGTGACCCGCAGCTGGATGGCGGCGATCAGCATCGTGAAGATCGCCAGCGCCACACCGAGGGCGCAGGCGTAACCGAACTGACCGCGGTTGAATGCGGTGAACTGGATCACCGACGCGAAGATCTCGGAGGCGTGGTCGGGGCCGCCCTGGCTGGGTGTCATGACGTACACCAGGGCGAACATGTCCAGCGCGGTGATGCCGAGGTAGACCCAGGCGACCGAGATGTTGTCCCGCAGCAGCGGCAGCGTGATGCGAAGGAAGGTGTGCATACGGCCGGCGCCGTCCAGCAACGCCGCCTCGTAGATGTCCTTCGGGATGCTCTGCATCGCCGCCGAGAACAGGACCATGTAGAAGCCGACGCCGCTCCACACCGCGATGACCAGCAGCCACCACAGCACGGCGGGGATGCCGAGGATCGGGGTGGGGTCGGCGACGAACGCGTTGGGGTGCTGCGGGTCGATCAGGTGGGCCTTGATGAGCAGGCCGTTGATGAGGCCCTGGTCGTCACCGCGGTAGATCTGTCCCCACATGACCGCGATGAGGACCAGCGACAGCACCTGCGGGAAGAAGAAGATGACCTTGTAGACGCTGGACCCGAAGACGCCCCGGACGCCGGCCCTGTCTCCGCGTCCGCCCACATTGAGCAGGAACGCGAAGAACAGGGCCAGCACGATCGTGAACAGCGGCACGGTGACGAGGAAGAACACGTTGTGCCAGAAGGCCTTGTGTACCAGCTCGTCCTTGAACAGGCGAACGTAGTTGTCGAAGCCCACGAAGTTCTGCTTGTCCGAGTAGCCGCCCCAGTCGGTGAACGAGTACCCCACCGCCTGGGCGAACGGCCACACCACGTAGAACGCGAAGAGCAGTACCGGAAGGGCTAGGAAGCCCGTCACGAACCGCGCCTTACCGTGCCGCATGATCAGTCACTACCTAACCGGGAAACGGGATCAGTTGGTGCGGGTCTGCTTCTTGACGTTCGGGTCCTTGGAGACCTTGTCCGCGATGGCCTGCATCTTGGTGATGAACCCGGCGGCGTCGACGCGGCCGGCCATCAGGTCCTCCGAGAGGTTCTGGCTCTCCTTGTCGTAGTCGGCGTAGAAGTCCGGGTAGCGGAACGAGATCAGCTCCGCGGGCGCGCCCTTCATGAGCGCGTTCGCGCTGGCCAGCGCCGTGTCGTCGACCTTGTCACCCGAGCCCTTGACGGACGCCAGCGACTTGGTGAGCGAGGCGAACGCCCCGGCACCCTCGGTGGACAGCATCGCGCGCAGGTACTCCTTCGCGCCAGCGGCGTTCGCGGCCTTCGCCGGAACGACCCAGTCCTCGCCGGCACCGGCGTAGACCGCGCCGGCGGCCTTCGGGCTGGCGACGTCCCAGTAGTTCGAGAGCGTCAGCTTGAAGGTCGGGGGCAGGGTCTTGGCCATCTCGTTCTTGTACCAGGTGCCGAGCTGGATGAAGGCGGCCTTGCCGTCCAGGTGCGCCTGCTGCGACGCGGTGTGGTTGAGCGCCGAGG
Organism: Dactylosporangium darangshiense; assembly: GCF_039537565.1. Taxonomy (NCBI): domain Bacteria; kingdom Bacillati; phylum Actinomycetota; class Actinomycetes; order Micromonosporales; family Micromonosporaceae; genus Dactylosporangium; species Dactylosporangium darangshiense. Next base: position 244,361 of record NZ_BAABAT010000003.1, read on the forward strand.
AACCGGCCAGGATCAGCTGGTCCTTGACCATCTTCTCGATGTTCTGCAGGCCCTCGAGGATGCCCGCGGCCTTCCACGCGTCCGGCTTGAGGTTGTCGATGTCGACCACGGCCTGCTTGCCGGCCGCGTTCCACACCGTCGCCATGATGTGCCAGCGCGGGTAGTAGCCGTGCACGCCGTCGTAGACGAACGGGGCGACACCGGCGGCCTTGATCTTCGGGGCCAGGGTGAAGAAGTCGGCCCAGGTCTTCGGCGCGGTCCAGCTGTTCTTCTCGAACAGGGCGGCGTCGTACCACATGCCCCACACCGTGTAGGCGTACTTGAGCGTGTAGAACTTGCCCTGGAAGGTGCCGTCGTTGATGGTGCCCGGCAGCAGCACGTCGCGGATCTTGCCGGTGCCGTCCCAGGTCGGGGCGTCGAGCAGGTCGTCCAGCGACTGGATCGCGTTCTCGTTGATCAGCGTGCTGGTGTCCATGTTGTCGGCACCGGAGTTGTTGATCAGGTCGGACGGGGAGGTCGCCATCTTCGGCTGCTCCTGCGTCTTGATCTTCTGGGTGGCGCTCTGGTTCACCGTGACGTTGGCGTGCTTCGCCTTGAAGATCTCGACGTCCTTCTTGGCGTAGTCCGTGCCGAGACCGCCGTCGAAGACGACGACCTTGACGGTGCTGCCGTCCGCAACGCCGAACGGGTTGTCGGCCGACTTGGCGCCGCCACCCTTGTTGTCTTCGGGCTTGGAGTCGGAGCCGGCGCAGGCGGCGAGCAGACCGGCTGCCGGCGTGGCGAGCAGGCCCGCAGCCGCCGCGCGCCGCAGGACGGTACGACGAGTCAGATCATTGGACATGTGGGGGTCTCCTCGGTTCGGGTCAGGCGGTGCGCCGGACGCGTCCGGCGTACCGCGACTCGAGGGTGTGGTTGTGCTCGTCCCCGCCGGGGACGTTTGCGGACAGGTAGACGGGAGCCACCTCGCCCGCGGCCTCGATGCGTCGCACGACCTCGGCGACCACCAGCTGCGCGATGAGCGCGTTGGTGACCGAAGAGACCGGGCAGACCGCGCCGCCGCTTTCCAGCGACAGCAGTGCGTCGCCGTACGGCGCGCCGTTGTCCAGCACGACGTCGGCAATGTCGGCGAGCCGCTGGCCCGAGGGGTGCCTGGGGGACACCCGTGCGGTGTGCTCGACCGATGTGATGGCGATCAACTTGTGCCCGCGCTGCTTGATCAGCAGCGCCATCTCGACGATCCCGCCGTTGATCCCCGACTGTGAGGCCATCACGAACACGTCCTCGGGACGCGGCGCGGCGATCTCGTAGAGCCGGGCCGCGATGCTCGGATCGCGTTCCAGCTTCTCGTCCTCGAGGATCTTCGGGTCCGCGCCGCCGTAGACGACGAGGTCCCGAAGGAGGATCTTGTTCGTCGGCACGAGGCCACCGGCGCGGCCGGCGAAGTCCACCGCCACCGCCTCGGAGTGTCCCGTGCCGAACGCCTGGAGGAGACCGCCGGCGCGCAGCGCGGCGGTGATGTGGTCGGCGGCCTGGCTGATGCCGTTGACCTGGGTGAGGGCGATCCGGTCGATGACCGACTGGATCGCGGAGACGTAACCGTGAGCGGTGACGGCCATCCCGTCGCCCTTTCTCGCGCGAGCGTCCTGCAGGGTGGTCACGACGCTTCCTTTCCGGAGGCCGACCGGTGACCGGCGACCGCCTGGGCCGTGACGGAGAACGCTGCGTGTGCGCGCTCGTGGGTGCGCTGGGCGACCGCGATGTACAGCAGGTCGAGCACCACGAGCTGCGGGTGCCGGGCCGAGAGGGCGTCGGGCCGGAAGGTGGTCGCCTGCGTCGCGGTGAGCAGGACGATGTCGGCGACCTCGGCCAGCGGCGAGCGCGGGAAGCTGGTCAGCGCGATCGTCGTCGCGCCCCGGCTGCTCGCCTCGGCGATCATCTCGACCGTCTCGCGGGCCTGGCCGCTGTGCGAGACGCCGAGGGCGACGTCGCCGCCCTTGAGCAGCGCCGAGCTGGCCAGGCCGTTGTGCACGTCGGTCCAGGCCCAGGCGGCGACGCCGATGCGGTGCAGGCAGAACTGCATCTCCCCGCCGACCAGCGCGCTGCCGCCCTGGCCGTAGATGTCCACCCGGTTGGCGCGCGCGATGGCCTCGGCGGCGCGCTCGACCTCGGAGAGGTCCAGCAGCGCGGCGGTGTCGTGCATCGACTGCGTGTCGGCCGCCATGATCTGGCCGAGCACGCGCTCCAGCGGGTCGGTCGGCTGGATCTCGCGCCCGATGTCCATCGTCCAGCCGCCGGTACGGGCGGCCCGGCCGGTCTCGCCGGCGATGGCCAGGCGCATCTCGGCGTAGCCGACGAAGCCCAGCGCCCGGCAGAAGCGGGTCACGGTGGCGGGCGAGGTGCCGCTGCGCTCGGCGAGCTCGACGATCGTCGAGCGGGCCGCCGCGGCCGGGTCGGCCAGGATCAGCTCGGCGACGCGCTGCAGGGCGCCGGTGAACTCGCCCAGCCCGGCGCGGACCCGGGCCAGGACGCTCTCCCCCGCGGCCGGCGCCGCGAGGATCTCGACGGGCGCTGCGGGCAGCGGAGCCGGCGACACGGGGGAGGCGCCGACAGCGGTCTGCACCGCCGTCGTGAGCTCCTCGCGTGGCGTCATGCTCGCTCCCTTTCAGCAAAGTTCCTTAACTGTTAGTGGTAAAAGTTCTTACTGCGGGGCCCTTCTTGTCAAGGTGTTGGGTGAAGTTTTCAAACTGTTACCTTCGAAGTGGATCTTAAGGGTGGCTAAAAGCCCAGGTGGGGGTACATCTCGATCTTGATCGGGGGGCATCCGGCGACGGCACTAGAAGACCACCCGAAACCGGCCCGGCGTCAGGCCCCCGCCGAGATTTAGCCCGTTTTGTTACAAGCGGAGCGTCGGCGGGATTCCGCCGATTTTCACGAAAAAGGCCGAACCAACCCCTCTGGGATGGTTCGGCCCCGCCGATGATCGCCGTGTTGACCTGGGCGTTCTCAGCCTGAAACAGTTCCGTGCTCGTGCAGTGCGCTGGTCAGAATTTCCAAACCCTCCCGCGCCTCGGCCTCGGTGAGGTTCAGCGGCGGGCCCATGCGCAGCGTGGTGCCGTACAGCCCGCCCTTGCCGATCAGCAGCCCGTCGCGCTTGCACGACTCGAACACCGCGGTGGTGGCCGCGGCGCTGGTGAGCTCGACGCCGATCATGAGGCCCCGGCCGCGCACCTCGGCGACGATCGGGCTCGACAGCGCCCGCAGGCCGTCGAGGATGATGGCGCCGGTGCGCGCCGCGTTTTCCTGCAGGTCGTGCTCGAGGATGTAGTCGAGCACCGCGTTGCCGGCCGCGGTGGCGAGGGGGTTGCCGCCGAAGGTCGAGAACGAGATGCCCTGCACCGACTCGAGCACGCCGGCCCGCCCGACCACGCCGGCCAGGGCCATGCCGTTGCCGACGCCCTTGGCGAAGGTCAGCAGGTCGGGCGTGACGCCGTGTGCCTGGTAGCCCCAGAAGTGCGCGCCGGTGCGGCCCCAGCCGGTCTGCACCTCGTCGCTGACCAGCAGGATGCCGTGCTCGTCCAGCACCCGCTTCCACACCGCCAGCAGGCCGTCGGGGCCGTGCGTGAAGCCGCCGACGCCCTGGATCGGCTCGGCGATCAGGCAGGCCACCGGCCCTGCGGTGGTGGTGGCGAGGACCTCGCGCAGGTCCTCCTCGGCCGCCTCGAGGTACCGCTCGTCGCTCATGCCCTTGAACAGCCCGCGCAGCCGGTCGCCGGAGTGCAGGTAGCTCACGTTGAACGGGCTCAGCGCCGAGGCGGACCAGGCCCGGTTGCCGGTCACCGCGATCGTGGCCGCCGTGCGGCCGTGGTAGCTGTTGCGCACGGCCAGGATGCTGTTGCCGCCGCGGTTGTTGGTGGCCACCTGCAGGGCGGCCTCGTTGGCCTCGGTGCCGGAGTTGGTGAAGAACACCCGGGCGTCGGGGATGCCGGACAGCCGGGCGATCTTCTCGGCGAGCTCGACCTGCGCGCGGATCAGGTACAGCGTGCTGGTGTGCATGATGCCGGTACGCAGCTGGCGCTCGATCGCCTCGCGGACCTCCGGCAGGTCGTAACCGAGCGAGTTGGTCAGCACGCCGCCGAAGAAGTCCAGGTAAATCTTTCCATTACTGTCCGTGACCCGGGAACCCTTGCCGGTGACCAGCTCGATCGGCTCGTCGTAGTACACGGGCATCCAGGCGGGCATGACCCGCCGATGCCGGGAGAGTAGGTCGTCCATAAGCAACATTCTCGCGCTGGCGTTTTCAGGGCGCTTCGGTATGCTGACCCGCGATGTTGACGGCACCCAGACGTCTCCTCACGCTGCTGGTCACCGCGCTACTGTTGGTGACCACGTTCGGTGACGCCGCATGGTCGGAACCGACACCGGGCGCGAACGAGGACGGCGGGCAGAACCTCACTGTGCGTCAGGCCCTGGACAAGGCGACCGCGGAGTACAACGACGCGAAGGGGCGGCTCGACAAGTCCGTCGCCGACCAGACCGCGATCGGCGACCAGATGACCAAGACGCAGGCCCGGCTCACGGAGCTGCAGGCCAACGCGGGCGCCATCGCCAACGCCGCCTACCGCGGCCGGCGGGTCAGCCTGGTCAACGTGATCATCGGCGCGCAGAACGCCGACGACATGCTGCACAACATGGTCACGGTCGAGTACCTGGCCCAGCGCGAGAACGACCAGCTGCACGAGGTGCGCACCACCCAGCAGCAGCTGGAGCAGCAGCGCAAGGACATCGACGCGGCGGTGGCCAATCAGCAGGCGCAGCTGAAGATCATGGAGGCCAACAAGAAGGCCGCCGAGGACGCGCTGCGCAAGGCCGGCGGCGGCGCCGACGTGAGCGGCGGCGTCCCGAGCGGCGGCAAGGTGACCACCAACCCGGTCGCCCGCAACTCCGACGGTTCGTACCCGAAGGAGGGCTGCACGGGCGACGACCCGACGACCAGCGGTTGCCAGTCCCCGCGCACGACGAACATGTACAACGAGGCCCGCAAGGCCGGCTTCACGCACTACACGAGCTGCTACCGCAGCGGCGGTGGCGGCGACCATCCGCTCGGCAAGGCGTGTGACTTCTCGGCCAATGCATCGACATTCGTAAATGCTAGAGCCACCGGCTCGGACAAGACCTACGGCGACAACCTGGCCGCCTGGGCCCTGGCGAACGCGAAGAACCTCGGGATCAAGTACGTCATCTGGTACAAACGCATCTGGCAACCCAGTAGTGGCTGGAAGTCCTACGGCGGCGACGGCACACCGGCCGGCGACCACTACAACCACGTGCACATCTCGATGCAGTAGTCGCGGGCGGCCGGCGTGCAGTGGTGGCCGGCCGTCCTGCTCGCCTGCGCCGGCTCGGCGATGGCCGCCCTCGCCGTGTACGCCGTCCGCCGGTTCCGGCTCGTGCGCGCGGGCGCCGGCCCGGCGGCGCTGTACGCCACGGGACAGCCGGCCGAGGCGACCGTCCTGTGGGTGGCGTACCGGCAGGAAGCCTTCCGCGGCGACCCAGTGGTGGGTGTGACGGTCCGCCTAGCGCCCGCCGACGGCTCCGAGCCGGTCACGGCCACCCGCGACCTGTTCGTCTCGGCCCTGGCGGTGCCTTGGTTCGGCGAGCCCATGGCGGCCTGGTTCGACCGCGCGGACCCGGACGGGTTCGTGCTGGCCACCCGGGTCGACCCCGGCGCGCCGCTGAGCCTGCGGGAGCTGCACGAGCGGCTGCGGGCCCGGCCGCAGCGGCCGGCGCCCCACCCGTGCGACGTCGTGCACGTGCTCGCGCGGCTGGGGCGGCTCGACGAGGACCTGGCGGCCGGCCGGCTGACCCGCGAGGCGCACTTCGAGCAGCGCAACGATCTGTACAACGCCGCCTTCCCGTAGGCACCGCGCGACGCCGTGGGTGCAGAATCGACCGGTGCTGAGCGTGGAACAGATCACCGGCGACGACGATCGGATCGGCGACTACCGGGCGCTGACGGACGTGGAGCTGCGCACCCGCTGGGAGCCGCCCAACGGGCTGTTCATCGCCGAGGGCGAGCTCGTCCTGCGGCGGGCCCTGCGGGCCGGCTTCCGGCTGCGCTCCGTGCTCATCGACGCCAAGCGCGTCGAGCAGCTCGCCGACCTGCCCCTGGCCGGCGTGCCCGTCTACGCCGCGGACCAGGCGACGCTCGAGGAGATCACCGGCTTCCACGTCCACCGCGGCGTGCTCGCGTCGTTCCACCGCAAGCCGGAGCTGAGCGCCGACGCCATCCTCGCCTCCGCCCGGCGGATCGCGATCCTGGAGGACATCAACAACCACACCAACCTCGGCGCCCTGTTCCGCAGCGCCGCGGCGCTCGGCATGGACGCCGTGCTGCTGTCGCCGTCGTGCGCCGACCCGCTCTACCGCCGCAGCGTGCGGGTCAGCATGGGCGAGGTGTTCGCCGTACCGTATGCGCAGTTGCATCCGTGGCCGGACGGTCTGGACCGGGTGCGCGAGGCCGGCTTCACGATCCTCGCGCTCACGCCGGCGGCGGACGCGGTGCCGATCCAGCGGCTCACCGCGGCGCAACGGGCCCGCCCGGCCCTCCTGCTGGGCGCCGAAGGGCCCGGCCTGACGGCCAAGGCACTGCGGGCCAGCGACGCCGCGGTCGTCATCCCGATGCACCGGGGCGTCGACTCGCTCAACGTCGCCAACGCGGCCGCGGTCGCGTTCTGGGAGCTGAGCCGCAGCGAGTTGTAGCATCCGCGCTGATGTTCCCCACCGTCCGCGAGGTGCTCGCCCTGGAGCCGGTGCGCAACGGCGCCCCGCGGATCGTGGCGGGCGAGGGCGGCCTCGACCAGTCGGTGCGCTGGGTGCACAGCTCCGAGGTGCCCGACATCGCCACCCTGCTGCGCGGCGGGGAGCTGGTGCTCACCACCGGCATCGGGCTGCCGCCGGACGACGCCGGGCTGCGCCGCTACATCGCCGACCTCGCCGAGGTCGGCGCGTGCGGGCTCGCCGTGGAGATGGGCCGGCGCTACGCGCGTCAGCTGCCCGCCGTCATGGTGCGCACCGCCGACGAGCTCGGCTTCCCCCTCGTCGAGCTGCACCGCGGCACGCCGTTCGTGGCCATCACCGAGGCCGTGCACTCGATGATCATCGACGCGCAGCTGGCCGAGCTGCGCGCCACCGAGGAGATCCACCAGCGCTTCACCGACCTGTCCGTCGAGGGCGCCGGGCCGGCCGAGGTCGTCGCGCAGGCGGCGACCCTCGCGGGCGCACCCGTGGTGCTGGAGAACCTCTCGCGGCAGGTCCTCGCCTACGACGCCGCCGGCGGCTCGGCGCAGCTGCTGCTGGCCAGCTGGGAGGCGCACTCGCGGGCGATCCGGCCGGCCGGGCGCACCGGGCACGACGCGGAGTCGGGCTGGCTGGTGACGGTCGTGGGCGCGCGGGGGCAGGACTGGGGGCGGCTGCTCATGCGCGTGCCGTCGGCCGAGGCGCGGCACGTGATCCTCATCGAGCGGGCCGCCTCCACCCTGGCGCTGGGGCGGCTGATCGACCCCGACCCCGAAGGGCCGCACCGCACGCTGCTCAACGCGCTGCTCAACCACACCATCCCGGTCGAGGAGGTGGCGCTGCGGGCGCGGGCTCTGGGTGTACCACTGGATCGCCGGCACCTCGTCGGGCTCGTGATCCGCCCGGCGCTGGCGACCGAGGCCGAGCGGGCGCTGTCGGAGCTCTCGGTCAAGGGGCTCGTCGGCACCCTCGACGCGGCCAGCGCCGGCGTCCTGCTGGCCCTGCGCGACCGGGCGGACGAGCCGGAGGTGCTGCGCCAGTTCGCCGAGCGCCTGCAGCGCGCGCACGCCGCCGCCGTGGTGGCGGCCGGCGAGGGCGTCGGGTCGCCGCGCGAGGCGCGCCGCTCGCTGGTCGAGGCCGCGCAGGTGGCCGAGGCGGTACGCCACCCCGTCACCGGCGTCGTCCGGCTGACCGACGTGGGGCTGGCCGGCCTGCTGCACATGCTGCGCGACGAGCCCCGGCTGCAGACGTTCGTCGAGCGGGAGCTCGGGCCGCTGCTGGCCTACGACGCCCGGCACCCGCGCGAGCAGCTGCTGGACGTGCTGCGGGCGTACCTCGAGTGCGGCCGCAACAAGTCGGCGGCGGCCGAGCACAGCCACCTGTCGCGGCCGGCCTTCTACGAGCGGCTGGCGAAGATCCGCAAGATCCTCGGCGCGGACCTCGACGCCGTGCCGGTGTGCCTGTCGCTGCACGTCGCCCTGCTGGCTTTGGACGCCCTGCGCAGCTGACGGGTCCGCGATATGTCGGGCGCTCCGCGCCACGACATATCGGATTTATACCCCGACGGGCGAAAAGTCGTGCATCGCGCAGTCTTCGGCCTTACGGGCAGTTTGGGTGGTTTGCCGCGACCGGGCCCGCCGCCGATCGGACGTGCGGGCCCGGTGCGTGCGTCAGCCGTTGTCGCGCTCGGGCTGCGGTGCGATGTCGTACGCCGACGCGGGCAGGCCGGCCGAGCCGCCGAGCTCGCGGGTGGGCTGGTCGCCGGAGACCTGCGCGGCGGCCGCGGCGGCCTCCGCGTTGGCCGCGGCGGCCGCCTCCTCGGCCGCCCGCCGGGCCTCGATGACCTCCTGGGACTCGGCCTCCTCCAGCGAGCTCTGGTCGACGTGGCGGCTGCGCTCGTCGTTGGTCATCTGGCTGATGCCGCCGAGCGCGCCGCCGATGCCCTCGAGGGCCTTGGTCAGCTCGACCGGCAGGATCCACAGCTTGTTGGACTGGCCGGCGGCGATCTGCGGCAGCGACTGCAGGTACTGGTACGCCATGACCTTCGAGTCCGGGTTGGCCAGGTGGATGGAGTCCACGACCGTGCGGATGGCCTTCGCCTGGCCCTCGGCGGTCAGGATGCGCGACTGCCGGTCGCCCTCGGCCCGCAGCACCGCCGCCTGCTTCTCGCCCTCGGCGGTCAGGATCTGCGACTGCTTGAGGCCCTCGGCGTGCAGGATCGCGGCGCGGCGGTCCCGCTCGGCGCGCATCTGCTTCTCCATCGAGTCGCGGATGCTCGGCGGCGGCTCGATCGCCTTGATCTCCACGCGGGTGACCTTGATGCCCCACCGGCCGGTGGTCTCGTCGAGCACGCCGGACAGGTGCCGGTTGATCTCGTCGCGACTGGTGAGCGCCTTCTCCAGGTCGAGCGAGCCGATCACGTTACGCAGCGTGGTGACGGTCAGCTGCTCGATCGCCTGCAGGTAGGAGAAGATCTCGTACGTCGCGCGGACCGAGTCCACGACCTTGAAGTACAGCACCGTGTCGATCGACACGACCAGGTTGTCGGAGGTGATCACCGGCTGGGGCGGGAAGTTCACGACCGCCTCGCGCTTGTCCACCTTGTTGCGGACCGAGTCGATGAACGGCACCAGGATGTTCAGGCCGGGCGTGAGCGTCCGGCTGTACTTCCCGAGCCGCTCCACCACGTACTCGACCTGCTGCGGTACCACCTTCACCGACTTGACCACCGTGACGATGGCGATCAGGGCGGCCGCGATCACCAGTACGGCCAGGAGCGCTGTTGGATCCACTTGCCTCAGTCCTTCCACACCATTGCGGTAGCACCCTTGATCTCGATCACGCGGACCCGTTCGCCCTTCTCGAAGCTCTGGGTCGCGTCGTACGGGCGGGCCCGCCAGAGCTCCCCTTCGATCTTGACCATGCCGCTGTCGTTGCCGACGTCCTCGAGGACGAGCGCCATCGAGCCCTCGATGGCCTCGACACCCATCTGGGTGTCGCGTTCGTCGCGTTGCATGTAGCGGCGCAGCGTGGGCCGCACCGCCACGAACGACAGCGCACTCACCACGGCGAAGACGGCGGCCTGGATCGGCTCGTTGGCCCCCAGGGCGGCGGCCCCCGCGGCGGCGAACGCGCCGATCGCGAACATCAGCAGCACGAAGGTGGTCGTGAAGACCTCCGCCGCGATGAGAGCGGCGCCGACGATCAACCAGACGATCAGCCAGACATCCACGCTTCGATCGTGTCACGCCGATGCACGTCGTGCCGCTTCCAGGCGCCGCTGTCGCCGGATCGTCGCAGGATCTTCGTGTACTTCCCGCCGCCCTCCCCCGCGGTGCAGAGTTGGGCCGGTCAGCATGCCGCGAACGAAGGAAGGCGATCCCCCGTGCCCCTCCTGCCCGAAACCGTCTCCCGCATCGACGATCTGGTGGCCGCCGCACACGCCGACGCGCGGGTGCCGACGCTGGTGGCGGGCGTGGTCCGCGACGGCGCACCCGTCCACGTGGCCGCGGCGGGCCCCTACGAGCCCGGGCAGCAGTTCCGGATCGGGTCGATCACCAAGACCATGACCGGCGCCCTCGTGCTCGGCCTGCGCGACGAGGGCCGGCTGGCGCTGGACGACCCGCTGTACCGCCACCTGCCCGGCACCCCCGTCGGCGACGTGACCCTGCGCCAGCTGCTCGGCCACGCCGGCGGCATGCAGCGCGAGCCGGACGGCGACTGGTGGGAGCGCAACCGCGGCACCGACGTCGAGACCTTCCTGTCGGCGCTGACCGCCGGCAAGGTCGCCTACCCTCCCCTGCACGGCTTCCACTACTCCAACCTCGCCTACGGCCTCCTGGGCGCCGTCGTCGCCCGCCTCGGCGGCGAGGACTGGCGCGAGATGACGACCAAGCGGCTGCTGCGCCCGCTGTCGCTGGAGCGCACCACGTACCTGCCGGAGGAGCCCTTCGCCCGCGGCTACGTGGTGCACCCGTGGCTCGACGAGATGCGTGAGGAGCCCCGCCTGGACGCCGGCGCGATGGCCCCCGCCGGCCAGCTCTGGTCGACGGTCGAGGACCTGTCGCGCTGGGCCGCGTTCCTGGCCGACCCCGACCCGGCGGTGCTGGCCCCCGCCACCGTCGACGAGATGTGCGCGCCGGTGGTGCTGAGCGACCTGGAGAGCTGGCGCTCCGGCCACGGGCTGGGCCTGCAGCTGTGGCGGCGCGGCGAGCGGGTGTTCGTCGGCCACTCGGGCTCGATGCCCGGCTACCTGGCCGTCCTGGCGGTGCACCGCCCCTCCCGCACCGGGGTCGTGGCCTTCGCCAACGCCTACACGATGCACCACCCCGGAGGGCTGAGCGGCTTCGGGCTGGACCTGCTGGAGGCGGTCCTGGAGCGCGAGCCGGCCCGGCCCGCACCCTGGCGGCCCGGCACCCCGCCGCCCGCTTCGGTGGCGGCGTTGACGGGCCGGTGGTGGTGGATGGGCCGCGAGTACGAGGCGAGCTGGACCGGCGACGCCCTGGTCTTCACCCCGCTGTCGAAGGACGACACGCCGTGGCGCTTCGAGCCGGACGGCCCGGCGCCGGACCGGTGGCGGGGCCGGTCGGGCGAGAACGACGGTGAGGTCCTGCAGGTGCGGCGGTCGCCTTCGGGCGAGGTGGTGGCCCTGGATATCGCGACGTTCGTCTTCACGCGCGACCCCTGGCCGGCCCTCTGACCAGCGCTCGGGCCGTTTCGTCGGCGCCGGATTCCCGGATGGCGCGAACTCCGGACTTCCCGACAAGTCGGGCACTCCGTGCCGCGACTTGTCGGATTTATACCCCGACCGGGCTTAAGTTCGGAGTGCCCGACATGTCGGGAAACCGGCGCCGTGCGGAGTCAGAGGTCGTCGTCGGGCTCTGTTACGAAGTCGATCAGGCGTTCCATGGAGTTGATCAGCGGGGTTTCCACGTCGCGGAACGTTGAGACCGAGGACAGGATTCGGCGCCACATCGCTGACGGGTCCGGTACGCCCAAGGCGGCGCAGACGCCCTCCTTCCATGGGCGGCCCGGAGGGACAACGGGCCACGCGCGGATGCCTACCGCGGACGGCTTCACGGCCTGCCAGACGTCGACGTACGGGTGGCCGGTCACCAGGACGTACGGGGACTGGACCGAGGAGACGATGCGGCTCTCCTTCGAGCCTGGTACCAGGTGGTCCACCAGGACGCCGAGGCGGGCCACCGGGCCGGGTGAGAAGCCGGCGACGGCGGCTGCCAGCTCGTCGATGCCGTCCAGGGGCTCGACGACGACGCCCTCGATGCGCAGGTCGTCGCCCCAGATGCGCTCGACCAGGGCGGCGTCGTGGATGCCCTCGACCCAGATGCGGCTGCGGCGGGCGACCCGCACGGTGTGGCCCGATACGGCGACCGAGCCCGAGGCGGTCATTTTCCGCTGGTGTACCCGAGCAGGCGCCGGGCGCACCAACGTCACCGGGCGGCCCTCGAGGAGGAAGGCGGCCGGTTCCAGGGGGAAGTTGCGGCGCATGCCGTGGCGGTCCTCGAGCACGACGGCGCCGAACTCGAAGCCGACCACGGCTCCGCACCAGCCCGAGTCGGCATCCTCCACGACCAGGTCGATCTCGGCCTCGACCACCGGTACGGCCCGCCGGCGGCGCCAGTCGTTGTTCGCCAGGACGTCCATGGACCGCAAGCGTATCGGCTGACGGCCTCGTCGCCTGCGAGACATACCGGCACGTCAGCACGTACCCTTGCTCCCATGTCCCCCGCAGCACGCGCGGCGACCCTGCAGGCGCGCCGCTCGGCGCGTTTCGTGGCATGGGTCCGGGCGTGGCGCGCCGGCCTGGTGCCGTGCGACGACGCCGCCGCCGAGATCTCCGGCGACGAGGAGCACATGGTCTCCGACGTCCCCGGCACGTGGACCGACGTGTCGCTCGCCGACGCCCTGCCGTCGCTGTCGAAGCTGCACCCGGACGAGGTGCGGCTGGTGCTGCCCGCACCGGGAGACCCACGCGGGCTACCGGGGCCGGGGCCGTTCACGGGCGCGGCGCTGCTGGCCGGCGAGGGTGTGATCGCGGGCGGCCTCGGGTTCGTGCCCGAGGTGCGGCTGCACACCTCCGGGTCGGGCGACGAGTTCGAGACGGTGCGCTGGCAGGTGTTCGCGCTGCCGGAGGAGCGGCCGCGGGCGCACGAGCCGAGCACGGCCGAGGCGGAGGCGGAGCTGTCGGCGGAGCTGGCCACCGCCACGCGGACCCTGGCGAAGCTCGACATCGCGCAGTGGCGCCCGGAGCTGGCGGGTGCGATCGAGGCGATCCGCAAGCCCGACGGGGCGACGGACCTGCCGCCCGGGTACGACCCGCGGGCCCGCCGCCTGTATGCCCGGGCGAGCGTCCTGGACCGGGTTCTGGCCCTGGCCGAGCACGCCGCGCCGGGCGGTGCGGTCAACGGCTACGAGGTGCAGCAGCGCGACGCCGCGCTGCGCCCGCTCACCACCGCCTGCCGTCGCGCCCTGGTCGCGGCGTGCAACGCGCCGCTGCTGTAGTTCTTGGCACGACGGGCCTGGCAGCGGAGGGCCGCCAGGCCCGCAGCGGTCTCTGGTGGGAACAACGGTCTGCAAGTGACGCGGACCCGAGCCCGGAAATGGCTTCTAAACCTCGTCCATGAGGTGCGCCACCGACGGGATGATGCGCGACGGGCGGTAGGGGTAGCGCTCCACGTCCGCCGTGGTGCTGATGCCGCTGAGCACCAGGATGGTCTCCAGGCCGGCCTCCAGGCCGCACAAAACGTCGGTGTCCATGCGGTCGCCGATCATGGCGGTCGTCTCGGAGTGCGCGTCGATGCTGTTGAGCGCCGAGCGCATCATCATCGGGTTGGGCTTGCCGATGAAGTACGGCTCGATGCCCGTCGCCTTCGAGATGAGCGCCGCGACGGCGCCGCAGGCCGGCAGGGCGCCCTCGTTCGACGGGCCGGTCGCGTCCGGGTTGGTGCAGATGAACCGGGCGCCGTCGTTGATGAGGCGGATCGCGGTGGTGATGGCCTCGAAGCTGTACGTGCGGGTCTCGCCCAGCACGACGTAGTCGGGCTCGGTGTCGGTCAGGATGTACCCGACCTCGTGCATCGCCGTGGTCAGGCCCGCCTCGCCGATGACGTAGGCGGTGCCGCCGGGCCGCTGGGTGTTGAGGAACTCGGCCGTGGCCAGGGCCGAGGTCCAGATCGCGGACTCGGGCACGTCGAAGCCTATGCGGCGCAGCCGGGCCTGCAGGTCGCGCGCCGTGTAGATGGAGTTGTTGGTCAGGATCAGAAACGGCTTGCCGGACGAGCGCAGCCGGTTGACGAACTCCGGTGCGCCGGGCACGGGCTCGCCCTCGTGCACGAGGACCCCGTCCATGTCGGTGAGCCAGGACTCGATGGGCTTGCGTTCTCTCACGCGCAACATACTCCCTCAGAAACGTTTCGTGACTAGGCGCGTTTCGGTGACGCGCAGCAGTCGTCCGGACAGAAATCCCAGGTCGGAACGGTGCCGAGCGCGTGACGCACATTACTGTGAGCAAGCACGCGCTCCTCGACCAGCGCGCGGACCATGTCCGCGAAGCGCGGGTCGACGCCCGGGGTGGCGGCCCGGGCGAAGGCCATGCCGAGGCGGGCGGCGGTCGCCCGGGCCTCCTCGTCGAGGTCCCAGATCACCTCGAGGTGGTCGGAGATGAAGCCGATCGGGCTGACCACGACCTCCCGGACCCCGTCCTTGGCCAGGGTCTCCAGGTGGTCGTTGATATCGGGCTCCAGCCACGGCACCTGCGGCGGGCCGGAGCGGCTCTGCCAGGCCAGGTCCCACGGCAGCTCCGGCGCGGCCTCGGCGGCGACGAGGGCGGCGGTCTCGCGCAGCTGGGCCTCGTAGCGCCCGGCGCCGCCGGGGCCGCTGGCCGCGTTCATCGACGTGGGGATCGAGTGGGCGGTGAACACGATCCGGGCCGCCATCCGCGACGGCAGGGCCGCCAGGGCCGCGCGCACCGCGTCGGCGTGCGGCGCGATGTACCCGGGGTGGTCGTGGTAGTGGCGGATCTTGTCGATGACCGGCGCGCCCGGCACGGCGGCCCGGGCGACGGCGATGTCGTCCAGGTACTGCCGGCACGACGAGTACGACCCGAAGGGGCTGGTCACGAACGCGAGCGCGCGCTGCACGCCGTCGTCGCGCATCTTCGCGACGGTGTCGGCGAGCATCGGGTGCCAGTTGCGGTTGCCCCAGTAGATCGGCAGGTCCAGCCGGGGGCGCAGCGCCTCGATCAGCGCGCGGCACTGCGCGTTGATCGGCGAGACGCCGCCGAAGTGCCGGTAGTGCCCGGCGACCGTCTCCAGGCGCTCGCGCGGGATGCCCCGGCCGCGGGTGACGTTCTCCAGGAAGGGCAGGACGTCGTCCTGCCCTTCCGGGCCGCCGAACGAGAGCAGGAGGAACGCGTCATATGCCACGCCCTCATTCTGCTCCTGTGATCAGGTGGAGGCGCCCACGGCGTGGTACCCGCCGTCGACGTGGACGATCTCGCCGGTCGTGGCCGGGAACCAGTCCGACATGAGCGCGCAGCAGGCCTTGGCCGCGGCCGCCTGGTCGTAGAGGTCCCAGCCGAGCGGTGCGATCTTGGCCCAGGAGTCCTCGAACACGGCGAAGCCGGGAATCGACTTGGCCGCCATGGTGCGCAGCGGGCCGGCCGCGACGAGGTTCACGCGGATGCCGCGCGGGCCGAGCTCGCGCGCCAGGTAGCGCGACGTGGACTCCAGGCCCGCCTTTGCCACGCCCATCCAGTCGTACACCGGGTAGGCCCGCGTCGCGTCGAAGTCCATGCCCACGATGCCGCTGCCGGGCGTGAGCAGCGGCAGGCAGGCCACCGCCAGGGACTTGAACGAGAACGTCGAGACGTGCACGGCGGTGGCCACGTCCTCCCACGGCGCGGCGAGGAAGTCGCCGCCGAGGCAGCTGGCCGGCGCGAACGCGATCGAGTGCAGCACCCCGTCGAGGCCGTCGACGTGCTCGCGCACCTTGTCGGCAAGGCCGTCCAGGTGCTCCTGGTTGGTCACGTCGAGCTCGATGACCGGGGCCTCCTGCGGCAGGCGCTTGGCGATGCGCTCCACCAGCGACAGGCGGCCGAAGCCGGTGAGCACGACCTTGGCGCCCTGCTCCTGGGCGAGCTTCGCGGCGGCGAAGGCGATCGACTGGTCGGTGATGATCCCGGTGATGAGCAGCCGCTTGCCCTCGAGAAGTCCTGCCATGGGTCTCCCTAGTGAAGATGTTCGCGAATCAGTGGCCCATGCCCAGGCCGCCGTCGACGGGGATGACGGCGCCGGTGATGTACCCCGCGGCGTCGCTCGCCAGGAAGGTGACCACGTCGGCGACCTCCTCGGGCTTGGCCATGCGGCCCAGCGGGATGTTCTTCTTGTACTCCGCCTGGGTCTCCGCCGGCAGCACCGCCGTCATGTCGGTCTCGATGAACCCGGGCGCGACGACGTTGGCGGTGATGTTGCGGCTGCCCAGCTCGCGGGTGATCGAGCGGGCCATGCCCACCAGGCCGGCCTTGCTCGCGGCGTAGTTGACCTGGCCGGGGCTGCCGTAGAGGCCGACGACCGAGGAGATGAAGATGATCCGGCCCCAGCGGGCGCGCAGCATCTTGCCGGCGGCGCGCTTGGCGCAGCGGAACGAGCCGGTGAGGTTGGTGTCCAGCACCCCGGTGAACTGCTCCTCGCTCATGCGCAGCAGCAGCGTGTCCTGGGTGATGCCGGCGTTGGCGACGAGCACCTCGACCGGGCCGAGCGCGTTCTCGACCTCGGTGAAGGCGGCGTCGACGGCGGCGCTGTCGGTGATGTCACACTGCACGCCGAAGAGGCCCTCCGGAGCGCCGGAGCCACGGTGCGTGACCGCCACGCGGTCGCCCTGCTTGGCGAACGCCTGCGCGATCGCCAGTCCGATGCCCCGGTTACCGCCGGTGACCAGCACGGTCCTCGCCACGGGTGCCGCCTTTCGCCTTCGAGATCATTGGTGCGGGCTACTCGATCTTGCTGTTAGCAACGCAGTACGCAGACTAGGTGCTACCGAATGGTAGGACCCAATGCGCCGGGCGGCTGATGCCGGGCATGGCACCGCGCAGTACGATATTGAGGTTTGAGACGTCCGGCGTCATGACACCGGGCCCGTTTCGCTGCCGGCCGGCACGGCAGCCGCTCCCTGGAGGTGATTCGCTGTGCGAAGTAGCGATCCCTCCAGTCGTGGCCGGTAACCCAGCAGATCACCCGCCACGGCTTTCCGCGTGTCTGTTCTCTCGTTCCGGTTGAGACAACACCCGTTGGGAGCACGTCGTGAGCCGATACCTCGCGCCCATTGGCTTTTTCCTGGCCGCCATGTGGGTCGCCACGCTCTTCTTCCTGGTCGGCGCCCACTGATCCGGTGAGCGCCGACCCGGCAACGCCGCGCTACGGCAGCCGCGAGCCCCACAGCAGGCTCAGCGCGCCGGCGCACAGTGCGAGCAGGAAGCCGAAGCCCAGGTACCACTGGGTGATCTCGCGCGGCTTCGTGCGGTAGCCGATCGAGCTGCCCATGTCCGAGTACACCCGCTTCAGCTCTTCCTTGCTGGCGGCCTCGTAGAAGTACCCCTTGGTGACCTCCGCCACCTTCTGCAGCGACGGGCGGTCGACCGGCACCCGCTGCGGCGTGTTGCCGATGCGCACGACGCCCTCGTCGGTGCCGAACGCGATCGTCGAGACCGGCACGTTGGCCGCCGACGCGGCCGCGGAGGCGTCCTCCAGCGAGCGGCCCGCGGTGCGGAACCCGTCGGACAGCAGCACGATCCGGGCCGGCGGCGGGCCGGCCGCGCCGTCGGCGGGCACGGTGCGGATCGCGTCGAGGCTGGTGAAGACCGCCTCGCCGGTGGCCGTGGACTCCTGCAGCGTCAGGCCCTCGATGGCCTGCATGATCGAGCCGCGCTCCTTGGTCGGCGACACCAGCACGCTCGCGGTCTTGGCGAAGGAGACCAGGCCGACGTTGAAGCTCGCCGGCAGCTGCCGCACGAAGTCCTCGGCGGCCGACTTCGCCGCGTCGATGCGCGTCGGCGCCACGTCGGTGGCCTGCATCGACAGCGACACGTCGATCGCCAGCATGATCGTGGCCCGCTCGAGCGGCTCCTTCGTGTCGACCGACGGGCGGGTCAGGCCGAAGGCGAGCACGACCAGGCTCAGCATGAACGCGACGGCGCTGACGTGCCGGCGCAGGCCGATGCCCTTGGGCACCAGGCTGCTGAGCAGGTCCACGTTGGTGAACCGCACGGCGAACGCGCGCCGGTGCAGCTGCCGCCACACGTAGATGCCGATGACCGCGGCGACCGGCAGCAGCGCCAGCAGCCACAGCGGGTTGAGCAGACGGATCATCGAGTCGTTCCTCGAGTTCGGGCGTGTCGCTGTGCCGCGACGAACCGGACGATGTCCAGGAGCCAGTCGGAGTCGGTGCGCAGCCGCAGGTGCGCCGCGTTGGCGCCGCGCAGTGCCGAGGCTATCTCGGCGCGCTGTGCCGCCGCGGCGTGGGCGTAGCGGTGGCGCAGCTTCGGGTCGGCGGTCTGCACCTCGTGCATGCGGCCCGTCTCCGGGTCCACCAGCGCGATGACGCCGACGTCGGGCAGCTCCAGCTCGCGCGGGTCGACGACCTCGACGGCGAGCAGGTCGTGGCGCACGCCGAGCTTGCGCAGCGGGCGGGCCCACTGCTGCGGCGGCGTCATGAAGTCGGAGATCACCACCGCCATCCCGCGCCGGCGCGGCGGCCGGTTGAGCATGTCGATGAGCGCGCCGAGGTCGGCGCGGCCGGGCCGGCCCCGGGTGAGCGCGATCGAGCGCAGCAGGCCCTGCGCGTCCTTGCGGCCCGGGCGCGCCGGGAGACGGGTGAGCGCGTCCGCGGTACCGACGGCGGCCCCGATGCGGTTGCCGCCGCGGACGGTGAGGTGCGCCACGGCGGCCGCGGCGGCGATCGCCAGGTCGCGCTTGAGGTAGCGGGCCGTGCCGAAGTCCAGGCTGGCGCTGAGATCCACGGCCAGCCACGTCTCCAGCTCGCGGTCGGCGACCGTCTGGCGCACGTGCGGCAGCGTGGTGCGGGCCGTGACCGGCCAGTCCATGCGGCGCACGTCGTCGCCCGGCCGATACTCCCGCGACTCGCCCGCCTCGGTGCCCGGCCCCGGCAGCAGGCCCAGGTAGTCGCCCTGCAGCAGCCCGTCGAGCTTGCGCGTGACGAGCAGCTGCATGCGGTTGAGGACGACCTCGGCGCGCGCGTCGTCCAGCCCGGTGCCGCTGTCGATCTTCACCGCCCCGGCCAGGTGGTGATGGTGGTGGTACCCCCGGGCGGCGGCCCGGCGGGCGCGGTCGTGGCCTGCTGGCGCGGCGCGACGGTCGGCGGCGGCACGGCGGCGAGCACCCGGCGCACCACGTCGTCGGCCGGGATGTCGTCGGCGAGCGCGTCGTAGGACAGCACCAGCCGGTGGCGCAGGATGTCGGGCGCGATGTCCTGCACGTCCTGCGGCAGCGCGTAGTCCCGGCCGCGCAGCAGCGCCAGCGCCCGGCAGGCCCGCACGATGCCCAGCGAGGCGCGGGGGCTGGCACCGTACTGGATGAGGTGCGCGATGTCGCTCAGGCCGTGCTCGGCGGGTGCGCGGGTGGCGACCACCAGCCGCACCGCGTAGTCCACGAGCGCGTTGTGCACGAACACCTCGTCGGCCTTGTCCTGCAGCGCCATCAGTTCCTGCGTGGTGAGCACCGCGACCGGCTCCGGGGTCTTGACGCTGACCCGGTAGACGATCTCGCGCTCCTCGGCGTCCGTGGGGTAGCCCACCTGGATCTTCATCAGGAACCGGTCGCGCTGCGCCTCGGGCAGCGGGTAGACACCCTCCTGCTCGATCGGGTTCTGGGTGGCCATGACCAGGAACGGGCGCGGCACCTCGTAGGTCTCGCCGCCGACGGACACCTGCTGCTCGGCCATGACCTCCAGCAGCGCCGACTGCACCTTGGCGGGCGCGCGGTTGATCTCGTCGGCGAGCAGGAAGTTGACGAACACCGGCCCGAGCTCGACGTCGAACTTCTCGCTGGACTGCCGGTAGATGCGCGTGCCGACGATGTCGGCGGGCACGAGGTCCGGGGTGAACTGGATGCGTGAGAACGTGCCGCCGACGACCCGGGCCAGAGTCTCCACCGCGAGGGTCTTCGCGACGCCGGGGACGCCCTCCAGCAGCACGTGGCCGCGGCTGAGCAGGGACACGAACATCCGCTCGATCATGAGGTCCTGGCCGACGATGACCCGCTTGACCTCAAAGAGCGCCCGTTCCAGGACGGTCGCGTCCTGAGCGGGGGTCGAGACAGGGTTGCTCGGCTGGGTCACCGGTCCTCCACGCAAATCGCCGACAGTTGCAACCTAGCGTCGCACGTTGCGGCGAGCAGCCGCATCCGACGCTGCTGAGAGCCTACTGGGAGTTCGCATGCGGCGGCCTTGGACGGACATTCCGGATATGCGACCATCGATTCTGGGGGGATTTCTGTCACCCGGTCGCCTTCACGACTGGACATCACCCGTGGTTCGGCGGGTACGATTCACCCGTCGCCGGGCGGCTTCCCCCGTGGCCGCCCGGCGCTCACATCTTTTTGCACATTTTCTTGCACACTTGTGGCGTGGAAGCGTTGATCTGCTCCGCCAAGGGGTGCCGCTCTCAAGCCGTGTGGCAGCTGCTGTGGAACAACCCGAAGATCCATACGCCGGACCGCCGCAAGGTGTGGCTGGCCTGCGACGATCACCGTGAGTCGCTCTCACAGTTCCTCAGCGTGCGCGGATTCCTCCGGGACACCGTGCCGATCGATGATCGGGATACGCTCGACGAGTGAACGCTCCGGTCGCACCCGACCCGTTGCGCCCCTGGCCGGACAACGTCCAATGGCGGCCCGTCTCGCCCCGGTACTTCCTGGTCAGGCTCGCCGTCCTCGCGCTGTGGGTGCTCGTGGTGACGGTCGCGTGCGTCGTCACCGGCGTGCTGTGGTCGGCGTGGTTCCTGCTCGCCGCCGCCGCGGTCCTCGTCGCCGGCGCCGTCCGGGCCGTGTTCCTGCGCCGCTCCATCCGTTCCTGGGGCTACGCCGAGCGCGCCGAGGACCTCCTCGTTCGCCACGGGCTGCTGATCCGGCGGCTGTCCATCGTGCCGTACGCGAGGATGCAGTTCGTCGACGTCACCGCCGGCCCGATCGAGCGCGCCGCCGGCCTCGCCACCGTCACCCTGCACACGGCCGCCGCCGCCAGCGACGCCACAGTCCCCGGCCTGGAGGCCGCCGAGGCCACCCGGCTGCGCGACCGGCTCTCCGCCCTTGGCGAGATCCGCGAAGAGGGCCTGTGACCGAGCGCCTGAGCCAGCCCCTGAGCCAGCCCCGGCAGCGGCTGCACCCGCTGACGCCGCTGGTGCGCGGTGCGAAGCTCGTCGCGCTCGCCGCCGTCGCCGTGTCCTGGCGCGGCCTGTCCGACCTCGGCCTCGAGCACTGGCTGATGGCCATGGCCGCCATCCTCATCCTCGCCGTCGTCGTCTCCGCCGTCGTGTGGGCCGTGACCGGATACGAGGTCGTCGGCCGCGAGCTGCGCGTCCACGAGGGACTGCTGTCGCGCCGCGTGCGGGCCATCCCGCTCGACCGCGTCCAGGCGATCGACGTCGTGCGCCCGGCCTTGGCCCGCGTGTTCGGCCTCGCCGAGCTGCGCCTCGAGGTCATCGGGGGCGGCAAGGCGGAGGCGCCGCTGGCCTACCTCACGGTGGCCGGCGCCACGCAGCTGCGCGCCTCCCTGCTCGGCCTGGCCACCGGCGCCGCCGGCGGCGCGGAGCCCGCCGCCGAGCGCACCTGGTTCACCGTGGACAACCGCCGCCTGCTCGTGGCCCAGCTGCTCACCCCGCAGGTGCTCGCCGTGCCGGTCGGCGCCGCGTTCGTCCTCTGGCCCGCCCTCGCCCACCCCGACTGGACCCTCATCGGCGCCGCCAGCACCATCACGGCCTTCCTGGGCGTCTTCCAGGTCCCGGTGCGCCGCATCCTCGACGAGTGGGACTTCCGCATCGCCGCCGACTCCGCCGCGCTGCGCCTGCGCCAGGGCCTGCTCAACAAGCGCAGCCAGTCGGTGCCTCCGCGCCGCGTCCAGGGCGTCAAGGTCACCTGGCCGCTGCTGTGGCGCCTCCCGGGCTGGGCACGGGCGCACATCGACGTGGCCGGCTACGGGGGCGACGGCGAGGAGCAGCTGCGTGCCGGCACGCTCGTCCCGGTCGCCGGGTCCGCCGACGCCGTCTCGGTCGCCGCCGTGATGCTCGGCGCCGCCGTCGACCCGCGCCCCGCCCCGCTGCCCATCGACGCCGCCGCCCTGCCGGTGAGCGGCCCGCCCCGGCGCGCAGTGTGGCTAGCCCCGTTCGCGTGGTCCCGCATCGGCGTGGCCGTCACGCCCGACGTGGTGACGGTGCGGGAGGGAGTGCTGACGCGGGACCTCGTCGCGGTGCCGCTGGCCCGGGTCCAGAGCGTCCGCGTGACCCAGGGCCCGCTGCAGCGCCTGCTGTCCCTGGCCACCGTCACCGTCGACACCGCGGGCGGCCTGCACGCGACGGCCCGCCTGCGCGACACGGCCGACGCCTACCGCCTGGCCGACGCGCTGGCCACCCTGTCCCGCACGGCCCGCCACACGTTCTCGTCCCGCCTGGCCGCGACCCGCCTGCCACCGCCCGTGACGGACTCTTACACTCCGTAGCCATGAAGGTCCAGAATTTGGTGGCTTCCTGTACGGTGGATTCAGACCGTCCGGGCCCGCCGCGCCGCTCCTGTTTCAGCGGGTTGGCACGAACGCCGGCAGCACATTGCCGATCGGCTCGCGGATGACCTCGTCGGCGATCGCGTCGTACGGCGTCTCGGCATCGTTGATGATCACGATCCGCGCACCGTGCTTCGCCGCGACGCCGACCAGCCCGGCGGCCGGGTGGACGGTCAGCGAGGTCCCGACCGCCACGAACGTGCGGCACTCCAGCGCCGCCTCGGCGGCCGCGGTCAGCGTCGCCATGTTCATCTGCTGCCCGAAGGAGATCGTCGCCGACTTGAGGATGCCGCCACACCCACGGCAGTCCGGGTCCGCCTCACCGGCCTCGACCCGTTCGAGGGTCTCGCGCATCGGCCCGCGCGCCCCGCACTGCAGGCACTCGGTCTCGTGAATGGTCCCGTGCAGCTCGATCACCCGCGCCGCGTCGAGCCCCGCCCGCTGGTGCAGCCCGTCGATGTTCTGCGTGACCACCGCCGTGAGCAACCCGGCTCCGGCGAGCTCCGCGAGCGCCCGGTGCGCGGCGTTGGGCGTCGCCGACCACGCCGGGTGGTGCAGCCGCTCCTGCCACGACCGGCGCCGCACGTCCGGATCGGCGACGTAGTGCTCGATCGAGGACAGTTTCATCGCCTCGGGGTCGCGCGTCCACACGCCCTGCGGCCCGCGGAAGTCGGGAATCCCGGAGTCCGTGGAGATGCCCGCGCCGGTCAGCGCGACGACGGAACCTTCGGCGATCCACTCGGCGGCGTCATGCATGGCGCCCAGGGTAGGGCGGGCACGAGCGAACCGGCGGTGAATTATCGCGGTCGTTGAGCGCGGGGTCATTAGGCTTGGGGGTATGCAGCCGAGCGAGCGCCCCACGGTCGATGCGGCACCCTGGGTCGGTGCCGTCACCCGCGTCGAGCTCACGGTCACGGACGCCGACACCGCGCAGGCGCTGGGCTCGGGCGACGTGCCGGTGCTCGGCACGCCACGCGTGCTGGCCCTGGCCGAGGCGGCCACGGTCGGCGCGACCGCGAGCCGGCTGCCGCCCGGGTTCACCACGGTGGGCACGCGGGTGGAGCTCGAGCACCGCGCCGCCACGCCGATCGGCGGGCGGGTGGTCGCCGAGGCGCGGCTGGCCAAGGCCGACGGGCGGAAGCTGGTGTTCGAGGTCCTGGTCAAGGACGGCGGGCAGGTCGTTGCCGAGGGGCGCGTGGAGCGGGTGATCGTGGATCGGGCGCGGTTTCTGGCGAAGGCGTTGGAGGACAAGACGCCTGCGTCGCGCGAGGCCAGATCATGAATACTTCCCGCGGTATTGGTGTTGCGCGCGGTCTTGGCTTTTCGCGCGGTTCTGGCTTTTCGCGCGGTCTCGGCGCGGCGCGCGGTCTCGGCGCGGCGCGCGGTGTGGGCGCTGCTCCGGTCGCGGGCGTTGTGTCCGGCCTGGGCTTCGCGACCAGCCTGGGCGTTGCGCGCGGGCTTGGGGTTGCGCGCGGGCTTGGCGGTTTGTGGGGTTTTGGTGTTTTGGGTGCCGCTTGCTGTTTGTGTGGATTGGGCGTTTTGTCCGGAAATTTTGTGACTTCTAGGTGGCTTTCCGGAATGGCGGGAGGGTGATCATGACCGTGCTGCGCGAGATCGCGGCGGGCGTGCACGTGTTGCGGCATCCCGTGCTCGACGTCAACGCGACCCTCATCGTCGGCGGTGAGGCGGCGCTGGTCGTCGACACGTTGTCGACCGCGCGGCAGGCGCAGGATCTCCTCGCCGCGGTACGCCGGGTGACGCCCCTCCCCCTCGCGGTCGTCAACACCCATCATCACTTCGACCACACCTTCGGCAACATGGTGTTCGCGGCCGAGGGTGCGCCGATCTGGGGGCACGAGGAGGCCGCCGCGCTGATCGGGCCGGGGCTGCGCGACCGCGCCATGGTCGAGCACCCGGACCTCGCCGCCGACATCGCCTGCCTCACCCCGACGCCGCCGGGGCGGCTGGTGCGCACCAGCGTCGAGATCGACCTCGGCGACCGCGTCGTCGAGCTGCGTCACCTCGGGCGCGGGCACTCGATCGGCGACCTGGTGACGATCGTGCCCGACGCCGGCGTCGTCGTCGCCGGCGATCTGGTCGAGGAGAGCGGGCCGCCGCAGTTCGACGACGCGTACCCGCTCGAGTGGCCCGACACCGTTGCCGCGCTCATGAACCTGCTGAGCCCGCAGACCCTGGTCGTTCCAGGGCACGGCGCCGTGGTCGGGGTGCGGTTCGTGGCCGCGCAGCACGAGCAGCTCGCCGGCCTGGCCTGGCTGATCCGCGAAGGTGACCAGGACGGCGCGCCCGCCGAGCGGGTGGCGGCGAAGTCGCCGTTCCCGCAGGAGATGTCGCTGGACGCGGTCAAGCGCGGGTACGTCCAGCTCAACAAGCCCTGACTAGGCCGGTATCCCCGTCACGTCGCGGTCGAAGTTGCGGTGCGCGGACACCGCCGTGAGCAGCGTGTGCGGGAAGTCCGGCGTGAACTCCTCCTCCACGATGAGCGCCGGGTCGGTCGTCGCGGTCGTGAGCGGGATCTGGGCCCGCTGCAGCACGTCGAGGCCTCTGCCGAACGCGCCGACCGGCTTGCCGTGCTTGTACGCCTCGGCGGCGAAGTGCACCGCGACCCCGTCGGCGGAGAGGTCGGCCGCGGCGCTGGGCACCACGACCGCGTCATACAGCACCGAAGACGTCGTCGACATTGCCCGGGTCACCTCCATCGGTACCCCATCAGACGTCGTCACGGTCCCGTCCGTGGCTGCGAGCAGGTCCACGGACGTGCCCACCTCGGTGCAAGCGTCTCGCAGCAGCGCGATCACGCGGGCGTCCGCGCCGTCGGCGACGAGGACGGCGACGCGACGGGTGCGCGGCGAGCCGGCGCCGTCGTGCTGCTCCTGGGACAGCGCCGGCGAGCTGCGGCCGTGGTTGTCGATCGACTTGACCGGCTCCTCGACGCCGATACCGCGCGCGACCGACACGGCGAGGTCGTGGTCGATCCGGTTGAGGTGCTCCACCGCGCGGACCCGGATCGTCATCTCGCCGACCTTGCCCAGCTCGAAGCGGTACGCGGCGATGATGTGCTCCTGCTCCCAGGGCGCCATGCTGTTCCAGAACAGCGTCGCCTGCCAGTAGTGCTCTGCAAACGTCTCGCTGCGCTTGCGCTCCTTCGGGCCGTCGACGGGCTCCGGGTACGTCACGAAGCCCGGTCCGACCTGCATCGTGCCGCCGCGCGAGCTCGGGTGGTAGTTCGCCCGGCCGGTCGGCACGACGTCCTGGTGCAGGCCGTCCTGCTGCTGGTTGCGCACCGGAGTGAGCGGCCGGTTGATTGGCAGCTGCGTGAAGTTCGGGCCGCCGAGGCGGGTCAGCTGCGTGTCGAGGTACGAGAACAGCCGCGCCTGCAGCAGCGGGTCGTCGGTGAAGTCGATGCCTGGAACGATGTTGCCGACGCAGAAGGCCGCCTGCTCGGTTTCTGCAAAGAAGTTGTCGGGATTGCGGTCCAGGGTGAGCCGGCCGACAGGAGTTACCGGCACGACCTCCTCGGGGATCAGCTTGGTCGGGTCGAGGATGTCGATGTCGTCGAGCTCGAAGACCCGTTCCTGCGGGATGAGCTGCAGGCCGAGCTCCCATGAGGGGTACTCCCCTGCCTCGATCGCCTCCCACAGGTCCCGGCGGTTGTAGTCGGGGTCGCGCCCGGAGATCAGCTGCGCCTCGTCGAACACCAGCGAGTGGGTGCCGAGCGTCGGCTTCCAGTGGAACTTCACGAACGTGCCGTGGCCGTGGCCGTTGACCAGGCGGAAGGTGTGTACCCCGAAGCCCTGCATCATCCGGTAGCTGCGCGGCAGGGCGCGGTCGGACATGAGCCAGATGACGTGGTGCATGGTCTCCGGCTGCAGCGTCACGAAGTCCCAGAACGCGTCGTGGGCGGACGCCGCCTGCGGGATCTCGTTGTGCGGCTCGGGCTTGAGCGCGTGCACGAGGTCCGGGAACTTGATGCCGTCCTGGATGAAGAAGACCGGCATGTTGTTGCCGACCAGGTCGAAGTTGCCCTGCCGCGTGTAGAACTTGACCGCGAAACCGCGCACGTCGCGCGGCGTGTCGGTCGAGCCGCGCGAGCCCTGGACCGTGGAGAAGCGCACGAACACGGGCGTGCGCGTGTCCGGGTCGGTGAGGAAGTCCGCGGTCGTGTACTCGTCCAGCGGCTCGTACACCTGGAAATATCCGTGCGCACCCGCTCCACGCGCGTGCACCACCCGCTCCGGTATCCGCTCGTGGTCGAAGCGCATGAGCTTCTCGCGCAGGTGGAAGTCCTCGAGCAGGGTGGGCCCGCGGGCACCGGCTCGCAGCGAGTTGGCGGTGTCGTCGACAGGGATGCCCTGGTCGGTGGTCAGCGCCCCCTCACCGAACGGGCGCCTGCTCGTGGCGATCTGCCGGTCCTTGGACGTCATACCCTCCCGCTACCACTCCCCGGACGATTTACACCTTCCGCGCAGGTCGTTCGCGGCCCCGGGCCAAGCTCGCGCAGGAAGCGCAGGCACATTGCGGCCCCAGGCCCGGCTCGCACAGCAAGCGCACGCACATTGCGGCCCCAGAGCCAGCTCGCACCGGAAGCGCAGGCACATTGCGGCCCCGGGCCCAGCTCACACAGCCAGCGCACGCACATTGCGACCCCGGGACCCAGCTCGCGCGGCAGTGCAAACACGTTGCAGATGTCGGGCCCGAGCGGCGCAGCTTTGCAACCGCGTTGTGTGGAACGGGTCCGGCTCGCACAAGGCCGAACGGAAATCACGCCGACCCGCCGGAGCGCCAGCCGACCGCGTAACCGGGAGGGCCGGCCGACCGGGTAAGCGGGAGCGCCGGCCGACCGGGTAAGCGGGAGCGCCGGCCAACCGGGTAACCGGGTCACGTGCTGGTGGCGGACAGGCGCTCGCACAGTGTGCGGAGGGCGAAGGCCAGGTCGCGGCCGCTCATGGCGCGCTGTGGCGCCACCAGGTGCTGTACCACCACGCCGGCCAGGAGGGCCTGGTACAGGCCGCCGACCGTGCGTGCGACCTCCGGCTCGGCCGCGGGGTCGATGCCGTGGAACAGCGCGGCCAGGGCGCCCTCCGCCTCGACCTGCGCGGCACCCCACGGGGACTCCGGTGCCGCCTGGCGGCCCAGGTGGGTCACCACCTCGAACTGCATCGTCCACAGCGAGCGGTTCTCGGCGATCGACGCGATCACCCGGTCCCAGATCGCCACGAACCGTTCCTGCTGGTCCTCGAGGTCGGGGCCGCCGGTGAGAGCCCGTTGCAGTTCGTCGCCCCACTGGTCCAGGGCTCGGCGCAGTGCCGCGTCCAGCAGCGCGTCGGTCGTCCTGAAGTGGTAGTTGATCGCGGCCAGGCTCACGCCGGCCGCGGAGGCGATGTCGCGGGCGGTCGTGCCTGCATATCCCTTCTCGAGCAGGCACTGCAGCGCGCCGTCGAGGAGCTTCTCCCGGTTTCCCATGGGCTGATCGTACGTCTAAGAATTCTGTCTTGGAAATCTGTCTTGGACAAACGTCTCAGACTTCTGTACAGTCGTGGATGCCAGCAGGGAGCAGCAGGCAGAAGCAGCAAGCACCAAGCAGCAAGTCGCAACAGCAAGCAGCAAGCCGCAACAGCAAGCCGGGAAGACCCCCATCGACGCCCCAGGAGGCACCAGATGTCCGCGCTCATCGCCACCGCCGTCACCGCCGCAGCCGTTGTTGCCGCCGGGGGTGCGCCGCTTGCGTACCGGGCCACGCTGCAGCGGCGGCGGGCCGCCGTCGCCCGCATCGACAACCCGGCCGGGATCGTCGAAGGGCGCTACGTCACGATCGGCGGGGTCGAGCAGTGGTTGCAGATCCGCGGTGAGGACCGGGCCAACCCGGTGCTGCTCGTCGTGCACGGCGGGCCGGGGTCGCCGTACTCGGTGTTCACGCCCGTCATGCGCGAATGGGAGCGGCACTTCACGGTCGTGCACTGGGACCGGCGCGGCAGCGGGCGCACGCTGCGGCGCAACGGGTTCCGGCCGGAGGAGATGGACTTCGGGCGCATGGTCGAGGACGGGATCGAGGTTGCGGAGCACCTGCGGGAGTACCTCGGCAAGGACCGGATCGTGCTCATGGCCGGCTCGATGGGGACGATCGTCGGGCTGCCGATGGTGCGGCGGCGGCCGGACCTGTTCTGCGCCTACGTCGGGACCGACTTCTTCGTGAACATGGTCGAGAACGAGCGGCGCGGGCGGCTCGACACCATCGAGCGGTTGCACGCCGCCGGTAACCGCAAGGGTGTTGCAGCGCTCGAGGCTCTCGACGCCGATCCGCGCAACTGGGACGTCAAGGCGTGGGGGACCCGCATGCAGTGGTCGATGAGCACCGACCCGACGACCGGCAACGGGGCGCTGAAGAGGATGTTCGGGCTGCTGCTCACCAAGCCCGACTACTCCCTCGCCGACGTCTCGGCCTGGCTCAAGGGGTTCGGCAGGACGCGCGACACGATGTTCGAGCAGTTCATGCGGTTCGACGCGCGGGCGCTCGGCACCGCCTACGAGGTTCCGTTCTTCCTGTTCCAAGGGGCGAACGACGTGGTGACGCTGACCGCGCCGGCGGTGGAGTTCTTCGGTGAGGTGCAGGCGCCGGCGAAGGAACTCGTCCTCATCGAGAACGCCAGCCACTTCGCGGCGTTCAGCCAGCCGGGGCAGTTCCTGGACGCGCTGCGCCGGGTCCGTTGCTGATTGCCGGAACTAAGAACCCAGCGTCACGACGGTGCCGTTGCGGCGGGCCTGCTCGGCCGCCCATACCACCCGGTGGCCGGCCAGGCTCGTGGTGACGTCGGAGCGCAGCCAGGACGGGTCGCCGGTCGCGACCGCCGAGACGAAAGCGGAAACCAGGGCCGCGTCCCCGTCGGAGTGATCCGCCGACGGGGACGCGGCCACGTCCATGGTGGTGTCCTCGCCGGTGCGGAAGTCGACGAGGCGCAGGCGGGCGCCGTCGCCGTCGATGTAGCCGTGCGTGCCGAACAGGCGTGTCTTGCGCTGCTCGGCCGGCGTGAACGCCGTCATCGTGAACGAGATCGTGGCGCCGTCGGCGAGCTCCATCGACACGACCTGGTGATCGACGACGTCGTTGTCGCAGTCGTACACGCACCGGCCGTACGGGCCCGTCCGCAGCGCCTCGACGACGGCGGCGGGGTCGGCGCGGGGGGTGAGCACCGACACCGGCCACGGCGCCGGGTCCGTGACGGCGCGGCCAGCGATCTCACCGAGGTACAACTTCGGCGCGGAATAGGCACAGCCGGGCTCGAGCGAGCAGTCCAGGCAGCGGCTCGCGGCGCCGGCGGGGCGCTCTGCGGCGCGGAAGTGGGCCAGGCCGCCGAACGAGCTGACACGGCGCGCCGGCTGGCCGGCCAGGTACAGCAACCAGTCCACGTCGTGGCAGGACTTCGCCAGGAGCATCGGCGAGGACTCGGCCTCGCGGCGCCAGTTGCCCCGCACGAACGAGTGCGCCTGGTGCCACCAGCCGACGGGCTCCAGGTGCTGCACGCTGACGAGGCGGCCGATGCGGCCCTCGTCGAGGAGCTGCTTGAGCAGTGTCGTGTACGGGGTGTACCGCAGGACATGACAGACCGCCGCCATGACCCCGGCCCGCAGGACGGCCTCGGCGATGCGCGAAGCCTCGGGCTCGCTCGGCGCCATCGGCTTCTCCAGCAGCAGGTGGTAGCCGAGCCCGGCGAGCAGCACCGCCGGGCCGGCGTGCAACGCGTCCTGCGTGGCGATCACCGCGGCGTCCGCGACGCGCTCGCCGGCCTCGCCGAGGCGCGCCCAGTCGTCGAAGACGCGCCCGGGCGCGATGCCGAACTCGCCGGCGAACGCGTGCCGGCGCGCAGGGTCGGCCTCGGCCACCGCCACGACACGGGCGCGGCCGGTCTGCTGCGCCAGGCGGGCATATCGCGTACCGCGGTCGCCGGCGCCGACGACGAGCAGCCGCACGGGATCGGTCATGACGCGACCACCACTTCGGTGCCGGCCCGGCGGATCGCCTCGACGTGGTCGGGGTCGGCGCTGGAGTCGGTGACGAGCACGGACACGTCGGTGATGGCGCAGATGCCGGCCAGGCAGTTTCGCCCGACCTTGGAGCCGTCGGCGACCACCATGACCCGGTCGGCGCGGCGGATCATCGCCGCGTTGGTGTGCGCCTCGATGTCGTCGTGGGTGGTCAGGCCGCCGCGGGCGCTGATGCCGTCCACGCCGACGACGGCGATCTGCATGTTGAGCCCGGCGAGGGCCTGGTCGGCGATCGGGCCGACCAGCTCGTAGGACTGGGTGCGGGACACGCCGCCGGTCATGATGAGCTTCAGCCGCGGGCGCAGCGCCAGCTCGGCGGCGATGTTGAGCGCGTTGGTGACGACGGTGAGGTCGACCCGCTCGGCGAGCAGTCGCGCCAGGATCAGCGTGGTCGTGCCGCCGGTGAGCCCCAGCGTGAGCGGACCCTTCGGCAGCAGGGCGGCGGCGCGCTGCGCCACGACGGCCTTCTCCTCGCGATGCTGGCCGCCGCGGTACCGCACCGGAAGCTCGTAGGCCACGTCGACGGCCACCGCGCCGCCGTGGGTGCGCGAGAGCAGCCGCTGCTCCTCGAGGACCTGCAGGTCGCGGCGGATGGTGGCGGCCGAGACGTCGAACTCCTCGGCGAGGACCCCGGCGTCGACGGAGCCGTGCCGGGACACGCGCTCGAGGATCGCGGACATCCGGTCGGCCCGGCGCAGGGTGCTCTCAGCCATGCGGTTCCCGTCAACTGTTCCGGCCAGTGATCAAACGCGCAGTCATGGTAGTTCGTTTCCGCGCGAAAGGTCAAAGAACCTTGTGCACTTCTGCGCCGCCTGCCGACAATCCGTGTCATGACTGTGATCACGTTCCTCGGCGCCGGGAGCGTCGTGTTCACCCGGGAGCTGCTCGCCGACCTGCTGTCCTTCGACGAGCTGCGCGGCGTGACGCTCGCGCTGCACGACATCGACCCGGAGCGGCTCGAAACCGCCGAGGCGATCGCCCGCCGCACGGCCGAGCAGCTCGGCGCGGCGCCGAAGATCAACGCCAGCCTGCAGCGGCGGGCCGCGCTGGACGGCGCCGACTACGTCATCAACGCCGTCCAGGTCGGCATGCACGCGGCGACGGTGCGCGACTTCGCGGTGCCGGCCGCCTACGGGCTGCGCCAGACGATCGGCGACACCGTCGGCGTCGGCGGCGTCTTCCGCGCCCTGCGCACCTTCCCCGTGCTGGCCGGCATCGCGGCCGACATGCGCGAGGTGTGCCCGGGCGCGTGGCTGCTCAACTACACCAACCCGATGGCGATGAACGTCGCCTACCTGGCCGCGATCGCGCCGGAGCTCAAGGCGGTCGGCCTGTGCCACTCCGTCTTCTGGACCGTGCACGACCTGTGCAAGCTCGTCGGCGCGCCGCTGGACGAGGTGGACTACAGCGCCGCCGGCGTCAACCACCAGGCGTGGCTGCTGCGCTGGGAGCACAACGGCGAGAGCCTCTACCCGCGCCTGGACGAGCGCATCGCCGCCGACCCGCAACTGCGCCGGCGGGTGCGCGTGGACATGTACCGCCGGCTCGGCTACTACCCGACCGAGACCAGCGAGCACTCCGCCGAGTACGTGCCCTGGTACCTGCACCACGACGCCGAGGTCGAGCGGCTGCGCATCCCGGTCGGCGAGTACGTGCGCATCAGCGAGGCGAACCTCGCCGACTACGCCGCCACCCGCGCCGCGGTCCTCGCCGGTGAGCCGCTCGACCTGCACCGGGAGGCGACCGAGTACGCGCCGCAGGTCATCCACAGCATGGAGACCGGCGTCATGCGCCGCATCCACGCCAATGTGGCCAACCGGGGGCTGGTGAGCAACCTGCCGGAGGGCTTCGCGGTGGAGGTGCCGTGCGTGGTGGACCGCCTCGGGGTGCGCCCCGAGCGGGTCGGCGCGCTGCCGCCGCAGTGTGCCGCGGTCAACCGGGGGTTCGTGAGCGTGGGCGAGCTGACCGTGCGCGCCGCGCTCGACGGCGACCCGCGGCTCGTCCGGCAGGCGGCGATGCTCGACCCGAACACCGCGGCCACGCTCACCGTCGAGCGGATCTGGGCGCTGTGCGACGAGCTGACGGCGGCGCACGGCGACCTGCTGCCCGAGCCGCTGCGGGCGCCCGTGAAGATCTAGCCGGAGCAAACGCGCAAGAACGACTGTTCACTTGCGCAGTGATCCTTGTGTACCGAAAGCAAACGCGCATAACGTTCGTGCATGAACGACACCGCGCTCGAGATCGCCAGCCAGCCGGCCGTGTGGACTCGAGGGCTCGCGCTGGCCGCCGAGGCCCGCGCCGCCCTCGCCGCACCCGGGCAGCGCACGCTCGTGCTGGGCTGCGGCACCTCGTGGTTCGTGGCCCAGTGCCTGGCCGAGCTGCGGGAGGCCGCCGGCTTCGGCGAGACCGACGCCGCGTGCGCCTCGGAGTTCGTGCCGCGGCGCCGCTACGACCGGGTCGTGGCGATCACCCGCTCGGGCACGTCGACCGAGGTCCTCGAGGCGCTGCGCCGCCTGCCCGCCGGGGTGCGCCGCGTCGCGGTCACCGCCACCGCCGGCGAGGCGGTCGACGACCTCGTCGACACCCGAGTCCTGCTGGACTTCGCCGACGAGCGCAGCGTCGTGCAGACCCGCTTCCCGACCACCGTGCTGGCCATGGCGCGGGCCGCGTTCGGCGAGGACCTCGCGGGCCTGGCCGCCGACGGCGAGGCCGCCCTCGCCGCGCCGCTGCCGGCCGACCCCGCCGCGATCGACCACCTCGTGTTCCTCGGCACCGGCTGGACCGTCGGCCTGGCGCACGAGGCCGCGCTCAAGGCCCGCGAGGCCGCGCAGGCCTGGTCGGAGTCGTACCCGGCGATGGACTACCGGCACGGCCCGGTCGCCGTCGCCGGCCCGCGCAGCCTCGTCTGGTCGTTCGGCGACGTGCCCGACTCGCTCGACGACGCCGCCCGCGCCGCCGGCGCCACCCCGCACCGCGACGGCCTCGACCCGCTCGCCCAGCTGGTCCTGGCCCAGCGCTTCGCCGTCGCCCTCGCCGCGCACCGCGGCCTCGACCCCGACAACCCCCGCCTCCTCACGCGCTCGGTCATCCTCGCCGACCCCGTCGCGTAGCTGTCCCCCGAAGCCCCTCGGTAACCCCCAGTGAAGAGGTGCACCCACGATGAAGGTTCGGCTCCTGGCAACTATCAGTAGCGCCGCCCTGCTGCTCGGCGCGTGCGGCGGCGGCGGCGGTTCCAAGACCCCGGCCGGCAAGGACGCGGCCGAGGGCTACGACCCGGCCGCCCAGGTGACCATCACCTGGTGGACCGGGCAGACCACCGAGGCCGAGAAGACCGCGGAGGACCTCGCCGCGCAGTACACCAAGGCCCACCCCAACGTCACCATCAAGACCTCGACCGGCGCGTCCACCACCGACGACCTGCTCACCAAGCTCTCCGCCGGGTTCACCGGCGGCAGCTACCCCGACGTCTCCTACGCCTACGGCAGCTGGGCCGGCGAGCTGGCCACCAGCGGCAAGACCCAGGACCTCGCCAAGTGGGTGGCCGACCCGGCCTTCGGCTGGAGCGAGATCCCCGAGGCGGCCCGCGACACCGCGACCTACGAGGGCAAGGTCATCGGCGTCCCGGCGCTGGTGGACAACCTCGCCCTCATCTACAACAAGCAGCTCTTCGACGACGCGGGCGTGGCCTACCCGACCGACCAGTGGTCGTGGGACGACTTCCGGGCCGCGGCCAAGAAGCTCACCAACCCGGCGCAGAACGTCTACGGCTCCGCGTACTCGGTCTCCGGCAGCGAGGACACCACCTGGCACCTGTGGCCGATGCTGTGGCAGCGCGGCGGGAAAATCCTCGACGGCAGGAAGCCCGCGTTCAACTCCGACGCCGGGGTCGGCGCCCTCGAGCTGCTGCGGGCCATGGCGGTCGACGACAAGTCGCTGTACCTCGACCAGACCGACGAGAAGTACGGGCCGCTGTTCAACGACGGCCACGTGGCCATGATGATGTCCGGGCCGTGGGCCCTGCTGGAGATCAAGGACGCCGGGCTCGAGTACGGCGTCGCGCAGCTGCCGGGGTACAACGGCGACCACCAGACGGTCTCCGGGCCCGACCTGTGGGTGCTGTTCGACCACGGCGACGCCAACCGGGCCGGCGCCTCGCGCGACTTCATCAGGTGGCTCACGAGCAAGGAGATCGACGCCAAGTGGAACCTCGCGATCGGTAACCTCCCGCTGCGCTCCAGCGAACAGGGCACGCCCGAGTTCGCCGAGTACGTCAAGGAGTACCCCGGCGGCCAGAAGTTCTTCGACAACCTCGCCAACGCCAAGCAGGCCCGCCCCACCCTCGCCGGCTACGAGGAGATGTCGCGCAACGTCGGCGACGCGATATCCAAGGTCCTGCAGGGGGCGGCCAAGCCGAAGGAGGCGCTGGACGAGGCGGCCAAGAAGTCGGCCGGGGCGCTCGAGTGACGCTCACGTTCGCGGCGCCGGCCCGCACCGCGACGCCCGCGCGCCGGCCGCGCGGGCGCGGAGTCCGGCGGGCGCTCACCGGGTGGGCGTTCGCCGGGCCGGCGACGCTGGTCGTGGTCGGCCTGTCGCTCTTCCCGGCCGTGTGGGCGTTCTTCATCTCGCGCACGAAGTGGAACGGCATCGCCGAGCCGCAGGACATCGGCTGGGCCAACTACCAACGGCTGGCCGACGACCCGGACCTGGCCGCCGCCGCGCAGCACACGCTGCTGCTCACGGTGCTGTTCGTGCCCGGCTCGATCGCGCTGGGCCTGCTCATCGCGATCGCGCTCAACCAGCGGATCCGGTTCATCGGCTTCTACCGGACCTGCATCTTCGTGCCCTACGTCGCCTCCGCGGCGGCCACCGGCATCCTCGCCGGCTACGTGTTCAACCCGCAGTTCGGCGCGGCGAACGACGCGCTGCGCCGGCTCGGGCTGCCCACGCAGCAGTTCCTGGAGAGCCCCCGGCAGGCGCTGCTGGTCGTGTGCCTCATCGCGCTGTGGGGCGAGGTGGGGTTCACCTCGGTGGTGTACCTCGCCGCGCTGCAGGACGTGCCGAAGGAGCTCGTCGAGGCGGCCACCATGGACGGCGCCGGGCGGTGGCGGGTGCTGCGCAGCGTCACGCTGCCGCAGCTGCGCCCGGTGACGCTGTTCGCCACGGTGTGGCAGACCATCACCGCGCTGCAGCTGTTCGACCTCATCTACACCACGACCCGCGGCGGGCCGATGAACAGCACGCAGACGGTCGTCTACTACGTGTACGAGCTGGCCTTCCAGACGCGACGGCTCGGCTACGGCGCGGCCGTGGCCTACCTGCTGTTCGCGGTGACGCTGCTGCTCACCGCGTTCGCGATCTGGCGCGGCCGGCGCAGCGGCGAGGAGGCCTTCTGATGCGCCGGCGCATCCTGCCGTTCAGCCCCTGGCACCTGCTGCTCATGCCCACCGCGCTGCTGTTCGTCCTGCCGCTGGTGCACATGGTGCTCACGTCGTTCATGACCGAGCGGGAGATCAACCGCTTCCCGCCGCGGTTCATCCCGAGCGGCCTGCACCTGGAGGGGTACCGCAAGCTCTTCGCGGAGTCGCACATCCTGGAGTGGCTGGGCAACACCGTGTTCGTCTCGGCCGTGTCCGTCGTGTCGCACCTGGTGCTGTGCTCGGCGGCGGGCTACGGCTTCGCCCGGCTGCGCTTCGCCGGACGGGGCCTCGCGTTCGCGGCGGTGCTGGCCACGGTGATGATCCCGATCCAGCTGCTGATGATTCCGACGTACCTCATGTTCGCCCGCATCGGCATCGTCGACACCCTGGCGGCGGCGTTCGTGCCGTGGCTCGCGTCGGCCTTCGGCATCTTCCTGATGCGCCAGTTCTTCCTGTCGCTGCCGGCGGAGCTGGAGGAGGCGGCGCGCATCGACGGCTGCGGCACGTTGCGCACGTTCGTGAGCATCGTGCTGCCGCTGGCCCGCCCGGCCCTGGCCACACTCGCCGTGTTCACGCTGCTGTCGAGCTGGAACGACCTGCTGTGGCCGCTGGTGGCGATCAGCGACGACCACAAGTACACGCTGCAGGTCGGCCTGGCCACGTTCCAGGGCATGCGGCGCACCGAGTGGTCGCAGCTCATGGCCGGCAACGTGGTCGCGACGATGCCGCTGGTGCTGGCGTTCCTGGTGGCACAGAAGCGGTTCATCGCCACGATGAGCCTCAGCGGGCTGAAAGGATGACCGCCTCGACGTCGGCGGAGGTGGCCTGGGCGGCGGTGCCGCCGGCCGCGCGGGTGCTGAGCGAGCCCGCCGCCGCGGCCCAGGCCACCGCGGCGGGCACGTCCCGGCCGCCGAGCCGGGCGGCCAGGAAGCCGGCGTTGAAGCTGTCGCCGGCGCCGGTCGTGTCGACGACGTCCACGGCGAGGCCGGGCGCTGCGGCGGTGTTGCCGTTCCACCATGCGCGGCCGCCGCGGGCGCCGTCCTTGAGCACGACCGTGGTGCCGAGCGCCGCGAGGCCCTCCGCGGCCTCGTCCACGCCCGCGGCGCCGGTGACCGCGAGCAGCTCGGCGGCGTTGGGCAGGAAGACGTCGGTCTCCCGCAGGATCTC
This sequence comes from Dactylosporangium darangshiense, assembly GCF_039537565.1. Taxonomy (NCBI): domain Bacteria; kingdom Bacillati; phylum Actinomycetota; class Actinomycetes; order Micromonosporales; family Micromonosporaceae; genus Dactylosporangium; species Dactylosporangium darangshiense. Next base: position 281,602 of record NZ_BAABAT010000003.1, read on the forward strand.
CGCCAGGCCCGTCCAGCGCCCGGACGGGTCCCAGTTGGTGTCCAGCGACGTGGTCAGCCCGAGGCCCCGCGCCCGGGCGAACACGCCGGCCAGCCCTTCATGCAGGGCGGGCTGCAGGAACAGCGACGCGACGTGGACGTGGCGCGCGGTGGCGAGCAGCTCGTCGGTCACATCGGCCGGGCGCAGTGCCGGGATCGTGCCGGGCAGGGTCAGGATCGCGCGGTCGCCGGGTGCGGAGAGGATGACGCTCAGGCCCGTGGGCGTACCGCCGGCGGATCCCGGGTCGAGCAGGTCCACACCGCGCTCCGCGAGGCGCTCGCGGGTGAAGGTGCCGAAGACGTCCGGGCCGACGGCGGCCAGCAGCGCGGTGCGCAGCCCCAGGCGGGCGCAGCCAGCCGCGGTGATCGCCGCGGAGCCGCCGAGCACGAGGTCGGCGGCGTCGAGCAGCTGCTCCTGCTGGCCGAAGCGGGGCCGCACGTCGCCGCGCAGCACCAGGTCGGGGTTGGCGTCGCCGACCACGAGCACGTCGTACCGCATGCGTCCTCCCGGTTTTGATTGTTCGTGTGGACAGTATCAGGCGATCGATCGTGCACGTATTGCCAGTTTTCGCGCACGAACGACCATTGACAGTCGTCTCTTCGCGCGGTTGAATCGCTGGCAACGGTCGAGCCCAGCCGGTAGCGGAACCTCTCCCGAGTCCGGCACACAGGTCGCCAGGGTGCCGAGCACCCGAGGCGGGGCAGATCCCGATACCCCTCGGAGTTCTCCCTGTGATTCCCGTCCTGCGCCGCATCGGCGTACCGGCCGCGACGGTTCTCGCCGTCATCGGCCTCGGCATCTTCACCCGCGCCGGCACCGCCGACGCCGCCACCTACACTCTTCCCCCGGCCAACGCGAAGTTCGACTACCAGATCGGCGCCGCGTACACGCCGCCCTCGGGGGTCAAGGTGGTCAGCCGCGACCGGACCGCCACCCCGGCGGCCGGCCTCTACAACATCTGCTACGTCAACGTGTTCCAGACGCAGCCCGACGAGATCGCCTGGTGGCAGGCGAACCACGACGACCTGCTGCTGAAGGACTCCTCCGGCGACTACGTGATCGACGGCGACTGGGGCGAGAACCTCATCGACGTCTCGACGGCGGCGAAGCGCACGGCGGTGGCCGCGATCGTCAACGGCTGGATCGACGGGTGCGCGAGCAAGGGCTTCAAGGCGGTGGAGCCGGACAACATCGACTCCTACGAGCGCTCGGAGGGCCTGCTCACCAAGGCCAACGCGATCGCGCTGCTGAAGCTGGTCGCGCCGCACGCGCACGACAAGGGACTGGCCATCGCGCAGAAGAACACGACCGCGCTGGGCAGCGCCGGCAAGAGCGCCGGGCTGGACTTCGCGATCGCCGAGGAGTGCGGCCGGTACTCCGAGTGCGGCGACTACACGGCGGTCTACGGCAGCAACGTGATCGTCATCGAGTACACGAAGAACGCCTTCACCAAGGCCTGCAACGGTTTCGGCGCGTCGCTGTCGGTCGTCCTGCGGGACGTGAACGTCACGGCGCCCGGGAGCGGCACGTACAAGTACGACTCCTGCTGACGGCCTGCACCGGAGGTGCCGGGTGATCCTCACCGTCACGCTGAACCCGGCCCTCGACCTGACCTACGCCGTCGACGAACTCCGCCCGCACGCGACCCATCGCGTGCGGGCGGTGCACGAGCGGCCCGGCGGCAAGGGCCTGAACGTGGCCTCCGTCCTGCACGCGCAGGGCGAGCCGGTCCTCGCCACCGGCCTGCTCGGCGGTTCGGTCGGCGCGGCGGTGCGGGCGCTCGTCGACGCGGCCGGGCTGCCCTCGGCGTTCGTGCCGATCGCCGGCGAGACCCGCCGCACGGTCACCATCGCGCACGGCGGCGACGCGACCGGCCTGTGGGAGCCGGGCCCTTTCGTCACGGCGGCGGAGTGGTCGGCGTTCCTGGCCTGCTACGGCTCGCTGCTCTCGCAGGTCTCGGTCGTGACGCTGTCCGGTTCGCTGCCGCGGGGCGTCCCCGCGGACGCGTACGCGGCGCTGATCCGCTCGGCCCGCGCGCGCGGCGTGCCCTGCGTGCTCGACGCGAGCGGCGAGGCGCTCCGGCTCGGCCTGGCGGCCGGCCCGGACCTGATCAAGCCCAACGCCGCCGAGCTGGCCGAGCTCACCGATTTCGCCTGGGCTCGTGAGCGCGATGGGCGCGCGGAGCCACGCGAAAGCGATGAAACCGGGAATTTCGCGATAAATGCGCATAAATCGCGCTCAACCGACGTGGCCGCCGAGTCGCGCGGGCCTCGTGGCCCGCTGGGCTCCCTCGTGGCCGGCACGGACGACGCGGCTCCGGGCCGGCACGGCCCGCCGCATGCGCTGGGGTCCCTCGTGGCCGACACGGACGACCCGGCGCCCGGCCCGCACGGCCCGCTGCATGCAATGAAGCCGCGTCCCGGCGGCCCGCTGGATGCGCTGAAGCCGCGTCCGGCCAGGTCGCGCCGCCTGCTCGATGCGCTGAGGTCGCTCCCAGCCGCCTCGGTCGTAGCGTCGCGCGGCGCCCAAGGCCTGCTCGCGGTGACGCCCGACGGCTGCTGGCAGGCGGCTCCACCGGCGGCGCTGCCCGGCAACCCCACGGGCGCCGGCGACGCGTGCGTCGCCGCCCTGGCCCGCGGCCTGCGCGACCGCACCCCATGGCCCGAACTGCTCGCCGACGCGGTTGCCCTCTCCGCCGCCGCGGTCGCCGCGCCGGTCGCCGGAGCGGTCGACGACGCCGAGTACCGCCGGATTCGCCCCTTGATCAACGTGGAGGAGTACGACGATGCTGACGCCAACGGGTGAGATCGTCGCCGACGCCCGGCGCCGCGGCGTCGGGGTGGGCGCGTTCAACGTGATCACCGTCGAGCACGCGGAGGCGATCGTGACCGGCGCCGAGGCGGCCGGGTGCGCGGTCGTCCTGCAGATCAGCGAAAACGCGGTCCGCTTCCACCACGGCCGGCTGGGGCCGATCGCGGCCGCGGCGCGCTCGGTCGCGCAGCTCGCGGGGGTGCCGGTGGGGCTGCACCTCGATCATGTCGAGAGTGACGAGTTGTTCGACCAGGCGGCGGGCAACGGGTTCGGCTCCGCGATGTACGACGCGTCGCGGCTGGGCTTCGCCGACAACGTCGCCGCGACCGCGGCGGCGGCGGCGCGCGGGCATGCGTGCGGGCTGTGGGTGGAGAGCGAGCTCGGGGAGGTGGGGGGGAAGGACGGGGCCCACGCGCCGGGGGTGCGGACCGATCCCGGGGAGGCGGCGGCGTACGTTGCCGCGACCGGGGTCGATGCCCTCGCGGTGGCCGTGGGGTCGTCGCATGCCATGACCGAGCGGGTGGCCCGGCTGGACCAGGTCCTGATCAGGGACCTGCGCGACGCCGTCGCGGTGCCGCTGGTGCTGCACGGGTCGTCGGGGGTGCCCGATGACGAGCTGCGGGCGGCGGTCCGGAACGGGGTGGTCAAGATCAATATTGGGACTGCTCTCAACGTGGCGTTCACCGAGGCGATTCGCGCGACCGTGTCCGCCGATGCCGCGCTCGTCGACCCGCGCAAGTACCTGCGAGTCGCCCGCCGCGACATGGCCGAAGCCGTGACCCGGGCGCTGCGAGTCGTAGCACTCGAGCAGCCGGGCGGCGGCGTCACCGGTCTCACCTACGGTACAACACCCGAAAAAATCCCCGCCCCGACCGACTCCGCAGCGTGAGCGACCGTCACCCGGTGTCGCTCATGGGGCCGACCGAGACGATGCTGACCGCCGCGGCGCCCTGTGCGTCCGATTCGGCCAGGTCGATCTCGGCGACGATGGCCCAGTCGCGGTCGCCCGCAGGGTCGTCGAAGATCTGGCGGACGTGCCAGCGGTCCGGCTTCTGGTCGATGACGAGCAGCGCCGGGCCGCGGGCGTCGGGGCCGACGCCGAGCGAGTCGTACTCCTCGAAGTACTCCTCGATCGCGTCCTGCCAGGCGTCCGCGGTGTAGCCGTGCTCGCCGTCCAGTTCGCCGAGCTCGTCGAAGCGGCGCAGGGCGGCGAGCTCCACGCGGCGGAAGAGGGCGTTGCGGACCAGGACGCGGAAGGCGCGCACGTTGCGGGTGACGGCCGGCGGGCGGTCGTCGCGGACCGTGACCGGCTCTTCGCCCGGGTTGCGCAGGCGCTCCCACTCGTCGATGAGGCTCGAGTCGACCTGGCGCACCAGCTCGCCGAGCCACTCGATGAGGTCCGTCAGCTCCTCGGTGCGGGCGTCCTCGGGTACCGTCTGGCGCACGGCCTTGTAGGCGTCGGCGAGGTACCGCAGGACCAGGCCCTCCGAGCGCGACAGCTGGTAGAAGCCCACGTACTCGACGAACGTCATCGCGCGCTCGTACATGTCGCGCACGACGGACTTCGGGGACAGGGCGTAGTCGGCGACCCAGGGGTGGCCCTGCTTGTAGAGGTTGTAGGCGTTGTCGAGCAGGTCGAGCAGGGGCTTCGGGTGGGTGACGTCCTCGAGGAGCTCGATGCGCTGCTCGTACTCGATGCCCTCGGACTTCATCGCCGCGACCGCCTCGCCGCGGGCCTTGAACTGCTGGGCCGACAGGACCTGGCGCGGGTCGTCCAATGTGGACTCGATGACGGACAGGACGTCCAGGGCGTAGGCGGGCGCCTCGCGGTCCAGCAGCTCGATCGCGGCCAGGGCGAACGGCGACAGCGGCTGGTTGAGGGCGAAGTCCATCTGCAGGTCGACGGTGAGCCGCACGCGGCGGCCCTCCTCGTCGGGCTCGGGCAGCTGCTCCACGACGCCGCCGGCGAGCAGGGCGCGGTAGATGGCGATGGCGCGGCGGATGAGGCGGCGCTGGGCGTGCGCGTCCTCGTGGTTGGCGGTCAGCAGGTGGCGCATCGCGGCGAACGCGTCGCCGGGGCGGCTGATCACGTTGAGCAGCATCGCGTGCGACACCTGGAAGCTGGACTTGAGCGGCTCCGGCTCGGCCTCGACCAGGCGGTCGAAGGTGGGGCGGCCCCAGCCGATCGAGCCCTCCGGCGGCTTCTTGCGCACGACCTTGCGGCGCTTCTTCGGGTCGTCGCCGGCCTTGGCCAGGGCGCGCTCGTTGTCGATGACGTGCTCGGGCGCCTGCACGACGACGGTGCCGACGGTGTCGAAGCCGGCGCGGCCCGCGCGGCCGGCGATCTGGTGGAACTCGCGGGCGTACAGCAGGCGGGTCTTCTGCCCGTCGTACTTCGACAGCGCCGTGAACAGCACGGTGCGGATCGGCACGTTGATGCCGACGCCGAGGGTGTCGGTGCCGCAGATGACCTTCAGCAGGCCGGCCTGGGCGAGGGTCTCCACGAGGCGGCGGTACTTCGGCAGCATCCCGGCGTGATGCACCCCGATGCCGTGTCGCACGAGGCGGGACAGGGTCTTGCCGAAGCCGGCGGTGAAGCGGAAGTTGCCGATCGTCTCGGCGATCATGTCCTTCTCGGCGCGGGTGGACACGTTGACGCTCATCAGCGCCTGCGCCCGCTCCAGCGCGGCGGCCTGCGTGAAGTGCACGATGTAGACGGGGGCCTGCCGGGTGCTCAGCAGCTCCTCGATCGTCTCGTGCAGCGGGTCCATCGAGTAGGTGAACATCAGCGGGACCGGCCGCTCGGCGTTCTTCACCACGGCCGTGGGCCGGCCGGTGCGCCGGGTCAGGTCGTCCTCGAAGCGCGTGACGTCGCCGAGCGTGGCCGACATGAGCACGAACTGGGCCTGCGGCAGCTCGATCAGCGGCACCTGCCACGCCCAGCCGCGGTCGGGGTCGGCGTAGAAGTGGAACTCGTCCATGACGACGATGCCGACGTCGGCGCGCTCGCCGTCGCGCAGGGCGATGTTGGCCAGGATCTCCGCGGTGCAGCAGATGATGGGCGCGTCGGCGTTGACGCTCGCGTCGCCGGTGAGCATGCCGACGTTCTCGGGGCCGAACATGTCGACCAGGGCGAAGAACTTCTCCGACACCAGGGCCTTGATCGGCGCCGTGTAGAACGTGGTGCGGTCGGTGGCGAGCGCGGCGAAGTGCGCGCCGGCGGCGACGAGGCTCTTGCCGGAGCCGGTCGGGGTGTTGAGGATGAGGTTCGCCCCGGAGACGATCTCGATGAGCGACTCCTCCTGGTGCGGGTACAGGGTCAGCCCCTGCTCCCCCGCCCACTCGGAGAAGGCCTCGAAGACCGCGTCGGGGTCCCCACCACGCGGAACGCGGTTCGCCAGATTCTTCAAGCCGACCCCTCCGCTTCGCTCCGGGGTCGGCTAGAGCTGCGTCCCTGGGTCGCGGCCCCTCCGCTTCGCTCCGGACCGCTCCGCTCGTACATCAAATCGAAGGCCGGCCGCCCGTCGCGCACCGCGCGCAGCTCGAACTTGGTCAACGGCCGGTGCGCCGGGCGGGGCGCGAAGCCGTCGTGCCGGTTGACGAGGCCGGGGTCGGCGTCGAGGGTCTCCAGCATCGCCTGCGCGTAGCCGGCGTCGTCGGTGGCGCAGTGCAGCAGCCCGCCGGGGCGCAGCCGCTCGCGCAGCAGCGCGACCCGCTCCGGGACGATGAGGCGCCGCTTGTGGTGGCGCGCCTTGGGCCACGGGTCGGGGAAGAACACGTGCACCGCCTCCAGGGAGGCGGCCGGGATGTCGGCGCGCAGCAGCTCGATCGCGTCGACGGCGGCGATGCGCAGGTTCGTGAGGCCGGCCTCGTCGATGAGGTGCAGCAGGTTGGCCACGCCGGGGGTGTGCACCTCGACGGCCAGGTAGCGGCGGCCGGGGTCGGCGGCGGCCATCTGCGCGGTGGCCTCGCCCATGCCGGAGCCGATCTCGAGCACGTCGACCGGGTCGCCGGGCGCGAAGGAGTACCGCGCGGCGAGGCGGTCCAGGGCGTCGAAGTGCCGTCCGCTGAGTCGCCCGCGGCGCGGGTGATAGGTCCGGACGATGCGGGGCGGCCGGTCGACGGTAACCATGAGGCCCCGAGTTTACCCGATCGGGTGCCTATCGCCTTAAGGCCTCTTGTGCCGCCTGCACCAGGTCCATCACGTCCTCACCCGCCGTCGCCGCCGACCACACCAACGCGAAGGTCAGGCGCGGGGGCGGGCCGGTCATGGGGACGAAGCGGACGTCCGGCCGGCGCACGGTGTCCACCAGCAGCTGGGGCACCGGCAGCGCGCCCCGGCCGGCGGCGACGAGGTCCAGGGCGGCGGCCGGGTCGTCGACGGCCTCCGGCGCGAGACGGGCGCCGTCGGGCACGGCGACGCCGCGGGGCAGCAGCAGCCGGCCGGCCCGGTCGAGGCTGAGCGCCGACGCCGTCGACAGCGGGTCGGCGGCCGGCAGCGCCAGGTGGGTCAGCGGCACGTGGAAGCGGGCGGCGCTGGCGAACCCGGGCGGGAACGGCGCGCTCATGAGCGCGGCGGCGGCCCGGCCGCGGGTCAGCTCGTCGGTCGCGGCCCGCCAGCCGGCCGGGACGAGCTCCAGGTCCAGGCCCGGCTTGCGCCCCGCGAGGCGGCGGGCGACCCGGGCCGCGAAACCGCCGGCGACGGGCGCATAAGCGAGGCGAATCGCCTGCGGCGCGGGCACCGCCAGCCGGGCCGCCTCCGCCGCGAACGCCGCCGCCTGCGCCAGGACGGCCTCGGCGTGCGGCAGCAGCGCGGCGCCCCCGGTGGTCGGTGTGACCTCGCGGCTGGTCCGCTCGAACAGGCGCAGGCCCAGCTCGCGCTCGAGGCGGGCGATCGCCTGGCTCACCGCCGGCTGGGACAGCCCCAGGGCCGCGGCCGCGCGGGAGAACGACCGGTGCCGCGCCACCAGCGCGAAGCACTCGATGTCCCGCAGGGCCGCCATGGCGACCAGTATCGGCCATTCGCCGCGCTTATCGATCGCGAAAAACGGCCCGGTTGCGGCCACGATCCGCTCGTGACCACTGAGTTTCCCTCCGCGACCATTCTCGGTTATCCCCGCATCGGGCCGGACCGCGAGCTCAAGCGCGCCCTCGAGGAGCACTGGGCCGGGCGGACCGGGCGGGCCGAGCTCGAGGCGACCGGCCGCCGGCTGCGGGCCGAGTCCTGGCGGCGCCTGCACGAGCTGGGCCTGCGCGAGCCGGGTGCGCTGCCGTCGAACACCTTCTCGCTGTACGACCACGTGCTCGACGCCGCCGTCATGCTCGACGCGGTCCCGGAGCGCTACCGCGGCGCCGCCGACCCGTACTTCGCGATGGCCCGCGGCGCCGACGGCCTGCCGCCGCTGCGGATGACGAAGTGGTTCGATACCAACTACCACTACATCGTCCCCGAGATCGCGCCGCGCACGGCGTTCCGCGCGGTGGCGGACAAGGTGCTCGGCGAGCTGGCCGAGGCCCGGGCCCTCGGCTACGAGACCCGGCCGGTGCTGCTCGGGCCGGTGACGTTCCTGCGCCTCGCGCAGGCCGCACCCGGCGCGCCGGGCGGCTTCGACCCGCTGGACCGCCTCGACGACGTGCTCGACGCGTACGGCGAGCTGCTGGCGGCCCTCGCCGGCGAGGCGGCGTGGGTGCAGCTGGACGAGCCGATCCTCGTCGTCGACGGCGGCTCCCCCGCGGTGCGCCACGCCTACCGCCGCCTCGCCGGGCTGCCGACGCGGCCCCGGCTGCTCGTCGCGTCCTACTTCGGCGACGCCGGTGACGCGCTGCCGGCGCTCGCCGTGGCGCCCGTGGACGGGGTCGCGGTCGACCTGACCCATGGGGTACCGCGGAATCTGGAGCTCTTCGAGGGCCGAAGCGTCGTCGGCGGGGTGGTGTCGGGGCGCGAGGTGTGGCGCACCGACCCGGACGCGGCGCGGGCGCGCCTGGCCGCCGCCGGTGCCACGTCGGTGTCGACGAGCTGCTCGCTGCTGCACGTGCCGTACACGCTGCGCGGCGAGTCGGGCCTGCCGTCGGGGCTGGCGTTCGCGGAGGAGAAGGTCGCCGAGGTCGTCGCGCTCGCCGCGCTCGGGCCGAAGGCCGGGCCGGTGCCGGTCCCGCCGCGCCCGGCCGGCGAGGTGCGGGCCGAGTCGCGCGGCCCCTACGAGGCGCGGGCCGCGGCGCAGCGCGACCTGGGGCTGCCGGCGCTGCCGACGACGACGATCGGCTCGTTCCCGCAGACCGGGGAGCTGCGCGCGGCCCGCTCGGCGGTCGCGGCCGGGCGGTTGCCGGTCGCCGAGTACGAGGCCCGGATCGAGGCCGAGATCGCGCGGGTGATCCGCGAGCAGGAGGCGCTGGGCCTGGACGTGCTCGTGCACGGCGAGCCGGAGCGCAACGACATGGTGCAGTACTTCGCCGAGCACCTCGACGGCTTCGCGGTCACCCGCAACGGATGGGTGCAGTCGTACGGCTCGCGCTGCACCCGCCCGCCGATCCTGCACGGCGACGTCTCCCGGCCCGGGCCGATCACGGTGCGCTGGGCGACCTACGCCCAGTCGCTGACCGCGCGCCCGGTCAAGGGCATGCTGACCGGCCCGGTGACGATCGTCGCGTGGTCGTTCGTGCGCGACGACATCGCGCTGCGCGACGTGACGATGCAGGTCGCCGACGCCGTCCGGGCGGAGGTGGCCGACCTGGAGGCGGCCGGGGTGCGCGTCATCCAGGTCGACGAGCCGGCGCTGCGGGAGCTGCTGCCGCTGCGCCGGGAGGAGCGCGCCGGGTACCTGGCCTGGGCCGTCGCCGCCTACCGCCGGGCCACCTCCGGGGCGGCGGACGCGACGCAGATCCACACCCACCTGTGCTACAGCGACGCAGGCGAGGTGCTCGAGGCGATCGACGCCCTCGACGCGGACGTGACGAGCATCGAGGCGGCCCGCTCCGGCTTTGCGGTGCAGGAGTTCTCCCGAGGGATCGGCCCCGGAGTGTACGACATCCACTCCCCGCGGATTCCCGGCCGGGACGAGGTGGTGGCACGGTTGCGCCGCGCCCTGGCGGCGGTGCCGGCGTCACGACTGTGGGTGAACCCGGACTGCGGCCTCAAGACGCGCACGTACGACGAGGTGCGGGCGTCGCTGGCCAATGTCGTCGGGGCGGCGGAAATCGTGCGCAAATCTCTAAAATGAGGCTATGTCGTATCCACCTCCCACGTACCACGGCGAGGGCGGGGAGCTCAGCGCGACCTACCGCCCCGCCGACACCGAACCGGAGCTCACGTATGCCAGCGGCAACACGGTGCACTACCTCGCGACGGGCGCGTCGACCAACGGGCAGTTCGGGCTGTACCGCTGGGTGATGGGCCCGAAGCCGAGCGGCCCGGACCCGCACTTCCACCGCTCGATCTCCGAGTCGTTCTACATCCTGAGCGGCTCGGTGCGCATCTACGACGGCCGCCGCTGGATCGACACCGAGCCCGGCGACTTCGTCCACGTCCCCGAGGGCGGCGTGCACGCCTTCCGCAACGAGTCCGGCGAACCGGCCGAGATGCTGCTGCACTTCGCGCCGGGCGCGCCGCGGGAGGCGTACTTCGAGGGCCTGCCGCACCTGTCGTCGCTCACCGACGACGAACGCGCCGCCTTCATGCTGGAGCACGACACCTTCTGGATCTGAGCGGGACCCGCGGCGGCCGCCGCCGATATGCGGCGGCCGCCGGGTGCACAAAACAGATGGTCAGAACCCGAACGACGACACGAGGATCGCGCGCGCCAGGGTGTGTGCGGTGATGTTGAAGCCGATCACGTTGGCCGAGGAGTCGGCGCCGGCGCCCAGGGAGTCGACGTCCAGGGCGTGCACCACGAAGAAGTAGCGGTGCGGCGCGTCCGACGGCGGCGGGGCGGCCCCGCCGAAGTCGCGGGAGCCGTAGTCGTTGCGGGCGTGGATTGCCTCGTCGGGCATCCCGTCCTTGTCGCCGGTGCCGGCGCCCGTCGGCAGCTGCGTGACCCCGGCCGGCAGGTCGTAGACGATCCAGTGCCAGAAGCCGCCGCCGGTCGGGGCGTCCGGGTCGTAGCAGGTCACCGCGAAGCTCTTGGTGCCCGCCGGGAACCCGGACCAGGCCAGGTGCGGCGAGGTGTTGCCGCGCTCGTAGACCTGCGCGTCCGGCAGCGTGCCGCCGTCGGTCAGGTCCTCACTGGTCACACTGAACGCCGGCACCGCGGGCAGGAAGTCGTACGGCGACGGCGGGCGCGGACGGTCGGTCATGCGCAGTCTCCTTGCGAAGGGTCGAGGATCTTCCTACGGCATCCTCTTACCCAACGACCGGGCCGCTCAAGTGAGTCGGTTGACGGCCAACCCGAGCAGCCACACCAGGTAGGGCTGGTGCACCGGGGCGGAGCTGCGCTGCGCCAGGCTGACCACGGTCGAGCCGCGGCGGGCCACCGCCCACTGGCCGGACGCGAACGCCTCGTCGCCGACGCCGGGCACCGGCCGGCCGCCGCGGTGCGTGCGGATCGCGAGCTCGGCCGTGACGCCGGAGGCCACGGTGACGACGAGCGTGGAGCCGTCCGCCGCCCGGAACTCCGCCATGCTCATCGGGCCGATCGCAACCCGCCCGGCGCCGCCGGCGAGGCTCGCCGGGCTGCCGAGCACCCGGCCGGCCTCCTCGGCGGTGACGAGGTCGGCCGGGCGGACCCGCGACGGGCGCACCGCCGTGGCGAGGGCCGGCGCGCCGGCGCTCATCGCATGCTGGATGAGCTGGTCGGTGTTCTCCTCGCCGTAGGTCTGCGAGCGCGACCGCGCGCTGGACTCGACCCGCAGCGTCAGCACCCTGCGCGTCCAGCGCCGCGCGGTCAGCGTCACCACGTCGCCGGGCGAGGCGCGGGCGACGAGGTCGCTCGGGCAGCCCCACGCCGTGGTGCGGTCCCGGGCGCCGTCGTCGACGGCGAGGTAGTGCAGCACCGGGATGGACGGCGAGTCCTCACCCTGGCTGCGGGACTTCCACGTCTCCACCCAGAGCACCTCGCCGGTGACCGTCACCGGGGTGAGCACGTCGACGAGGGTGCCGATCAGGGTGTACCCGCCGTAGAGCAGCGGCAGCAGGACCACGATGCGCAGCTGCGCGGTCACGTCCAGGCTCGCCGCCAGGTCGCTGCCGCGCACCAGCAGCGCGGTGACGGCGAGCCCGGCCAGGCCCTTGACGACCAGCCGCACCGCCTTCTGGCCGTAGCGCGGGAAGAAGCTCGGGTAGCTGACCCGCACGCGGTGCCAGGTGCCGCCGAAGGACGACCACACCCGCCGGCGGTTGCCCATCCCGAGGTCGATGACCGCGCTGCACACGCGGGTGGCCCCGACCGCGTCGCCGTAGGACAGGTAGCGGTCCCAGACGGCGACCGCCGCCGGCGGCAGGTCGGCGAAGCTCTCGTGCGCACGCAGATACGACTTGAGGCCCAGCCAGCGCGCGGCGGCGGCGCGCCCCTGCGGCGTGTCGCGCTCGCCGCGGGACTTGCCGGCGAAGACGCCCAGCGCCGCCCACATGATGATGGCCGCGACCACGGCGGCGCCGTAGCCGTCGGTGCTGTCGGGATCGCCGCCGCGCACCTCCCGGGCCGCCTGCAGGCCGATCGCCAGGCCCAAGGCGAGCGACGGCACCGCGGCGACGATGGTGAGCGCGGCGACGATGGTGGGCGAGAAGCGGCGCAGCGACAGGCCACGCGAGCGGGCGTCGGCGACGATGGCGGCGTTCAGGCGCCGGTTCCAGCCCTTCGCCTGCTCCGCGTCGCGGAACGTCAGCGCGGTCAGCGGCACTACGCCGCCCACCGCCAGCGTCTTGACCCGCTCGAAGATCATGCTCTCGTACGCGTTGAGCCCCGACGGCTGCTCCTGCCGGACGTGCACCGTGGTCTGCAGCGGGTCGTTGCCCGGCTGGCGGAACTCGAGGATGCGCCGGGCCGCCAGGTCGATGAGCGTCGACTCGGCGGCGTCCTCGGTCAGCTCCCACCGGCCGGTGATCAGGCTGACGACGGCCGGCGACTCGGGGCCGCCGAACTCCTGCGTCGGCGCCGACGGCGCGGCGATCGGCCGCGACCGGGTGTGCACGAGCGCGCCCCAGTAGGCCAGCAGCCACACTCCGAGGCCGGCGGCGGCGACGCCTGCCTCGACGACGAGCGCCGGGTCGATACGCATCAGAAACGCACGTTGACGTCGGCGCGCTCGCCCGCGGCGGCCTCGAAGTAGGGTCGCGCCCGGAAGCCGCCGACGCCGGCGATGATGTTCGACGGCAGCGTCTGCGTGCGCTGGTTGTAGGTCTGCACGGCGCTGTTGTAGAACTGCCGCGCGTAGGCGATCTTCTCCTCGGTGCCGGCCAGCTCCTCCTGCAGGTGCCGGAAGTTCTGGTCCGCCTTGAGGTTCGGGTAGGCCTCGGCAAGCGCGAAGAGCCGGCCCAGGGCCTGGGTGAGGAAGCCCTCGGCCTGCCCCTGCTGCGCGGGGCCGCCGCCGGCCGAGCCCGCCGCGGCGTTGCGGGCGGCGACGACCGCCTCGAGCGTGCCGCGCTCGTGCGCGGCGTAGCCCTTGACGGTCTCCACCAGGTTGGGGATCAGCGAGTGGCGGCGCTTGAGCTGCACGTCGATCTGGGCCCACGAGGCGTCGACCTGCGTGCGGGCCTTCACCAGCGCGTTGTAGGACGCGACGGCCCACCACAGCAGCACGACGACGAGCAGGACGACAATGCCGAGGACGATCAGTCCGTTCATGGCCGCATGGTGACCGCTGCGGGTTGCCCAGTTGGAAAACGAGTCGCCGATCCGACAGTCACGGCAGGCGGTACGGCTCGGCGCGCCGGGCGGCCAGCCACGACTCGACGTCGGCGGCGGAGCGCGGCAGGGCGTCGGAGAGGTTGCGGGCGCCGGTCGGGGTGACCAGCACGTCGTCCTCGATGCGCACCGCCAGGCCGTGCAGCTCGTCCGGGACGAGCTCGTCCTCCGCCTGGAAGTACAGCCCCGGCTCGACGGTCAGCACGTAGCCGGCGTCGAGGTGGCCCTCCCGGTAGCGCTCCTTGCGCGCGTGGGCGCAGTCGTGCACGTCGAGGCCGAGCATGTGGCCGAAGCCGTGCAGGGTCCAGCGGCGGTACAGGATGCTGTCCTTGTCCATCGCCTCGTCCACGCTCACCCGCAGCACGCCGAGGCCGGCGAGGCCCTCGGCGAGGACCCGCATGCAGGCCTGGTGCACGTCGTCGAAGGCGACGCCGGGCCGGATGGCGTCGATGCCGGCCTGCTGGGAGCGAAAGACGATGTCGTACACCTCGCGCTGCAGCGGCGTGAATGTCCCCGACACCGGCACGGTGCGGGTGACGTCGGCGGTGTAGAGGTTTCGGTTCTCCACGCCCATGTCCATGAGCAGCAGCTCGCCGGGGCGGGTCTGCCCGTCGTTGCGCGTCCAGTGCAGGATCGACGCGTGCGCGCCGGCGCCGACGATCGAGCCGTAGCCGACGTCGTTGCCGTCGTGGCGGGCCCGCAGCCCGAACACGCCCTCGAGGAGCCGCTCGCTGACCGGCCGGTCGGCGGGCAGGGCCCGGGCGGCGTCGGCGAAGCCGCGCACGGTCGCATCGATCGCGTCCTGCAGCTGCTCGAGCTCCCAGGCGTCCTTGACCAGCCGCAACTCCGACAGGACCCGGGCGAGCTCCTCGTCGCGCTCCGGCGCGGCGGCGCGCACCCGCTCGTCGACGGCCGGGTCGAAGCCGCGCAGCACCCGGGTGCGCCCCGGCGCGCAGTCGTCCAGCGCCGCCGCCAGCTCGTCGAGGTGTGCGGTGGCCACCTGCAGCTCGGTCGCCTTCTCCGCCAGGGTGTGCCGGCGGCCGATCCACAGCTCGCCGTGGTTACGGTCCGTGAAGAAGTCGTCGGTGTCGCGGGTCGAGCGGGGCCGCAGGAACAGGGTGGCGTCGTGGCCGCCGTCGCTGGGCCGCAGCACCAGCACCGCCTCCGGGTCGTGCTCGCCGGTCAGCCACACGTGCTCGGTGCCGGGGCGGAAGCGGTGGTAGGTGTCGTTGGAGCGGACCCGCTCCACGCCGGCCGGGATGACCAATGTCTCACCGGGGAACGCGGCGGACAGCTCCGCGCGGCGCTTGGCGTGGTCGGGCGCCTCCACGCGGGGCACCACGTCGAGGGCGGCGTCGCGCCAGCCCGAGCGCATGAACTCGCGGAACCGTTCGGGGAAGTCCGGATCGTGCGACTGGCTACCGGCCGGCGCCTGACCTGCTGCTTCCATCGTGACCCCGCTCCCATCGCCGCGAATTCGTGCTCCACCGCAGACCGTACCCCGTGCGAGGATGCAACCCATGGCGGGTCTTCTCACGTTCGTCAGCGCGCGGGGCGGCGCGGCGGCGCACCGGGATGCGATCGCCGACGCGCTCGGGCTGATGCGCCACCGCGGCCCCGACGACGAGCGGGTCGTCGCGACCGACGACGTCGTGTTCGGCGCGGAGCGGCTCGTCGTCACCGATCCGGACGGCGGGCGCCAGCCGCTGTCCTACCCGCCGTCGGGCGTCACCGCCGGGCGCTATCTGATCGTTCTGGACGGCGCCGTGCACAACGCCGCCGAGCTTCGCGCCGAGCTGGTCGAGGAGCGCCGCGCCGAGTTCGTTACGCAGAGTGAGGCCGAGGTCGTCCTCGCCGCCTACCACCACTGGGGCCCGAGCGCGGTGAGCCGGCTGCGGGGCGCATTCGCGTTCGTCATCTGGGACTCCTCGGCCCGCCGGGCGTTCGGGGCGCGGGACCCGTTCGGCGTGAAGCCGCTGTACCAGCTGCAGACGCCGGACGGGGTGTACCTGGCCAGCGAGAAGAAGGCGCTGCTGCCCTTCGTCGCCGACCCGGCCGCCGTCGACACGGCGCGGCTGCAGCACTACCTGACGATGCAGTACGTGCCGGAGCCCGCCACCATGCACCCCGACGTGCGGCGGCTCGGCGCCGGCGAGTCGTTCGTGTACACGCCGGGCGGGCCCCTGGCCAACCGGCGGTACGGGCAGCTGACGTTCCGGCCGGCGCCGGTCAGCGACGAGGACGCCGTCGTGCGGCGCATCACCGACACGCTGCGCGAGAGCGTGCACGCCCACCTGCGCGCCGACGTGCCCGTCGGGGCGTTCCTGTCCAGCGGCATCGACTCCACCGCCATCGTCGCCCTCGCCGCCGAGCGGCGGCCGGACCTGCGGACCTACACCGTCGGCTACGACGCCGTCGGCCCGCAGGCGCAGTTCTCCGAGATCGACGTCGCCGAGCAGTCCGCCCGCGCGCTCGGCGTGCCGCTGGACGCGACCGTCGTCACCGCAGCCGACTTCATGCGCGCCCTGCCGCGCATCGTGTGGCACCTCGACGACCCGGTCGCCGACCCGGCGCTGGTGCCGCTGTTCTTCCTCGCCGAGCGGGCCGCCCGCGACGTCACCGTCGTGCTCGGCGGCGACGGCGCCGACGAGCTGTTCGGCGGCTACCCGATCTACCGGGAGCCGCTGTCGCTGTCGACGGTCAGCCACCTGCCGGACTCGATGCAGCGCGGCCTGCGGGCCGTGTCGCGGGTCATACCGCAGGGCGTGAAGGGCAAGAGCTTCCTGGAGCGCGGCACCACGCCGATCGAGGAGCGCTACTACGGCAACGCCCGGATCTTCACCGACGAGGAGAAGTCCGCGCTGCTGCGCCACTACGAGCCCGACGTGCGCCACACCGACGTCACCGCGCCCGTGTTCAAGGAGGCCGGGGCGCTCGACGACGTCACCACGATGCAGTACATCGACCTGTACACGTGGCTGCGCGGCGACATCCTCGTCAAGGCCGACCGGATGACGATGGCGCACTCGCTGCAGCTGCGCACCCCGTTCCTGGACCGGGCCGTGTTCGACGTCGCCGCGACGCTGCCCAGCGAGCTCAAGGTGCCGCCGCGCTCGCAGGAGACCAAGGCGGCGCTGCGCCGTGCCCTCGTCGGGGTGGTGCCGGAGCCGATCGTGCACCGCAAGAAGCTGGGCTTCCCGGTGCCGATCCGGCCGTGGCTGCGCGGCGAGATGTACGACTGGGCGCATGGCCTGCTCGACACCTCCGGCGCCGGGGACCTGCTCGACCTCGACGTGGTCCGCGGCCTGCTGCGCGGGCACCGCAAGAAGGAGGCCGACCACTCCCGCAAGATCTGGACGGTGCTGGTCTTCTGCGTCTGGCATGCGGTGTTCGTCACGGGCACCATGACGCCGGGGTATTTCCGTGGTGATGACCATGCCGAGCGGTACTACGAGCAGGAGACGCGCCTCTAGCGTGAGCGGCGATGCTGCTCACGTTCCGCGTCCAGAACTTCCGCTCGGTCCGCGACATCCAGGAGCTGACGCTGCTGGCCACGCCGCCCGACGCCGGCCTTGCCGCGCCCCTGATACACGGCGCGACCGTCTACGTCTCGCCGCTGGCCGGCGTGTTCGGCGCCAACGCGTCGGGCAAGTCCACCGTGCTGCGGGCGCTGGGCACTCTGCGGGCCCTCGCGGCGTCCGGCAGCGACGCCCGCGACGCCGCACGCCGCTTCGAGCCGTTCCGCCTCGACCCGGCCTCCCGGCTGCTGCCGACCCGTTTCGAGGCCGAGTTCCTCGCCGACGGGGTCCGCTACGTGTGGGGCTGCGCCTACAAGCAGGGCGAGGTCGTGGCCGAGTGGTTGCACCAGTACGGGCGGGACCGGCGCGCCGTGTGGTATGAGCGGGACCGTGCCGGGGTGCGCACCCTGCCCCGCGTGCGCCTGGAGGCCCTGGCGCTCGCCGTCGCCGCCGACCCGTCCACGACCCTGCTCGCGCTCGGCGCCGACGCCGGGCACTCCTTCCTCGGCCCGGTCGCCGCGGTCCTCGCCGCCATCACGACGGTGCGGGTCGCGCCCGGCACCCGCCTCGTCAACGACCTCGAGCACCTCGCGCCGCGGTGGAGCGACGAACTGACCCTGCTGGTCTCGCGGGCGGGCCTGGGCATCGCCGGCGTCGACACCGCGGGCGAGGCCGTCCGGCTCGTGCACGACGCCCGGCTCGGCGCGCAGGCTCTCGGCGCCTACGGCGAGTCCGACGGCACCATCGCCTGGCTCGACCTGCTCGCCGCGCTGCTGCCGGCCCTGGACCGCGGCGGGCTGCTCATCGTCGACGACCTCGACGCGATCCTGCACCCGAGCCTCGCCGCCGAGGCGCTGCGGCTGCTCAGCGACCCGGAGCTCAACCCGGGCCGGGCCCAGCTGGTCTTCGCCGCCCGCGCCGTGCCGCCCACGATCGCCGACACGCAGCGGTGGTACGCCGTGAAGTCCGACGGCGCCACCCGCCTGGCCCGCGAGCCTGCCGACCAGGGTCTTGCCCCCGGTGAGCTGGCGCACGAGCTGTGGCTGGCCAAGCACACGCCGCCCCCGTGATACTTGCCGGATGACGGGTTACGGCGTGGTAATCGGCGAGGCACTGATCGACCTTCTCGAATCGACGGCGAGCGGCGAGCTCGTCTATCGACCGGCCGTCGGCGGCGCCCCGTTCAACGTCGCGGTCGGCATCGCCCGCCTCGGCGCGCCCGTGCACTTCCTCGGCTCGTTCGGCGACGACCCGTTCGGCGCGCGGCTGCTGGACTTCCTGGACAAGGCCGGCGTCGGCACCGAGGGTGTCGTCACCGTCCCCGGGGTGGCCACGACGCTGGCCGTCACCACGTTCCAGGGCCACGAGCCGACGTTCCGCTTCTACGGCGCGCCGCCGTCCTACGGGCTGTTCGACGCGCCGGACGTCGACGAGGGGCTCGTCGCCGGCGCGCGGCTGCTGTACTGCGGCTCGATGTGCCTGCTCGCCCCGCCCGTGCTCGCCGCCGCCCGCCGCGCCTGGGCGGTGCCCGGCCCGGTCCGCGTCTTCGACCCCAACGTCCGCCCGATCGTCGGCATCAACCCGGACGTCGTCGCCGAGTTCGCCGCCACCGCCGACCTCGTCAAGCTCTCCTCCGCCGACGCCACCGCGCTGTGGGGCGACTCGCCCGAGGCGGCCGCCGCGCGCCTGCTGGCGCTGGGCGCCAAGGCCGTGGTGGTGACCCTCGGCGCGCAGGGCGCCCTCGTCGCGCAGGGTTCCTCGTCGGTACTCGTACCCGCCCCCCGCATCGCACCCGTCGACGCCACCGGCGCCGGCGACGCGACCATGGCCGGGATCAGCTGGGGCATCCTCGCGCACGGCCGCCCCGCCGACCTCGGCGCCTGGGCCACCCTGGTCCGGGTCGCCGTGCACGTCGCGGGCCTGGTCTGCGAGTCGCCGGGCGGCGCCGTGTCGATGCCGACGGTCGCCGACCTGCGCGCCCGGTTCGTAGACTTGGCAGTGTGACGCCCGGACGGTTCGAGCGCTATGTGATGGCGAGCAAGGCGACGGCCGCGGCGGTCGCCCTGGTGCTGGTCGCCCTGCGCGTGCTCGACGAGTTCGGCCTCGGCGCCGGCACCCCGGTCGTGCTCGCCGTCGCCGCCAAGCTGGCGCCCATCTTCGTGCTGAGCGCCGCCTTCATCGCCTTCGGCATCGTCTTCCGCCCCCTGCACAGCCCGCCGCCGGCCGCGCTGCGCATCCGCGGCGGCGCGTTCGTCGTGCCCGGCTCCCCGATCCTCATGGGCCGCATGACGATGGGCTGGGCGCTGCTCGGCACCGTCTTCCTCGACAGCGACCCCTCGCTGTCGCCGACGACCCGCCTCGGCGTCAACGCCGGCGCCGCCCTCGTCATCGCCGGCGCCGCCTGGCCGCTGCTGCGCGGCCCGCGCCTCGCGGTCACCCCGTCGGGCCTGAACATCCGCGCCGGCGGCCGCCGGGTCCTGCGCTGGGACGACCTGGTGCGCGTCCCGATGAACCCGCTGCCGCTCACCGTCCGCGGCCCGAAGCTCGCGCTGAGCATCCGCCGCCCCGGCCGCGACGACCCCGGCTGGCTGCTCGTCCCCCTCGACCTGCTCGCCGTCGAGCCCGTCTTCCTCGGCACCGTCGTCGAGCACTACGTGGAGAACCCGGAGCGCCGCCCGGCGATCGGCACCCCGGAGGAGTACGCCCGCCTGACCGGCACCCCCGCCTAGTGCAGCGAGGGCAAGCCGTTTGCAAGCGCTGCGGGAGATGCTCGGTGTCGTGACCGTTTTGCTGTTGGTGCGCCGGGTGCCTCCGGGCCGGCTCGACCTCACCCGTGCGACGGCGCAGCAGTGGAACGACGGCCTCGCCCGCGACACCACGCTGCAGTGGTGGGAGCTGGTGGACCCCGCCGCCGACGACGAACACCCCGCCGCCGCGCTCGCCGCCGTGCGGGGCGGCGATGTCGTCGTCCGACTGGCCGGACTTGCCGCGCCGCCCGGCCGGCGCGACCGCGCCGTTCAGGTGCTGCTGGCCCTGGTGGATGCCCTTCGGGCCACCTCCGCCCGTACGCTCGAGGCGGCGCCGTCCGGCGACCACCCCGGCGCCGAGCTGCTCGCCATCCTGCGGGAGGCGGGCTTCCGCCCGGACGCGGACGGCCGGGAGGTCGTCGAGTTGTGAAGGTTGGTACGGCGGGTTGGAGCTGCGCATACTCGGCCCGCTGGAGGCAGCCGCCCCCGACGGCTCGCTCGTCGACCTCGGCACACCCAAGCAGCGCGCCGTCCTGGCCATGCTCGCCGTGCGGCCCGGCCGCGTGGTGGCCGTCCAGCGCCTGATCGACGAGCTGTGGTCCGACGAGCCGCCGGAGCGGGCCCTCGCCTCCCTGCAGGCCTACGTCTCCCGCCTGCGCCGCGCCCTGGAGCCCGGCCGCGGCTCCCGCGACCGCTCCGCCGTCCTGGTCAGCCGCGCCCCCGGCTACGTCCTGGCGCTCGACCCGGCGCGGGTCGACGCCTCCCGCTTCGCCGCCGCCGTCGAGCGCTTCCGCCCGGGCGACGACCCGGCGTTGCTCACCGCCGCCCTGTCGCTGTGGCGCGGCGACCCGCTGCCGGAGCTCGGCGACTCGCCGGTGGCGCACGCCGAGCGCTCGCGGCTGCAGGAGCTGCGCTTCACCGCGATCGAACGGCGCTCGGACGCCCTGCTGGCGATGGGCCGCCCGGCCGAGGTGGTCTACGGCAGCGAGGCCGCGCTGGCCGAGTCCCCGTATCGCGAACGCGTCTGGGCCCAGCTCATGCTGGCCCTGTACCGCAGCGGCCGCCAGGCCGACGCCCTCGCCGCCTACGCGCGGGCCCGCACGGCGCTGGTGGACGACCTCGGCATCGAGCCCGGCCCCGAGTTGCAGCGCCTGGAGTCGGACATCCTGCGCCACTGCGAGTCCCTGGCCGGGGCGGCCAGTCCCGAAACATCGGATATGCCGGAAATCCGCGCTCCATTGCGGCCTGTGATGCAAGACGCGACCAAGCCCGACGCGGAGCGGGGCGCGCTGGTCGGGCGGGACGAAGAGCTTGCCGCGATCGATCGGGTGCTCGACGGGCGCGGGGGGCGGCTGCTGCTCGTGTCCGGCGGGCCCGGGATCGGCAAGTCGGCCCTGCTGCGCGAAGTGGCCGACCGGGCCGCCGCGCGCGGGTTCGCCGTCGGGGTCGGCGGTGGGGTCGACGGGCGGCAGCCGCCGGTCTTCCTGCCGTGGGCACAGGCACTGCGCGGGGTGGCGGGCACCGCGGACGAGGCGGCCGTCGTCGCGGCGTTCGCGCCCTACGGGAACCTGCCGGCCGTGCTCGACCCGGCCCTCGCGGAGGTCCTGCCGCTGCCGGCGCCCGAGCGCCTCGCCGATGCCGAGCTCGCGCGGTCGCGGCTCTACCAGGGCATCGTCGACGGGCTGCGGCGGCTGTCGGCCACCACGCCGGTCCTGCTCGTGCTCGACGACGCGCACCACCTCGACAACCCCTCCACCACGCTGCTCACGCTGTGCAGCCGGTCGCTCGCCGGCAGCGGGATCACGCTCGCCATCGGGTACCGGCCCGGCGAGCTGGACGCCGAGGCGCCCGTCGCCGATGCGGTGACGGCGCTGGCGGCGTCGGCTCATGCGGTACACCTGCGGCTCCCTGGGCTGTCCACAGAGGACATCGCGGCGCTGGGGGCGCGCTACACCGAGCGGGCCCTGCCCGACGAGACGGTGCGCGTCCTGGCCGACCGCACCGGCGGGAACCCGTTCTTCGTCGGGGAGCTGCTGCAGGTCCTCGCGGCCGAGCACGCACTGGACGCCGATGCGGCGCGCAAGCTCGTACCGGCGCGGGTGCAGGAGGTGCTGCGACGGCGGCTGGGGCGGCTGCCGGAGCAGCTGCGGGCCGTGCTCGCCGTCGCCGCCGTGCTCGGGCGGGAGTTCGAGGTGCCGGTCCTGCACGAGATGACGCAGATCGACGAGCTCGACCTGTACGACACGCTCGACATCGCCGTCGCCGCCGGCGTGCTGGTCGCGGCCGACGACCCCGCGCGGCTGCGGTTCTCGCACGACCTGCTGCGCCAGACCGCATATCTCGAGCAGGGGCCCCTGCGCCGCGCCCGCCTGCACGCGCGGGCGGCCCGGGCGGTGCGCGACGGCGGCGGGTCGGCCACCGCCGTCGCGGCGCACCTGCGCCTCGCCCTGCCGGTCGTCGCGGCCCTCGACGTGGCGCCGGTGCTGGCCGATGCCGGCGGCGAGGCCTACGAGCGCACCGCGCACGCCGAGGCGGCGGCGCTGCTGCGCGAGGCGGTCGCGGTGTTGCTGACCGCGGCCGCCTCGCAGGAGCGCGACGTGCTCGAGCTGGACCTGCGGGTCCGGCTCGCGTTCACGATGCAGGCCACCGACGGGTACCTCGCCGAGCCGGTCGCCGAGCAGTACGCGCTCATGGAGCCGGTGCTGCGGCGGGTCAGGCCGGTGCCGCGGATCGTGCCGGCGCTGTGGGGCTACGCGTCGTTCCACACCGTCGCCGGGCACCCGGACAAGGTCGAGGCGATGGCGCCGCCGGACGGCGCGGGCGAGCCGTGGGCGCGCATCGTCGCCGACGTGCACGCCGGCTACTGGGCGCTCGGCCGCGGCGACGTGCCCGGCGCCCGGCGGCTGCTGCGCCGCGCCCTGGACGCGCTGCCGGACACCGACCTGCCGCTGTTCCCGGTCATCGGCTGGGACCCGATCGCCGGGATCCTCGGCCCGGCCGCGGCGACGGAGAGCCTCGCCGGCGACCGGGCGGCGGCGGAGGCGCACCTGGCCGAGGCCCGCCGCAGGCGCGGCGAGCTGTTCAACGAGATGTACGTCGTGCACTACACGGCGCTCGTGGCGGCCGACCGGCTGGACGCGCCCGAGGTCGAGGCGGCGTAGCGGCAGACCCTGGCCCTGGCGGAGCGGGGCGGGCACCCGGAGTACCGCGCGATGGCCCGCGTCCTGATCGGCTGGGCCGGCGGCGACCGCGACGTGCTCACGGCCGGCGAGGAGGCGCTCGGCAGCACGCTGTGGCGCTACCCGCGGCTGCTGCCGCTGCACCCGGACCTGCTGCTGCGCCAGGGCCGGCACGCGGAGGCGGCGGCGCTGGCCCGCGAGCGCCTCGCCATCCCACTCGACGGGCTGAACCGCTTCGCCGAGCCCGACCTGCGCCGGGTGCTCGGCATCGCGACCGGCGACCGCGCCGAGCTGGAGCTCGCGTTGCGCCTGGCACAGGATCTCGGCCACGTTCCGGCCGCCGAGCGAGCGGCCGCGGCCTTGCTTTCTTAACAAGACGGACGTACGGTTTTCTTGAGAGAATCGCACCCTCCGCCGCGCGCTGTCGTGCGCTGGGGAAGACTTGGGCCAGGAACAAGAAAAACTTGCAGGAACAAAGAAAACTTGACGGAAGAGGAGCACACGCCGTGGCGAGCCTCGACTCCTTCGGAGCCAAGAGCCAGCTGAGCGTCGGCGACGCCAGCTACGAGATTTACCGGATCGGCCAGGTCGAGGGCGCCGGGCGGCTGCCGTACAGCCTGAAGATCCTGCTGGAGAACCTGCTGCGCACCGAGGACGGCGCGAACATCACCGCCGAGCACATCCGCGCGCTCGGCGGGTGGGACTCCTCGGCGGAGCCCAGCGTCGAGATCCAGTTCACGCCCGCCCGGGTGCTGATGCAGGACTTCACCGGCGTGCCGTGCGTCGTCGACCTCGCCACCATGCGCGAGGCGGTCGTCGAGCTCGGGGGTGACCCGAAGCGGGTGAACCCGCTCGCCCCGGCCGAGCTCGTCATCGACCACTCCGTCATCGCCGACCTGTTCGGCCGGCCGGACGCCTTCGAGCGCAACGTCGAGCTGGAGTACGCGCGCAACAGGGAGCGCTACCAGTTCCTGCGCTGGGGCCAGACCGCGTTCAACGAGTTCAAGGTCGTCCCGCCGGGCACCGGCATCGTGCACCAGGTCAACATCGAGTACCTCGCCCGCGTGGTCATGCCGCGGGGCGGCCAGGCCTACCCGGACACGGTCGTCGGCACCGACTCGCACACCACGATGGTCAACGGCCTGGGCGTGCTGGGCTGGGGCGTCGGCGGCATCGAGGCCGAGGCCGCGATGCTCGGCCAGCCGGTGTCGATGCTGATCCCGCGGGTCGTGGGCTTCAAGCTCTCGGGCGAGCTGCCCGAGGGCACCACCGCCACCGACCTGGTGCTGGTCATCACCGAGATGCTGCGCAAGCACGGTGTGGTCGGCAAGTTCGTCGAGTTCTACGGTCCGGGCGTCGGCGCGGTGCCGCTGGCCAACCGGGCCACGATCGGCAACATGAGCCCCGAGTACGGCTCGACCTGCGCGATCTTCCCGATCGACGAGGAGACCATCAAGTACCTGCGGCTCACCGGCCGCGACGAGGCCCAGGTCGCCCTGGTCGAGGCCTACGCCAAGGAGCAGGGCCTCTGGCACGACCCGGCCGTCGAGCCGGACTACTCCGAGCGCCTCGAGCTCGACCTGGGCACCGTCGTGCCGTCCCTGGCCGGCCCGAAGCGCCCGCAGGACCGGGTGCCGCTGAGCAGCGCCAAGCCCAACTTCCGCGCCGTGCTCAAGGACTACGTCGGCGGCGACGGCGTGGAGGGCCCGGCCGACGAGGCCAGCGCCGAGTCGTTCCCGGCCAGCGACCCGCCGGCCAACGAGCTCATCACCAACGGCGACCGCCCGCACGAGCTGGTCTCGGCCGCGACCGGCGCCAACGGCCGGGTGTCCAAGCCGGTCAAGGTCGAGGACTACGAGCTCGACCACGGCGCCGTCGTCATCGCCGCGATCACCTCCTGCACCAACACGTCCAACCCGCACGTCATGATCGGCGCGGCGCTGCTGGCCCGCAACGCCGTGGAGAAGGGCCTGGCCCGCAAGCCGTGGGTGAAGACCACCCTGGCGCCGGGCTCGAAGGTCGTCACCGACTACTACGAGCGGGCCGGCCTCACCGCCTACCTCGACAAGCTCGGCTTCAACCTCGTCGGCTACGGCTGCACCACCTGCATCGGCAACTCGGGCCCGCTGCCCGAGCCGATCAGCGCCGCCGTCAACGAGCACGACCTCACCGTCGTGTCGGTGCTGTCGGGCAACCGCAACTTCGAGGGCCGGATCAACCCGGACGTGAAGATGAACTACCTGGCCTCGCCGCCGCTGGTGGTCGCGTACGCCCTGGCCGGCACGATGGACATCGACCTGACCAGCGACCCGCTGGGCACCGGGTCGGACGGGCAGCCGGTGTACCTGCGCGACATCTGGCCCAACCCGAAGGAGATCGAGGACACCATCGCCGCCGCGCTCGGCGCCGACCTGTTCTCGACCCGCTACGCCGACGTGTTCGCCGGCGACGAGCAGTGGCGCTCACTGCCGACGCCGACCGGCGACACCTTCGACTGGGCCGGGGACTCCACCTACGTGCGCAAGCCCCCGTACTTCGAGGGCATGGCCACCCACCCCGCGCCGGTCAGCGACATCGCCGGCGCCCGCGTCCTGGCCAAGCTCGGCGACTCGGTCACCACCGACCACATCTCGCCGGCCGGCTCGATCAAGGCCGACTCCCCCGCCGGGAAGTACCTCGCCGGGCACGGCGTGGACCGCAAGGACTTCAACTCCTACGGCTCCCGCCGCGGCAACCACGAGGTGATGATCCGCGGCACGTTCGCCAACATCCGGCTGCGCAACCAGCTCGCGCCGGGCACCGAGGGCGGCGTGACGGTCAACCACCTCAACGGCGAGCAGACCACCATCTACGAC
This sequence comes from Dactylosporangium darangshiense, assembly GCF_039537565.1. Classification (NCBI taxonomy): domain Bacteria; kingdom Bacillati; phylum Actinomycetota; class Actinomycetes; order Micromonosporales; family Micromonosporaceae; genus Dactylosporangium; species Dactylosporangium darangshiense. Next base: position 307,586 of record NZ_BAABAT010000003.1, read on the forward strand.
GCCTCCGTCGCCTACGCCGAGGCGGGCGTGCCGCTGGTGATCCTGGCCGGCAAGGAGTACGGCTCCGGCTCCTCGCGCGACTGGGCCGCGAAGGGCACCGCGCTGCTGGGCGTGCGGGCCGTCATCGCCGAGTCGTACGAGCGCATCCACCGCTCGAACCTCATCGGCATGGGCGTGCTGCCGCTGCAGTTCCCGCAGGGCCAGTCGGCCGACTCGCTGGGCCTGAGCGGCACGGAGACGTTCACCGTCACCGGCGTCGAGCAGCTCAACGAGGGCTCCACCCCGCGCACGGTCAAGGTGAGCACCGACAGCGGCGTCGAGTTCGACGCCGTGGTGCGCATCGACACCCCCGGCGAGGCGGACTACTACCGCCACGGCGGCATCCTGCAGTACGTGCTGCGCAAGATGATCGAGAGCTGACCGGCTCTCCGAGTGTGTTGCCGGCGGGCGTCCACAGTGGACGCCCGCCGGCTATTTCGGTGCCGGGATCCCGAAGCGGTAGATCTTGCGGTTCTTCTCGTCGATCAGCACGACGGTGTCGGAGCTCATCGACACGGTCGTGATGATGTTCTCCTTGTCGTAGTCCGCGGAGCCGATCACCTTGCCGTCGGCGGTGCTGACCACCGCGACCTGCCACACGGACGAGAACCCGCTCACCCGGATCGTCACCATCGCCACGCGCCCGGCCGCGCCCGCATAGGCGTTCTTGGCCGACAGGCCGGCGCCCAGCACGTACTTGTCGTTGCCGTTGGCCGGGTCGCTGACCACCGGGTTTTCGACGCTGGTGAAGGCGCCGCCGCCGAGCACGAGCTTGTTGTCCAGCACGTACCAGTTCGGCTCCTCCTTCTGCGGCTTGGTCCACTTGGCCTTGCCGTCGTCGGTGCCGACCGCGATGAGCGTGTAGCTGGACTGGTTGGCCTTGAGGCAGACGAGCTTCTCACCGCACGGGCGGAAGTCCTCGATCTTCACGCCGGCGGTCGTCTTGTACTCCCACGCGAGCGAGAAGTCCGTGAGCTTGTACGCCACGATCGAGTTGTCGGCGTCCTTCTTCTTGAAGATCGCCAGCCCGGAGTAGACCAGCCACGGCAGGTCGCCCTCGGAGGCGACGTTGCCGCTGGCCTTCAGCGAGCCGTTGGACAGGTCCACGACGCCGGCCTTGCCCTCGGACTGCATCTGCACGACCACGCCCGGGTCGACGTCGAGCGACTCCTGGAACGGGATGTCCTGCTGGAAGTCGATCTGGTAGCTGGGCACCACGGCGTCACTGCGCTTCTCGCCCGGCCACGTCAGCGAGGGGTGCACGAGCCGGTCGCCGGAGGTGATGAACCCGCCCTTGCCCTTGTGCGACCAGCGCGCCTTGCCGGTGAGCAGGTCGGTGCGCTGCACGGCGGTGTCGCCGTCGCGGATCTCGGTGATCGCGTCGGTGCCGAGGTAGAACAGGTCGAGCTTGTCGGCCCACTGCTCGGTCCACTTGATGGCGCCGTCGCCGATGCTGATGACGCTGCGCGCGTTCTTGCCGCCGTGCTGCTGGTCGCGCTCGCCGTCGACGATGAGCAGGTCGCCGACGACCCGCAGGGTCAGGTCCTCGGGCTCCATCGGCACGTTGGCCGTCCAGCGCTTGTCGCCGGTCGTGGCATACGCGTCGACGTCGACCTTGCCGGAGCTGACGACGGCGGTGAACACGGCGCCGTTGCCGGCCACCGCGGTGACCTTGCCGCCGCTGGCGAGGTTGATCGGCACGCCCACGTTGAGCCCCGAGGCCTCACCGCCGCCGTTGCCGGTGTCGCCGCCGCCGCCGGGCAGCCCGTCCTTCACCGACTGGAACTGGTCGCCGACCCAGCCGAAGAACATGTTGCCGCCCCACACGCAGCCGCCGATGATCGCCAGCACGATGACGAGCGCGATCCACGGACCGGTCCGCCGCCTGGGACGCACCACCACCGGCGGCTGCGGCTGCGTCGCGCCGTATGGAGGCGGCGGCAGGTTCGGCGGCACATTGGGCGGCGGCATCGGCATCGGCATCGGGTGGCCCGGCGGACTCACCGGACGCTGCGGCGCCAGCGGCGGCTGGCCATGCGGCGGGGTGGAGGCCGGCGCGGCCGGGAAGGCCTGCGAGGCGAGCCCGGTCGGCGAGCCGTAGGCGGCCGGCGAGGTGGGCACGCCGGGGCCGCCGGTGACCGGGAAGCCGGCCGACACCGGGAACGACGGCGCCGGCGGGAACGCGGCGGAGTGTCCAGGGGACACCGGCGTGCCGGAGACGGGCCGCGGGCGCGGCACGGGCGGGGCGTCGAACTGCTGCTGCGACGGCGTGGCGACCGCGAGCATGCCGCCGTAGGCGACGGGCAGCTCCGGCTGCTCCGGCACCACCGGCGCGACGCCGAAGCGGGCGTGCAGGCGGCTGGCCACGAGCGGGATGCGGCTCGAACCGCCGACGAGGAAGATCCCGGCGAGCTGGCGCACGTCGACACCGGCCCGTTCGAGCACCCGGCGGGTCTCGTCGACGGCCCGGTCGATGAGCGGCCCGGCGACCCGGTCGAGCTCCTCGCGGGTCAGGTGCAGCGCCTCGTCGGTGCCGGGCACGTGCACGGGCGCGGACGCGGCCCGCGAGAGCATCTCCTTCGCCGCGCGGACCTCGGTCCACAGCTCGCGGCGGTCGCGGTGCGCGGCGACGCTGTCCGGGTTGGACAGCCGCTGCCACAGCTGCGGGTTGCGCAGGTTGATGAGCTGGCCGAGGTGGCCGACGAGGGCCGCGTCGATGTCGACGCCGCCGAGGTCGTCCAGGCCGCCGAGGCCGAGCACCCGCAGCCCGTCGAACTCGCGGCGCACCACCGACACGTCCAGCGTGCCGCCGCCGAAGTCGAACACGGCCAGGGACTGCAGCGGCGCGACCTGCTGGCCGAGCACCCGCAGGCAGTAGGTGGCGGCGGCGATCGGCTCGTCGACGAGCACGACCGGGCCCAGGTTGGCGGCGCGGGCGGCCTCCAGCAGCACGCCGCGGCGCTGCCCTCCCCAGTCGGCCGGGCAGGTGAGCACCGTCGAGCCGACCGGGTTGACGCCGGCCTGCAGCGACTCCTCCGCCGCGCGGCGCAGCAGCGAGGCGAGCATCTCCACGACGGTGACCTCGACGGCGCCGAGCAGCACGGCGCCCTCGTCGACGCTGCGCTTCGGATACGGCTCGAAACGCTCCGGAGCCAGCTGGGACAGCCGCTCGGCGTCGCGGCCGACGGTGATGCGGCCCTGCTCGTCGGCGTAGATGCCGGACGGCATGACGGGCGAGCCGTCGAACAGCAGCGCACGGGGCGCCTCCTCGCCGCGGTGCACGACCGCGACGGTGTGGCAGGTGCCCAGGTCGATCGCGAGACGATGGGTCGGGGTCGGCCCCACGCGCTCACCTCCAAAGACTCCCGGATGCTACGGCAGCGGTACGACATTTCCGATCGGCGGATTGGGGTAGACAAGAACCTGACAAATCGAGGAGGCAACCGATGCGCGCAGTGGTGTTCGAGGAGTTCGGCGATCAATCGGTACTGCGGGTGCAGGACCGCCCCGACCCCGTGCCCGGCCCGGGCCAGGCATTGGTGCTGGTCGCCGCCAGCGGGGTGAATTTCGTGGACGTGTACCAGCGCTCCGGGGCGTATCAGGTGGCCCTGCCGGCGGTGCTGGGCAGCGAGGGCGCGGGCACGGTGCTGCAGCTGGGCGAGGACGTGCGCGGCCTGGCGCCGGGCGACCGGGTGGCCTGGACGAGCATCCCCGGCAGCCACGCCGAGCAGGCGCTGGTGCCGGCCGACCGGCTCGTGCCCGTGCCGGACGAGCTCACGAACGAACAGGCGGCCGCGGTGTTGCTGCAGGGTCTCACCGCGCACTACCTCACCCACGACTCCTTCGCCGTGCGCCCCGGCTCGACGGTGCTGGTCCACGCGGCGGCCGGGGGCATGGGCCGGCTGCTCACGCGGATCGTCACCCACCTCGGCGGGCGGGTCGTGGCGACCGCGTCGACGCCCGGGAAGCGGGACGTGGCCGAGGCGGCGGGGGCGGTGCGCGCCGTGCCCTACGACGAGGCCCTGGACGCGGTGCGCGACCTGACCGGGGGCGCCGGGGTCGACGCGGTCTACGACGGCGTCGGCGCGGACACCTTCGACACGAGCCTGCAGGCGCTGCGCCCGCGCGGCACACTCGTGCTGTTCGGGGCGTCAAGTGGAAAGGTGCCCCCATTTGATCCGCTGCGGCTGATGGCCGGTTCGTATTTCCTCACCCGCCCCACGCTGGTGCATTTCATCGCCACCCGGGCCGAATTGCTGGACCGCTCGGAAACGCTCTTCCAGTGGGTTGCCGACGGTGTTGTCGACCCCGCGATCACGGGCCGTTATCCGCTGGATGCGGTCGCCGACGCATATGCCGCACTGGAGCAGCGCCGAAGCACCGGAAAGCTGCTCATTGTTCCGTGACGACGGTCTCAATATGCGCACCTGGCCGAATCCGCGAGATGTAGGCGGGCTACATCTTCAATGGTCTTGAGGAGTCTCGCGGACGGGGGGTTTCCGCACATGAGTCAGGTCTCGACCGGGGGCAAGCACGAGGCGGGCGTGGTGTCCACGCCCCTGCACGCATACCCGCGGCGCTGGTTCGCCCTGGCGATCATCGCCGCGGCCCAGCTCATGGTCGTGCTCGACGCGACCGTCGTCAACGTCGCGCTGCCGCACGCCAAGGCCGACCTGGGCATCAGCGACGCCAACCAGCAGTGGGTGGTCACCGCCTACACGCTGACCTTCGGCGGCCTGCTGCTGCTCGGCGGCCGCATCGCCGACTACTGGGGCCGCAAGCGCACCTTCGTCGTGGGCATCATCGGCTTCGCCCTGGCCTCGGCGCTGGGCGGCGCCGCCTGGGACGACACGTCGCTGTTCCTGGCCCGCGGCCTGCAGGGCGTCTTCGGCGCGCTGCTCGCCCCCGCCTCCCTGGCCCTGCTCAGCGTCCTGTTCGTCGACGCGAAGGAGCGCGCGAGGGCCTTCGGCGTCTACGGCGCCATCGCCGGCGGCGGCGCGGCCCTGGGCCTGGTGCTGGGCGGCGTGCTGACCGAGTACGCGAACTGGCGCTGGTGCCTGCTGGTCAACATCCCGGTGGCGGTCATCGCCATCGCGCTGGCGCTCCCGATCGTTCCCGAGAGCCGCGCGCACGGCAACACGAAGTACGACATTCCCGGCGCCGTGCTGGCCACGCTCGGCCTGAGCCTGCTCGTGTACGGGTTCACGAAGGCCGGCGAGACCGACGCGCAGCTGCGCCTCAAGTACGGCTGGGACTCCCCGGTCACGCTGGGCTTCATCGGCGTCGCCGTGCTCCTGCTGGCCCTGTTCGTGTTCGTCGAGGCCCGCATCCGCAACCCGCTCCTGCCGCTGCGCATCCTCGCCCACCGCACGCGGGGCGGCGCCTACCTGTCCTCGACCCTGATCGGCGCCGGCTTCATCGGCGCGATCTTCTTCGTGAGCCTGTACTTCCAGCTGGTGCTCGGCTACTCCCCGCTCAAGTCCGGCGTGCATTCCCTGCCGGTGAGCGTCGGCGTGGTGGTCGCGGCCGGCATCGCCAGCGGCCTGCTCCCGCGCCTGGGCCCCAAGCCGATCATGGCCTTCGGCGGCGTGGTCGCGGCGATCGGCATGATCATGCTCACCCGCATCGGCATCGACACCTCGTACGCCACCCACGTCCTGCCCGCGATGCTCATCCTCGGCTTCGGCCTGGGCTGCACGTTCGTCCCGCTCGGCAACATCGCCCTGGTCGGCGTGGACGAGCACGACGCCGGCGCCGCGAGCGCCGTGGTGAACGCCTCGCAGCAGGTCGGCGGCTCGCTGGGCACCGCGCTGCTCAACACGGTGGCCATCACGGCGGCCACTGCGTACGGCCGCGACCACCTGCCGAAGTCCCCCGACCCGAAGGCGCTGGACCTGCTGCGCGCCGAGTCGATGGTCCACGGCTACGTGACGGCCTTCTGGTGGGGCTCGGCCCTGCTGGTGGTGGCGGCGATCGTCGTCATCGTGTTCATCAAGGCCTCGAAAAAGGACGTCCCGGCCGAGGGCGCCTCGGTCCACCTGGGCTGAGGCGTGTGGCGCTCGCCGCATTCCCCGGAGGCGGCGGTCACCGGCGGGGACGCGGTTGCCTACGCTGCACCGCGGCACAAGACCAACGCATGAAGTGCGGCCGGCGGCAAACCCTCCCCGTGCAGGCCGCAGTGCCGCGGCCCGCCCGGCCACGAGCCCGGGCGGGCCGCGGTGACGATCAGCGGACCCCGGCGTCGTGCAGCAGCTCGACGATCAGGGGCTCCGGGTCGATCGGCAGCCCCTTGCCGGTGAACCAGCGCGCCACGTTGGTCACGTCGCGGGCCAGGAAGTCCGCGCCGTTCGGGTTGATCACCACGTCGACGATCTGCGGCAGGTCGATCAGGACCAGCCGCTCGCCGTGCACCAGCAGGTTGTACGGCGACAGGTCGCCGTGTGCCAGGCCCGCCCGCGCCAGGGTGCGCAGCGCGTCGACGAGCTGCCACCACAGGTGTTCGAGCCCGGCGCGGTCCGGGCGGGTCTGCGCCAGGCGCGGCGCCGCGGTGCCGTCCGGTTCGCCGATGAACTCGAGCATGAGCTCCGTGCCGAGCAGCTGCACCGGGTACGGCACGCCGACGCCCAGCGACCACAGCCGGCCCAGCGCGGCGAACTCGGCCGCCGCCCACTGGCCGGCGATCGCCTCCCGCCCGAAGGCGGTGCGGCTGCCCATCGCCCGGGTGACGCGGGACTCGCGGACGCGGCGGCCCTCGAGGTACCCGGAGTCACGGTGGAACAGCCGGTGCTCGGCGGCCCGGTACCGCTTGGCGGCGAGCAGGGCCCGCCGGTCGGTGTCCGGCACGAACCGCTCGACGAGGTGGACGTCGGCCTCTTTGCCGGTCTTGAGCACGCCGCGCTCGACGTCGCGGGCGGCAAGCTCGGTGATCACCCAGCCGGGCACGGGGTCGGGGCCGTGCAGGACGCCGGGCGAGTCCCAGCTGGTCCAGGCGCCCTGCACCGCATCGTCGCCGACGGGATCGTCGGCGACGTCCCACGCGGTGTCGAAGTCGTGGGAGAGGCGCTTCAGGTAGGTCGGATCGTCGTCGTCGAAGCGACGGCGCCGTGAGGATGTGAAGTTCTGGTCGCGCAACGCGAGCACTCCTGAGTCAGGGAAGGAAAGAGAAACCTGGGCATGCTGAAGCGCGCCGTGACGGCAGCCATGCAAACCAGCCCCCTCTCTGACTCGAAGTTCCCGCCACCATGCGGTAGCGGATGACAAGAACGCAACCGAATTAGTAGCGCGAAGCCATGACCTCGGCGATCGCGGCGATCACGCCGTCCGCGGTGCGGGTCGGCGCGTAGCGCCGCTCGCTCCAGCGCCGCCCCCGGTGCAGCCAGACGCTGCGCACGCCGGCCGCGTCGGCGCCGCCGATGTCGGCCTCCGGGCTGTCGCCGATGAGCCAGGCGCCGCCGAGGCGCATCCGGGCGCGCTCCGCGGCGATGGCGAAGATGCGGGGGTTGGGCTTGCGGACCCCGGCCTCCTCGGAGATGACCCAGTCGGCGAGGTACCGATCGAGCCCGGTCTTTCTGAGTTTCTCCTCCTGCATCCGCGACTCGCCGTTGGTCACGACCACCGGGACCCAGCCGGAGTCCTCGGCAATAGCGAGAGCGCAGGCGGTCAGCGGGTCGAGGCGCATCCGCTCCATGATCGCGCGGCGGATCTCCTCGACGAGATCCAGCGAGCTGAACCGCAGGCCGTACCGTTCCCGCAGCGCGTCCGCAACGTCCCAGGACGAGCCCATGCCGTCGGCGTCGACGGACAGCAGCCATTCCAGGTCGTACTCCGGCGCGCCGATCCGCGCCAGGAACTCGCTCGCCCACGCACGGAACGCCCCGGCCCTGTCAAGCAGGGTGTCGTCCAGGCTGAGCAACAACAGTGGCACGCGGGCAGGATAGGTGACCGGATTGATATCGAACAGATCCTCATGTTCGATGCAAGCCATCGCGACCGGCGCAGACCCCGGACAAACCACCGCAAACCAGTTCGAAACCGCGGGAAGAAACCTGCCGGAAACGCCCCTGTATGCAAACCGTATGTACGGCTTGCATAATCTAGGCGTGCCCAGGGTAAGCCAGGACCAGCTCGACGCGCGCCGGAAGGAGATCCTCACCGGCGCCCGGACCTGTTTCGCCCGCCACGGCTACGAGGGCGCGACCGTCCGCCGGCTCGAGGAGGAGATCGGCCTGTCCCGGGGCGCGATCTTCCATCACTTCCGCGACAAGGACTCGCTCTTCCTGGCCGTCGCCGAGGACGACGCCGCGACCATGGTAGCCACCGTGGCGCAGCACGGCCTCGTGCAGGTCATGCGCGACCTGCTCAGCTCCGCCGCCGGCGCCGCTGAGCCCGACGTCACCGGCTGGCTCGGCAGCCAGCTGGAGGTCTCCCGCCGGCTGCGCACCGACCCCGAGTTCGCCACCCGCTGGGCGGCCCGCTCCGAGGCCGTCGCCGCCGCCACCCGCGAGCGCCTCCAGCGCCAGCTCGAGGCGGGCGTGCTGCGCGCCGACGTGCCGATCGGCGTGCTCGCGCAGTTCCTCGAGCTCGCCTACGACGGCCTGGTGCTGCACCTGGCCACGGGCCGGCCGCCGCAGGACCTGGAGGCCGTGCTCAACCTGGTCGAGGCGGCCGTCCGCCGCACGTGAGGGCGCTGCCGGCCACAAGGTTTGCTCAAGTGTCCGACCGGTGACATGCCGTACTCGACAGCCGTGCCCACACTGTGCGCATGAGGACATCGATCGTGGCGGGGCCGGGCGACACCTGGGGCATCCCGGGCCCGCAGTTCCTGTGGCTGTACTTCTGCATGGCCACTGTTGCGATCATCGCCGTGCTCGTCTGGCGCCGCACCTACACCCGCGGCCCGTCGCCGCGCGCCGCGCGCAACCTCACCGCCACCCAGGCCGCGCTGATCAACGGGGATCGTCGCCTCGCCGTCTACAGCTCCCTCGCCGCGCTGCGCGCCGCCGGCGCGATCGAGAGCGACAAGCGCGGCTACCTCAAGCAGGCCGCACCGGCCCCGACCGGCGCCTCCGAGCTCGACCGGGCGGTGCACGCGGTCACCCGCAACGGCATCAGCACCACGGGCGTGCTGACCCACCACAGCGTCCGCGAGGTGCTCGACCGCACCGAGGCCGAGCTGGCCCGCGACGGCTGGATCCTCGACGGCGAGGGCCGCCGGGCCCTGCGCATGGGCGCGCTGGTCGTCTGGGCGGTCGTGGCGATCGGCGTGGCACGGCTCGTGGCCGGCATCGCGGGCGACAAGCCGGTGACGTACCTCTTCCTGCTGATCATCCCGGTCGTGATCTTCGCCTTCGCGCTGCTCGCGGCGCCGCGGGTGTCCCGGGCCGGCAAGCGCACGCTGCACAAGATGCGGCTGGACGCGCGGCACCTCGCGCCGAGCCAGAAGCCCTCGTGGAACACGTACGGCCCGCAGGCCGCGGCGCTGAGCGTCGGGCTCTTCGGCGTCGGCGCGTTCTGGCTCGCCGACCCCGCCTTCGCGCAGGAGGCCGAGCTGCAGCGCAACCTCGCCACCTCCACCGGCGGCGGCTCGTACTACACCGGCTCCGACTCCTCGTCCTCGAGCAGCTGCTCGTCCTCCTCCAGCAGCTGCTCCAGCGGCTCCAGCTGCTCCAGTGGCTCCAGCTGCGGCGGCGGTTCCAGCTGCGGCGGCGGGGGTTGCGGAGGATGACCTCCCCTCGGTACGGCGTCGGCATCGGCTGGCGCCCGGAGATCGCCGGCTACGTCGCCGGCCTGCCCGGCCTGCGCTTCACCGAGGTCGTCGCCGAGTCGCTGCACACGCACGCGCCCCTGCCCGACGGGCTCGCCGAGCTCGTCGGGCGCGGGGTCAGCGTGGTACCGCACGGCGTGAAGCTCTCCCTCGGCGGCGCCGAGCCGGTCGACGACGCCCGCGCCGCGCACCTCGCCAAGTGCGCCGAGCTGCTCGGCGCCCCGCTGGTGAGCGAGCACATCGCGTTTGTGCGGGCGGGCGGGATGGAGGCCGGGCACCTCCTGCCGGTCCCGCGCACCCGCGAGGCGGTCGACGCGATCGTCGCCAACGTCCGGCGCACCCAGGCCGCGCTCGGCGGCGTCCCGCTCGCGCTCGAGCCGATCGCCGCGCTGTTCGACTGGCCCGGCCCGGAGCTCACCGAGGCCGAATTCCTCACCGAGATCCTCGATCGCACCGGGTGCGGCCTGCTGCTCGACATTGCCAACGTGTACGCCAACGCCCGCAACCGCCACGAGTCCCCCACGGCCCTGCTCGACGCCCTGCCGCTCGAGCGCATCGCGTACGTCCACGTGGCCGGCGGCATGGAGAACGGCGGCTTCTACCACGACACGCACACCGACCCGACCCCGCCGCAGGTCCTCGCCCTGGTCAAGGAGCTGTGCGCCCGCACCACCCCGCCGGCCCTGATGCTCGAGCGCGACGGCGACTACCCGCCGGCCGCCGCCCTGACCACGGAGCTGGACGCGATCGCCGCCGCGGCGGGCTGGCCGGCGATCACGTGAGCAACCTGGCCGCACAGCAGCAGGCCCTGGTGGCCGCGCTCGTCGCCGGCGCGGAGGTTCCCGCCGGTTTCGATCCCGCAGCGGTACACGTGACCATCGCCGCCCTGCGCCGCAAACGCGCGGGCGAGGTGGCCGGCCGGTGGCCGTTCCTGGCCGCCTCCTACGGCGACGCCTGGCCGTCGACGTTCGCGGCCTGGGCGGCGGGCCGCCCCCCGAACGGCTCCCTGCGCGACGGCTGGGACTTCGCCCGCGCCGCCGGCGACACGCTGCCGCCCCTGGCCAGGGAGGAACTCGCGGACCGCGAGCGCGAGTTCGCCTACGACGGCGAATCCGCCCCCGTCCTTCGCCGCCGCGGTCTGCTCTCCCGCCTGCGCCGCCGCTGAGCGTTCGTCCTCTCCCCCGCCGCGTCGTACCACACCCGGCTCCGCGATCCCGGTCGGCGGCGGCACGATCCGCGCCGTCTGAGACGGATTCCGAACAGCACCGGGCGCCGGCCGGTGGCACCTGCAGGCGGCACCAGCAGGTCAAACGGGCCCGAACGAAAGGATCCGAACGATCTTGGACCCGTTGTATCAGGAACCCCCGCTCAGCCGTCTTGTCACACGACCCACGACGGGGATGGAGAGACGAGATGCTGCAGGAAAGTCCCGGCCGCGGTACCGCGCAAGTCGTTGCCACCGCCCACCCGACCCGCGTCCCACCAGCGAGACCATGAACGACATCGACCCCGACGACGAGGCGCTCCTGGCCGAGTTACGCCGCGTGGCCGCGCTGGCCGACCCCGTGCCCCCTTGCCCTCGACGGCGCCCGGCCCTCCCCGCCAGCGCCGGCACGGACGCCCCGCCGGCGCCAGTATTTGTTGCTCGCACCCGCCGCACGGCGACGGACCGCCCGAAGCCCCTCCCCTGTCCACACAGGCCTTCCCCACCAGCCTGACCGGTCCGATTTGCGTGTTTGTTCGAAGTTTGTTGGAAGTTTGTTGAAAGGGCGCCGATCCCCGGCAGCCGCACGGCAACCCCGCACACCCTCCGTGACGCCATCGATGCGTACCGTCCACTTCGATCCCACGGGGGAACGATGAAACTCGCACTGTGCATCGGGATCAACGACTATCCCGGCACTGAGAACGACCTCGCCGGCTGCCGCAACGACGCCGACGACTGGTCCGCCGCCCTGCTGGCCCGCGGCTTCGACACGAGCCGCCTCCTCGACGGCGAGGCCACCGGCACCGCGATCCGCGAGGGCATCCGCGCCCTGCTGACCCGTGCGGCCTCAGGCGACACGGTCGTCATCACGTACTCGGGCCACGGCACATGGGTCCCCGACACCAACGGCGACGAGCCCGACCACCGCGACGAGGCCCTGTGCCCGTACGACATCGCCGAGAACGGCCCCCTGCTCGACGACGACCTGCACGACCTCTTCGCCGGTGCAGCCCAGGACGTCCGCACGATCCTGATCTCCGACTCGTGCCACAGCGGCACCCTGACCAGGCTCAACCACCCGATCGGCGACCACCCCGGCCGCGCCCGCTTCCTCGCACCGTCGACGTTCCTGCCCGCCCCCCAGCGCCTGCGCGCGGCCCTGACCCCGCGCACCCCGCGGGCTCCGCGCTCGACGGCCCTGCTCCTGTCCGGCTGCCGCGACGACGAATACTCCTACGACGCCACCTTCGACGGCCGCCCGAACGGCGCCTTCACGTACGTGGCCCTGACCGCCTTGGCGTCATTGCCCGACAACGCCACGTACCGCGACTGGCTGCACGCGATCCGCGACCGGCTGCCCAGCCAGGACTACCCGCAGACCCCCGCCCTGCAGGCCACGAGAACCCAGCAGTCCTGGCCGATCCTGACCTGACCGCACCCCTTCGGCAGGACGGCAGCCACAGCCGTTTCTCACCCCTCCACGCACACGACCTCCACTCGTAGCGCGCCCGTAGCGCACTCGTCTTGCAACCGCTGGAGCCGGTGAAGGAGCTGGTGTGCCTCCGCGATGCCCGGAAATATGCGGATATTTCCGGGCGTCGCCGTCCATCGCGGTCCTCCGCGCATCGGCTCCGCCACTGGGGCCGCGCCGCCGACTCCATCGCGCGAACGCCCCACAACCCGGACGCGCGACAAACGCGAACCCACATCGAGCTCGAGCGCGACACGCCTGCGCACCTCGGCTCGAGCCCCCTCCTGCACCCAGGCGGCCGTGCGCGACATTTTCTCACCGCCATCATGCAAAACCGCCCGAGACAAATCGGACATTGCCATAAGCCACCGACACCAGCCCGTGACGGCCAAGGCCAGATACCCACGTACAGCCCCGACTCGGCGAGCCCAAGACGGGCGAGACCGGAGACGCACGAGTAGAACGCCCGACTGGCGAGCGTGCCGCGGGCAAGGGCGCGCAGTAGCCAGGCACGGTGCCGGGCGAGCAGCCCTGCAGCAGGCGAGGGCGAACGCGCAGGCGCCAGGCGCAGTGATCGGGCCAGGCGCGATGGGCAGAGTGACGGTGCGGTGGGTGGGGCGGGCACGCGGGGCGCGGGGCGGGCACGCGATGGGCAGGTCAGGCAGCGCGCAGGCGGTGGGCGAGACGCGTCCCCGGCGGCCGTACCGGGCGCGGATGCGCCGGGTGGTTGCGCAACGGGCGCGCGGTGGGCAGGGCAAACGGCGGGCGAGGCAGGCCGGCCGTAGGCAGGGCGGGCTCGACGGACGGCGGGCGAGACGATACGCGGGGCCCGGCGCGGGGTGGCCAGGTGCGGCACGCAGCGGGCGACGCGGATGCGCGACGACCGGGCTAGCCATGCGGCGGACGAGTCGGGTGCGCGGCGGCCGGGACCGTCACGCGGCCGACGGACGGAGGGGTTGCGGTGGGCGAAGCGGATGCGCGGCGCCCGGGACGGGTGCGCCGCGGCCGGGGTCGGGCGGTGGCCAGGGCCGGTGCGCGGCGGCCCGGCCAGGCATCCGGCGGCCGGGCGGGCGTGCGGCGGCCAGTGCGCGTGTGCGCAACAGCCCGGGCGGCAGTGCGGTAGCCAGAGCGGCGCGCGGCGACCTGAGCGAGCGTGCGTTCGACGGGAGGGGCGTTGCGGTGGCGGAGCGGATGCGCGGCGCCCGGGACGGGTGCGCCGCGGCCGGGAACGGACAAGCGGCAGCCAGGGCGTGTGCACAACAGCCGGGGGCGGCCGTGCGGTGGCCAAGGCGGGTGCGCGGCGACCGGAGCGGGCGCGCGTTCGACGAGACGGGCGTTGCGATGGGCGAAGCGGATGCGCGGCGCCCGGGACGGGTGCGCGACAGCTGGGGCGGTCGCGCGGCGACCGGGGCGGGCGGGCGACGGCATGGGCGGGTGCGCGATGGACAGGGCGGTCGCGCGGCGACCGGAACGCGCGTGCAGCGGCGCGGCGCTTGCGCGGCAACCGGGGCGAGTGCGGTGGCCAGGGCGGGTGCGCGACAGCCGGGGGCGCGCGGGCCCGGGGCGGGCGCGCGGTGGTGAGGGCGTGCGCGGGGCCGGGCGAGTGCGGTGACTGGGGCGGGTGCGCGGTGGGCGAGAGCGGGCTTGGCGAGACCGGGGCGGATGCGCGGCAGCCGGGGGCGTGCGCGGGCCCGAAGCGGGCACACGGTGGCGAGGGCGTGCGCGGACCCGGGGCGGGCACGCGGCAGCCGGGGGCGTGCGCGGGCCCGGGGCGGGCACGCGGCAGCCGGGGGCGTGCGCGGGCCCGGGGCGGGCACGCCGTGGGCGAGGGCGTGCGCGGGCCCGGGGCGGGCACGCCGTGGGCGAGGGCGTGCGCGGGCCCGGGGCGGGCACGCCGTGGGCGAGGACGTGCGCGGGCCCGGGGCGGGCACGCCGTGGGCGAGGACGTGCGCGGGCCCGGGGCGCGCGCGGTGGGCGAGGGCGGGGCACGGCGCGGCGAGAGGGCGCGGGCTAGGGGGCCGGGACCGCGGGGGCCGCGGAGGCCGTGGGGTGAGGCACCGGGGAGTCGACGACGGCGAACTGGGTGCGGTACAGCTCGGCGTACAACCCCCCGGCCGTGACCAGTGAGTCGTGGGTGCCGCGCTCGACGATGCGGCCCGCGTCGACGACCAGGATCTGGTCGGCGTCGCGGATGGTGGAGAGGCGGTGGGCGATGACCAGGGCGGTGCGGCCGGTCAGGGCCTCGGACAGGGCGCGCTGGACGGCGGCCTCGGACTCGGAGTCGAGGTGGGCGGTGGCCTCGTCCAGGATGACGATCGACGGGGCCTTGAGCAGCAGGCGGGCGATGGCGATGCGCTGCTTCTCGCCGCCGGAGAAACGGTAGCCGCGCTCGCCGACGACCGTGTCGAGGCCGTCGGGGAGGGACTCGACGAGGTCGCCGACCTGGGCGCGGCGCAAGGCGGTCCACAGTTCGTCGTCGGTGGCGTCGGGGCTGGCGTAACGGAGATTCTCGGCGATGGTCTCGTGGAACAGGTGGGAGTCCTGGGTGACGACGCCGATGGTGTCGCGCAGCGACTGCAGGGTGGCGTCGCGGACGTCGACGCCGCCGACCAGGACGGTGCCCGACGTCGCGTCGTACACGCGCGGCAGCAGCATCGCGGTCGTGGACTTGCCGGCGCCGGACGGGCCGACCAGGGCGACCATCTGGCCGGGCTGGACGGTGAAGGTGACGCCGCGCAGGACCTCGTCGGTGACCGTGCGGTCCAGCGCGGCGACGTCCTCGAGGGAGGCGAGGGAGACCTCGGCGGCGCTGGGGTAGCGGAAGTGCACGTCGCGGAACTCGACCGTGGCGGCGCCGCGCGGGACCTCGCGGGCGTCGGGGCGCTCGGCGATCGACGGGGCGAGGTCGAGCACCTCGAAGACCCGCTCGAAGCTCACGAGGGCGCTCATCACGTCGACGCGCACGTTGGACAGGGCGGTCAGCGGGCCGTAGAGGCGGGTGAGCAGCAGCGCGAGGGTGACGACGGTGCCGGCGGTGATGCTGCCGTGCACGGCGAACCAGCCGCCGAGGCCGTAGGTGAGCGCCTGCGCCAGCGAGGCGACGAGCAGCATGCTGACGAAGAACACGCGGCTGTACATCGCGGTCTGGATGCCGATGTCGCGCACCCGGCCGGCCCGCTCGGCGAAGCGGGCGGCCTCGTCGTCGGGGCGGCCGAAGAGCTTCACGAGCAGGGCGCCGGCGACGCCGAACCGCTCGGTCATGGTGGCGTTCATCTTGGCGTCGAGCTGGTAGGCCTCGCGGGTGAGCGCCGCGAGCCGCCGGCCGACGCGCCGGGCGGGCAGGATGAACAGCGGCAGCATCACCAGCGACAGCAGGGTGATCTGCCACGACAGGGTGAGCATCACGGCGGCGGTGAGCACCAGCTGGATGACGTTGCTGACGACGCCCGACAGGGTCGAGGTGAACGCCCGCTGCGCGCCCTGCACGTCGTTGTTGAGCCGGCTGACCAGCGCGCCGGTCTGGGTGCGGGTGAAGAACTGCAGGGGCATGCGCTGCACGTGGTCGTACACCAGCCGGCGCAGCGACAGGATGATCCCCTCGCCGATGCGTGCCGAATACCACCGCTGGACCAGCGACAGCAGCGCGTCGACGACGGCGAGGCCGCCGATGAGCAGCGCGACGCGCACAACGGCGGCCCCGGCGGTCGGCCCGCCCGCGTTGATCTTGTTGATGACGTCACCGGCAAGGTACGGCGTGGCGACCCCGATGGCGGCGCCGAGCACGACGGTGACGAGGAAGACGACGATGTCGCGCCGATACGGACGGGCGAAGCGCATGATCCGCCGGATGGTCTCCCGGCCGAGCTTCTTGCCCGCGAGCTCGTCGGCCTTGCGCAGCGCGCGCAGCGTCTCCCAGCCCGCCATGCTGCTCATCGGCGAAGACATGCCGCACACCCCCAACGGTCGTCGAGATCCTGCCGGGCTGATTCTGCCCGGCAGGTACGACAACTTTTGGAGGGCGCCGCAGCTTCCCCGCCGCGACTAGGCCTTTCGACCTACTCCCCGAGGCCCGCGAGATCCGCGATACGGCGCAGTTGGGCGGCCCGCTCGGCGGCCTCCTGCTCGGCGAACGTGCGCCCCGCGGCCGACGCCAGCAGCGCCTTGATCTCGATCACGGCGTCGCGCGGACCTTCGAGCACCGCCGCGGCGAGATCGCGAGCGGCGTCGTCGAGCTCGTCCCGGGGTACCACCACATTCGCCAGGCCGATCTGGGCGGCCTCGGCGGCCTGCACGCGCCGGCCGGTGACGCACAGCTCGAGGGCCTTGGCGTAGCCGACCAGCTCGACGAGGCGCCGGGTCCCGCCGAGGTCGGGCACGAGGCCGAGCTTGATCTCGGCCATGCTGAACGAGACGTCCTCGGCGACGACGCGGAAGTCGCAGGCCAGGGCGAGCTGGAACCCGCCGCCGATCGCGTGGCCCTGCACGGCGGCGACGGAGATCAGCGATGGGCGTCGCAGCCAGGCGAAGGCCTCCTGGAACGTGGCGATCTGAGCGTCGCCGTCCGGCGCGGTGGCCAGCGCGCCGAGGTTCTGCACGGCGGCCTTGGTGTCGAGCCCGGCCGAGAAGGCCCGGCCCTCGCCGCGCACGATCACCACGCGCACGTCGCCCGGCAGCGTCCGCCCGAACTCGCGCAGGTCGGCCCACAGCGCGGGAGTCATCGCGTTGAGGACCTGGGGCCGGCACAACGTCACCGTCGCGACCGGCCCGTCGAGGTCGAATCGCGCCTCTCCCGATGCGGGATCGGCGCTGGCCGAGGAGAGGTTGGCGTTCACGCCTTCTTGCGGCGCCGGGCGCCGCCACGCTGACGAAGCTGAACGCCGGATTCGGTCAGCACCCGGTGCACGAATCCATAGGAACGGCCAGTGGAAGCGGCGAGTGCGCGGATACTCTCACCGTTGGTGTACCGCTTCACGAGGTCCTTCGCCAGCGTCTGCCTTTCGGCGCCGACGATCCGGCGACCCTTCTCGGTGCTGGTGGTGGCGGTGGCTGCCATGCTGATCCCTCACGTCCCAGACAGAGCGGTTGGTGCGGTCCCACCTATTAGACCGCCTCGAACGATCATGCGCTAGATATCGACAGGACGCCAACCGACACGCAGAGCATTGTCGCCTACCCGATACCGTGATGCGCCGTGATGAGCGAACCGCCCGCCGACCCACCCAACGCTGCGCAGCGTGAGCGCCGCGACGCGCTCTGTTGGCTCCTGCTCGGCCTCGGCGGGCTCGTGCTCGCCGCGCTCGCGGTGCAGCTAGACGCCCGTCTGGGCACCGCCAGCGCCCCCTTCCTCGGCAGGTACAAGATCAGGGTGGGCCCGGGCTCTGTCCTGGCGCCCGCGGTGGCCGCCGCGACGCTCTGGCTCGCCGCATCGGGCCGGTTCACCCGGCTGAGATGGCACGAAATTCAGCTATTCGGGTACACCGCCGGCCTCGCGTGGGCTATTGCTTTGGCGCTTGTCGATGGATGGTCGGGCCTTACGAAAACTCTCGGCTCGCCCGAGGAATATCTGGGCGACGTAAGGCAGGTGGGCGACTCACCACTGACATACCTCAGACATTTCACGGCCGCCGCGGCGGACCACTCGGTAGCCTCGCGCGGCCATCCGCCGGGCCCCGTGCTCTTTTTGTGGGCGCTGCAGCGAATCGGCGTGACCGACCACATTGTCCTCGGATTCCTGATCACCGCGGTATCGGTGCTGACGATTCCGTTGGTCCTCGCGGCGGTGCGCGACTCGGTCGGCGAGGAGGCGGCGCGGCGGTACCTGCCGGTGCTGGTGCTGGCCCCTTACGCCATCTGGACGGCGGTCAGCCTCGACGGCCTCGTGGCGGTGCTGGGCGCCGCGGCGATCGTCTCGGGCCTGCGCGCGAGCCGCCGCCGGGTGCGCGGCTGGGCGGCAACGGGCTGGGCGGTCCTGGCGGGCCTGCTGATCGGCCTGGCGTCGCTGTTCTCGTACTCCGCGCCCTGGCTGGGCCTGTCCCTGGTCTGCGTGTACTTCGCCCGCCGCCGCGCCTCCCTGAACGTCCTGAGCGGCATCGGGGCGCTGCTGCCGGTGCTGGGCGCGCAGCTGCTGGGCTTCGGCTGGGCCGACGGCCTCGTGGCGGCCGAGACGGACTACGCGAGCCGGGTGGCGCCGTACCGCTCGGTGCTGTGGTGGAGCGCGATCAGCGTCGTGGTGCTGCTGCTGGCGGCCGGCCCGCCGCTCTACGCCAGCGCTCGCAAGGTGCGCAACACGGCGATGTGGCCGTTCCTGGCGGGCGCGGGCGCCGCCGTGGTGTTCACGATCCTCGCCGGCCTGGCCAGGGGCGGCGTCGAGCACGCCTGGCTGCCGTTCTTCCCGTGGCTGACGGTCGCCGCGGTCGCGCCGGAACGCCCCGCCGGCGACCCGCCGCCCGCGCCGCTGCTGCTCGTCGGCCTGGGCGCGCTGGTCGCCGTGCTCGTCGAGGGCGCTCTGGTCACACCGTGGTAAGAGCCATTGCATGGCTCGGGTCCGTGCAACGCACGACCGTTCCTCCCGCGAGGAATCCCGGCCTCCGTGGTGCCAAGGGCGAACAACCTCAGGCGAGCTCGACGAGCTCCAGGAGGTCGTCGCTCCAGGCGTCCTCGACGCCGTCGGGCAGCAGGATCGCGCGGTCCGGCTTGAGGGCCTGCACCGCGCCCGGGTCGTGTGTGACGAGCACAATGGCGCCGGGGTAACGCGCGATGGCGTCGAGCACCTGCTCCCGGCTGACCGGGTCGAGGTTGTTCGTCGGCTCGTCGAGCAGCAGGACGTTGGCGCCGGAACAGACCAGGGTGGCCAGGGCCAGCCGGGTCTTCTCCCCGCCGGAGAGCACCCCGGCGGGCTTGTCGACGTCGTCGCCGGTGAACAGGAACGCGCCGAGGATCTTGCGCAGCTCGGTGTCGTTCTGCTCCGGCGCGGCCGAGCGCATGATCTCCAGGATCGTGCGGCCGACGTCGAGCTGCTCGTGCTCCTGTGCGTAGTACCCCCGCTGCAGCCCGTGTCCGGGGCTCACCTCGCCGGTGTCGGGGTCGAGCTCACCCGCGAGCATCCGCAGGAGCGTGGTCTTGCCGGCGCCGTTGAGGCCCAGGATCGCCACGCGCGAGCCGCGGTCGACGGCGACGTTGACGTCCATGAAGATCTCGAGCGAGCCGTAGGACTTCGACAGCCCGCGCGCGGTCAGCGGGGTCTTGCCGCACGCCTTCGGCTCGGGGAAGCGCACCTTGGCGACCTTGTCGGCGGTGCGCACGTCCTCGAGGCCGTCCAGCATGCGCTCGGCCCGGCGGGCCATGTTCTGCGCGGCGACGGTCTTGGTGGCCTTGGCCCGCATCTTGTCGGCCTGGGCCATCAGCGCGCCGGCCTTCTTCTCGGCGTTGGCCCGCTCCCGCCGGCGGCGCTTCTCGTCGGTCTCGCGCTGCTGCTGGTAGAGCTTCCAGCCCACGTTGTAGAAGTCGATGGTCGAACGGTTGGCGTCGAGGTACCACACCTTGTTGACGATCGCGTCGAGCAGCTCGACGTCGTGGGAGATGACGACGAGCCCGCCCTTGTGGCTGGACAGGAAGCCGCGCAGCCACGAGATGGAGTCGGCGTCGAGGTGGTTGGTCGGCTCGTCGAGCAGCAGGATGCCGCCGCCGGTGGCGCTCGCGTCGCGGAAGAGGATGCGGGCCAGCTCGATGCGGCGCCGCTGGCCGCCGGACATGGTGCCGATCGTCTGCGCCAGCACCCGGTCCGGCAGGCCGAGGTTGGCGCAGATGCGGGCGGCCTCGGCCTCGGCCGCGTAGCCGCCGAGCCCGGCGAACTGGTCCTCGAGCTGCCCATAGCGGCGGATCAGCCGCTCGTCGTCGCCGAGCTTCGCCTCGAGGGCCTTCATCTCGGCGTAGATGGTGTCCAGGCCCCGGGCCGACAGGACGCGGTCGCGCGCGGTGACCTCGAGGTCGCCGGTGCGCGGGTCCTGCGGCAGATATCCGACAGGGCCGCGCCGGTCCACCTGACCGGCGTGCGGCGTGCCCTCGCCGGCGAGCACCTTGAGGGTCGTGGTCTTGCCGGCGCCGTTGCGCCCCACGAGGCCGATGCGGTCCCCGGGCTGCACGCGCAGGTTGATGTCGCTGAGCAGGATGCGCGCGCCCGCGCGCAGCTCCAGGCCGGTAGCCGTGATCACAGGAAGAGCTCACTCTCGAGGCAGGGGGTTTCCGAAAAAGGACAGACTCCGGGGATGGCACCTCGGGTCACTCCCTCTGCGTGATCACGGCGATATTCTACCGTGCGACCCCGCTCGCCCCGCCACACGATTACGTCACAAGATCAACGGGTACCTTGGCACAGACGTAACGCCGATCGATACCAGCCCCCTGAGCTTCGAGGTGAGCGATGGAGTTCAACGACGATGCCGATCTCGACACCAACCAGGTCGACGACCTGCGCGGGTCGAGCGGTGGCGGTGGCGGCGGCGGCTTCGGGGGCCTGGGCGGCATCCCGATCCCGATCGGCGGCGGCCGCGGCGGCATCCTCATCACGATCATCATCCTTGCCGTGGTGGTCTGCGGCGGGTACTTCGGGCGCGGCCTGATCGGCGGCGGCGGCCAGAAGGCCGACAACGCCAACATCAGCAAGCAGTGCGACAAGTCGAACAAGGACCGGTTCAAGAACGCCGACTGCCGCAACGTGCTGTACATCAACTCGGTCCAGGCGTACTGGAAGACCGAGATGCCCAAGGCCTTCGGCAAGCAGTACCAGCCGGCGAAGACGAACTTCTTCAGCCGCTCGGTGAGCACCGGCTGCGGCAGCGCCGACTCCGGCGTCGGCCCCTTCTACTGCCCGGCCGACAGCGAGGTGTACATCGACCTCACCTTCTACAACGAGCTGTCGAGCCGCTTCGGCGCCTCCGGCGAGTTCGCCGCGCCGTACGTGCTCGCCCACGAGTACGGCCACCACATCCAGAACCTGCTCGGCACGAACGCACAGGCGCAGCAGGGCGCCCAGCAGGGCGCCAACTCGGCGTCGGTGCGCCTGGAGCTGCAGGCCGACTGCTACGCCGGGACGTGGGCCAACCACGCCACCGAGACCAAGGACCCGCAGGGCGACGCGCTGTTCAAGTCCATCACCGACCAGGACGTCGCCGAGGCGATCCAGGCCGCGGAGTCCATCGGCGACGACACGATCCAGAAGAAGGCCGGCGGCCGGGTCAACCCCGACGCTTTCACCCACGGCACGTCGGCGCAGCGCAAGAAGTGGTTCCTGCAGGGGTACAACACCGGCGACCCCCGCCAGTGCGACACCTTCCACACCAGCAACCTCTAGTGTTCGGGCGTGCAGCTTGTAGACCGATTGCAGGACGTGTACGGCGCGGCCGCCGACCCTGAGCGGGCCGCGCCGATGCGCGCCTACATGCGGGACCGCTTCGCGTTCCTCGGCATCCCGAGCACCCCGCGCCGCGAGCTGACCCGCGAGGTCCTGCGCGACGCTCCGGCGCTCACCGAGTCTTCGCTGTGCGACGCCGCCCTCGCCTGCTGGGCGCTGCCGGAGCGCGAGTACCACTACTTCGCCTGCGACCTGCTGCGCCGCGAGGCACGCCGCCTGACTCCCGAGGCGCTGCCCACGCTGCGCACCCTCATCACCACGAAACCGTGGTGGGACACGGTCGACACCCTGGCCGCACACACCGTCGGCCCGCTCGTCGCCGCCCACCCGTTCCTGGTGTCCACAATGGACCAGTGGGCCGCGCCCGGCACCGACCTGTGGCTGGTGCGCACGGCGATCCTGCACCAGCTGCGGTACCGCCGGAACACCGACTTCAACCGCCTCGCGGACTACTGCGACAGCTGGTCCGCCGAGCCCGACTTCTTCATCCGCAAGGCGATCGGCTGGTCCCTGCGCGAGTACGCGAAGACGGACCCGGCCGCGGTGCGCGCCTTCGTGGCCACGCACCCCGGCCTGTCCCCGCTCTCGGTCCGCGAGGCGTTGAAGAACCTCTAGCTCGGCAGTACCAGCAGGATCGCCAGCACCGCGATGACGGCGCTGGACGTCAGCGCCGTCCACAGCCGCCCGCGCGCGCTCGTGAGCAGCCGCCCCAGCAACGTCCCACCGCCGGCGAGCACCAGCTGCCAGCTGGCGGAGGCGACGAAGGCGGCGACGACCCAGAGCGCCTCTCCCCCGGCCGACAGCCCGTCGTCGGCCTGCCGGCCGAGGACGAGCGCCCCGAAGTACACGATGGTGGCCGGGTTGAGCAGCGTGAGCCCGAGCAACGTCAGGTACGCCCCGAGCGGCCTGCCCATCCGCCCGTCCGCCTTGCGCGCGGTCGCCTGCTCCCCGCGGTGCCGCAGCGCGTCCCGGGCGGTCCTGGCGGCCAGCCCGAGCAGCACGACGGCCGCCACCCACCGCAACACCCCGGACACCGGCGCGATGATCCCGGCGAGCGCGGCCCCGCCGAGCACCGCCACAACGGCATAGATCCCGTCGGCGGTCGCAACCCCGAGCGCCGCGGCGGACCCCACCCGCCAGGATGTCCGCGCGGCCAGCGTGGCGATGAGCGCCCCGATCGCTCCCACGGGCACCGCGACGCCGTACCCGGCGAGGAGCCCGCTGAGGGCCACCTCGCCGACGCCGGCGCTCACGCCTGCTGCTTGCGGCTCGCCTCCGCCACGACGCTGGACTGTCGCGCCGACCCCTCGCCGACGGCGACGGGTTCGAACAGCGATGGCATCCGCAAACGACTCATGCCGCGCATCATGCCGTCGCCCGTCCGCCCCGGCCAGCGATTTACCCGCCGCTCGGCCGGCGGTGCCGGTCCCGGTCCCGGTCCGCGCCGGGCCGGTTTGACGCGCCGCCGCGGGGATAGTGCTGCCTCGTGACCGCGCCGAGAATCGCCGGCACGACGAGCGACGAGATCCGGGAGAAGTCCAGGCTTCGCCACACCCTCCGGCGGTTCGACCTGCTCTTCTTCCTGATCTGCACGATCGTCGGGCTCGACACGATCGGCGCGGTCGCGAAGCACGGGGCCCAGGGGTTCACCTGGCTGGTCTTTCTCGCCGTGTTCTTCTTCGTGCCGTACGGCCTGCTGATGGCCGAACTCGGCGCGGCCTTCCCGGTCGAGGGCGGACCCTACGTGTGGTGCCGGCTGGCCTTCGGCCGGTTCGTGGCCGCGCTCGTCACGGTCCTGTACTGGTGCTCCAACCCGCTCTGGCTCGGCGGGACGCTGACCATCCTCGCCGTCTCCGCGTTCGGCGAGTTCTTCACGCCGCTGCACGGGATCGCGCGGCTGCTGTTCGCGCTGGCGTTCATCTGGCTCGCGGTGGCGTCAGCGATCGTGTCGGTCCGGCTCGGCCGGTGGGTGCCGAGCCTGGGAGCTTTCGTCCGGATGGCGGTCGTGGGCATCTTCACGCTGTCGGTGCTGCTGTACGCGCTGCGCAACGGCATCGGCGGCTTCGGCCCGGCGGCGTTCGCGCCGGGATATGCGGTGTTCATCGCCGTGGTGCCCGTGCTGATCTTCAACTACGTCGGCTTCGAGCTGCCCAGTTCCGCCAGCGAGGAGATGCTCGACCCGCGCCGGGACGTGCCGCGCGCCATCGCGTGGTCCGGTCTCGGCGCGGTGCTGCTCTACGGCGCCCCGATCCTGGCGATCCTGCTGGTCCTGCCCCGGGAGCAGGTGACCGGCGTCGGGGGCTTCCTCGATGCGGCCAAGCAGGTCTTCACCGTCTACGGGGGGTCCGTGTCCGCCGACGGCACCGCCACCCTGACCGGCGCCGGGAAGGTGCTCGGCGCCGTCACCGCGGCGGCGTTCATCTGGGCGCTGCTGTCCAGCGGCGCGACCTGGCTCATCGGCGCCGACCGCGCACTGGCGATCGCCGGCCTGGACGGCGCCGCGCCGCGGGCGCTCGGGCACTTCTCGCGCCGGTCCGGCACCCCGATCGGGGCAAACCTGCTCAGCGGCGCCATGGCGACGCTCGTGATGCTGCTGGCGTTCCGCCTGTCGGCCGGCAGCGCGGAGCGGTACTTCACGATCGCGCTGGGCGTCGCCATCTCCACCACGACGATGGCCTACCTCGGCATCTTCCCGGCGCTGGTCCGGCTGCGCCGCACCCGCCCCGAGGTGCCCCGCCCGTACCGTGTCCCGGCCGGCGCGGCCGGGGCCTGGGTGGTCAGCGCGCTGACCACGTTCTGGGCCGGCGTCGCCACGGTGTGGCTGCTCTGGCCGGGCCTGGGCACCGACTGGTTCGGCGCGACCGGCGACCCCGACGCGTCTCTGCCGGCCGGGGTCGGGCGCGCCGCGTTCGAGCTGACCCAGATCGTCCCCATCGTCGTGCTGCTCGCGGTCGGCGTCCTCTTCTACGCCCTGGGCACACCAACCCGCCGCCGGGCCGCGTCCGACCGGGCGCACGCGACCGGCGACGGCGGGCAATGAGCAGGGCAGCGCCACGCCCCGAGGATCTTCGTTTTCTATGCCCTGGGCGCGCCCACTCGCCAGCGGACCGCGACCCGGCGACGGCTGGTGACGACCGCGCCCCGAAAGGATCTTCGCGCACCGGCCGAATACGTCGAGCACTCGCCGCCGGCCCGATATGTCGGGCGCTCCGCGCCACGACATATCCGCATTTATAACCCGACAGGCGAAAATCCGATAAGTCGCGGCGCGGAGCGCCCGACTTATCGGACTTGAGCAGGTTACGGCGAAGGCGACAGACCCGGACGCGGCACGGCGCGCCGGATCTGTCGCCTCGAGGCGTCAGACGTTGAAGCCCAGGGCGCGCAGCTGGTCGCGCCCCTCGTCGGTGATCTTGTCCGGGCCCCACGGCGGGAGCCAGACCCAGTTGATGCGGATGTCGGACACCAGGCCGCCGCCCGGGCCGGTGCAGAGGGCCTGGCGGGCCTGGTCCTCGATGACGTCGGTCAGCGGGCAGGCCGCGGACGTCAGGGTCATGTCCAGCGTCGCGACGTTCTCCTCGTCGACGTGGATGCCGTACACGAGGCCGAGGTCGACGACGTTGATGCCCAGCTCGGGGTCGACGACGTCCTTCATCGCCTCTTCGATGTCGCCCAACACGGCGGTCATGCGGTCTCCTCAGCAACTGATGATTCTGCACCGGCGCGCGCCAGTGCGTCCTTGTAGGCCATCCAAGGCAGCAGGGCGCACTTCACGCGGGCCGGGTACTGCGCCACGCCCGCGAACGCCACCGCGTCCTCGAGCAGGTCCTCGTCCGGCTCCACCGTGCCGCGACCGCCCATGAGCTCGGCGAACGCCTCGTGGCGGCGCAGGCTGTCCTCGATCGTGGCGTCCTTGAGCAGGTCGTAGAGGACGCTCGCGGAGGCCTGGCTGATGGAGCAGCCCATGCCCTCGTACGAGATGTCGGCGACACTGCCGGCCTTGAGCGACACGCGCAGGGTGACCTCGTCGCCGCACGTCGGGTTGACGTGGTGCGCCTCGGCGTCGAAGGGCTCGCGCAGGCCGCGGCCGTGCGGGCGCTTGTAGTGGTCCAGGATGATCTCCTGGTACAGCTGGTCGAGCTTCATCAGGCGAAGACCTTCCGGACCCGCTCCACGCCCCGGATGAGGGCGTCGATCTCGTCGGTCGTCGTGTACAGGTAGAACGACGCTCTGGTGGTTGCCGGCACGCCGAAGCGCACGCAGGTCGGGCGGGCGCAGTGGTGCCCGACGCGCACCTGCACGCCCTCGTCGTCCAGGATCTGGCCGACGTCGTGCGGGTGGACGCCCTCGACGGTGAAGGAGATCGTCGCGCCGCGGTCGACGGTGGACTCGGGGCCGATGATCCGCACGCCCGGGACCGAGGTGAGCGCGTCCAGCGCGTAAGCGGTGATGGCCTTCTCGTGCGCGACGACGTTGTCCATGCCGGCGGCGCTGAGGTAGTCCACGGCGGCGCCGAGGCCGACGGCCTGGGCGATCGGCGGTGTGCCGGCCTCGAAGCGGGCGGGCGGCGGCATGAACGTCGTGCCGGTCATCGACACCGTCTCGATCATCGAGCCGCCGCCGAGGAACGGGGGCATCGCGTCGAGCAGCTCGAAGCGGCCCCACAGGGCGCCGATGCCGGTCGGGCCGAGCATCTTGTGGCCGGTGAAGGCGACGAAGTCGGCGCCGAGCGCGGTCACGTCGACGGGGACGTGCGGCACGGACTGCGAGCCGTCGAGCAGCACCAGCGCGCCGACCTCGCGGGCCCGGGCGACGAGGCGCTCGACCGGGTTGATGGTGCCGAGGATGTTGGAGTAGTGCACGAACGCGACGAGCTTCGTGCGCGGGTTGATCAGCTCGTCGATGCCGGAGAGGTCGAGGCGGCCCTCGTCGGTGATGCCGAACCAGCGCAGCGTCGCGCCGGTGCGCTGGGCGAGCAGCTGCCACGGCACGATGTTGGAGTGGTGCTCCATCTCGGTCACGACGATCTCGTCGCCGGGGCCGAGGCGCAGGCGCGGGTCGTCGGCGGCCGCGCTGAACGCGTGCGCGACGAGGTTGATCGCCTCGGTCGAGTTCTTCGTGAAGACGATCTCGGCGGCGGTGGTGGCGCCGATGAAGCCCGCGACCTTCTCGCGGGCCCCCTCGAAGGCCTCCGTGGACTCGGTGCCCAGCGTGTGTACCGACCGGGCCACGTTGGCGTTGTGCTGCTCGTAGTGCTCACGCACCGCGTCGATCACCTGGCGCGGCTTCTGCGAGGTGTTGCCCGAGTCCAGGTACACCAACGGGTTGCCGTTGATCGTGCGGTCCAGGATTGGGAAGTCCTTACGGATCGCCTCGACGTCGAGTGCGTTCATCAACAGTCCTTCTAAGCGTTCAAGGCCGGACCCGCGCCGGCGAGGTAGTGCTCGTATCCGCTGTTCTCGAGCCGCTCGGCGAGCTCCGGGCCGCCCTCCTCGACGATCCGCCCGCCGACGAACACGTGGACGTAGTCGGGCCGGATGTACCGCAGGATGCGCGTGTAGTGAGTGATCAGCAGCAGCCCGGTGTCGCCCTGCTCGCGGACCCGGTTGACGCCCTCGCTCACGATGCGCAGCGCGTCGATGTCCAGGCCCGAGTCGGTCTCGTCGAGCACCGCGATCTTCGGCTTGAGCAGCTCCAGCTGCATGATCTCGTGGCGCTTCTTCTCGCCGCCGGAGAAGCCCTCGTTGACGTTGCGCTGGGCGAAGCTCGGGTCCATCTGCAGCTTCTCCATGGCGCCGCGCAGCTCGCCGGCCCACGTGCGCAGCTTCGGCGCCTCGCCGTCGACGGCGGTCTTGGCGGTGCGCAGGAAGTTGGCCACCGAGACGCCGGGCACCTCGACCGGGTACTGCATGGCGAGGAAGAGGCCCGCGCGGGCGCGCTCGTCGACGCTCATCGCGAGGACGTCCTGGCCGTCGAGGGTCACCGAGCCGCCGGTGACCTCGTAGCGCGGGTGGCCCGCGACCGAGTAGGCGAGGGTGGACTTGCCGGAGCCGTTGGGCCCCATGATGGCGTGGGTCTCCCCCGCCCGGACGGTCAGGTCGACACCGGCGAGGATCGGCTTGAGCTCACCGTCGGGCAGCTTGACCGAGACCTGCAGGTTGCTGATCGAAAGCTCGCTCACGTGGTAACTCCGTTACTGGGATTCGGATCGATGTAGACGTCGCCGTCGCGGACCTCGACTGCGTACACGGGGACCGGCTCGGTGGCCGGCAGGCCGGTCGGCTCGCCGGTGCGCAGGTCGAAGCGCGAGCCGTGCAGCCAGCACTCCAGGGTGCAGCCCTCGATCTCGCCCTCCGAGAGCGCGACCGCGGCGTGCGAGCACTCGTCGTGGACGGCGTAGAAGTTGTCGTCGTCGGCGTGCACCAGCGCGATCTCGGTCCCTTCGACCGTCACCTGCACGGCCTCGCCCTTGGCCACGTCCGTGGCCGCACACACTCGGATCACGCGTCGGCCTCTTCCAGCCGGGCGTCGATCGCGCCGCCGAGCCGGTCGCGCAGCTCCTCGACCGGGATCTTCGCCAGCAGCTCGTGGAAGAAGCCGCGCACGACGAGCTTGCGCGCCTGCTCGTCCGGGATGCCCCGGGACATGAGGTAGAACAGCTGCTCGTCGTCGAAGCGGCCGGTGGCGCTGGCGTGCCCGGCGCCGGCGACCTCGCCGGTCTCGATCTCCAGGTTGGGCACCGAGTCGGCGCGCGCGCCGTCGGTGAGCACCAGGTTCCGGTTGACCTCGTACGTGTCGGTGCCGGTGGCCTCGGCCCGGATCAGCACGTCGCCGACCCACACCGTGTGCGCGTCTGCGCCCTGCAGCGCGCCGCGGTAGGCGACGTAGCTGCGGCAGTCCGGCACCGAGTGGTCGACGAGCAGCCGGTGCTCGAGGTGCTGGCCGGCGTCGGCGAAGTACAGCCCGTAGGCGTCGATCTCGCCGCCGCGGCCGGTGTAGTCGACGCTGGTGTACTGCCGCACGAGGTCGCCGCCGAGGGTCACCTGCACGTGGACGACCTTCGCGTCGCGGCCGAGCCGGAAGCGCACGTGCTGCGCCTGCACGGCGTCGGCGTCCCAGTCGGTGACGGTGACGAGCGTGAGCCGGGCGCCGTCGCCGACGAGCACCTCGACGTTGTCGGCGAGCGTCACGGAGCCAGCCTGCTCGAGCACGACCGTCGCCTCGGCCAGCCGGCCGACCTCGACCACGGTGTGGCCGAACGCGAGCTCGGTCGTGGTGCCGACCAGGCGTACCACTGCCGGGGCCGCAAGCACCGCGTCGTTCGCGACCGACACGACGAGCGCCTCGCTCGCCGAGCCCGCGGCGAGGGCGCTGATCCGGTCGAACGGGGTCAGCGCCGAGCCGACCCGCGGGTCGCTGCGCTCGACCGTGGCGACGGTGACGCCGGCCGGCAGGTCGCCGACCTCGACCTTCGGCGCGGTCGCGCCGGGGCCGGAGGGCGCCGTTGCCAGCCCGCGCAGGCGCTTGAGCGGCGTGAAGCGCCACTCCTCCTCGCGGCCGGTGAGCGCCGCGAAGTCCGCGACGTCGAACGAGCGGACCTGCTGGGCGCGGGTCTTCGGGGGTACCAGAGCGGGGGCGCTCATCCGACAGCGCCCTCCATCTGCAGCTCGATGAGCCGGTTGAGCTCCAACGCGTACTCCATGGGCAGTTCCTTCGCGATCGGCTCGATGAAGCCGCGCACGATCATGGCCATCGCCTCGTCCTCGGTGAGGCCGCGCGACATCAGGTAGAACAGCTGGTCGTCGCTGATCTTCGAGACGGTCGCCTCGTGCCCCATCGACACGTCGTCCTCGCGGATGTCGACGTAGGGATAGGTGTCCGAGCGGGAGATGGTGTCCACCAGCAGCGCGTCGCACTTGACCGTGGACTTCGAGTGGTGCGAGCCCTCCAGCACCTGCACGAGGCCGCGGTACGACGTGCGGCCGCCGCCGCGCGCGATCGACTTCGACACGATGGTCGAGGAGGTGTGCGGCGCGGCGTGCACCATCTTGGCGCCCGCGTCCTGGTGCTGGCCCTCGCCGGCCATGGCGACGCTGAGGACCTCACCCTTGGCGTGCTCGCCGGTCATGTAGACCGACGGGTACTTCATCGTCACCTTGGAGCCGAGGTTGCCGTCGATCCACTCCATGGTCGCGCCCTCGTGGCACACGGCGCGCTTGGTGACCAGGTTGTACACGTTGGTCGACCAGTTCTGGATGGTCGTGTACCGGCACCGGGCGTTCTTCTTGACGATGATCTCCACGACCGCCGAGTGCAGCGAGTCGGAGGAGTAGATCGGCGCGGTGCAGCCCTCGACGTAGTGCACGTAGGCGCCCTCGTCGACGATGATCAGGGTCCGCTCGAACTGGCCCATGTTCTCGGTGTTGATCCGGAAGTACGCCTGCAGCGGGATCTCCACGTGCACGCCCTTCGGCACGTAGATGAAGCTGCCGCCGGACCACACCGAGGTGTTGAGCGCGGCGAACTTGTTGTCCCCGACCGGGATCACGGTGCCGAAGTACTCCTTGAAGAGCTCCTCGTGCTCCTTGAGCGCGGTGTCGGTGTCGAGGAAGACGACGCCCTGCTCCTCGAGGTCCTCGCGGATCTTGTGGTACACGACCTCGGACTCGTACTGCGCGGCCACGCCCGCGATGAGCCGCTGCTTCTCGGCCTCGGGGATGCCCAGCTTGTCGTACGTGCTCTTGATGTCGTCGGGCAGCTCGTCCCAGCTCGCCGCCTGCTTCTCGGTGGAGCGCACGAAGTACTTGATGTTGTCGAAGTCGATGTGCGACAGGTCGGCGCCCCAGGCCGGCATGGGCTTGCGGTCGAAGAGGCGCAGGCCCTTCAGGCGCAGGTCGAGCATCCACTGCGGCTCGCTCTTCTTCGCCGAGATGTCGCGCACGACGTCCTCGTTGAGACCCCGGCGCGCCGAGGCCCCCGCGGTGTCGGAGTCGGCCCAGCCGTACTCGTACCGGCCGAGACCGGCAAGCTGATCGGCAGTCGTCATCTCACGATCCTTTGCCTATCGGGACGGGCGCCGGGCTGTACCCGGGCCGGAATATGGGTGGTGCAGACGCCGTCGCCGTTGGCGATGGTGGCGAGCCGCTGGACATGCGTGCCGACGAGGCGCGAGATCACCTGGGTCTCGGCCTCGCACAGCTGTGAGAATTCGGCGGCGACGTGGGCCACCGGGCAGTGGTGCTGACACAGCTGCCCGCCGGTGGCGATCGTCGTCGCGCCCGCAGCGTAACCCTCCGCGGTCAGCGCCCGCGCGAGGGCCTCGGCCCGGGCGAGCGGGTCGTCGCCGGCCTCGGCCATGGCCGAGCGGCAGCGCTCCTCCAGCCCCGCGACCTGCGCGGCGGCGAAGGCGGCGACCTCGGCGGGCCCGCCGTGCTCGGCGATCCACCGCAGTGCCGCGGTGGCCAGGCCGTCGTAGGTGTGCGGCAGCGCCTCACGCGCGGCCTCGGTCAGGGTGAACACGCGCGCCGGCCGGCCCCGTCCGCGCCGCCCGCGCTCGGGGCGCTCGCGGCTCTCCACGAGGCCCTCGGCCAGCATGGCGTCGAGGTGGCGGCGCACCCCGGCCGGGCTCAGCCCGAGGGCGAGCCCCAGCTCGGTCGCCGTGGCGGAGCCCTCCTGCAGCAGCAGCTCGGTCACCCGGTCACGGGTGCGCACGTCGAGCGCGGCCGACGGCGGGCACTCCTGCGCCGGAGGGCACGCCTCAGCGACGTCCGCCACGGCGGGCTCGACCCGCTCGTGCGCACGCGACACCGCGTTGGCGTTTTTCACAACACCAACGTTACGTAATTCGCCGAGCGCGAGCAAACCACCGCTCGGGTGATCCATCGCACGGAAGGTAAACCTAACCAAACCCACCCGCGCCCAGGTACCACCGTGCGTGACGGGTGATATGTAGCCTCGCGTAGTATCGCCGCCGTGGCGCGAATCGTGAGCAGGGTGAACGAGTGGCTCGAGCGGCCGGCGACGCTGCGCGGCGCCGCCTTCGCGTTGCTCGCCGCCAACATCGGCATCGTGTGCACCGGCGGGCTCGTGCGGCTCACCGGCTCGGGCCTGGGCTGCCCGACGTGGCCGCGGTGCACCGACGAGTCCTACGTGACGACGTCGGAGATGGGCTACCACGGCGTGATCGAGTTCGGCAACCGCACTCTCACGTTCGTGCTCAGCGTGTTCGCCGTCGTCGCGCTCGCGGCGGCCTGGCGGCAGCGGGCCCGGTCCCGTGCGGCGCTGCGCGGCGCGGTCTGGGTGCTCGCGGGCATCGCCGCGCAGGGCGTGCTGGGCGGGATCACGGTGCGCATGGCGCTCAACCCGTGGACGGTGGCGGCGCACTTCCTGCTGTCCATCGCGCTGATCGCGGTGGCGTTCCTGTTCTGGTACCGCACGCGCGAGCAACCCCCGCGCTGGACGGCGCCCCGCGCGATGCGCACCGCCGGCATCGTCATCACCGCGGTCTCCGCCGCCGTGCTGGTGCTCGGCACGGTCGTCACCGGCAGCGGCCCGCACTCCGGCGACACCAAGGCCAGCCGCACCGGCTTCGACCCGGAGGCGATGTCGCAGCTGCACGCCGACGCCGTGTTCGTCCTCGTCGGGCTCTCGATCGCGGTGTGGTTCGGGCTGCGCGCGCTCGGCGCGCCGCTGCGGGTCACCCGGGCCGCGGCGGTCCTCGTGCTCGTCGAACTGTCGCAGGGCGTCGTGGGCTTCGTGCAGTACTTCGCCGGCCTGCCCTGGTACGTCGTGATCCTGCACATGCTGGGCGCCTGCCTGGTCTGGACGGCGACGCTCAACCTGCTGCTGGCGATGAGCCCGCCGCGGTCTCAGGCCGGCTCGGACGAGCGCGACCACTCCCTGGCCAGCACCGCGTAGCGCACGTCGTCGGTCCACTCGCCCTTCCAGAACGCGCTCTCCACCTCGTACGCCTCGCGCCGGAAACCCAGCCGGGCCAGCAGCGCCGCGGAGCGGTCGTTGCGCGCGTCCAGCGAGGCGTACACGCGGTGCAGTCCCTCCTCCAGCAGCAGGTGGTCCACGACCCGGCGGACGGCCTCGGCGGCGTACCCCTGCCGCTGGAACGCCGTCGCGAGCGTGAACCCGAGCTCGGCCTGGCGCCCCTCGTCGTGGCGGTTGACCCCGACGTCGCCGATCAGCGCACCGTCGGCGCGCCGCTCGAGCGCGTACTGGAACCAGCCCTCCTCCCGCGGGTCCCGCTCGGCGACGGCCGCGACGAAGCGCTCCGCGGCCTCGATCGGGAAGGGGGCGTCCCAGCCCTGGTACCTCGCGACGTCCGGGTCCGAACGGTAGGCGCACACGACGGGCGCGTCATCGGCGCGGAAGCGACGCAGCAACAGGCGATCGGTCTGCAACAGCACGGGGTGACTGTACGGCGGCGGCGCCGGCGAGCAGCCCGAGCGCGGCCGACGCCATGAGGCGCACGCCGAGCACGTGGATGTGCTCCGGGTAGCCGAACCACGGAAAGGTCAGCCTGTGGTCGCCCGCGGCGTAGGTGAGCAGCGCGCCCGCGGCGCCGACGGCGATCGACACGCCCCAGAAGCGCACCGGGCGCCGGCGCACCGGCGGCGCCGCACCGTGCCACTGGCGCACCAGGTGGCGGCTCGTGCAGTACCAGATGAACAGCGGCATCAGCAGCAGCGCCGATCCGTCGCTGATCTGCCGGACCAGGTACCACTGCTCCACCGGGCCGGTGTGCGTGACGAGGTCCCACAGCAGGTGGCTGATCGCGCCGATCAGCGCCGACAAGGCAGTGACGTACCACGGGTGACGGACCCGGCCGAGCACACCGTACTCGCGCAGGGACCCCGGCAGGTGCGCGGCGACGGCGGGCGCGCCCAGGCGGGCCAGCCACGCCACGGCGACGGCGGTGGGCACGCTCCACCAGAACAGCGCGGCGATCGTGTGGCTGTAAATGCGCACGCCGGGTGCGTCGAGGGCGTAGGCGAAGTCGGGCGAGCAGGCGCCGGTGGCCAGGGCGACCCCGTCGAACCAGCGGGGGCGCCAGACCTTCAGCGGCAGGACCGCGAGCGGGTGCGTCGGCAGTGTCGAAGGCACGCCGCCGATGCTGTCAGCGAAGAGCCGCGGATCCTGCCGTATCCACCGGATCATCACCAAGCTCTCACATCTTCGGATTGCCAGGTTGTAAATTCATCTGCACTTTCTAGGGACCCGGATCATTCATGTGCAACCATTTTGCAATGGGTCACACGGAACCGATCGTCATGCAGATATACTGCCGGCTGGAGGTCACGGTCACCGATCCCGAGACGGTGGCGAAACTGGCCGGCCAGCAGCTGCGCGATGCCGACATCGACTGGTCACGCCGGGAGGAGGACCTCGAGGAGGCCGTGCACCAGCTCGAGTCCGATCTCTCCCAGGCATTGGCGTGTGTGATTGAGCACGATCGCATGGTCGAGCATCTGCCGGGGGTCGAAACGCGGGGCGGACTGGTGTTCACCGCATTCGGCAAGCCCGATGACCGCTTCCGCCCGGGTTTCACCGACTTTCTCTAGGACCGTGCCGAGCAGGAACAGGTGAGCAGGAACGGGCCGAGCAGGAACGGGCCGAGCAGGAACGGGCCGAGCAGGAACGGGTGAGCCGGCCGGCGCGGTGCTGCGCCGGCCGGCTCGCCGTCAGAACGGGTACTCGGCGATCGCGCCCCGCATCGTGATCCACCGCAGGTCGGTGTAGGCGTCCACGTTGCCGGAGCCGCCCGCCCGCGCGCCGGTGCCGGAGTCGCGCACGCCGCCGAACGGGGCCACGGCCTCGTCGTTCACGGTCTGGTCGTTGATGTGCACGATCCCGGTCGGGATCCGCTCGGCCAGGGCCAGGCCGCGCATCGCGTCGCCGGTCAGGATGCCCAGCGACAGCCCGAGCTCCGAGTCCGCGGCCAGGGCCACCGCCTCGTCCTGCGTGGCGAAGCGCACGACCGGCGCGACCGGGCCGAAGACCTCGTTGGCGTAGGCGGGCGAGGCCGGCACCACGCCGTCGAGGACGGTCGGGCGGTAGAACAGCTCCTCATAGCGCCCGCCGGCGGCCAGCCGCGCGCCGCCGTCCACAGACGCGGTGACCAGGCCGTGCACCTTGTCGCGCTGCCCGGCGTCGATGAGCGGGCCGAGCGCCACCGGCTGGGTGTGCGGGTCGCCGACCGGCAGCGCGTCGGCGTGCGCGGCGAGGCGGGCCACGTACTCGTCGGCGATCGACTCGTGCACCAGGTGCCGGCCGGTGGTCATGCAGATCTGGCCGGCGTGCAGGTAGGAGCCCCACGCCCCGGCGGAGACGGCCCGGTCGAGGTCGGCGTCGGGCAGCACGATCAGCGCCGAGTTGCCGCCGAGCTCCAGATGGACCCGCTTGAGGTGGCGCCCGGCGAGCTCGGCGACCTTGCGGCCGGCCGCGGTCGAGCCGGTGAACGCGACGACCCGCACCAGCGGGTGCTCGACGAGCGCCGTGCCGACGTCGGCGAACCCGGGCAGCACGTGCAGCAGGCCGTCGGGCAGGCCGGCCTCGCGCAGCAGGGCCTGGATGGCGAAGCCGCCGCCGACGGCGGTGCGCGGGTCGGGCTTGAGCACCACGGCGTTGCCGACGGCGAGCGCCGGCGCGACGGCCCGGATGGCGAGGATGAGCGGGAAGTTGAACGGCGCGATGACGCCGACGACGCCGACCGGGGAGCGGCGGGCGAGGCTGAGGCGCGGCAGCGCGCTCGGCAGGATCTCACCGATCGGGCGGGAGGCGAGGGCCGCGGCCTCGTAGCACTCCTGCGCGGCGACGTGGGTCTCGACGCCGGCCTTCGGCGGGATCGAGCCGGCCTCGCGGACCAGCCACTCCTCCACCTCCTTCGCGCGGGACTCGAACAGCGCCCCGGCGCGGCGCAGCACGCCGGCCCGCTCCTCGAAGGGCGTCGCCGCCCAGGCCCGCTGCGCCTCGGCCGCCGCGGCGCAGGCCGTGCCGACGTCGCCGGGCGCGGCGAGGCCGACCGTGCCGAGGACCGCGCCGGTGGCCGGCTCGATCACGTCGCGCGTCCCGGCGCCGAGCGGCGTCTCCACCAGAAAGCTCATGTGGGCACCTCATCTCCCGAAGGATGTTCGCATCGCGCACAATTGTTCGCGTGGCGCGCACGATGTGGCAAGGTACGTGCCGCAAGGTTCGGCAAGGTGACGACTAGCGCGGGGATCCCATGGGACCTACTACGAGCCTGTTCGGCGAGGTGCTGGCGCGCGGCGAGGTCGCGGCCGCCGTCGGCGACGACGCGTGGCTGACCGCCATGCTGCAGGTCGAGGCCGCCCTCGCCGAGGTGCAGGCGTTCACGGGCCTGCTCGACCAGGAGGCCGCCGACGCGATCGGCGCCGCCTGCGCCCGGCCGGAGGCCTTCGGCGTCGCCGCGATCGGCACGGCCGCCGCGGAGAGCGGCAACCCGGTGGTACCGCTGGTCGCCGCCCTGCGCAGCGCCGTGCCCGAGGCCTGGTCCGACGCCGTGCACCGCGGCGCCACCAGCCAGGACATCCTCGACACCGCCGGCATGCTGGTCGCCTCGCGCGCGCTGCGGCCGCTGCTGGCCGACCTCGCCGCCTGCGCCGAGCAGGCCGCCCGGCTGGCCCGCGAGCACCGCGACACCCCGATGATCGGCCGCACCCTGCTGCAGCAGGCGGTGCCGACCACGTTCGGGCTCAAGGCGGCCGGCTGGCTCGGCGGCCTCGACGCCGCCCGCCGCCGCCTGGAGCAGGTGCAGCGGGAGCGCCTCGCCGTGCAGTTCGGCGGCGCGGCCGGCACCCTCGCCCCGTTCGGCGCCGCCGGCACCGGCGTGGTCGAGGGCCTGGCCACCGTGCTCGGGCTGACCGAGCCGGTGCTGCCCTGGCACACCGAGCGGACCCGCATCGCCGACCTGGCCGGCGCCCTCGGCTCGGCGGCCGGCGCGGCGGCGAAGGTGGCCCGCGACATCACGCTGCTGGCCCAGAACGAGGTGCACGAGGTCTCCGACGCCGCACCCGGCGGCTCGTCGACCATGGCCCACAAGCGCAACCCGATCGCCGCCGTGTGCGCCCTGGGTTGCGCCGCGTCGGCGCCCGGCCTCGTCGCGAACCTCCTCGCGGCGATGGCGCACGAGCACGAGCGGGCCGCGGGCGCCTGGCACGCCGAGTGGCGCCCGATGCGCGAGCTGCTCGTCACGACCGGCTCGGCCGTCTCCTGGCTGCGGGCGGCCCTGGAGCGGCTGCTCGTCCATCCGGACGTGATGCGCGACAACCTGGCCCGCAGCGGCCTGACCGGCGACCTGGGCGCCACCGGCCCGCTCGTCGACCGCGCCCTCGATGCGTTCGGGACCACACGATGACCCCGGCCGAGCGGGGTGCCGAGGTCCGGCGCGAGGTGCTCGGCGAGTTCGCCGAGCGGCCGCCGAAGCCGTTCGCCGAGCCGTTCCGCGAGTGGGTGCTCAGCGCGGCCTGGGGCGGCGTCTGGGACCGGCCGGGGCTCGACCGGCGCACCCGCAGCTGCGTCACCCTCGCCGTGCTGACCGCGCTGCGCTGCGAAGAGGAGCTCGCCATGCACGTCGAGGCGGCCCTGCGCAACGGGCTGACCCGCGACGAGATCGCCGAGGTGCTGCTGCACGCCACCGTCTACGCCGGGGCGCCGGCCGGCAACGCGGCGTTCGCGGCGGCCGCGCGCGTGCTGGAGAGCCTCGACGCGGACGGGGTTGCCGAGGACGCGCCGTGACCGAGGACCCGCGCGGCCCCGACTTCGTGCAGTCGCTCGAGCGGGGCCTCGCCGTGATCCGGGCGTTCGACGCCACCCGGCCGGAGCTCACGCTCAGCGAGGTCGCCGCGCTCACCGG
The DNA here is from genome assembly GCF_039537565.1 of Dactylosporangium darangshiense. Taxonomy (NCBI): domain Bacteria; kingdom Bacillati; phylum Actinomycetota; class Actinomycetes; order Micromonosporales; family Micromonosporaceae; genus Dactylosporangium; species Dactylosporangium darangshiense. Next base: position 345,358 of record NZ_BAABAT010000003.1, read on the forward strand.
GGTCACCCGGGCCGCCGCGCGGCGGTTCCTGCTGACGCTGAGCGAGCTCGGCTACGTGCGCAGCGACGGGCGGCAGTTCTCGCTCACGCCGCGGGTGCTGGAGCTCGGGTACGCGTACCTGTCCGGCCTGTCGCTGCCGGCGATCGCCGAGCCGCACCTGGAGGCGCTCGTCGCGCAGGTCAACGAATCGTCGTCGGTGTCGGTGCTCGACGGCGCCGACATCGTCTACGTCGCCCGGGTGCCCACCTCGCGGATCATGACCGTGATGATCAGCGTCGGGACGCGCTTCCCGGCGTACGCCACGTCGATGGGTCGGGTGCTGCTGGCCGGGCTCGAGCCGGCGGACCTGGACGCGTTGCTCGCCGGGACCGAGCCGCGCCGGCTGACACCGCACACCGTCGCCGACGCCGCCGCGCTGCGCTGCGAGATCGAGCGGGCGCGGGTGCAGGGCTGGGCGCTGGTCGACCAGGAGCTCGAGGAGGGGCTGCGCTCGGTGGCGGCGCCGATCCGGGACCGGGCCGGGCGGGTCGTCGCCGCGCTCAACCTGTCCACGGCGGCGAGCCGCCGCTCCGCCGAGGAGGTGCGCCGCGACCTGGTGCCGCCGCTGCTGGCCGCGGCCGCGCGCATCGAACGCGATCTCCCGCCAACCCGGCGCCGGGCCTGAGGCGTTGATCTCAATATGGTGGACGGCATGGACTACGGACGCGTGCGCCTGCGGGCCGAGGGCATCACCAAGCGCTACGGGCGCAGGAACGTCCTGTCGGGCGTCGACCTCACGGTCCGCTCCGGCGAGGTCGCGGCGATCGTCGGTGCGAACGGGGCCGGCAAGTCCACGTTCCTGAAGATCTGCGCCGGGCTGGCCGGTGCCGACGCGGGCACCGTCACGATCTCCGGCACGGTGGGGTACTGCCCGCAGCAGGCCGGCCTGTTCCAGTTCCTGCGCGCCGACGAGCACTTCGAGCTCTTCGGCGCCGGGCGGGACCAGCCGCGGCCGGCGGCGCGGCGGTCCGGGCGGCGCATGGCCCGGCAGCTGTCGTGGAACGCGAGCGAGCCGACGGCCGCCCGGCACCTCTCGGGCGGCACCCAGCAGAAGCTGAACCTGGTCCTCGCCGCGATCGGCGACCCCGACCTGATCCTGCTCGACGAGCCCTACCAGGGCCTCGACCGCGGCTCGTACACCGACTTCTGGGAGTGGGTGTTCCGCTGGCGACAGGAGGGCCGCGCGGTCGTCGTGGTGACCCACATGCTCAACCTCCTGGACCGCGTCGACACGGTGCTCGACCTGACGCCGGTGGAGGTGTGAGATGCGCAAGACCCTGATCGTCGCCGAGATGGTGGCCCGCGACCTGCTGCGCCGCCGCGGCGCCCTCACCCTGCTGGCCCTCGTCCCCCTCGCCTTCTACCTGGCCCGCCACGACGACAAGGTCGGCCAGTCGATCCGGTTCGCGACCCTCGGCCTGTCCTGGACCGTCAGCACCCTGGCCCTGTTCGCCGGCACCGCGGCCAAGGGCGCCGAGCCGCGGCTGCGCATCGGCGGCTACCGCCCCGGCCAGCTCTACGCCGGCCGCCTCGTCGCGCTGCTCGGCATCGGGCTGGCGCTCGGCGCCGCCTACTGGGCCGTCATCGTCGTCGACCAGGACCTGCAACGCCCCGGCGCGCTCGCGGTGCTGATCGCCGTGTCGGTCGTGGTGGCCGCGCCGATGGGCCTGCTCATCGGCGCCGTCGTGCCGCGCGACCTGGAGGGCGCGCTGCTGCTCATCACGCTGCTCGGCCTGCAGTTCCTGATGGACCCGGCGAAGAGCGCGGCGCGGCTGCTGCCGCTGTGGTCGAACCGGGAGATCGGCACGTACACGGTCGACCGCACCGACGCCGGCTACCTGCAGCGTGGGCTGCTGCACGCGGCGCTCTGCACGCTGCTGCTGGTGGGCGTGACGGCGGCGCTGACGTCCGTGCGCCTGCGGCGCCGCCGTCACGTGCGGTTCAGCTCAGCAGCTTGACCAGCAGCGGGGCCAGGGCGTCCGGGTCCGGGTCGTGCGTCTGCCCGTCGAGGACCTCGAAGCGCGCGCCCGGCAGCGCGGCGGCCGTCTCCCGGGCCGCGTTCTGCAGGAAGGCGGGACTGGCGCCGCCCGCGACGACCGTCGCCGGTATCGCGACATTGCCCAGCACTACATTGCCCAGCACGACATTGCCCAGCACGGCATCGTCGTAGGCGAGGGTGTGCGCGATCGCCTCGAGGATCGCGAACGCGGGCGACGCGCGGAAGCCGGCGATCGCCTCGGCCGGCATCCCGACGCGGGTCATGAACAGCGCGACCGCGTCGCCGCGCCGGTCCGCGGCGAGCAGGTCGGCCAGCCCCGCCGAGTAGGCCGGGTCGGGGCCGATGAACGGCGGCTCGTAGAGCGCCAGGGCCGTGACGCCCGGGCTCGCCGCGGCGGCGGCCAGGCCGACGGCCCCGCCCGAGGACATGGTGTAGACGGCGGCCGAACCGCCGGCCGCGGCGACGAGCGCGAGGAGGTCCTCGGTCTCGCGGTCGACGTCGTAGGGCAGCGTGTCGCCGCTGTCGCCGCGGCCGCGCCGGTCGTAGGTGTACACGGTGAAGTGCTCCCGCAGCCGCGCGGCGAGGGGGCGCATCGGCCCGGCGGCGCGGTAGCACATGGCGCCGTCGACGAGGATCAGGGCCGGGCCGGCGCCGGCGCTTTCGTAACCGATGGCGGTGCCGTCGGCAGAGGTAACGGTGGGCATGCTGGCTCCTAACGGTTGCGGCCGAGCTCGGCCAGGTAGGCGTCGAAGCGGTCCAGGCTGGTGTTGAACCCGGCCCGGGCCTGCGCGCTCAGGAACACGGCCGGCACGTTGGTCTGGTGGGTGCGCACCTCGGTGCGCCCGTCGCCGAGGTCGGTGAAGGTGATCTCGGTGCGCATCCCGCCCTCGACGGCCGGCTCGACCCACACGAGCCGCCGGGGGCGGTCGATCTCGGCATAGACGGCGCGCATGGTGTACGTCCCGCCGTCCGCGCCGACCATGGTGGTCTCGAACGCGCCGCCGGGCCGCAGGTCGACGACGATGCCGTCCAGCGGCGTCGTGGTCCCGGCCGGCCCCCAGAAGTGGGTCAGGTGCTCCGGCGACGTCATGCAGTCGAACAGCAGCTCCGGCGATGCCTCGTGGATGCGGCTGAACGTGAGCTCGCCTACTTCGCTCACCGGGCAACCCCCTTGAGCCGCTCGATGTGCGCGGCGAGGCGGTCGTGGCGGTCCGACCACACCTTGCGGTGCCGCTCGATCCAGCCGGCCGCGTCGGCCAGCCGCCCGCCCTCCAGGGCGCACGGGCGCGACTGTGCGCTGCGCGTGCGCGAGATGAGCCGGGCCTGCTCCAGGACCTTCAGGTGCTTCGAGACCGCCTGCTGGGTCATCGCGAAGGGCTCGGCCAGCTCGTGGACCGTGGCCTCGCCCTCGGCGAGCCGCTCCAGGATCGCCCGCCTGGTCGGGTCGGCCAGGGCCGCGAAGACGAGGCTCAGCTCGTCGGTGACAACCGCCATGGACACGACGGTACCCACAACCGAGCAGTTTCACAACCATATGGTTGTTATTGCAGCGTGTGGGTGGCTCCCTCGCGCTCGCCGTGCTCCCGCAACGCTTCGGGGGTCGCATTCGCGCACACCACGATCGAGGCGCCGGCCGACAGCGGCGCGAGCAGCCATTTGACCGGGTGGTCGTCCCCGCCGGCGTTCACCAGCAGCCGGTCGCCGCCCCGCAGCCCGATCCGCTCGGCCACGCCGGCCGCGATCGCGCCCCACTGGCCGTAGCTGGTCCCGTCGACGCTGGCCGCATCGGTACCGCGGGTGCGCCCGAACGCCGGCGTGTGCGCCGGGTACGCATCGAGGGCGGCCCGGAGGTCGCGGTACCCCTCCGGCGCCTCCCCGAAGCACGAGAACCGGTGCGTGGCCTCCGGAACGTTCTCCAGCCACGAGCCGATGCGCGCGGCGGCGACGAAGGAGACGTCGTACGGCTCGCCGGCGCCGGGCTCGTGGACGGCCAGCCCGGCGGTCGCCCAGCCCTGCAGCGAGACGGTGATCCCCGCCGACCAGGCGCCGAGCAGGGCCGCCGCGCTCAGCCAGTGCGGCGGCAGCAGCACCGCGGCCCGGTCGCCTTCGCCGAGCCCGCAGCCCTCGCGCAGCAGCCCCGCCGCGCGGGCGGCCCACTCGCCGAGCGCGGTCGCGGACAACTCGACGCGCTCGCCCGTGGCGGCGTCGTGGTGGATGAACAGGGGCGCCTCGACGCCCACGAGGTCCTCGGCCATGCCGGCCAGCCTAGGCGTTCAGCGCATAGGCCGGCCGGGCCGCGTACCGCTCGAGCCGCCCGCTATAGCAGCGAGCGCTCCACGGCCGCCGCGAAGCGCTCGGCCGCCCCCGGCGCGTGGCCGAAGAACAGCGAGGGCTCGGTCAGCTCGACCTCGATGACCACCGGCCCGTCCGGCGTCGGCAGCAGGTCGATCCGGGCGTACAGCAGCTCGCCCACCGGCGCCGGCAGCGCCGCGAGGACCCGCTCGGCGAGCGCGCGCTCCGCGCCGGACGGCGTGCGCGGCGAGATGTTCTCGTTCTGGTACAGCTTTTCGGTGCCCTCGTAGGGCCCGGTGAGAATGGCGCCCTTGCGGATCGCGTGGCTGAGCTCGCCGTGGAAGCACATCAGCGCCGTCTCCCCCGCCGTGTCGACGCCGGCGAGGTACGGCTGGATCATCACGACCCGGCCCTCGCCCTGCAGGCGCCGCACGAGCGCGGCGGCGAGGCCGGCCTGGGTGGAAAGGTCGTACCGCCCGGTGTCGATGCTGCCGACGCTGACCGCGGGCTTGACCACGATCTCGCCCTCGGCCGGCGGCACCCACTCCTCGCCGGGCTCGACCCAGGTGGTCGGCACGACGGGGACGCCGGCGGCGGCGAGGTCGCGCAGGTACCGCTTGTCGGTGTTCCACTCGATGACCCCGGCCGGGTTGGCCAGCCGCGGCACGGCCCGGGCCCAGGCGACGAACTCGTCGCGGCGGCGGGCGTAGTCCCAGGTGTTACGGATCACGGCCAGGTCGTAGCCGGACCAGTCGGCCGCCGGGTCGCTCCAGGCGACGGGCTCGGCGGCGATGCCGCGCGCGGCGAGGGCCGGGATCAGCGCCCGGTCGTCCTCGTCGAGGTCGGGCAGGCCGGTGCAGGTAACGAGAGCGACCCGGGCGGCGGCCCGGGTCGCGGCTGACAACAAGGGTTGGCTCTGTATGGGCTGACTCAGGCGATCTTGGTTCACCCGGCGAAGATACCCAGGTGATCGGGGCCGGAGGCTAGCGGGACAGGGTGCGGCGGCCCATCGAGCGCCACAGGTCGTTGCTCGGCCGCATCTGCTCCAGCAGCTCGCGCTCCCACGCGTTCTCGATCGTGACCCCGGCCTGCGCGCAGGCGGAGCGCGCGATGTCCGTGCCCTCGGCGAACTGGTCGCCCCAGACGCCGTCCTCTCCGACGAGCACGATGCGAGCACCGCGCCGGCCGACGTACTCGATGACCGCCTTGGCGCCGCCGTGGTCCTCCGCGAAGGACTTGATGCCGGTGATCAGGCTGCCCGGCACCGGGCGGCTCAGGGTCATCGTCGTATCGGAACCATCTGCCATGAGCGCCACATTAGAGGGACGGCAGACCAAGCGCGGATGAACTGCGCTCCCGTTGTGATCGTTGTTACGAACATGTTTAGCGGTGACCGGCGTCGATTCGCCCGACAGTGTCCGCAAATAGCCGGATTTTCTTCGCCCTCATTCGGCGCGCAAAGCGAGATATCTGTCACGTCCCGTACAGCGGGACGGGCGTGCCAAAAAATTCGGGCGTTTCTGGTTTAACTTTCGCTTAGGGGACCTTTTGGCGCGGGGTTGGGGCCATCGGTACTTGCCGTGCCGCGCCGGCGGTTCAGTGCAGGAGCGCGTCGACGGCGATCGCGACGAACAGCAGCGTCAGATATGTCACGGACCAGTGGAAGAGCCGCATCGGCTTCAGCGGTTCCTCGCGCCGGGCGCGGTTGTAGAGGCGGTGCGACTCGACGAGCAGCATCGCGCCGGTGACGATCGCCACGACGCCGTACAGCGGGGTCATCCCCAGCGGCCAGAGCGCGACGGAGGCGGCGACGGTGAGCCAGCTGTACACCACCGTCTCGAGCCCGACCCGGCGCATGCTCGCCACGACGGGCAGCATCGGGATGCCGGCCCGCGCGTAGTCGGCCTTGAACTTGATGGCCAGGGCGTAGAAGTGCGGCGGCTGCCAGAGGAACACGACGGCGAAGAGCACCCACGCCGGCCACGACAGCCCGCCGGTGACCGCCGCCCAGCCGATGAGCACGGGCGCCGCGCCGCACGCGCCGCCCCACACCGTGTTCTGCGGCGTGGTCCGCTTGAGCCACAGCGTGTAGACGAGGTCGTAGTAGGCGATCGCGCCGACGGTGAGCAGCGTGGCGAGCAGGTTGGTGAACGTCGCCATGAGCACCGTGGACACGGCCGCGAGCGTGAGGCCGAAGACCAGGGCGCTGCGCGGCGACACGGTGTGCGTCGCGAGGGGCCGCCGCGACGTGCGCTTCATCACCTGGTCGATGTCGCGGTCGATGTAGCAGTTCAGGGCGTTGGCGGCGCCCGCGGCGAGCGAGCCGCCGACGAGCACGACCAGGACCAGCCACAGGTTGGGCAGCCCGCCCTTGGCCAGGAACATCACCGGGACGGTCGTGATGAGCAGCAGCTCGATGATGCGGGGCTTGGTGAGCGAGACGTACGCCTTCACCACCGCCGCAAGGCCGGCGCGGCGGCCGGCCGTCTGCTGTCGCTGTGCCCGGGCCAGGGCTGCCGCCGACGTGGGACGGACCGGCTCGGACGCGCGCTGATCAACGACTGAATGGTCGACGAGCTGCGTCACGTCTGGGTTGCCACCTTCCGGCGTCGGCCGCGTTGCTGCCCGTCGGCTGCCCGATATTCCAGGGCCTCGCGGTCCTGGCGGAGTCGCCTGGTGGAGAGTGCGGCGGAGCGAGGGTCCCACCGAGATCAGCGGGGCCCCCGCATCGTAGAACAGGATCGGCGCAGGTCGGACGGCGGCCCCGGCGGGCCGGGGCGAGGCACTTGCCGTACCGGATCCGATGGATCTCCGCGCTACGATTTCGCGTACAGCTGAATCGATCTAGCGCCGCCCGGCCCCGGCCACGTCGGGGCCGCCGGGGCAGTGCGGTCATCGTCTACCGTTGCCGCAGGCAGTGCCGAGCGCTGCCGAGGCAGTGTCGCCGATGTCCGAAACATGGTCGACTGAGCGTCGGGCCACCCGATCGTGGGTAGGGTCGACCTGGTAACCCTTTCGAGACAGTGTTCATGCAAAAGACAAACGCAACCTCGCCGTTCGACAGGAGCAGCACCGCCGTGAGCGTTGAAGAGGTCAAGGGTCCCGAGCTTTCCTGGTCCGACGTCGACCGGCGCGCGGTCGACACGGTCCGGGTGCTGGCGATGGACGCCGTCGAAAAGGCCGGCAACGGCCACCCCGGCACCGCGATGAGCCTGGCACCTGCCGCATACCTTCTCTTCCAGAAGGTGATGAAGCACGACCCGACCGACCCGAGCTGGATCGGCCGCGACCGCTTCGTGCTCTCCTGCGGTCACTCGAGCCTGACGCTGTACATCCAGCTCTACCTGGCCGGCTACGGGCTGAGCCTCGACGACCTGCAGTCGCTGCGCCAGTGGGGCTCGCTCACCCCGGGCCACCCCGAGCACGGCCACACCGCCGGCGTGGAGACCACCACCGGCCCGCTGGGCCAGGGCATCGGCAACGCCGTGGGCTTCGCGATGGCGGCCCGCCGCGAGCGCGGCCTGTTCGACCCGGAGCCGTCCGTCGGCGAGAGCCTCTTCGACCACTTCGTCTACGTGCTGTGCTCCGACGGCGACATCGAAGAGGGCATCAGCCACGAGGTCAGCGCCCTGGCCGGGCACCAGAAGCTGGGCAACCTCGTCGTGATCTACGACGACAACGAGATCTCGATCGAGGACGACACCAAGGTCGCCAAGAGCGAGGACGTGGCGGCCCGCTACGCGGCGTACGGCTTCCACACCCAGGTCGTCGACTGGCGCGCCGGGCACGACGCCGGCGACGGCGTCTACGCCGAGGACGTCGTGGCGCTGTGGGACGCCATCCAGGCCGCGAAGGCCGTGACCGACAAGCCGTCCTTCATCGCGCTGCGCACCATCATCGGCTGGCCGGCGCCGAAGAAGCACAACACCGGCAAGATCCACGGCTCCGCCCTCGGCGCCGACGAGGTCGCCGCGACCAAGCAGATCCTGGGCTTCGACCCGGCGCGGTCCTTCGACGTCGCCGAGGACGTGCTCGCGCACACCCGCGGCGCCATCGAGCGCGGCCGGACGCAGCACGAGGAGTGGGAGAAGGGCTTCGCGCAGTGGCGCGAGGACGCCGGCGAGCGCGCGGTTCTGCTGGACCGCCTCTACGCGGGCGAGCTGCCCGACGACTGGGAGAAGGCGCTGCCGGAGTTCCCGCCCAGCGAGAAGGGCGTGGCGACCCGCAAGGCGTCCGGCGACACCCTCAACGCGCTCGCGCCGGTGCTGCCGGAGCTGTGGGGCGGCTCGGCGGACCTCGCGGAGAGCAACAACACCACGATGGAGGGCGAGCCGTCGTTCCTGCCGGCGCAGTACGGCACGAAGCTGTTCCCCGGCAACGAGTACGGCCGCACCCTGCACTTCGGCATCCGCGAGCACGGCATGGGCGCGATCCTCAACGGGATCAAGCTGCACGGCCCGACCCGCCCCTACGGCGGCACGTTCCTCGTCTTCTCCGACTACATGCGCCCCGCGGTGCGCCTGGCCGCGATCATGCAGCAGCCGGTGATCTACGTGTGGACGCACGACTCGGTCGGCCTCGGCGAGGACGGCCCGACGCACCAGCCGATCGAGCACCTCTCGGCGCTGCGGGCGATCCCCGGCCTCGCGGTGGTGCGCCCCGGCGACGCCAACGAGACCGCGCAGGCGTGGAAGGCGGCGCTGGAGCGCAAGAACCAGCCGATCGCCCTCGCACTCACCCGCCAGAACCTGCCCGTGCTGGACCGCACCGTCTACGCCCCGGCGGACAACGTGGCCAAGGGCGGCTACATCCTCAAGGACGCCAGCGACGGCCAGCCGCAGGTGATCATCGTCGCCACCGGCTCCGAGGTGCAGCTCGCCGTCAAGGCGCAGGAGCGCCTGGAGGCCGAGGGCACGCCGACGCGGGTCGTGTCGATGCCGTGCCAGGAGTGGTTCGAGGAGCAGGACGCGGCGTACCGCCAGCAGGTGCTCCCGACCGGCGTCAAGGCGCGCGTCACCGTCGAGGCCGGCATCGCGATGTCCTGGCAGAAGCTGCTCGGCGACTGCGGCGAGGCCGTGAGCATCGAGCACTACGGCGCGAGCGCCCCGTACACGGTGCTGTTCGAGCAGTTCGGCTTCACCGTCGACCACGTCGTCGCGGCCGCGCACGCCTCGCTCGCCAAGGTCGGCGAGATCACCGGCAGCACCACCGGCAACTGAGCCGGAAACTGAAGAAGGAGACCCCGCGATGAGTTCCGACCGGCTGGCCGAGCTCGCCGCCGCTGGCGTGGCGATCTGGCTCGACGACCTCTCCCGGCTGCGGCTGAGCAGCGGCGACCTGGACAAGCTGCGCCGCGAGCAGCACGTGGCCGGCGTGACCACCAACCCGACGATCTTCGCCAAGGCCGTCACCTCCGCCGACGCCTACGCGGAGCAGAACAAGGACCTGGCCGTGCGCGAGACCTCGGTCGCCGAGGCGATGCGCGCGATCATGGGCTACGACGTGCGCTGGGCGTGCGACGTGATGAAACCCGCCGCCGACGCGAGCAAGGGCGTCGACGGGCGCGTCTCGATCGAGGTCGACCCGACCCTGGCCAACGACACCGCCCGCACCGTCGCCGAGGCGAAGGCGCTGTGGTGGCTCGTCGACCGCGACAACCTGTTCATCAAGATCCCGGCGACCCCGGAGGGCCTGCCGGCGATCACCGCGACGCTCGCGGCGGGCATCAGCGTCAACGTCACGCTGATCTTCTCGCTCGAGCGCTACGACGCCGTCATCGAGGCCTTCTTCGCCGGCCTCGAGCAGGCCAAGGCCAACGGGCACGACCTGTCCAAGATCGGCTCGGTGGCGTCGTTCTTCGTGTCGCGCGTCGACACCGAGTACGACAAGCGCCTCGAGAAGATCGGCACCGACGAGGCCAAGGCGCTGCGGGGCAAGGCGGCGATCGCCAACGCGAAGCTCGCCTACAAGCTCTACGAGGAGAAGTTCTCCTCCGAGCGCTGGCAGGGCCTCGCCGACGCGGGCGCGCACCCGCAGCGGCCGCTGTGGGCCTCGACGTCGACGAAGAACCCGGAGTACCGCGACGTGATCTACGTCGAGGAGCTCGTCGCCCCCGGCACGGTCAACACGATGCCGGAGGCGGTCATCCACGCCTTCGCCGACCACGGCGAGGTCCGCCTCGACGCCGTCACCGGCGGCTACGCCGAGGCGCAGCAGGTCATGGACCGCCTCGCCGCCGTGGGCATCGACTACAACGACGTCGTCGAGGTGCTCGAGCGCGAGGGCGTGGAGAAGTTCACGGCCAGCGGCAAGGAGATGATCGAGACGGTGCAGAAGGCGCTCGACTCGGCGGCCGCGTCCTGATCCGCACGCGGGCCGGAGGTTTCACGGGTTCTTGACGCGCCCGCCATTCGCTGGCGCCAAGATGAGGGCATGCAGGGGGTGGCGGGTGTCTGATTTGCTCGACAACGTGGTCGCCGCGGCCGGGCTGACGGTGTTCGGCGCCGCGCCCTCGGCCGAGCCCGCACCCCGCCTCACGCTCCCCGGCCCGGAGCTTCCGGGCCGCATCGAGGCCCTGCGCGGCAACCTGCACGCGCGGGGCCTCGATCATGTAGTGCTTCTGGCGACGGGTGCGCCGGCCGCCGCGGCCCGGGCGATCGCGGCCACGCTCGGCCTGCGGCTGACGGTGCTCGACGACGCCGACCCGCACCGCGTGTCGGCGGCGCTGGCGCATCCCGACCGGACCGTGGTGGTGCTCGCGGCCGAGACGGCCGACCACCTCGACGACCACCTGCGCGTCTTCCCGGCGCCGCTGGTGGTGGTGACCGCGCCCGGCTCGCCCCTGGAGGCCCTCGGGCGCTCGTGGGGCGCCGAGCTGTTCCTTACCGACGCCTCCCCGCTGTCCGCCCTGAGCGAGTACGGCCTGGTGGCGCCCGGCCTGGCCGGCGCCGACACCGCCGCGCTGCTCGACGAGGCCGCGGCCCTGCTCGCCCCGGCCCCTCCACCGGCCGCGCCGGCCATCGCCGCCGGCTTCAGCCTGGCCCCGTTCATCCGGTCGGCGGCGGAGACCGTCGGTGCGCCGCACGCGCCCGACGCACCCGGCGCGGCGCTCGGCGCCGCGATCGCCGCGGCGGCCCGCTCGGGCCGCGACAAGCTCGCCGTCGCGCCCGACGGCACCGGCATCGACGGCCTCGGCGAGTGGATCGACGCGGTCTTCGCCGGCGTCGTCCCGGTCGCCCTGGAGAACCCCTCGTCGTGGGGGCACGAGGGCCCCGACGTGCTCAGCGTGACCGTCGGCGGCGCGCTCGGCCGGGCCATCATGCCCGGCGGCGGCATCGCCTCCGACCTGTCCGTCAACGGCCCGCTCGGCGCGCAACTGCTCGCCTGGGAGCAGGCCGCCCGCATGCTCGGCGCGCCCGCCGCCGAATCCGGCGTATCCTTGGGCGGATCGGACATTCCGCCGGAAACGCCCGCGCTGGTCGAGGGTTCCATCGAGGTGTACGGCGAGACGAGCGCCTCCGGCCTCATCGGCGCGATCGACGCGCTGGTGCGCGGCGTGCCCGAGGGCGGATACGTGGCGATCGCCGCCTATCTCGACCGCGACGGCGACGCCGCCGCGGCGGCCGTGCGCGACGCCCTCGCCGGGCGGGTCGCGCGGGCCGTCACCTTCGGGTGGGGCGGCCGCCCGGCCCGGACCGGTCTCGGCGCCGTGCTGCAGCTGACCGGCGCGGTGACCGGCGACGTGCCGGTGCCCGGCGGGCCGTACACGTTCGGTGGCCTGCAGGCCGCCCGGGCCGCCGCCGACCGGCGGGCCGGACGGCGGTTCCCGACCCTGCGTTTGCATCTGACCGACCGGGCAACCGGTACAGACCAACTGTTGGCCGCCCTCGGAGGCTGAGACTGATGACCAATCCGCTGCGGGACCCGCAGGACCGGCGACTGCCTCGGATTCCCGAGCCCTGTGCGCTGGTCATCTTCGGCGTCACCGGTGACCTGGCCCGCAAGAAGCTCATCCCGGCCGTCTACGACCTGGCCAACCGGGGTCTGCTGCCGCCCAGCTTCGCCGTGCTCGGCTTCGCCCGCCGCGACTGGGGCGACGGCGACTTCGAGGACCTGGCCCGCAAGGCCGCGCAGAACGGCGCGCGCACCACCTGGCGGGAGGAGGTGTGGTCGCGCCTGGCCGGCAACATCAAGTTCGTGCCCGGCTCGTTCGAGGACGACGCGGCCTTCGACCACCTGGCGCAGACGCTCGACGACCTGCACGACGACGCCGGCATCCCCGGCAACGCCGCCTTCTACCTGTCGATCCCGCCCTCGGCGTTCCCGGTGGTGCTCAAGCAGCTCGAGCGCACCGGCATGTCGGACAACGCGAAGTCCGGCGGGTGGCGGCGGGTCGTGGTGGAGAAGCCGTTCGGCTACGACCTGGGCTCGGCCCGGCAGCTCAACGACCTCGTCGACGACGCCTTCACCGCCCAGGACGTGTTCCGCATCGACCACTACCTGGGCAAGGAGACCGTCCAGAACATCATGGCGCTGCGGTTCGCCAACAACCTGTTCGAGCCGGTGTGGAACTCCAACTACGTCGACTCGGTGCAGATCACGATGGCCGAGGACGTCGGCATCGGCACCCGCGCCGGGTTCTACGACACGGTCGGCACGGCCCGCGACGTCCTGCAGAACCACCTGCTGCAGCTGCTCGCCCTGGTGGCGATGGAGGAGCCGACGGCCTTCGACGCCGACGCGATCCGCACCGAGAAGCTCAAGGTGCTCAACGCCATCAAGGTGCCGACCGACGTGTTCACGCAGACGGTCCGTGGGCAGTACCTGACCGGCTGGGTGGCCGGCGAGCGGGTGCCCGGGTACCTGGAGGAGAAGAACGTCCCGGCGGAGTCCAAGACGGAGACGTACGTGGCGGTGCGGCTGGGCATCCAGAACCGCCGCTGGGCCGGGGTGCCCTTCTACATCCGGGCCGGCAAACGCCTGCCGCGGCGGGTCACCGAGCTCGCGGTGCTGTTCAAGAAGGCGCCGCACCTGCCGTTCAACGACGCGGACGTGGAGATGCTCGGCAACAACCAGCTGGTCATCCGGGTGCAGCCGGACGAGGGCGTGATGCTGAAGTTCGGCTCGAAGGTGCCGGGCACCCAGATGGAGGTCCGCGACATCGCGATGGACTTCCAGTACGGCGAGGCGTTCACCGACGCGAGCCCGGAGGCCTACGAGCGGCTCATCCTCGACGTGCTCATCGGCGACAAGACGCTCTTCCCGGACTCGGCCGAGGTCAATGCGAGCTGGAACGTGATCGACCCGCTGGAGGAGGCGTGGTCCGGCTCGACGCCGGAGCCGTACCGCGCGGGCGAGTGGGGTCCGCGGGCCGCCGACGAGATGCTGGCCCGCGAGGGCCGCGCCTGGCGCCGGGCCTGAGGCGACCGGCCCGAGAGGAGACATGGACATGATCGGTTTGTGGGACACGACCGGCATCGAGGTCGTCAAGGCCCTGGCCAACGAGCGGCGCAGCGCCGGCGGGCTGACCAGCGGACTGGCGCTGACGCTCATCGCCGTGGTCGACGAGCGGCAGGTCCGCGAGGCCGAGGCGGCGGCCACGATCGCCGCCTCCGCGCACCCGTGCCGGCTGCTCATCATCGTGCGCGCCGACGTGACGCAGCAGCGCTCGCGCCTCGACGCCGAGATCGTCGTCGGCGGCCGGCTGGGCCCGTGCGAGGCGGTCGTGATGCGCATGCAGGGCCGCCTGGCGCTGCACGCCGAGTCGGTGGTCATGCCGCTGCTCGCGCCGGACGTGCCGGTGGTGACGTGGTGGCAGTGCTCGCCGCCGGAGCGCATCGCCTACGACCCGCTGGGCGTGGTCGCCGACCGCCGCATCACCGACAGCGCGCAGTCCGACGACCCGGTGTCGGCGCTGCGGGTGCGCTCCGACGACTACGTGCCCGGCGACACCGACCTCGCGTGGTCGCGCATCACCCCGTGGCGCACCCTGCTGGCCGGCGCGTTCGACGCCAACCGGGTGGGCGTGAAGGCGGCGACGATCGTCGCGCCCGAGCTCGACCCGACCGCGCTGCTGCTCGGCGGCTGGCTGGAGGCCCGCCTGGGCGTGCACCCGTCCCGCGTGACCGGCACCGGCAAGATCATGGAGTCGGTCAACCTGGAGCTCGCCGACGGCACCGCCATGAACCTCGTCCGCGACCTCAACGCGGGCGTGGCGACGCTGGAGCGCACCGGGCAGCCGGACCGCATCCTGCCGCTGAGCCGCCGCCCGCTCGGCGACGAGCTCGCCGAGGAGCTGCGCCGCCTCGACCCCGACCAGCCGTACGCGGCGGCGCTGGCCGCCGGGACCGGCAAGCGCCGGCTCGGCGAGCGCACGGCGCCGCGCGTGCACATCTGGAAGGACCCGGCCCTCGCGGAGCGTCCCGAGGCCGCCGCCGCCCCACTGCAGGGGAGCGTTGCCCCGTGACCCAGAGCAAGGTTGTCGTACACACCGAGCCGAAACTGCTCGCCGAGGCCGCGGCGGCGCGGCTCATCGTGCGGCTCACCGACGCACAGGCCGAGCGCGGCGAGGCGTCGGTGGTGCTCACCGGCGGGCGCATCGCCGCCCAGATCTACCAGGCGATCCGGGAGAGCCCGGCGCGCGACGCGGTGGACTGGTCGCGGGTGAACCTCTGGTGGGGCGACGAGCGGTTCCTGCCGGCCGGCGACCCGGAGCGCAACGAGACGCAGGCCCGCGCGGCGCTGCTCGACGCGCTGAAGCTCGACCCGGCCCGCGTGCACCCGATGCCGCCCTCGGACGGCCCGGACGGCGACGACGCCGAGGCGGCTGCGGCCCGCTACGCCGCGGAGCTGGCCGAGGCGGCCCGCCCCGGCCACGCCGAGGTGCCGCACTTCGACGTGATCCTGCTCGGCGTCGGCGAGGACGGCCACGTGGCCTCGGTGTTCCCGGAGCACCCGGTGACGCTGGAGTCGCGCCCGGTCTCGGCGGTGCGCGGCAGCCCGAAGCCGCCGCCGGTGCGCACGACGCTCACCCTCCCGGCGATCAACACCGCCGAGGAGATCTGGCTGATCGCCTCCGGCACCGGCAAGGCGAGCGCCGTGGGCCTGGCCCTGGCCGACGCGGGCCCGCGCCAGATCCCGGCGGCGGGCGTGCACGGCCGCGACCTGACGCTGTGGCTGCTCGACTCGGCCGCGGCGCACGAGCTCCCGCCGAAGTTCCGCAGCCTGGTCTGAACGGCCGAAAGGCGCCGGCCCTCCCTCGGGCCGGCGCCTTTTTCGTGTTGCCATGGTTCGTTGTTGCGTTGGTTCGTTGTTGCGTTGGTTCGTTTCGGTTTCCCGGTTCAGCCCCGGCGCTGGCGTAGCTTGGCCAGCGCCTCCTGGAGGATGGCCTCGGCGTCGGCGTCGCTGCGCCGCTCCTTGACGTAGGCCAGGTGGGACTTGTACGGCTCGGGCCGGGGACGCTCCGGTGGGCGCTGGGCGTCCTGGCCGGCCGGGAGGCCGCACCGGGGACAGTCCCAGAGGATCGGGGGCGTGATCTCGGCGGCGAACGCCGGCTCGGTCATGTGGCCGTTGGCGCACCAGTATCGGACGCTGCGCCGGGGGGCCTGTTCACCTCGCTCGGCCCAGCGCATCGGGCCGGAGCCGACTCGGGTTCCGCGGATGGCGTTGCCAGATGCCACGGCTGCTCGCTCCTGTTCGTCGGGGGGTACGACGTCATGGGGAGTGCAGGAGTGTGGGCGAAAACACCTGCGCGCGGCCCGAAAATACCCGGACCGCGCGCATGAGTCTAAAACTACCCGGTGTGCTCAGGCACCACCGTTCTGGACAATTTTCAGCCAGAGGCCCAGACCGACGATGCAGGCGAACCAGATGATGCCGACCAGCAGCGTGTAACG
Source organism: Dactylosporangium darangshiense (assembly GCF_039537565.1). Taxonomy (NCBI): domain Bacteria; kingdom Bacillati; phylum Actinomycetota; class Actinomycetes; order Micromonosporales; family Micromonosporaceae; genus Dactylosporangium; species Dactylosporangium darangshiense. Next base: position 361,582 of record NZ_BAABAT010000003.1, read on the forward strand.
GTCCAGGTTCTTCTCGGCGACGGAGGAGCCCGCGAGGCTCGAGGACACGCCGCCGCCGAACATGCTGGACATGCCGCCGCCCTTGCCGCGGTGCAGGAGCACGAGCATGGTCAGCAGCACGCTGGTGATGACCAGCAGCACGATCAGGGTGTAGGCGAACGCCGTCATGGCGCGGTCGTCCTCTCGGTGGGCCGGTTCTGCAATGGGTGGAGCGCGTATCGGGGAGAGCTTACTAGGCGAGGCCGAGTGCGCACAGGTCGGGCTGGCCGAACTGCGGGTGGATGAACCCGCCGCGCACGTTCGTGCCCGCCATGCGCAGCGCCTTCATGTAGACGATCGGGATCGTCACGGCCTGCTCGGCGATCTTCTGGTCGAGTTCGCCCCACAGCCGGTACTGCCGCTCCGGGACCGACTCGGCCAGCGCCGCGGAGATCATGTCGTTGATCTCGGGGTCGTTGAGCAGCGCGTAGTCCTGGTTGTTCGTGGCGTTGGCCTTGGTCGGGATGAGCCGGCCGTCGAACAGCGGCGGGATGACCGCGGAGCCGTTCGCCCAGTCCGGGATCCAGCCGGCCCACAGCAGGTCGTTGGTGTTCGCCGGGTTGCCGATGACGTCGAAGTACGTCTCCGGGTCGATCCCGTTGATCTTCACCTGGATGCCGATCTGCTGGTAGGTCTCCACGACGGTGGTGGCCAGCCGGCGGATGTCCTTCTGGTCCGGGATCGACAGGGTGAGCGTCGCCGGGCAGGGCTTGTTGGCCTTGCGCTGCTCGTCCATCAGCTTCAGCGCGACGTCGGGCTTGCCCTCGACGTTGTTCGTGCTGTCGTAGATGTCGAAGTCCTTGTGGGCCTTGAGCTGCGGGGCGATCATCGTGTTGGCGTAGTCGCCGTAGACGCTGCCGCCGGCGGCCGCGCGGAACTTGCGCTTGTCGAAGGCGTACACCAGCGCCTGGCGGCAGGCGAGGTTCGGGATCCGCTTGCTGTTGATGGCGAGGTACCGGATGCCGCCGTAGCTGCCCTGGACCGCCCGCGCCGACAGGTCCGGGTCGTTGACGACCTGCTGGACGAAGTTCGGCGCGACGTTCTTGTCCAGGTCGATCGTGTCGGCGTTGTCGCCGTCGCTGGTGATCAGGTTGGACGTGACGGTCGGCAGGTCGCCGTTGGCCTCAATGACGATCTTGTCCGGGTAGGCCTTGCGGACGCTGTCGGTCTTGCGGTCCCAGTAGGAGTTGCGCACGTAGACCAGCTGCTGGTCGGTGACCTCCTGCAGCTTGTACGGCCCGGAGGAGAACGGGTGCTTGTCGTAGTCGTTCTTGGTGTCCTGCTTCGCCGGCACGGGGGCGAACATGGACATGGCCACGGTGTACCCGAAGTCGCCGATCGGCTGGTTCAGCGTGAACCGGATGTTGCGGTTGTCCACGCACTGCACCGACGAGAGGCCCTTGCCACCGTTGTTGCCGCCGACGAACGGGCCGGCGTAGCCGTCGGTGTCGGCGAGGTAGATCTTGCCGTACGGCTGGGAGACGGAGAACAGGCCGGAGAAGCTGCGCTCGACGCCGTACTTGACGTCGGCGCAGGTGATCGGGGTGCCGTCCTCCCAGCGCACGTCGTCCTTGAGCTGGAAGTCCCAGACCCGGTTGCCCTCGCTCGGGCGGCCGGCGTCGGTGGCGAGATCGCCCACGATCTCGCTGGCGGCCGCGCCCGGCTCGGACTTGAACGTGGTGAGCGTCCGGGTGATGAGGCGGTTGACGTTGGCCTCGGTGGCCGTGGCGACCCGCTGCGGGTCCAGGTGCGCGGGCTTCGCGCTCACCACCACGTGCAGGGTCCCGCCGGTCTTCGGCGGCTTCGGCTGGTTCTTGGCGTCGGCGTCGCTGCACCCTGCCGTCGCCAGCAGCGCCAGTCCGGCCAGGGTCGAAACGAGGGCACGACGGCGGCGCTTGTCGAACAACATGCTCGTCCTCACGGCGCGGCCCGCGGGACGGTCACCCGTTCGTGGCGGGTGGGCCGCGGCCCGCTGGCTTGACGCCAGGTCAAGGGGTGGTGGACGCAGCCACTTTAGGCGGCATTCACCCGCCGCGGTACAGGGGGTGGCGGGGTAAACAAAGCGTCGCGCGACCTGCGAAAGGCCGCGCGACGCTGGGTGTTTCCGTGGTTACCGAGACCTACTTGCCGAGGCGGACAATCCTGACAAAGCCCTCGGCGTCGATGCTGGCGCCACCGACGAGCGCGCCGTCGATGTCGGGCTGCTCGATGATCGCCGCGACGTTGTCGTGCTTGACCGAGCCGCCGTAGAGGATGCGCACCCGGTCGGCGGTGCCGCCGGTGTACTTCTCGGCCAGGCGGGTGCGGATCGCCCCGATGACCTCCTGCGCGTCCTGCGGCGTCGCCACCTTGCCCGTGCCGATCGCCCAGACCGGCTCGTACGCGATGACGATCTTCTCGACCTCGTCGGTCTTGATCTTCTCCAGCGCGGCGTCGAGCTGCGCGAGCGTGTAGCCCACGTGCTCGCCGGCCTCGCGGATCTCCAGGCCCTCGCCGACGCACAGGATCGGCACGATGCCGTTGGCCAGCGCCGCCTTCACCTTGGCGTTGACCAGGGCGTCGTCCTCGCCGTGGTACTGCCGGCGCTCCGAGTGCCCGACGACCACGTACTGGCAGCCCAGCTTCGCCAGCATGGCGCCGGACACCTCGCCGGTGTAGGCGCCCGAGGCGTGCGCGGAGATGTCCTGCGCGCCGTAGCCGATGAGCAGCTTGTCGCCGTCGACGAGCGTCTGGACGCTGCGGATGTCGACGAACGGCGGGAGCACCACCGTCTCCACGTCGTTGAGCTGCTGCTCGGTGAGCGTGAAGGCCAGCGTCTGGACGAGCTTGATGGCCTCGAGGTGGTTCAGGTTCATCTTCCAGTTGCCGGCCATCAGCGGCCGGCGACCGGTCTGCTCAGCCATTGCTCAGCCCTCCAGCGCGACGATGCCCGGCAGGGCCTTGCCCTCGAGGAACTCGAGGGAGGCGCCGCCGCCGGTGGAGATGTGGCTGAAGCCGTCCTCGGGGATGCCCAGCGCGCGCACAGCCGCGGCCGAGTCGCCGCCGCCGACGACCGTGAAGCCGTCGACCTTGGTGATCGCCTCGGCGACGCCGCGCGTGCCGGCGGCGAACGGGGCCAGCTCGAACACGCCCATCGGGCCGTTCCAGAAGACCGTCTTCGCGCTCTCGAGCGCGGCGGCGAACGCCGCGACGGACTCCGGGCCGATGTCCAGGCCGAGCCCATCGGCCGGGATGGCATCGACGCCCACGGTCTGCACCGCCGCGTCGGCCGCGAACTTGTCCGCGGACAGCACGTCGGTCGGCAGCACGATCTTGTCGCCGCCGCGCTGGAGCAGGTCCTTGCAGGTGTCGACCATCTCGTCCTGCAGCAGGCTCTTGCCGACCTCGTAGCCCTGGGCCTTGAGGAAGGTGAAGCACATGCCGCCGCCGATGAGCAGCTTGTCGACCTTCGGCAGCAGCGCCTCGATGACGGCGAGCTTGTCGGAGACCTTCGAGCCGCCGAGCACGACCACGTAGGGCCGCTCCGCCTCGCCCGTGAGCTTCGAGAGCACCTCGAGCTCGCGGGCCACCAGGTAGCCGGTGTAGTGCGGCAGGAGCGCGGCCACGTCGTAGACGCTGGCGTGCTTGCGGTGCACGGCGCCGAACGCGTCGTCGACGTAGACGTCGCCGTGCGCGGCCAGCTCCTGGGCGAACGCCTTGCGCTCGCCCTCGTCCTTGCTGGTCTCGCCCGGGTTGAACCGCAGGTTCTCCAGCAGCGTGACCTTGGCGTCGCCGGCCGCGCCGAAGTTCACCGGGCCGCCGAGCAGCTCGCTGAGGCGGGCCGCGACGGGCGCGAGGGTGTACTTCGGGTCCGGCGCGCCCTTCGGCCGGCCGAGGTGCGACACGACCGTGACCGTCGCGCCGCCCTCGAGCAGCGCGTTGAGGGTCGGCAGCACAGCCCGGATCCGGCCGTCGTCGGTGATCTTCTCCCCGTCGAGCGGGACGTTGAGGTCGGCGCGCAGCAGCACGCGCCGACCCGCGACGCCCTCGCTCAGGAGGTCGTCGAGCGTCTTCACAGGCCGGTGCCGACCAGGGTGACGGCGTCGACGAGACGGTTGCTGTAGCCCCACTCGTTGTCGTACCAGCCGACGACCTTGACCTGGTTGCCGATGACCTTGGTCAGGCCCGAGTCGAAGATGCACGACGCCGGGTCGGTGACGATGTCGCTCGACACGATCGGGTCCTCGGTGTAGGTGAGGATGCCGGCCAGCGCGCCCTCGGAGGCGGCCTTCAGCGCGGCGTTGACCTCCTCGACGCTGGTGTCGCGCGAGACGGTCACGGTCAGGTCGGTCGCCGAGCCGGTCGGGACCGGCACGCGCAGCGCGTAGCCGTCCAGCTTGCCCTTGAGCTCCGGCAGGACCAGGCCGATCGCCTTGGCGGCGCCGGTCGAGGTCGGCACGATGTTCAGCGCGGCGGCGCGGGCGCGGCGCAGGTCCTTGTGCGGCCCGTCCTGCAGGTTCTGGTCCTGCGTGTAGGCGTGGATCGTGGTCATGAGGCCACGCTCGATGCCGAACACGTCGTTGATGACCTTCGCCATCGGGGCCAGGCAGTTCGTGGTGCACGAGGCGTTGGAGATGATCGTGTGCTTCGCCGGGTCGTACTGGTTCTCGTTCACGCCGAAGACGATCGTCAGGTCCTCGTTCTTGGCCGGGGCCGAGATGATGACCTTCTTGGCGCCGCCGGCCACGTGGACCTTGGCCTTCTCGGCGTCGGTGAAGATGCCGGTCGACTCGATGACGACGTCCGCGCCCAGGTCGCCCCACGGCAGCTTCGACGGGTCACGCTCGGCGAGGGCCTTGAAGGTCTTGCCCGCGACGGTGATCTCGTCCGAGGTCGCCTTCACCTCCTCGCCCAGCCGGCCGAGGATGCTGTCGTACTTGAGCAGGTGCGCCAGCGTCGCGTTGTCGGTCAGGTCGTTCACGCCGACAACCTCGATGTCGGCGCCCTTGGCCAGGGCCGCACGGAAGAAGTTGCGGCCGATACGGCCGAAGCCGTTGATGCCAACCCGGATGGTCACTTCGACACATCTCCTCGTCAGGTCGCGCCCCGGCCGTTTCCTTGCCGATGCCGGGCGCCAGATGAGTGTTATTGGCTCGCCCACCCTGGTCCCGCCGGTCCGGGCCCAACCCTGTTGAGCAGGGGCCCGGCCGCGTGTGTGCGGCGGCGATCGAACAGCGAGGAGCGACCCGAGTCGGCCTCATCGCCGAACAGTGAAACCCTATCGTCTCGAAGCGGTCACGATGCGGCCGGGGTGTCGGAGCACACGTTTCGCGTTGATTCGCGCTGCGTGACACACCGTTTTCGGCGGCGTTGCTCCGTCACCTCTTCCGGGTGTTGCCCGACTTTGGGCGGGCACCACCTTTCGGGCGCTGCCTCAGCTCTTGGCAGCGCACCTTTGGGCCTTGCCCCGGTCTTCGGCCGGCACACCTTTCGGGGCGTTGTCGCGGCTTTTGACGGCGTCACCCTTTCGGGTAATTCAGCCGACCAGCATCTCGGGGGTGACGGCCGACTCCGTGTCCGGAATACCCAGGTCGCGCGCCCGCTTGTCGGCGAGAGCCAGCAGCCGGCGGATCCGACCCGCGATCGCGTCCTTGGTCAGCGGCGGGTCGGCCAGGGCCCCCAGCTCCTCCAGCGAGGCCTGCCGGTGCTCCAGCCGCAGCGTGCCGGCGCTGAAGAGGTGCTCGGGCGCGGCGTCGGCGAGGATCTCCATCGCCCGGGCGACCCGCGCGGCGGCGGCGACCGCGGCCCGCGCCGAGCGGCGCAGGTTGGCGTCGTCGAAGTTGGCGAGCCGGTTCGCGGTGGCCCGCACCTCGCGGCGCACCCGCCGCTCCTCCCAGGTCAGCACGCTCTGGTGCGCCCCGATCCGGGTCAGCAGGGCCGCGATCGCGTCGCCGTCCTTGACCACGACCCGGTCGACGCCGCGCACCTCGCGGGCCTTGGCGGTGATCCCGATCCGCCGGGCCGCCCCGACCAGCGCGAGCGCCGCCTCGGGCCCCGGGCACGTGATCTCCAGCGCGCAGCTGCGCCCCGGCTCGGTCAGCGACCCGTGCGCCAGGAACGCGCCGCGCCACGCGGCGACCGCGCAGCACATGTTGGCCGACACCACGTGGGGCGGCAGCCCGCGCACCGGCCGCCCGCGCACGTCGAGCAGCCCGGTCTGGCGCGCGAGGGCCTCGCCGTCCTTGACCACGCGCACGATGAAGTGGCTGGCCTTGCGCAGCCCGCCGGAGGCCAGGACGTGGATCTCGCTCGAGTACCCGTACACCTCCGACACCTCCCGCCGCAGCCTTCGCGCGGCCGGGTTGGTGTCGAGCTCGGCCTCCACGACCACCCGGCCGGAGACGATGTGCAACCCGCCGGCGAAGCGCAGCAGCGCGGCCATCTCGGCGCGCCGGCAGCAGGGTTTCGCTACGTCCACCCGGCTCAGCTCGTCCTTGACCGCAGCGGTCATCGCCATTCTGTCGTCACCTCGCGGTTTTCGTGTTCAAGGTCATGTCGTGCGTGCCCGCGCCCGTCCGTGCGCCGTTGCCGTTGCCGGCGTTCTGCGCGCCGGCGCCCGGCGCGGTACCGCCGTTCGGCGCGTTGCCCACGTTCTGCGCGTTGCTCGCGTTCTGTACGGCTCGGGCGCTTGGTGCCGTGCCGTTTGGTGCAGTGCCGTCTTCTGCGGCGCCGTCTTGTCCCGCGCCTTCCTGTCCAGCGCCGCTTTGCGCGGTCCTGTCCGGTGCGGTGCCGTCCGGTGCGGTGCCGTCTGGTGCGGTGCTGTCTCGTGCGGTGCCGCTCTGTGCCGTGCCGCTCTGTGCGGTGCTGCGTGATGCCGTGCTGCGTGGTGCGGTGCCGTTCGCAGCGGTGCCCGCGGCTGCCGCGCCGCTCACCGCAGCGCTGCCTGCCGCATCGGTACCCGCCGCAGCGTCCCCCGTCGCCACGGTGTTCGCCGCCGTGCTGCCCCGCACATCGGTGCTCGTCGTGCCGGCGGCCGGGGCGGCGGCGTCCGGTGCGCGGCGAGCTCCGGCGCGCAGGAGTGGTTCAAGTGCGGCCGCCAGCGCCCGAGGGTCGTGCCTGGGCGCCCCGTCGCCGACGGCCACGGGGGCGAGCACCAGCCGCGCACCCAGCGATTCTGCCGCACGATGGACCGGTTCGGGGTCACCTACGGCTTTCCCGTCGGCAAGAACTACATCGACCTGGAGCCCTGGTAGGTAACGATGCAGGGCCGCAAGGTGTTCCGGCAGCGTCAGCCCGGCGGTCTCGCTGTCGGCGGCCAGGTTCAACGTGACCAGCCGATGCGCCCGGCTGTCCCGGATCGCGGCCGCGAGCCCGGGCACGAGCAGGTGCGGAATCACACTGGTGAACCACGACCCGGGCCCGAACAGCAGCCAGTCCGCCTCCAGCACGGCCCGCACCGCTTCGGCGCAGGCTTCGGGCTCGGCGGGCGTCAGGCGTACCCGGTCGATGTTCTTCGTCGTCACGGCCACCTCATGCTGACCGCGGACGGTGACCACTTCGCCACCTTCGGACAGATCCGCCTCGATGTGCAGCGAATCGCGCGACATCGGCAGGACCCGCCCCCCGCACCGCAGCATCTCCGCGGCCCGGTCCAGCGCGACGACCGGGTCCCCGGCGAGCTCCATCAGCGCACAGAGCACGAGGTTGCCCACGGGATGCCCGGCGATCTCGTCCGCACCGGTGAACCGGTGCTGGAACAGGTCGGCGGTCCCGGTCTCGCCGGCGAGCGCGGCGAGCGCCTGCCGCAGGTCCCCGGGCGGCAGGATGTCGCGGGTCGCACGCAGCCGCCCGCTCGACCCCCCGTCGTCGGCCACGGTGACCACGGCGGTGATGTCGAGCGGCATGTCCCGCTGCACGATCCGCAGCGCCCGGAGCGAGGCCGACAGCCCGTGCCCGCCCCCGAACGCCACCGCCCGCACCACACCCGGTCGCCGGGACCCACCCGCGCCCGTCTGCTCTTGTCGATCGGTCACCGAAACGGCCCCACCCGGCCCGCCAGGGGCAACCGCAAGCGCCGCACTCGCAACACCGCCGACCTGGTCGTTGTCGCGTACGCGCCCCAGCGCCGGCGCTGCCATCGCGGAGCCCCGGTGCGCGGTGGCCGCGGGCGCCTCGCCGGCGGGTGCGTTGACCGCCGCCGGCGAGGTGTTCGCGGCCAGCGAGGCGTTCGCGGCGGCCGGCGAGGTGTTCGCCGCCAGCGAGGTGTTCGCCGCGGCCGGCGAGGTGTTCGCTGCGGCCGGCGAGGTGTTCGCTGCGGCCGGCGGGGTGTTGATCGCGGCCGGCGGGCGTGCGGCATCGCCGGCGGGTGGGGTGCCCGGCCGTGTGCTTGCGTCGGCGTTCGTCTCTCGGCCCTCGTTCCGGCCCGTCACCTGGTCCGGCCCCGTCATTCGCGTCCCAGGTCGCGGTGCTGGGGCGAGGCAGCGAGGCGCATCTCGCGCAGCCGCCGGGCGAGCTCCTCGGCGATCGCCACGCTGCGGTGCTTGCCACCGGTGCAGCCGACGGCGATCGTCAGGTACCGCTTGCCCTCGCGCTCGAAGCCGGGCGCGGTCGCGTTGATCAGCCGCGCGTACGTCTCCACGAACGTGATCGCCCCGCGCTGCCCCAGCACGTACCGGCTGACGTCCGTCTCCTTGCCCGTGTGCTCGCGCAGTTCCGGCACCCAGTACGGGTTCGGCAGGAACCGCGCGTCGAGCACGAAGTCGGCGTCGGGCGGCAGGCCGTACTTGAACCCGAAGGACAGCACCGTGACCCGGATCTGGGTCGTGTCCTCCTCGCCGAACATCTCCTCGATGCGCCCGCGCAGCTGGTTGACGTTGAGGTGGCTCGTGTCGATGAGCACGTCGGCCTGCTCGCGCGCCTCCTGCAGCAGCTTGCGCTCGGCGGCGATCCCGTCGGAGAGCCGGCCCGCGCCCTGCAGCGGGTGCGAGCGCCGGACGCTCTCGAAGCGGCGGATCAGCACCTCGTCGTCGGCGTCGACGAACACCATCCGCGGGTGGAACCCGCGCTCGCGCAGCGACTTGACCGCACCCGGCAGGTCGGTCGAGAACGCGTGGCTGCGCACGTCGAGCACCATGGCGGTGCGGCGCGCGGCCCCGCGGGCGGCATGCGCAAGCTCGGCCATGTCGAGCAGCAGCGCCTGCGGCAGGTTGTCGACCACGTAGTACCCGACGTTCTCGAGCGCCCGCGCCACCGTGCTGCGCCCGCCCCCGGACACCCCGGTGACGATGACGAGGTCGGTGGTGTTGCGCCCCGGCACCCCTTCGCCGTGATCGATCCCGAGCTCGTCCTCGCCGAGGAACCCCTCCCCGCCTATGCCGGCGGGCGCCCCCTCCCCGGAGGCGAGGAAGCCACCGGGCTCGATGGCGCGCCCGGTCCTCCCGCTGGCGGCGCCGTCGTCTCCGGTCCTGCCGCTGGCGGTCCTGTCGCTGGCGGCGCCGTCGTCTCCGGTCCTGCCGCTGGCGGTCCTGTCGCTGGCGGCGCCGTCGTCGGCGATCCTGCCGCTGGCGGCGCTGTCGTCGGCGGCGCTGTCGCTGGCGGCGCTGTCCGTCATGCCGGCGTTGCTGTCGGTGGCGGCGCTGTCGGTCGTGCTCCTGTCAGGCATGGTCCTGTCGGTCGCGGTCCTATCGGTCGCGACAGCCTCGCCGTCGGTGGTGGCGGCCCTCGCCGGGGCGGTCACGTCGCCCGTCGGCTGGGCCCCGCTGTCGGGTGCGGTGGCGTCTCTCGGCACGTCGCCTTCTCTCGACACGTCGACGAGTTTATGTCGTACCGCCCGCCGCATCGGACGGTCGGTCGGTTTGCACTAGTTAGCGGTATGCGTGGCTTCCGTCGCCTCCGTCCCTTCCTCGCCGCCGCGCTCTGCCCCGACACCCTTCGGCCCGTCGTCGAGCCCGCTCGACGACCCGGCCGGAACGTCCGGCGGGCCGGCGTCACGCTCGACCGGTGGCCCGCCGAAGACTTCAGGCTGGTCAGCGCCAGGACCGTCCGGCGTGCTGCCCCCGGAATCTGAAGATCGATCCGCGTCCAGCGCACCACCCACGTCCGAGGCACCACCTACGTCCAACGAACCACCCGCGTTCGGGGCATCGTCCGCGGCCGAGGCACTCTCCACGGCCAAGCCACCGTTCGCGGACGAGGCACCGTCCGCGGACGACGCACTCTCCACGGACAAGCCACCGTTCGCGGCCAAGCCACCGTTCGCGGACGACGCACTCTCCACGGACGAGGCACCGTTCGCGGACGAGGCACCGTTCGCGGACGAGGCACCGTTCGCGGACGATACGGCGCTGTCCGCGGGCGATGCGGAGCGGCCGGCGTCCGGGGCGGGGCGGTCGCGAGGCGGCGGGGCCTCGCCGTTCAGGGCGGCGAGGATCGCCTCGGCCGTGCGGCGGCCGATGCCGGGGACCTCCGCGATCTCCTCCAGGCTCGCGGCCTTCAGCCGTTTGAGTGAACCGAAGTGGCGCAGCAGGGCCTTGCGGCGGATCTCGCCGAGGCCGGGCACGTCGTCCAGGGTCGAGGCGGTCATGCGCTTCGAGCGCTTCTGGCGGTGGTACGTGATGGCGAACCGGTGTGCCTCGTCGCGCACGCGCTGCAGCAGGTAGAGGCCCTCGGAGGCGCGCGGCAGGATCACCGGGAACTCGTCGTCGGGCAGCCAGACCTCCTCGAGCCGCTTGGCGAGGCCGCAGATGGCGATGTCGTCGATGCCGAGGTCGAGCAGCACCTGGGCGGCGGCCTGGACCTGCGGCTGGCCGCCGTCGACGACGACGAGCTGCGGCGGGTAGGCGAACTTGCGCGGCCGGCCGGTCGTCGGGTCGATGCCGGGGCGGGACGGGTCGGCCTCGGCGGCCTCGTCGATCTCGACCTTTGCGTCGAGATAGCGCGCGAAGCGCCGCCGCAGCACCTCCGAGATCGCGGACACGTCGTCGGTGGCGCCGTTGATCGCGAAGCGCCGATACTCGCTCTTGCGCGACAGCCCGTCCTCGAACACCACCATGCTCGCGACCACGTCCGTGCCCTGGATCTGCGACACGTCGTAGCACTCGATGCGCAGCGGCGCGGTCTGCATGGCCAGCGCCTCGGCGATCTCCTCGAGCGCCTTGCTGCGGGTGCTCAGGTCGCCGGCCCGGCGCAGCTTGTGCTGCTGCAGCGCCTGCTCGGCGTTGCGGGCGACGGTCTCGGCGAGCGTCTTCTTGTCGCCGCGCTGCGGCACCCGGATCGACACCCGGCTCCCGCGCAGCCGGCTCAGCCAGTCGGCTAGCGCGTCGACGTCGGCGGGCAACTCCGGCACCAGCAGCTCGCGCGGCAGGTCGGCGGCATCGGCGCCGGCCTCGCTGCCGTAGATCTGGGTGCAGAAGTGATGCACCAGATCGCCGGGGGTCAGGTCCTCGGTCTTCTCCACGATCCAGCCGCGCTGGCCGCGCACCCGCCCGCCGCGCACGTGGAACACCTGCACGGCCGCCTCGAGCGGGTCGTCGGCGAACGCGACCACGTCGGCGTCGGTGCCGTCGCCGAGCACGACCGCCTGCTTCTCCATCGCCCGGCGCAGGGCGCCCAGGTCGTCGCGCAGCCGCGCCGCGCGCTCGAAGTCCAGCTCGTCCGACGCCTGGTACATCTCCCGCTCGAGCTGCTTGATCATGGTGTCGGTGCGCCCCGCCATGAAGTCGCAGAAGGCCTCGACGATCTCGCGGTGCTCGGCCTCGCTGACGCGGTCGACGCACGGCGCCGAGCATTTCCCGATGTACCCCAGAAGGCACGGCCGGCCGATCTGCCCCGCCCGCTTGAACACGCCCGACGAGCACGTGCGCGCCGGGAACACCCGCAGCAGCAGGTCGAGCACCTCGCGGATGGCCCATGCGTGCGCATACGGCCCGAAGTAGCGCACGCCCTTGCGCTTGGCCCCGCGCATCACCTGCAGCCGCGGATAGGCCTCGTCGAGCGTGACGGCCAGATACGGATAGCTCTTGTCGTCGCGATAGCGGACGTTGAACCGCGGGTCGTAGGCCTTGATCCAGTTGTACTCGAGTTGCAGCGCCTCGACCTCGGTGCCGACGGTCACCCAGTCGACCCTCGACGCCGTGGTGACCATCTGCTGGGTGCGCGAGTGCAGCGTCCACAGGTCGGCGAAGTAGCTGCTCAGGCGCTGCCGGAGGCTCTTGGCCTTGCCCACGTAGATGACCCGGCCGCTGGGGTCGTAGAAGCGGTAGACGCCGGGCGTGTCGGGAATGGTCCCCGGTGCGGGTCGATACGTGGACGGGTCTGGCACGGTTCCGAGACTATCCGCCGGGTACGACAAAACCGGGAAGGGCCGGACGCCACGGCGCCACCCGGCCGTGCAGAGGACGGCCGAGTGCCGCGGGCTCAAGAAGCGCCACGCCCGGCGGAGCAAGGTCCGCCGGGCGCAACGCCGCAGAACAAACAAGCCGCAAAACAACAAGCCGCAGAGCGACCAACGGCTAGGTCACGTCGTGACGTAGATGTCGTCGCCGTCCATGCGCAGCTTCTTCTCCTCGAGCTTCCGCGTGGCCGGCGGGTTCGTCGCCGAGCCGTCGACCGCCGAGAACGTGCTGCCGTGGCACTTGCAGTCGATCGTGTTGTTCGACACGGACGACACGATGCACTGCTGGTGCGTGCAGATCGCCGTGAAGGCCTTGAACGTGCCGGCCTCGGGCTGGGTAATGACCGTGCCGCCGGCGTCGGCGACCACCTTGCCGCCGCCGACGGGGATGTCGGACTTCTTGGCGACCGGGCCGCCCGGGCTGGAGTTGTTGGCGGTGCTGTTCGATCCGCTGTCGTCTCCGCAGGCGGCAAGGACGGACGCGGCCGTCACGCCGACCGCCCCGGCGAGCACCGCGCGGCGGGTCGTGTCACTCATCAATATCCTCCAATGGTCGTAGGCCCGCAGGCTGCGGCCAGAGATACACCGATCAAGGAGGATACGGTTCAATGCTCAACAAAGTCTGTGAACTCGGCACCAAGCTGGCAACCACACGATTACCCAGAGCGACGAAACCGGACGGCTAGGCGCGCACCACGTACCCGCTGCGCACCTCGACCCGGATGCCCTTCAGCCCGCGCGGCGCGGGGCCCGAGACCCAGCTGCCGTCGGAGACCTTGAACTTCGAGTTGTGCCGCGGGCACTGGATGACCTGGTTGCCGTCGAACGGCGGGTCGACGATCGCGCCCTCGTGCGGGCACGCGGCGTCGTACGCCTTGAACTGCCCCTTCGCCGGCTGGATCACCAGCACCGTGTCCTTGACGATGACGCCGCCGCCGACCGGCACCTCGCCCGTGGCGATGAGCGCGTTGGACGGCACCTGCGGCCCGCCGCCACCGCCCGAGCCGGTCGAGTCGTCGAACGGGTTGCCGCCGGTGGTCGCGGGCGCCGCCGGGGCGCTGGACCCGCCCGGAGCCGCCCCGGCGCCCGGCTTGCCGTCGTCGCCGCACCCGGCGATCACGGCGATGCCCATGGCGCCCGCGCCCAGCAGCAGGGTGCGCCGCGCAGCGGTGGCGCAGGGGTTGAAGCGGTCCTCGACTGGCACGTCTCTCCTCCTGAGGTCAGCCTCGCCAGCGGCCACCGTAGCAGCGCCGCCCGCGAACCGCGGATCGCAGGAGAAGAGTCCGGGGGCGGGCATGCGGATCCGCCCCGGGTCGAAAACCTCAGGCCTTCTTCGCGGCCGCCTTCTTGGCCGGTGCCTTCCGGGCGGTCGCCTTGGCCGGCGCGGCCTTCGCGGGGGCCGCCTTCACCGGAGCCGCCTTGGCAGGGGCGGCCCTCTTCCGCGGCGCCGGCGCGGGCTTGGTGCCGTTGGCCTCCGCCGCCCGGTCGCGCGCCGCCGGGTCGCCGCTCGGCTCCCCGTCCAGCCCGAGCACGTGGCGCAGGAACTGCCCGGTGTAGCTCTCCGGCAGCTCGGCGACCTCCTCCGGCGTGCCGGCCGCGACCACCGTGCCGCCCTTGTGGCCGCCCTCCGGGCCCATGTCGATGAGCCAGTCGGCGGTCTTGATGACGTCGAGGTTGTGCTCGATGACGATGACCGTGTTTCCCTTGTCCACGAGGCCCTGCAGCACCAGCAGCAGCTTGCGGATGTCCTCGAAGTGCAGGCCGGTCGTGGGCTCGTCCAGCACGTACACGGTCCGGCCCGTCGAGCGCTTCTGCAGCTCCGAGGCGAGCTTCACGCGCTGCGCCTCGCCGCCGGACAGCGTCGGGGCGGGCTGCCCCAGCCGCACGTAGCCGAGGCCGACGTCGACCAGGGTCTTGAGGTGGCGGTGGATCGCCGGGATCGCCTCGAAGAAGCCCTCCGCCTCGTCGATCGGCATGTCCAGCACCTCGGCGATGGTGCGGCCCTTGTAGTGCACCTCGAGGGTCTCGCGGTTGTACCGCGCGCCCTTGCAGACCTCGCACGGGACGTACACGTCGGGGAGGAAGTTCATCTCGATCTTGATCGTGCCGTCGCCGGCGCAGGCCTCGCAGCGGCCGCCCTTGACGTTGAACGAGAAGCGCCCCGGCCCGTAGCCGCGCACCTTCGCCTCGGTCGTCTCGGCGAAGAGCTTGCGGATGTTGTCGAAGACTCCGGTGTACGTCGCCGGGTTGGACCGCGGCGTCCGGCCGATCGGCGACTGGTCGACCCCGACGACCTTGTCGACGAGGTCGAGCCCGGAGATGCGGGTGTGCCGGCCCGGCACGAGCCGCGCGCCGTTGACCGTGTTGGCCAGCACGGCGTGCAGGATGTCGTTGACCAGCGTGGACTTGCCCGAGCCGGAGACGCCGGTGACGGCGACGAGCTGCCCGAGCGGGAACGACACCGTCAGGTTGTGCAGGTTGTGCTCGCGCGCGCCGACGACGACCAGCTCGCGGCCCGGGGTGCGCGGGCGGCGGATCTCCGGCGTCGGGATGCTGCGCCGGCCCGACAGGTAGGCCCCGGTGATCGACTCCTCGGTCTTGACCAGCTGCTCGTAGGGCCCGCTGTGCACGACCCGCCCGCCGTGCTCGCCGGCGCCGGGACCGATGTCGACGATCCAGTCGGCGGTGCGGATGGTGTCCTCGTCGTGCTCGACGACGATGAGCGTGTTGCCCAGCTTCTTGAGCCGCACCAGGGTCTCGATGAGCCGGTGGTTGTCGCGCTGGTGCAGGCCGATGCTCGGCTCGTCGAGGACGTAGAGCACGCCGACCAGGCCCGAGCCGATCTGGGTGGCCAGCCGGATGCGCTGCGCCTCGCCGCCGGACAGCGTGCCCGCGGCCCGGTCCAGCGACAGGTAGTCAAGGCCGACGTCGACGAGGAAGCGCAGCCGGGCGTTGATCTCCTTGAGCACCCGCTCGGCGATGAGCTTCTGCCGGTCGGTGAGCTCCATCTGCCCGAGCAGCTCGGCGCACTCCCCCACGGACAGGTTGCACACGTCGGCGATGCTGCGCCCGGCGATCGTCACCGCGAGGATCTCCGGCTTGAGCCGGGTGCCGCCGCAGGTGCCGCAGGGCACATCGCGCATGTACCCCTCGTACTTGTCCCGCGACCAGTCGCTCTCGGTGTCGGAGTGCCGGCGCTCGATCCACTGCACCACGCCCTCGAAGCCGGTGTAGTAGGAGCGTTCGCGCCCGTACTTGTTGCGATACCGGACGTGGACCTGGTCCTCGGAGCCGTAGAGGATCGCCTTCTGCCCGCGGCTGGACAGCGCCCGCCACGGGGTATCGAGGTTGAAGCCCTCCTCGTCGCCGAGCGCCTCGAGCAACCGCAGGAAGTACTCCAGGGTGTGCCCGCTCGCCCAGGGCGCGACCGCCCCCTCGCGCAGGCTGCGCTCCGGGTCGGGGACGATGAGCTCCGGGTCGACCTCCTTCTTGGTGCCGATGCCGGTGCAGTCCGGGCAGGCGCCGTATGGAGCGTTGAACGAGAAGGAGCGGGGCTCGAGGTCCTCGATCGACAGCGGGTGCTCGTTGGGGCAGGCCAGGTGCTCGGAGAAGAGCCGCTCGCGGTGCTCGTCGTCCTCGGGCAGGTCGACGAACTCGAGGATCACGATGCCGGCGGCGAGCTTGAGCGCGGTCTCGACCGAGTCGGTGAGCCGCTGCTTGGCCGAGGACTTCACCGCGAGCCGGTCGACGACCACCTCGATGGTGTGCTTCTCCTGCTTCTTGAGCTTCGGCGGCTCGGTCAGCGGGTGCACGACCCCGTCGATGCGGGCCCGCGCGTAGCCCTTGGACTGCAGCTCGCTGAACAGGTCGACATACTCACCCTTGCGCCCGCGCACCACCGGCGCCAGCACCTGGAAGCGGGTGCCCTCGTCCATGGCGAGCACGCGGTCGACGATCTGCTGCGGCGTCTGCCGGGTGATCGGCTCGCCGCAGACCGGGCAGTGCGGCTCGCCGATGCGGGCGTAGAGCAGCCGCAGGTAGTCGTAGACCTCGGTGATCGTGCCGACCGTCGAGCGCGGGTTGCGCGAGGTCGACTTCTGGTCGATGGAGACCGCCGGGGACAGGCCCTCGATGAAGTCGACGTCGGGCTTGTCCATCTGGCCGAGGAACTGCCGCGCATACGACGAAAGGGACTCGACGTAGCGCCGCTGCCCCTCCGCGAAGATCGTGTCGAACGCCAGGCTCGACTTGCCCGAGCCGGACAGCCCGGTGAACACGATCATCGCCTCGCGCGGCAGGTCGAGGCTGACGTCGCGGAGGTTGTGCTCGCGTGCGCCACGGATGATCAAGCGGTCCGACATGCTTCCCCTTGGCAGCCATTTGTCCGTTTCAAACACCGGTGCGGTGCCAGCCGCCAACTCTAGCCAGGGGGTATGACATTTTTCGGCGCCCGCCCGCCCGAGGGTGCCTCGAACGGGGGAAGCCCCGCAGCTAGGGCCGTGCCGGCCGTCGGCGTTCGCGGCTTTCGCGCCTCACCCGCCGTACCGATGCAAGCATCTGCTCTTTCTGCAGTTTCTGCCAGCTTGCGTAGCGCCGCGGGCTCAGCTCGCCCTCCTCGACGGCCGCCCGCACGGCGCAGCCCGGCTCCTGCCCGTGGCGGCAGTCCTGGAAGCGGCAGTCCTGGGCGAGCAGCGTCACATCCGCGAAGGCCCGGTCGAGGCCGGACACGGTGTCGAACATGCCGACGAGCCGCACGCCGGGCGTGTCGAGCACCGCCCCGCCGCCCGGTAGGGGGATCAACGCCCGATATGTCGTAGTGTGCCGCCCGCGCCCGTCCGCGCGCAGCGCCCGCGTCTGCATGACGGTGGCCCCGGCGAGCGCGTTGACCAGGCTGGACTTGCCGGCGCCGGACTGCCCGAGCAGCCCGAGCGTGAGCCCGTGCGCCACCAGCGGCCGCAGCGCCTCGAGCCCCATCCCGGTCCGCGCGCTCACGGCGTGCACGGTCACCCCCGACGAGCGCCCCGGCATCTGCGCGGCGAGCGCCTCGGGGTCCGCGGCCAGGTCGGACTTGGTCAGCACGAGATGCGGTCGCGCGCCGGACTCCCATGCGAGCGCCAGCAGGCGCTCGATGCGCCCGAGGTCGGGCGAGGGGTCGACGGGCTCGACGACCGCGACGGCGTCGATGTTCGCGGCCAGGACCTGGCCGAACGACTCCTCGCCGGCCACCGCGCGCACGATCGCGGTGCGCCGCGGCAGCACCGCCTCGGCCGTGACGCGCGCGTCGGGCCACGTGCGCACCACCAGCCAGTCCCCGGCGCACGGCAGGGCGCTCGGGTCGTCGGCGGCGCGGGCGAGCAGGTTACCGGCGAAGCTTGCGCGGACGGGTCCGCCGGCCGTCAGCGCGGTACACACGCCTCTGTCCACACGGCAGACCCGTGCGGGACGCTGCCCCGGCGCGGCGAACCCGCGCTCGAAGACCGCGGCAAAGGCGTCGTCCCACCCGAGGGCCGACAGTTCGATGTTCATCTTGTCCTTCCACAGGGCACACCCGTCCGAACGGACGTTCGGAAATCAACGGTAGGCAGCGCGTCCGTGCCGCGAAACCGAATATCGGGGCTATCGTCGGGGGCGTGCTCCCCTCGCATGTGCTGGCCGGCGCCGTCGGACTCCGTCTCGAACGGGCCGACGTCCAGTGGCACGTCTCACCCGGCCAGGAGGACTCGCTCATGCGGTTCTGGCTGACCTTCGGCGGGACGTCCTACGGCTTCCATGTCGGCGCCGAGGACGAGATCCTGGACGTCATCGTCGAGGATCGCGGGACCGACGCGGACATGGGCGTCTACGGCCGCCTCCAGGTCAGGACCGCCGCGGGCCGCGACCCCGCGGCCTTCGCGGTCGGCCAGCGCCTCGTCGTGGTCCATGATCTTTTCGCGGGGTACCTCGGGAAGCCCATCGGCGCCCGCCTGACCTTCGAGAACGTGGACCTCAGCGTCGCCGACTGGGAGGACGAGCTGCACTGGGCCGTCGGCGACCTGCCGCCCGCCGTCGGGGTCCGCCAGCGCTAGAGTTTGCGGGTGACCGCCGATCCGCTGCTCCTGCAGCCCGAGCTCGAGCGCGCCACCGCCCGGCTCCTCGCCACCGTGCAGACCCTCGACGACGCCGGGTACTCGACCCCGTCCCTGTGCCCCGGCTGGACCCGCGGCCACGTGGTCACCCACCTGGCACGCAACGCCGACGCCTACCTCAACCTCCTCGACTGGGCCCGCACCGGCGTGCCCACCCCGTCGTACGCCAGCGCCGAGGCCCGCGAGGCCGACATCGAGGCCGGCGCCCCGCGCCCCGCCGCCGATCAGCTCGCCGACCTCACCACCGCCGCGTCCCGCCTGTCCGCCAAGATCGACGCCACCCCGCCCGAGGCCTGGTCCTCGACCGTCGCGTTCCTCTCGGGCGCCGAGATCCCGGCCGCCCGCCTGGTCTGGGCGCGCATCTGCGAGGTCGAGCTGCACCACGTGGACCTCGACGCCGGCTACTCCCCCGCCGACTGGCCGCCGTCGTTCGCGCTGCGCCTCCTGCACGACCCGTCGACCCCGCGCGTGGCCACCCTCATCGACCCCGACGGCACCGTGCTGCTGACGGTCCCGTCGGCACCGACCGTCACCGGCCCGCCGCACCTGCTGGCCGCGTGGCTCTCCGGCCGCGCCGACGGCACCGGCCTGACCGGCGACCTGCCCAGCCTGGAGGCGTGGAAATGACGACCGGACTCGAGATCACGAAGCTCTCCGTCGGCCCGATGGACAACAACGCGTACCTGCTGCGCTGCCGCACCACCGGCGACGGCATCCTGATCGACGCGGCCAACGAGGCCCCGAAGCTGCTGCGGCTCGTGGAGCCGCAGGGCATCGCCGCCGTGGTCACGACCCACCGCCACCCCGACCACTGGATGGCCCTGCAGGAGGTGCTCTCCGCCACCGGCGCCGAGTCCCTGGCCCACCCGGCCGACGCCCCGGAGATCCCGGTGGTCACCTCCACCCTGACCGAGGGCGACACCGTGACCGTCGGCGACTGCACCCTCGAGGTGATCCACCTGGTGGGCCACACACCGGGCTCGATCGCCCTGTACTACGCGGCGGAGGGCGGCCACCTCTTCACCGGCGACTCCCTCTTCCCCGGGGGTCCTGGGCGGACAACAAACCCGACCGACTTCAACTCCTTGATGGACGACCTGGAGGCGAAGGTCTTCGGCCCGCTGCCGGACTCGACGGTGATCTACCCCGGGCACGGCAAGGACTCGACGCTCGGCACCGAGCGCCCGTCGATCCCGGACTGGCGCGCCCGGGGCTGGTAACCCAATCGTCGTATATACTCGCTACTGAAGCTATATATACGAGAGTGGTGCGCCGTGGCCAAGGTCCTTATCGACATCGACGACGAAGCGCTCGCTGAGGCGTCCGAACTCCTCGGCACCAAGACCAAGAAGGACACGGTCAACACCGCGTTGCGATCGACCGCACAGCAATTGCGCCGAGCCAAGGCGCTCACGCGCCTCGCGGAACTCGGCGAGGCCGGCGCCTTCGACGAACTGCTGGACAAGTCGACGTACCGCGCATGATCCCGGCGCGGTTCCTGGTCGACACCAGCGCGGTGGTCCGCCTACTGCGCGACGGCGAGGTCCGCGCCCGGTGGCAGCCGCAGATCACCGCCGGCGTCATCGGTATCTGCCCGATCACTGAGCTGGAACTACTGCACAGCGCCCGGTCGAAGGCCGATCGCGAAGAGTGGCTGGAGCTGTTCAACGCCACGTTCGCCTGGGTCGCCATGCCGGACCGGGTTTTCGGCCGCGCGACCGAGGTCCAGGCCGCCATGACGGCTCGCGGTACTCACCGCTCGGCCGGCGCGGTCGACCTGCTCCTCGCCGCCACGGCCGAACTGAGCGGACTGACCCTCGTGCACTACGACCACGACTTCGACGAGATCGTCAAGGTGACCGGCCAGCCGGCCGCGTGGCTCACCCCTCCAGGCTCCATCACCTGACAGACACTCCGCTCACGCGAGCTTCCCCGCTAACACTCGCCGCAGCGGGTCCGCTTCCACCTCGGTCAGCCCTCGCCAGGCGCGCTAGTAACGTCGGCGTCGAAGTACTCCGGCACAGATCACGTCGGCCAACGTCGGCGTCGCGCTGAGCGTCCTCGGCGGCCTGGAGACCGCCCTGCTGGTGCACTGGCTCGACACCCCGGCCACACAGGGCAGCCCAGTCGGTACTCCGCCGCCGGGTGAATCCGCCGGGCGATCAGCCCGGTCCGTCCGGCCCGGTCTCGCCAAGACGCCACGGGGATGCCCCGCCGCTTGGAACACTGGACCGCGACATCGCGCCGCGAGGCCACCGCCCGGCATTCGCTGCGGTCGAACCGCATTCCTGGACGACACCACGTGTGTACACGTGCGGTGTCGACCGCGGTTCGTGCCTCATCGATACCGACGGGGGAGCCGAACGTTGGACATACGGGCGGACGAATCCGCGTCAGCGTCGAGCGTGTCCGGGCGGCAATGGGTCGGCCTGGCCGTCCTCGCGGTCTGCGTCGCCCTGTTCGTCGCCGCCTCGGCGCGCTGGCAGCACCAGTTCGACCTGCGGATCTACCACGGCGCGGTCCGTTCCTGGGCGCACGGCGGTGACCTGTACGCCTACCGCCAACCGGAGACCGTGCGGGTATTCGGCTTCACCTATCCACCGTTCGCCGCGATCGCCATGCTGCCCATGACGATCGTGGCGTGGCCGGTCGCCGCCGTTGCCCTCGCGCTCACGTCGGTGTCGGGGACGTTGCTGCTGCTCTGGCGACGGTTTCACCGGTGGGCACCGACGCTCGCCGGCGTGATTCTGCTCGCCGCGGCCGAACCCTGGCGGGACACCCTCAGTCTCGGCCAGATCAACCTGGTGCTGCTCACGCTCGTCGCGGTCGACCTGCTGTACCTGGTCGGACGGCATCCCGCCGCCGGTATCCTCATCGGTGTCGCCGCCGGCATCAAGCTCACCCCGGCGGTGTTCATCGCATACCTGCTGCTCGCCAGGCGTTATCGGGCAGGGTTCATTGCCGCCGGTACGGCGTTGGCGACCGTCGGCCTCGGATGGCTGATCGCCCCGGGGGCATCCCGCGCGTACTGGACGTCGCTGGTCTGGCGGACCGGCCGGGTCGGCGAGATCTTCTCCGTGCCAAACCAGTCCCTCGACGGCGCATTGACCAGGATGCACGCGCCCGCGGCGGTGTGGCCCGCGCTCGTCGTGGTCATCCTGGCGGTCTGGGCCTACCGGGTGCGGCGGGCCGCCGCCGCCGACGACGCCTGGGCCGGCCTGGCGCTGACCGGTGTGGCGATGTGCCTGATCAGCCCGATCAGCTGGGTACACCACCTGGTCTGGCAGATTCCGGCGCTGCTCGTCCTCGTCGACCGGCAGGCCGATCGGCGCCACCGGCACTGGTACCTGCTGCTCGGCGCCGGCATCTACGGGTTGATGGCCACCAGGGTCCTCTGGCTGTTCAAGGACCCCGCCAACCCGCTCTACCTGCCGGGCGCGAACATGCACGTCATCACCGGACTGGTGCTGCTGCTCACGGTACCGGTCAAATCGGCGCCCCGCCCCACCACGGTGCTGCCGGCCCCGGCCACACGGCCGTCGCTTGCCAAGACGGCGTAGCCCGCCACCCTCCCGTCGCGGCGCGTTTATCGCCGGGCAAGCAGGCTGTCCCGACGCGACAGGTGAAGCGGCCCGTCAACGGTGTGCGTTGGCGTGGCCCTCCGGCTTGTCGCCGGAGGGCCACGAGGCCGATCAGGCGGAGCGGCGGCGGCCCAGCCGGAAGCCGCAGGCAACGGTGACGGCGATCGCGAGCGGCAGGTAGCGCATCGGCGCGGGCGAGATCGCGATGACCGATGCCAGGATGAGGAACCAACCGCTGACGCCGATCAGCTTGGCCCGCAACAGCGATATCGCGATCAGCGCCCAGCCCAGGCCCATCACCATGTACGACACGACGAAACCGGCCGTGACACTGGCGATGCCGTCGCTGACCGCACGCGGGTCGACGTGCGCGAGACCGGGCTGCACGAACACGCTTGACCAATAGCCTCCCGCGACCAGGATCGTGCCCAGCTCCCCGACGATCCAGGCAAGCCGGCCGAAGCCGTGCCGCAGCGCCTGCACCTGCGCCGGAAGTGCGGCCAGCCCCACGGCCATCGCGATCAGCGCAGCCAGTGCGGCGACGTTGGATGCGATACCCAGGCCGTTCGTCACCATCTTCACCGCATCACCGCCGGTTGCGGCGGCGGCCACCAACACGAGGACGATCGATACCGCGGCAATCGGACCGGCAAGCAGCAATGCCGGCCGGCGCGCATCGGTCGCCGGCGCGATACCCAACCGGGCCTGAGCGCGCAGGTCCTCGATGCGATCGGCGAAACCGGCCGGCGTGCCATCGGCGACCTGCGGAACCTGCTCGGCGTGCTCCGCTCGAATGAGGACTCCGTACCGGCCGACCTGAGCGCACTGCTCGAACCCGTCCGCCTCACCGGCCTGGACGTCGACCTGATCGAGTCCGGGGACCCGATCCCGATCCCGCTACGGCCGGCCGTGTACCGAATCGTGCAGGAGGCACTCACCAACGCCTTGAAACACGCGGCCGCGTCGAAGGTCGTCGTCACCGTCAGACACGACGGCGCCGGCGTGACCCTGGAGGTGGTCGACGACGGTCCCGGTGCGCCACAGCCGGCCGGCGGCAGCGGCCGGGGCCTCGCCGGCATGGCCGAACGGGTACAGGCGCTCGGCGGGACCTTGTCCACCCAGCACCTCACACCGGCCGGATTCCGGGTGCTCGCGCAGCTGCCGGTGCAGCCGTGATCCGCGTACTCATCGCCGACGACCAGGAACTCGTCCGCGCCGGGCTGCGGATGATCCTCGAAGCGCAACCGGACATCGAGGTCGTCGCAGACGTCGGCGACGGCGCGGCGGCCACGCGCGAGGCGATGCACCTCCGCCCGGACGTGGCGCTGCTCGACATCCAGATGCCCGGCGGCGACGGCATCGCGGCGGCACGGCAGATCCTCGCCAACCCACGGCTGGACACCCGCGTGGTCATGCTGACCACCTTCGACCTCGACGAGTACCTGTACGCCGCGATGGCCGCCGGCGCCAGCGGCTTCCTGCTCAAGTCGTCGCCCCGCGCCCACCTGCTGCACGCGATCCGCACCGCCACCTCGGGAGACGCGCTACTCGATCCCGTCCTCACCCGACGCCTCATCGAAACCTACGTGAAGCGACCCGTCGCACCATCCGACGCAACGGCCACACTGACAGCCCGGGAACGCGAGGTGCTGGTGGAGCTGGTCCGAGGACGCTCCAACGCGGCGATCGGAGCGAGGCTGTACCTCGCCGAGACGACGGTCAAGACGCACGTCGCCGCGATCCTGCGCAAACTCGGCTTGCGCGACCGGCTCCAGGCCGTCATCTACGGATACGAGCACGGCATCATCCACCCCGGCGACACGACTCAGCCGCCGGATTGAAGGATCACCGGGACTAGGACACACCGGGCTGCCCGATCGTCCGGCCGTCCGTTTTGTTCAAGACTCGTCTCGACCCGGCGCCTAGCATCCGGTTCATGACCGATGCATTTTCCTCGGCAGACCGATTCCTGCTGGCCGAGGCGCGTCTGCTGGAGCGCCGCCTGTTCGCCACCCTGTTCCGGGGTGCGTCCCCGGACGCTGTGGTCGATGTCCTGCGCGGCTACCAGAACGCCGACGGCGGCTTCGGCCACGGGCTGGAGCCGGACAAGCGCTGCCCGGCCAGCCTGCCGATCGACGTGGAGATCGCGTTCCAGGCGATGGCCGCGGCCGGTACCGCCGACGCGAAGATGCTCGGCCGGGCGTGCGACTTCCTCAGCCGTACCGCGGCCGAGGTTGACGCCGGTGGCGCGGTTCCGCTCGCCTTCCCGGTCATCGAGTCCTTCCCGCGCGCGGAACACTGGTCGGACTGGACCTATGAGCCGGGCGTAAACCCCACGGCCGGCCTGGCCGGTCTGCTGTACCGGCTTGACTTCGACCATCCGTGGCGGGAGGCGGCAAGCCGCTTCTGCTGGCACGCCGTCCAGACCGATGCGCTGCCCGACGAAGTGCACGCGCTGGCGGAGGTGCTGGCGTTTCTGGCACACGTACCGGACCGGGAGCGGGCCGAGCGGTACGCACCGGCCGTATTGGAGCGGATGGCCGCCTCGCCGATGTACCAGGCGGAGCCGAAGGACGGGGAGTACGGGCTGTCGCCGCTGACCGTGGCGCCGACCGCAGACTCGCCGTGGCGGCGCCGGTTCGATGACGGCCAGATCGAGGCGCACCTCGACCACCTCGCCGCAGCGCAGCAGCCGGACGGCGGCTGGCCCATCACGTGGACGCCCCCGAGCGAGGCGTCGCGTCTGGAGTGGCGGGGCATTGTCACCCTCCAGGCGTTGCGCACGCTCACCTCGTACGGCCGGCTGTCACCAGCCGTAGCCGCCGGTCCCGCGTGACGCCCTGGCGACTGGATCGATCCGACGGATACATTGCGGCCATGACCGTGCCGGCAAAGCCCGTGTACCTGCTGGACTTGCTGCCCGACGACTGGCGCCAAGCGGTCGCGCCGTACGTCGACGCCGACGTCGTGGCGGCGCTGTCCTCGTTCGTCGTCGAGGAGTACCGGTCCACTGCGGTGTATCCGCGGAAACAGGACATCTTTGCCGCGTACCGGTTGTGCCCGCTCGCGGACACGCGGGTCCTCATCCTCGGCCAGGACCCGTACGTCAGGCCGGGACAGGCCCACGGGCTGAGCTTCAGCGTGCCGCCGGGCGTCGCGGTGCCGCCGTCCCTGCGCAACGTGTACCAGGAGATGCGCGACGACCTCGGGGTCGAACCGCCGCCGTCCGGCGACCTGACCGCCTGGTGCCGGCAGGGGGTGATGCTGCTCAACGCGGTGCTGACCGTCCGCGCCGGCACCCCGAACTCGCACAAGGGGCGCGGCTGGGAGAACATCACCGACGCCACGATCCGGGCGCTGAACGACAAGGCGGAGCGGGTCGTGTTCGTGCTGTGGGGCGCGGCGGCGAAGGCGAAGGCGCCGCTCGTGACGCATGACCGGCATGTGGTACTGCGGGCCGGCCACCCCAGCCCGATGAACCCGGCCGGGTTCATCGGCAGCCGGCCGTTCAGCCGGATCAACGCGGCCCTCGCGGCGACCGGAGCGCTGCCGGTGCGTTGGTCACCGGCGATGCCGAGGCACTGACGCACGTACGGTGAGCGGTGTGAGCGACCCGACACCAGGCCCGGCACCAGCAGGCCTGAACACCGAGCAGCTGGCCGCCTTCTTCGCCCTGATGGAGGTCAGCAGCCTGCTCCAGTACGCCGTCGACGAACACCTGCGCGCCGACGGGGACCTCAGCTACGTGCAGTTCCAGATCCTCGCCCGCCTCGTGGACGCGTCCGAGGGCAGGCTGCGGATGACCGATCTGGCCGACGGTGTGGTGTACAGCCGCAGCGGGCTCACCTATCAGGCGGGCCTGCTGGACCGGCGCGGCCTCATCACCCGCTCGCCGTCGCCGGACGACGAGCGCAGCGTCATCGTGTCCATCACCGAAGCCGGCCGCGACCTGGTCGCCCGGGTGCTGCCCGGACACGTGGACAGCATCCGGCGCCTGCTGTTCGACGCGATGTCCGACGGTGACCTCGCCGTGCTGGGCGACGTGCTCGGACGCGTCCGCGAACACATGCGCGCCGCCCCGCCCCGGTCCGCCAGACCCCGCGCCGGGCGCAAGACGTCGAGCTGACCGACCTCGATGTAAGCCCCCGCCATCGCCTCGGCCATCGGGGCCGGCGCGGCGGCGACTTCGGAGTCCAAGTTGCATGACATCGCTGCGTCCTTGGCCGTCAGGCGGCGGGCGGAAGGACGATGACCTTGCCGGACAGCGTGGCCGCCCGGGCGTGGAGCGCCGGCAGTTGCGCCAGCGGCACCCGCTCCGCGACGTCGACGCGCAGCTCGCCGCGGTCGACCAGCGCCACCAGCCGCGACAGCTGTTCGGCGTCGCTGCGGACGAAGACGTCGACGCCGCGGACGCCGCGCTCCTCGTCGGCCGGCGCGGCCATCCACACGGTCGTGCTCACCACGACACCGCCCGGGCGGACGAGGCCGACCAGCGCGGCCAGCTGCGCCGGGTCGATCGGCGCGAGGTTGAGCACGACGTCGACCGGCTCGGTCACCGCCGCCGTCACCTCGGTGGTGGTGTGGTCGATGACCTCGTCGGCGCCCGCCGTCGTGACGCGCTCGCGGCTGCGCGGGCCGGCCGTGGCGATCACGTGGGCGCCGGCGCGCTTGGCCAGCTGCACGGCGTAGCCGCCGACCGCTCCGCCCGCGCCGTTGATCAGCACGCGCTGCCCGGCCGTCAGGCCGCCGTGGTCGAAGAGCGCCTGCCACGCGGTGAGGCCCACCGACGGCAGCGCGGCGGCGTCGGGCAGCGGGATGCTCGTGGGCGCCGGGGTCAGGATCTCGGCCGGCGCGAGCACGTACTGCGCGGACGCGCCGTCCTCCACCATGGGCAGGAAGCCGATGACCTCGCCGCCGACCTCGATACCGTCCACGCCCTCGCCCAGCGCGTCGACCGTGCCGGAGACGTCGATGCCGGGCGTGTGCGGCAGTACCACCGGGAAGGGGTCGCGCATGTAGCCGGCGCGAATGTTGCCGTCGATGGGGTTGAACGTCGTCGCGGCGACGCGGATCCGGACCTGCCCGGCACCGGGGACGGGCTGCTCCACGTCCTCGTAGCGCAGGACGCCGGGGTCGCCGTACTCGTGGAAACGCACTGCCTTCATGGCTGAGCCTGCCTTCGCTCGAGTCTTCGATAGATGCTCCGAATTCGAAGCACACTATCTATAACTTGCTGCGAGTTTGAAGCAATCCCGGCCCAGGCGTGACCCCCGTCACGAAGCCACACCATTCGAAGGCCGCATGGGTCGCGATGCCGGACCGGGCCTTCGGGCGCCTACCGGCCGAGCTTGCGGCGTACCATCCCCGCCACCTGGCTCACCTCGCGCACGCCCAGCAACGTGGCCACGGCGAGGTAGACCGCGACCACCGTGGTGCCTCCGGCCAGCAGCTGCAGCAGCGCCTCGCCTCGGCCGGAGGGGGCGCCCGCGCCCGGCATCAGGTGCACCACCAGCAGCCCGAGAGCGGCCGCGACCGCCGCCGCGACGAGCACCTTGCCCAGGCCGAGCGCGATCGAGCCGAGGTCGAGCCGGCCGATCCGGCGGCGCAGCACGGCCAGCGAGATCACGGCGGAGACCAGGTAGGACAGGGCGTTGCCGGCCGTCATGCCGGCCGCCGAGAGCGACTTGTCCAGGACCGCGGCCAGCACGACGTACGCGCCGATCCGCACCGCCACGACCGGCAGGTTGATCAGCGCGGCCGTCCTGTTGCCCTGCAGCGAGTAGAACGCATACGTGCACAGGTAGCTGATCGAGAGCGGCAGCACCGCGAACGCGGCGACCACCAGCACCGTCCCCGTGGCCAGGGCGGCGTCGTTGCCGTAGGCGCCGCCCTGGAAGAGCATGACCGAGATCGGGGCGCCGAGCACGCCGTAGATCGCCGCGATCGGGGCGAGCGCCGCGGCGGTGAGCCGGATGCCGCGGCTCAGGTCCGCGCTCACCTCGGCATACCGGCCCTCGGCGGCGGCCGCGCTCATCTTCGGCAGCAGCGCGGTCATCACGGAGACGCCGATGATGCCGTGCGCCATCATGGTCAGCAGGAAGACGTTGTTGAAGGCCAGCACGCTGGCGCTGTTCTTGCCGGCCACCCGGCTCAGCAGGCGGACCACGACGAACACGGCCACCTGGTTCGCGGCCACGTAGCACAGCATCCAGCCGGCCAGCCGGCCGATCTCGCCGAGGCCCAGCGAGCGCGGATCCCAGCGCCACCGCCAGCTGAAGCCGACCTTGCGCAGCGCGGGCAGCAGGCCGAGCGCCTGCACCACCATGCCGAACAGCGTGCCCAGCCCGATCAGCGCGATGCGCCCGCCGCTCATGTCCTCGGGCCGCAGGCCCTTGGCGGTGCCGAAGACGACGACGAAGACGCCGCAGGTCGCGATGACCACGAGGTTGTTGAGGATCGGCGCCCACATCGGGGCCGCGAAGTGGCCACCGACATTGAGGATCGCGCCGATCAGCGCCGACAGGCCGGTGAAGAAGATGATCGGCAGGATCAGGTACGCGAAGTGCGTGACGAGGTCGTGGTACCCCACCGAGGTGCTGCCGCTCGACTGGACCGCCGTGATCAGCGGCGCGGCCGCCACCACCAGCAGCGTCGCCACCCCGAGCGAGAGGACCGCGAAGGTCAGCAGCTTCCGGGTGTACTCCAGGCCGCCGTCCGGGTCGGCCTTGCGCCGCCGGACCAGCAGCGGAACCAGCACGCTGGAGAGGATCCCGCCGAGCAGCAGCTCGTAGATCTGCCCCGGCAGGAACTGGGCGCTGGTGTAGGCGTCGCCGATCCCGGCGCCCAGGGTCATGCCGATCAGCGCGTTGCGTGCGAAGCCGATGATCCGGCTGACCAGGCTGCCGACCGCCATGACCGCGCTGTGACCGGCCGTGCCGCCGTCGCCGCCGACGGCCGCGGTCACGGCCGGCGCGGACGGCTCCGGCTCCTGCCCCGGGAGCTGACCGTCGACCGAGATCAGGGTCACGCCGTCCTCGACCGCCGGGGGCGTGCCATCCGATGCGGCGTGCGCGCTGCGGTACAGACCGGAGCTCATCCGAGGCTCGTGGAACGCGATTGCACGGCTGACTACGTTATGTGATCGCCCAAGGCGACACCACGTGACACGCGCGACAGCCACCCGGCCGTTTGGGTCGCGCCCCCACCCCGGCCGGTTACGTTGGCGATCATGCGAGCCATCCAATGCGCCCGGTTCGGCGGCCCCGAGGTCCTCGAGCTGGTGGAGGTGCCCGAGCCGGTGCCGGACGACGGGCGGCTGCTCGTCGATGTGCACGCGGCCGGGCTGAACTTCGCCGACGTCGGGCGGATCGCGGGCACCTACCGGCCGGCGCCCGAGCTGCCGTTCGTGCCCGGGACCGAGGTGGTCGGGGCCGACCCCGCCGGGCGGCGCGTGCTGGCCACCGTGTTCGGCGGCGGCGGGTTCGCGCAGCGGGCGCTGGTCGCGGCGGAGGATGCCGTGGTGGTACCCGATGAGGTGCCCGACGGCGCGGCGCTGGCGCTGCTCGTGCAGGGGCTCACCGCGTGGCACGTGCTGCGTAACAGCGCGCGGGTGCGGCCCGGCGAGACCGTGGTCGTCAACGCGGCGGCCGGCGGCGTGGGCTCGCTCGCGGTACAGCTGGCCAGGCACTTCGGCGCCGGCCGAGTCATCGCCACGGCGTCCACCCCGCAGCGGCGCGAGCTCGCGATGGCCCTCGGCGCCGACGCGGCCGTCGACGGCGCCGCCGACGGGTACGCCGCCCGCGTCCTCGACGCGAACGGCGGCCGCCCCGTCGACGTGGTGCTCGAGTCGATCGGGGGCCGGGTGTTCTCGGCCGGGCTGGAGGTGCTCGGCGCGTTCGGGCGCCTGGTCACGTTCGGCAACGCCTCGCGCGAGGGGCGCCCGGCCGTCGACCCGGGCGAGCTCGCCGAGCGCAACCTGAGCGTCGCCGGCTTCTGGCTGCGCCCGGCGCTGGAGGTGCCGGGCGCATACGAGGGGCCGCTGCGGGAGATGTTCGGCCTCGTCGCCGCCGGGGTGCTGCGGCCGCAGGCCGGGGCCGAGTACCCGCTGCACGAGACCGGGCGCGCGGTCGCCGACCTGCTGGCCCGGCGTACCACAGGCAAGGTTCTGATCCGGCCACAGCAGTGAGCCCGGACCGGGCCACGGGCGATTACCCTCGGTACTGAGGGGGTGATCTCCATGCCCAGATTCCTCATCCAGGGGACCTTCACGCTCGACGGCCTTCGCGGGCTGCTCAAGGAAGGGGGCAGCGGACGAGTCGAGGCCGTCCGGAAGATGGCCGAAAGCGTCGGCGGGCGACTGGAGTCGTTCGACTTCTGCTTCGGCGACAACGACACCCACGTCATCTGCGAACTGCCGGACAACAAGGCCGCCGCGGCCGTCGCCCTGGCGGTCGGTGCATCCGGTGGAGCAACCACCAGGACCGTCGCGCTGCTCAGCCCGGCGGACGTCGACCAGGCGGTCCGGCAGAACGTCGAGTACCGCTCGCCGGGCACCTGATCCGGCCACCGGACGAACCCGTCCGGTCGCGAGAGCAAGCTTCCTTTCGGCGCGTGGACGCCGGCGCTGAGCAGAAGCCGGTGCCCGCGTGCCGCCAACAGCTCACCGCGCCAGGGTCGGCCATCCGACCCGCGGCCACACTGTCACCTGAGCGTGATGGTCGATCCCTACCGTGGGTCCATGCGGCGGTTACCGTGGTGGTTCCTGATTCCGCTCCTCACGTTCGGCGCCGGCAGCGGCCCGATGGTCGTCTACGGCGGCGCCCGGCTGCGCAGCCGCGGGCACATCGCGGCCGGAGCCGTCTACGGCGCGCTCTTCATCGTCTTCTTCGTGGGCGCCCAGTTCACCGACGACAACTCGACGGGCCCGCTCGACGCGGTCATCTCGACCGCCTGGCTGGTCAGCTGGCTGGCCGGCACGGTACACACCGCGATCCTCGAGCGGATCGTCAAATCCGGGCGACGCCGGCAGTCCCACCCGGTCGACCCGGTCCTGGCCGCGGCGCAGGACCGCCTCGCCAGGCGCGAGCAGGCCCGCGCGCTCCTGGCGTCGAACCCGGCGCTCGCCGGCGAGCTGCTGATCGGGCGGCCCGACCTGTACCGCCAGTACGACGACGGCGGCCTCGTGGACGTCAACAACGTGCCGAGCGCGGTGCTCGCCCACGAGCTGCGGCTACCGGCCGAGACGGCCGAACAGATCGCGGACGCCCGCGAGCGCCTCGGCGGCTTCAGCTCCCCGGACGAGATCCTGGTGTACTGCGCCGGCATCACGCCCGCCCAGCTGGGCAACATCCGCGACCGGCTGGTGTTCCTGCCCCGCTGACCGTGACACCGCGCGCAAAGAACGTCGCGGAATGCGTCGGCCGAACGCCCGGTGGGCATGGCCGCACGGCTGCCCGGGGACCACCCCTGAGCTGCGCAATCCGGCCGGCGGTCCGAGGGCTTCACGGCGATTCAGGTCGTACGGTGACGCGGCCGACCAAACGGCCGGCATCCTCGTCGGAGAGGGCTGCTGGTGGGACTTCGCATCGGTACGAGCCTGCGCGCCGGGCCGTTCCGGTTAGGGCTTTCGACCCGTGGCATCAGCATGAGCGCGGGCCTTCCGGGATTCCGGATCGGATCGGGCCCGCGCGGCAACTATGTCAGCGTCGGCATCGGCGGGATCCGCTATCGCGCCACGATCGCCGGCGGCGGGCGACGGCCGGCCCGCCGGACTACTGCCGGCGCACAGGTCCCGTCGAACCCGCCGGTCGGCGGCGCGGTGCCCATGCAGGACACGACCGGCCGGGACGCCGCCGCGCTGGACCCGACCGGTCCGGGCGATCTCGTCGCGCAGCTGAACACGGCGCAGGCGCGCCACCTGTTGTGGCCGTGGGTCGCCGCCGGGCTCTTCGTGGCGATGCTGCTCACGGCGGTCGTCCCGCCGCTGGCGGCGGCGATCCTGCTCGCCGGGCCGTTCGCGGTGGCGTGGGTGTGGCAGTGGGAGCGGGCCAAGCGCACGGTCGTCGCGTTCTACGAGGTCGACGGCGCCGTCGCGGACTGGTTCGGCACCCTCACCAACGGCTTCCCCGCGCTCGGCACGCTCGGCGGGGCCTGGCGGATCCAGCAGTCGGGCGCGATTCACGACACCCACGAGCGCAAGGTCAACAGCGGGGCCGGCAACCTGGTCACCCGCGCCTCCGCCCGCTTCGCGCTGGCCCCTCCGGCGACGCTCACGACGAACATCGACGTGCCCACGCTGTCGTGCGGGGACGATGCGCTGCTCTTCCTGCCCGACCGCGTCCTGGTGCGCTCCGGGAAGCGCTGGAGCGACGTGACCTACGCCGACCTGCGCGTCAGCGCGGACGCGAGCCGGTTCATCGAATCGGGCCCGGTGCCCCGCGACGGGCGGCAGGTCGACACGACGTGGCAGTACGTCAACGTCAAGGGCGGGCCCGACCGCCGGTTCAGGGACAACCGGCAACTGCCGGTCATGCTGTACGGCAGGCTCGAAATCACGTCGCGGACTGGGCTCTGGTGGATCGTCGACTGCTCCCGGCTGGACGCGGCACAGTGGCTGGCCGGGGCGCTCCGCCCGCCGATGGCGCCGCCGATCGCGCCGCCCCGGACGCAGGCGCCGCTCACGCAGCACCGTGCCCCGGCGGTGCAGACCGCTCCCAGGCAGCAGACGGCACCCAGGCAGGCGGCACCCGCCGCATTCGCCGCACCCGGCCGGCGTGGCCCGCTGTTCGCATACGCCGGGTTGCTGTCGAGGAGCCCGGCGCTGCGCGCGCACGCGGGACCGTTCGCGGTCATCGACGTCGAGACGACTGGGCTCTGCGCCGCGGCCGGTGATCGGATCGTGGAGATCGCCATCGCGCGGGTGGAGCCGAACGGACGGATCATGGAGGAGTTCGCCACCCTCGTCAACCCGCAAGGGCGCGACACCGGCCCGGTGTTCATCCACGGCATCACCAACGACGCGGTCGAGGACGCCCCGCGCTTCAGGGACATCGCCGCGGAGGTCGTGCGCCGCCTGGACGGCTGCGTGCTCGTCGCACACAACGCCGCGTTCGAGGAGCGGTTCCTGGCAGCGGAGCTCGAACGCGCCGGGCTCCGTATGGGTCCGGTGCCGGCCTTGTGCACCCTGTGGCTGGCGCGGCAGGTGATGCGGACGCCCAACCACAAGCTGTCGACGCTCGCGCGGCATGCCGGCATCCCGATGCCGGACGCGCACGCCGCGCTGGGCGACGTCCGTGCGGTCGCCGCCCTCATGCCGCGTCTCTTCGCGCTGCAGCGGGACGCGCTGGGCTACCCGTGCCCGCCCCACGACAGCGTCGCGCTGCGGTTGCCGCCGACGACCCCCGTCCGCCCGCGCACCCGCGCGGCCGGAATCCGCCGCGGCACCGACGGGTGGATGTCGTCGATCCTCGCCCGGTTGCCGATGAGCGCAGCCGATGCCGGCGACGCCGATGCCGAGCGCTATCTGTCGTGCCTGTCCGACGCCCTCGCGGACGGGCGTATCGTCGGCGACGAGGCCCGGGCCCTGGCCGGCCTCGCGGGCTCCGCCGGCTTCGGCTCGACGCAGGTCGCGGCGCTCAACCAGCGGTTCCTCGAGTCGATGCGCGAAGCCGCCTTCGAGGACGACGTGCTGACCGTCGACGAGCTGAAGCAGCTGCGGGCGGCGGCCGCCGCGCTGGGCGTGCCGGGATACTTCGACGACCTCCGCGCGGACGAGGCACCGTCGGTCGCTGCCGGGCGGCAGGCCGCCCGGCAGCGCCGCTGCGGGAACTGCCGTACGCCGGGGCACTACCGGTCCACCTGCCCGGAGCTGATGGTGGCACGGTAGCCGACCGGCCGTTGTGAGCGATTCATGAGGTACGGGAAGATTGACCCGCCGATACGTGTTGGATAGCGTGCTGATCAATTGTTTCGGTCGGGGATGTCCGCATGTTCGTCGTGGTTGTAGACGCCGGGCACTGTCAGTGCCGCGCCCCTTGGACGTGTCGTAGGTCCTGTCGTCATGTGCCGGCGGGCCAGGGGCGTCGATGATCATTACCCTGGTCATCGATACGTTCAACGTCGGCAACAACGGGACCACGGTGTCCGCGATGCGGTTTGCCGACACACTCATCGCCCGGGGGCATACCGTGCGGGTCGTCGCCTGCGGGGAGGCCGGCGAACCGGACGCGGGCGGGCCCGAGATGTACTGGGTGCCGGAGCTCGTGGTGCCGATCGCGAGCGGGCTCGCGCACCGGCAGAACACCGTGTTCGCCAAGCCGGTGCGTGAGGTGCTCGTCGCGGCGATCACCGGGGCCGACGTCGTGCACATCTATCAGCCGTGGCCCCTGGGGCGGGCCGCCGAGCGGATCGCGCGGCGGCTGGGAGTGCCCGCCGTTGCGGCGTTTCACATCCAGCCGGAGAACATCACGTACAACATCGGGCTGGGCTGGTTCCCGCCGGCGGCGCACCTGGTGTACCTGCTGCTGCGGGTCGCCTTCTACGGGCGGTTCACCGACATCCACTGCCCGTCGACGTTCATCGCGGCGCAGCTGCGCCAGCACGGGTACCGTGCGCGACTGCATGTGATTTCCAACGGCGTCGGCGCCGGCTTCCGGCCCGCAGCGGCGCGGGCACGCGGCGACGACGAGCCGTTCCGCATTCTCATGGTGGGGCGGCTGTCGCCGGAGAAACGCCAGGACGTGCTGATCCGGGCCGCGCGCAGGTCGAGGCACGCCGGGCGGATCCAGTTGTACTTCGCCGGGCACGGGCCCCGCGAGAAGCGCCTGCGGCGGATGGCGGCGAGGTTGCCCAACCCGGCCCGCTTCGGCTACTACACGCAGGACGATCTCGCCGAGCTCATCCGCGACTGCGACCTGTACGTGCACGCCTCCGACGTCGAGATCGAAGGCGTGTCGTGCCTGGAGGCGTTCTCGTGCGGGCTCGTGCCGGTCATCTCCGACAGCAGGCGCAGCGCCACCGGTCAGTTCGCGCTCTCGCCCGCCAACCTGTTCCGTTCCGGCGACGCCGCGTCGCTCGCCGAGCGCATCGACGGGTGGATCGAAGACCCGGAGGGGCTCGCCGCGGCGTCGAAGGACTACGTGCGCTTCGCCGAGCTGTACCGGGTCGAACGCAGCGTCCGGGCGATCGAGCGGGTGTACGCGCGGGCGGGCCGTGCGCCGGAGGTGCCCGCGGGGTACGCCGGACGGGTGTACCGCATGCTGTCCAACGCGTTCTACTACGCGGTCGCGATCCCGCTGCTGTTCCTGTGGACGCGCGTGATCCTGGGCGTGCGCGCCGAGGGCAAGACCCGGCTGCCCCGCGGCGGCGGGGCGCTCACCGTCTGCAACCACGTGCACCTGCTCGACAGCGTGCTCGTCGGGCTGGCGCTGTTCCCCCGCCGGCCGGTGTTCACGGCGGCGCCGATCAACCTCGAGCATCGATGGTACGGCGCGC
Source organism: Dactylosporangium darangshiense (assembly GCF_039537565.1). NCBI lineage: Bacteria > Bacillati > Actinomycetota > Actinomycetes > Micromonosporales > Micromonosporaceae > Dactylosporangium > Dactylosporangium darangshiense. The sequence continues at coordinate 397,188 of NZ_BAABAT010000003.1, forward strand.
TGGTGCGACTGCTGGGCGGCGTTGCGGTACCGCCGACGCCCGCCGGACTGCCGAGCTTCTTCTCGGAGATGGAGCTCCTCCTCGCGCAGGGACGCGTCGTGCACTTCTTCCCGGAGGGGGAGCTGAAGCCGTACGACACGAGCCTGCGCGACTTCAAGCAGGGCGCATTCCACCTGGCGGCACAGGCGCGGGTGCCCGTGGTGCCGCTGTCGATCCGGTTCACCCCGCCCACCGGCCTGCGGCGCCTGGTCCGGCGCCGGCCCACGATGGTCATCGTCATCGGCGAGCCCATCGCGCCGACGATGACGGACCCGCGCAGCGACCGGCGCCTGCTCATGGAGCTGGCCCGCCGGCGCATGCACGACCAGATCACGCGCGCCGCGTAGCGCGCGTCAGGCGGCGGTGAGGCAGTCCGGCACCGGCATGTCGAGGGCCTCGAGCAGCCCGGCGAGCTTGTGGTCCAGCTCCACGCCGACGGTGGCGATGTCCATGCGCCCGAACGACGAGAACTGCCGGCTGGGCTGGTCCGTGGAGAACAGCGTCGGCCCGTCGGGCGCCTGCGAGATGACCGTGCGCAACGGGGCGTACAGCATCACGGCCGGATCGTGCCGGAACATCTTCTCGGCGATCGTATGGTTGCCCATGAGGTAGGCGGCGCAGTGCGCGTCGTCCCCGGCGAGCCCCATGACGGGGTCGAGGTCGATCTTCCAATAGATCATGAACCCGTGCTCGGCGACCTCGTCGGTGAGCTCGAGCATGGCCGGCCACTCGGCGTGCTCGGCCACGAGCCGCTCGACGCGCTCGACCGGATAGGCGGGCACGGCGGCCTCGTACCGCGCGACCGCGTCCTCGAACGGACTGTCGACCTCGACGACCAGGCGGCGCGAGGCCCAGTCCACCTGCATGGTTCGCGCTTCGTCCATCTCCACCGGCCCTATCTACCCCGGCGCGCCCGCACCAACCACCGACTCATCCCGTTCGATGCTCATCTGGTTCGATGCAGGGGTGACTGGAATCGCCTGGCGGCTCGGCGTCGACTACGGATCGTCACACACGGTAGCCGTCCTGTCCCGCCCCGGCGGCGAGACCCCGCGCCCGCTCACCTTCGACGGTTCGCCGCTGCTGTCCTCCGCCATCTACGCCGAGCCGGACGGCACGCTGCTCACCGGCCAGGACGCCCACGCCGCGGCGCGCTCCGAGCCGGCGCGGCACGAGCCGCACCCGAAGCGCCAGATCGACGCGGGCACCCTGCTGCTCGGCGACCGCCAGGTGCCCGTCACCGAGGCGATCGCCGCGACGTTGCGCCGCGTGGCCGAGGAGGCCGCCCGGGTGAGCGGCGGCGCCGACCTCGACGTGGTGCTCACCCACCCCGCCGGCTGGGGCCCGACCCGCCGCGCGACGCTGCGCGCCGCCGCCGAGTCCGCGGGCTTCGCCGCGCCGGCCATGCTGCCCGAGCCGGTCGCCGCCGCGAGCCAGGCACTGTCCGGCCGGGACAAGAGCGGGAAACCGTTGCTCGTGTACGACCTGGGCGGCGGAACCTTCGACGTGGCGCTGGTACGCGACACCGACGAGGGCGTGGAGATCCTCGCCGCCGACGGCACGCCCGACCTGGGCGGCCAGGACCTCGACGCGCTCGTCGTCGACCTGGTCCGCCGGGCCGTCGAGGAGCGCGACCCGCCGGCGTGGGCCCGCCTGTCGACGCCCGCCACCCCCGCCGACCGCCGCCACTTCCGCCTGCTGTGGGACAACGCCCGCCTGGCCAAGGAGAGCCTGTCGCGGCGTTCGTCGGCGACGGTCGCCGTACCGTTGCTGGAGCAGGAGGCACACCTCACCCGCGAGCAGTTCGAACGCTCCGCCGCGCCCGTGCTGGCCCTCACCGTCGACCAGACCCTCGGCCTGCTGCGCCGCGCGGCCCTCTCCCCCGCCGACCTGGACGGCATCCTGCTGGTGGGCGGCGCCACGCGCACCCCACTGGTGGCCACGCTGCTGCACCGGGCGATGGGCGGCCCGCCGACGGTGCTGGAGCAGCCGGAGCTCATCGTGGCCGAGGGTGCGGTACACCAGATGCCCAGCCGCCCCAAGGCTCCCGCAACCCCTCAGGAACCCCCGCCGCCTACCACGCCGAAGGCATCCACCCCCGACGCGACGCCCGCGTCCACGCCCGCGTTCCGCACGCAAGGCGCCCGCGGCCCGAAGCTGACCGGCGCCGCCGTCGCCGCCGCGGCCCTGATCGGCGGCATCTGGTACGCCACGGCACACGCCTCGGCGCTCAACGCCACCCCGCCCGGCGCACAGGCGTTCGGCATCGCCCTCCTGGTCGGCGCCTTCCTGGTGATGATCGGCGACCTGGCCCGAGCCGGCCGGCCCGACCTGCTGCTCATCGACGGCCGCGGCATCCACATGCGCCGCATTCGCTGGGGCCGGGGCATCCAGGACCTGTCGCTACCGTGGCCGGAGATCAGCGAGGTGCTGGTCGCGCCGCCCGGGCTGCCCCTGAGCCTCGTGGTACGCACACACCTCGGCCCCCGCGACGGCGCGGCCCGCACCGGGCGGCCGTACCGCTCGGACGTGAACGGCTACGAGCTGTGCACGCTGCGCGAGGTGGGCGCCTCACCCGTCCAGCTCCGCACGGCGATCGCCGCCCACCGCCCCACCTGAACGCCCCCGCCAACTTGATTCACGATCCGTGACTCAAGTTTGGCTGATCGTGAGGTCTGCGCCGTAGGCTCCGCGCCGTGCCCTGCCTGGAGGAACTGATGACCACCACGAGCCACCGCTACACGAGCGATTTCGCCCGCCGATACTTCAGCCAGGGCGAGGCCGCCGGAGAGGCCCGTGGGCAGGCACGCGGAGAGGCCATGGCGGTCCTGGCGATTCTCGACACTCGTGGGATCGACGTTCCGGACGCGGTCCGTGACGAGATCGCCGGCTGCACCGACCTCGACCAGCTCGGTGTGTGGATCCGGCAGGCCGTCACGGCCGAGACCGTCCAGGATCTCGACGCACCGGCGCGCGGCTAGCCAGCCACAACGAAGCTCATAAAGCCCCGGCTCGATCTCTGTGCCGGGCCGCGGAGAGGTTCAGCGTGCCGCGATAAGGCGCCGGACGTCGTCGGCGAACGGGGAGCGCAGGAGTTGTACCCACGGCAGGAACAGCGGGCCGGGGAGGCTCTCCCAGGCGAACCAGGCGTGGCGGACGAAACGGTCGGGCTCCCGCACCTCCGGCTCGCCGTCGGTGCACGTGCCGATCATCCACACGGTCACGTAGTGGCGGCCGTCCGCGATGAAGACGTCGTTCGTCACGGCCGCGGGGCGCAGGTCGAGCAGCGTCAGGCCGGTCTCCTCCTGGACCTCGCGGGCCGCGGCGTCCTCGAAGGACTCGCCGAACTCCAGGTGACCGCCCGGCAGGGACCACGTGCCGGCGCCGTGTGCGCCGCGGCGCTCTCCCATGACGAAACGGGCACCGCGGACCACGAAGACGCCGATCCCGACGCGGGGTGATGACTCGCTCACCATCGCCACAGTACGGCGGTCCTGGCCCCGCGCTCACACCAACGGCGTCTACGGTGGGCGCGTGCAAGGGGCGAGGGGCACGAAGCTCGCGGTGCGGCTGCTCGTCGCAGGGCTGTGCGCGGCCGCGTTGTTGCAGGCCATGCGGCCCGCGGTGTACTCGGCGCGGACCGGGGTCCAGGTCGTGCGCGACGCCGGGAAGCCATCCTCGGGGCGGCAGTTGCGCGAGCAGCTGGAGTACATCAGCGACGAGCTCGCCCGGCAGGTGCCGGCCCGGACGCGGGTCGTCGTCGCCGAGGCCGACGCCGAGTGGCGGGCGCGGGTCACCGAGCTCGCGACGCTGCGCGGGATCGTGGTCGTGACCGGCGGCGGGGATCTCGAGGTCGCGCTCGAGTTCGACCGGGCGGCGCCGCACGGGGTGCGGGTCGTGAAACGGAAACCGGCGAGCCCATGACCGGCGCGCTCGGGATCCTGCTGCTCGTCGCCCTCGGGCTGCCGCCGGCCTACGCGGTCACCCGGGCGCTGCCGCTCGCCGTGGTGTTCGCGCCGCTCGGCGGTGCCGCCGTGGCCACGGGCGGGGTGCTGCTCATGATCGTGGCCGGCGGGCCGCTGCTGGCCTGGGTCGCGCCCGTCGCGCTGGTCACCTGGGTGGTGGCGTGGCGGGTGCGCGGGCGGCCGCCGGTGCCGCACGGGTCGTGGCGGGACGCGCTGCTGGTCAGCGTGCCGCTGGTGCCGTCGCTGCTGCCGCTCGCGCAGCAGCCGCTGCTGTGGGACGCGCACATGATCTGGTGGCTGCACGCGGGATACTTCGAGCAGGGCGGCGGCTTCGCCCGCGACGCGATCGGCAACGGCGCGCTGGCGTTCAGCCACCAGGACTACCCGCCCCTCGCCTCGGCGCCGGTCGCGCTCGTCTGGCGGGTGCTCGGCACGCACGAGTTCTACCCGGCGGCGATGGTGTCCGGCGCGCTGACGTTCTCGGCGGTCGCGGCGGTGGTGTACGCCGTGCGGCTCGTCACCGCCTTCGGGCCGGCGCCGGTGTCGTGGCTCGCCGCGATCGCGGTGGGGCTGTCGGCGTGGAGCCCGCTGTGGATGGTGCCGACCGCGGGCTTCAGCGACGCGATGTGCGCCGCCGCGTTCGCCGCCGCGGTGGTACTCCTGCTGCTGCACCGCGAACCGTTCGGCGCGACGCTGCCCCTGGCGATGCTGCTGGCGTGCTCCTCGGCGCTGATGAAGAACGAGGGGATGAGCATGGCGGGGGCCCTGGCCGTCGTGGGCACGGTCAGGTACCGCCGGGAGATCCGGCGCATCGGGTGGTTCTGGCTGCCGGTGGCCGTCGCCGGCGTGTGGTCGGTGCTCGCCCGGCTGCTCGGGGCGCGCACCGACGTGCTCGCCGGCGGGCGGTTCGAGGCGCTGCTGCACGGCGACCCGGACACCGCGGGGCGGTTCCCGCACGTCTTCGCGACGATGGCCGGACGGGTCGGATGGATCATGGTGTACGCCATGACGGCCGCCCTGCTGGGCCTGCTGCTCCTGCGGCGGCGAAGGCGCGAGCTCGGCCTCGGCGGGGACCTGTGGCTGTGGGCGGTGGCCGCGCTGCAGTGGGGCGTGTTCACGCTCATCTACATGATCACGCCGATGCCGCTGGAGTGGCACCTCGGCACGTCGGTGGACCGGGTGATGATCTCCATCGTGGTGCTGGCCTGCGCGAGCGCGGCCTGCTGGGCGGTGGTGGCGCTGCACCGGCCGGCCCGGGCACCGGACGCGGCGCCGGCCCCTGTCGAGCAGGCCGGCGCCCGGGTCTAGCGGGAGTCAGTCGCGGCCGAAGAGGCGCGAGAAGAAGCCCTTGCGCTCGGTGCGGCGCGGTGCGCGCTGGCGCGGTACCGCCGCCTTGTCCACGGAATGGTGCCGTTCGACGTGCTCCTCGACGGTGTGGTGGCCGGCCACGACCTTGACCTTGGTCTTCTCGTCCTCGACCTTGTCGACCTCGACCTCGCCGGACTTCGTCGGGCGGCGGCGCACCGTCGTGGTCCGGGTGGTCTTCACGACCGTCTCGCGGTCGTCGTCGTCGAGCTCGTCGGCCGGGATGAACTCGGCGGCGGGCTTGACGTCCGCCGCCCGGTAGCGCAGCGGTTCCCAGAGCGGCCCGGGGATCACGTGTACCCCGAAGTGCGTGCGATGGTGCACCGCGCACAGCGGCTCGAGGTTGCCCGGCGACTCGATCCACTCCTGGAAGTCGCCGTCGTCGTCGAGGTGCAGGCCGAGCTGCTGGTTGACCTTGTCGATGTCGACGCCGCCGGCCTGGGAGAACTCGATGTGCGAGTGGTGCAGCTCGACGTTGCCGCCGCAGTAGTTGTCGTTGATCACGCAGCGCCACAGGCCCTGGCGTTTCATCCGGGCCTTGACCTGCTCGAAGAGGTGGTAGTGGGGGTCTTCCTCGCGCGGCTCGTGGGCCGGCACATGCGTGATCAGGTGGAGGGTGAGTCCCTGGTCGTGCGCATCGGTCATGACGCGCAGTTCACAGCCGCGCGGGGCCGAGAGCAAACGACACGCCGTGAGATGTTGACAACCTCATGACAAGCGGGGCGCACCCTCCACTTGATTCAGTCCGTGCCCGCCTCCATCGCGGCCTGGTCGAGCAGGTCGTCGTCCTCGGTCGTGGCACTGCGGGCCGTGATCGCGGCGGCGCCGCCGGCCGGCATCGCGCCGATCAGGTCGGCCGACGGGGTCTGGTTGGCGCCGATGAGCATCGGGTGCGGGCTGCCGATGACGTTGAGCGTGACGTACTGCTCGAGCTTGGCGCGCGAGTCGGCGATGTCGAGGTTGCGCATGGTGAGCTGGCCGATGCGGTCGACGGGGCCGAACGCGGCGTCCTCCTTGCGCTCCATCGACAGCTTGTCCGGGTGGTAGGACAGGGCCGGCCCGGTGGTGTCCAGCACCGAGTAGTCCTCGCCGCGGCGCAGGCGCACGGTCACCTCGCCGGTGACGGCGCTGCCGACCCAGCGCTGCAGGGCCTCGCGCAGCATGAGCGCCTGCGGGTCGAGCCAGCGGCCCTCGTAGAGCAGGCGGCCGAGCTTGCGGCCCTCGTTGTGGTACGCCGCGACGGTGTCCTCGTTGTGGATGGCGTTGATGAGCCGCTCGTAGGCGGCGTGCAGCAGCGCCATGCCGGGGGCCTCGTAGATGCCGCGGCTCTTGGCCTCGATGATGCGGTTCTCGATCTGGTCGGACATGCCCAGCCCGTGCCGGCCGCCGATGGCGTTGGCCTCGAGCACCAGGTCGACGGCGCTCTCGAACTGCTTGCCGTTGATGCTGACCGGCCGGCCCTGCGCGAAGCCGATCGTGACGTCCTCGGTGAGGATCTCGACGTCCGGGTCCCAGAAGCGCACGCCCATGATCGGGTCGACGATCTCGATGCCGTTGTCGAGGTGCTCGAGCGACTTGGCCTCGTGGGTGGCGCCCCAGATGTTGGCGTCGGTGGAGTACGCCTTCTCGGTGCTGTCGCGGTAGGGCAGCCCGTGCGCGAGCAGCCACTCCGACATCTCCTTGCGCCCGCCGAGCTCGCCGACGAAGGCGGCGTCGAGCCACGGCTTGTAGATGCGCAGCGACGGGTTGGCGAGCAGGCCGTAGCGGTAGAACCGCTCGATGTCGTTGCCCTTGAAGGTGGAGCCGTCGCCCCAGATCTGCACGTTGTCCTCGAGCATGGCGCGCACCAGCAGGGTGCCGGCGACGGCGCGGCCCAGCGGCGTGGTGTTGAAGTAGGCGCGCCCGCCGGAGCGGATGTGGAACGCGCCGCAGGCCAGGGCCGCGAGGCCCTCCTCGACGAGGCTGGCGCGGCAGTCGACCAGCCGGGCGATCTCGGCGCCGTAGGCCGCGGCGCGCGAGGGCACCGAGGCGATGTCGGGCTCGTCGTACTGGCCGAGGTCGGCGGTGTAGGTGCAGGGCGTGGCGCCCTTCTCGCGCATCCACGCGACCGCCACCGAGGTGTCGAGGCCGCCGGAGAAGGCGATCCCGACGCGTTCGCCGACAGGCAGGGAGTTCAGAACCTTGGACACGTAGAAAGCATATACGACGCGATGCATAACCATGCAACCCCCCGTGTCGTAACCCACGGTGGTGACGTCAGGCCTCCAGGGCCGCCGCGATGTCGGCCGGGGTCGTGACCGGGTGCAGGGCGGTGCCGCACAGGGGCTCGTACATGCCCTCCGCGTAGTGGCCGGTGCCGTGCACGACGATGTCGCGGCCCGGGTCGAGCAGGGCGCGGTCGGCGGCGTTGAGCACGCCGGTCAGGGCCATGACCGTGGACCACTCGTGCAGGCGGCGTGGGTCGGCGGGCAGGGCGACGCCGGCGGGGGCGAGGCGGGCGCGCAGTTGCGGGTACCGCCCGATGCACTCGGCGAGGGACACCACGATGCCGTCGCCGCCGTGGCGGGCGATCAGGTCGTTCATGGCCGGCGACGTCGGGGGGTTGTGCGTGTAGAACGTCGGGTCGAGGACCTCGGCCGGGTCGTAGGTGACGGCCGGGAAGTGCGGGTCGTCGCCCTCGCGGTGGTACAGGCCCTCGTCGAGGCTGTAGGCGGGCAGCGCTGTGCGACGCAGCGACAGGACCATGTCCGGCGCCGCCAGGTGCTGCACCAGCAGGCTCGCCGGGCGGGTCGCCGGTGTGGCGGCGCCGGTTGACTCGAGCAGGTCGCGGCCGGCGTGGTACCCGAGCAGGCCGAACGCCGACGACACCGCGTGTGCGTGCAGCCGGGGGCGGGTGGCCGGGTCGACGTGGTGCTCGAACAGGGCCCGCGCCGCGTCGGCGATCATGTAGTTGGCCAGGTCGAGGGAGAACCAGACGTCGACGCCGTCGCGGGGGGTGTGCGTGCGAGCGAACTCCCGGGCCAGGGACTTGACGGTTTCGGGGTCGGTCCCGGAGTACGACATCTGGGGGTTGAGGCGGCGCAGGGCGGGGTCCTCGGACAGGCGGGTGGCGCGCAGCTTGTGCCGGCCGGTGCTCGGCGCGATCGTCGCCACGCGCAGTTGCTCGGGCGTGGCCAGGCCCGCGTCGAGGGCGCGCAGGACGGCGTCGCGCAGGGCCACGCCCTTGTTCCCGGAGGTCGGGGAGAAGATCAGGACCTTTCGTCCGGTACGCCGGATGTGCTCGACCGCACGGGCGACGATGAGCAGCGACGCGTAGGTCTTCGTGGTGTGGGTGCCCGGGTTGCCGGTGAGGTCGAGCAGCGTGATCCCGTGGCCGCCGTACTCGCCCAGGGGGCGCCAGCTCGCCGTGGCCGCGGCGAAGAACCCGCGCACGGCGTCGTCGAGGTCGGGCAGTGCGAATCCGACCGGGCCGCCGGCGGCCGGCGCGCAGCGGGCGACGATCTGGGGCATCCGGTCGTAGAAGTCGAGGATCAGGTTGCCGGTGAGCACCGGCAGCTCGACGGAGGTTGGCACCCGCGTTCTCCCTTCAGCCGGCCGGGCGGGCCCGCAGCTCGTCGCGGACCGCGTGCAGCGCCGCGAGCACCCCGTCGAAATCGGCGGCCGCGAAGCCCTCCGCGTATCGGGGCAGGACGGGACCGAGGGCCTCGGCGACCGGTGAGCCGAACCGTACCCGTTCGGCGTCGAACGACACGCCCTCGCGCGCCGTCCAGGCCCGGTTGAGCGCGTCGGCGCCGGCCGCGGACACGCCCGGCGGGCGGCGCAGGGCGACGGTGCCGTTCGCGACGCGGACCGGGTGGCCGCCCGGCAGGCCGGCGACGCCGGGCAGGTGGGTGTCGCGGGCCACGCCGGTGGCGAGGTCGGCGAGCAGCCGGGCGGCGAGGGCGCCGGTGAGGTCGTTCATGCCGCGCCGGTCGGCGCCGCGCTGCGCGGCGAGGCGGGCGCCGACGCCGTCGACGGGTGTGCCGTCGAGCCAGGCGCGGGCCTCGTCGGCGGGGTCGGCGGGCGCGTGCAGGTGGTAGTGGTGCGCGATGACGTGCAGCCGCGACTCGTCGGGCAGGCCGAGGTCGTCCTGCAGCGCGGTGGCGAGCATGCCGATGTTGCCGACGCCGGCGAGCACGGGGGCGCCGAGCAGCGCGAGGAGGGGGTTGACGAGGTCCGGCAGGCAGGCGTTGACGACCCACGCGCCGGTGCCGGCCAGCCGGGCCTTGAAGGCGACCTCGGCCTGCAACGGCAGGGCCACCGCGAGGCCGCCGGCGCGCAGCAGGTCGGTCCAGGCCGAGGGGCGGTCGATCGGCTCCCACGGCGACTGGGTCGAGGCGGCGACGAGCACCCCGGCCGGGTCGTGCGCCTGCAGAGCGGTCGCGAGGGCGGCGGGGTCGAGCACGACGGGCGTGAACCTGGTGGACCGCCCGGCCGCGGCGGCGCGCAGCTGGGCGACGTGGCAGAGGTCCTGCACGGCCGCGCGGTTGCGGGCCAGGACGTGGACGTCGGCCGGGATCGGCAGCGCGAGGCAGGTGGCGCGGGCGAGGGAGCCGCTGCCGATGACGGCGAGCCTGGTCAAGGCGTCAACCGGAGGCCGGCCGGAGGCCGACGAAGGCGTGGGCTTGCACGTCGTACTTCTCCACGAACGCGAGTTGGAGCGCTTCGTGCAGCTCCGGGTCCTGGCTGTCCACGATAAACAGGTCGTGCAACCGTGCGGTGTCGCCGCGCAGGAACACCTGCAGGCGGGCGGGGCGGCGGGCCATGGCGGCGAGGATCTCGGTGTGGATCACGTAGTGGTCGCCGTCGTGCTCGACGTAGCGGGCCTGCAGCTGCCGGGCGGTGTGCTCGTCCTCGACCATCGTGACGGTGACGTCCATGAACTCGGGCATGGCGAGGGTGGCCCGGTCCTCCCAGAGCTCCTCGAAGCGCTGCTGGATGAACTCGCCCAGCGGCGAGCGCATGGTGACCTCGAGCTGGCCGCCGAACTCGGAGAAGCGCCCGATGGGCAGGAACGACACGAGGGCGCGGTCGTCCCAGCGGTACAGCGTGATGGAGGCCGACGCGTCGTAGAGGCGCACCTCGAAGCCGGACCGGTCGCGTTCGCCGAGGTCGGCGACGAAGCGGGACAGGCGGCGCAGGTTGCGCATGATCTCGCGCTGCACCGAGAGCACGACGTTGCCGCCGGCGAGCTCCTGCTGGCGCAGGTCGGCGGCGATGGAGCCGGGGTTCAGCAGCAGGATGCGCACCTTGGCGCCGCGGGCGAGGGCGCCGCGCACGCCGCGGAAGAAGGCGTCGGTTGCGGCGTGGTCGAGCACGTTGGTGAACGTGGTCAGGATCTGCACGTGCTGGGTCGCGGTGTTGACCTGGTCGCTGAACCAGCCGTAGTCGAGGCGGCCGTGCTCGCGCACGGTGCCCTCCTGCACGTAGCGGATGATCGGGCCGATGATCGCGACGGTGATGAGGGCGCCGAGCATGCTGGTGCCGACGTTGAGGGCGGCGTTGGCGAGGCCGTCGTCGGTGTGTGCGGCGCCGTAACCGAGCAGGCCGCCGGAGACGGCGAGGCCGACGATCAGCACGATCAGCCAGCCGGGACGGCGGGCGAGCGCCCGGACGCCGCGGACGAACCGCGTGAGCGACAGACTGCGCACGCGCCCTCCCCCGGCCTGTGTGTGCAGCGACAGTATCCGATGCCCGCGACCACGCACAGCCGCCGACCGCAGTTCGAACAGTTTCCAACACGATCTATCAAAGACCGACGCGAATACGCATACTAAGACACCGATGCGTCGCTCAGGGCCGCCGCCAAATCGGCCCTTCATCGATCGAAAGAGGTCTCCCGTGGTCAGTCGATCACGACCGGGACGCCGGCGCCGGATGCTGTTCTCCGCCGCCGCGGGCCTGGCCCTCACCGCCGCCGCCCTCGTCGGGCTCACCAGCCCGGCGCAGGCCGCAGGTCCCCTGCCCTGCGACATCTACGCCTCCAACGGCACCGCGTGCGTGGCCGCGCACAGCACCACGCGGGCGCTGTTCGCGTCGTACAACGGGCCGCTCTACCAGGTGCAGCGCGCCTCCGACGGCGCCCTGCACAACGTCGGCCTGCTCGCCGCCGGCGGGTACGCCAACGCCGGCGACCAGGACGCCTTCTGCAACGGCTCCACCTGCCGGATCACGCGCATCTACGACCAGACCAGCAACCACAGCGACCTGACGATCGCGCCCGACGGCGGCGCCGGGTCCGGCGACCGCGGCGCGGACGCGAGCGAGATCGCGGTCACCGCGGGCGGGCACAAGGTGTACGGCCTGTGGGTGTCGCCGGGCGTCGGCTACCGCTTCAACGGCCGGGCGCCGGGCGTGGCGGTCAACGGCCAGCCCGAGGGCGTCTACATGGTCGCCAGCGGCACGCACGTCGGCTCCGACTGCTGCTTCGACTACGGCAACGCCGAGGCGACGCCGTTCGACATCGGCAACGGGCACATGGACGCCATCAGCATCGCCACGACCTGCTTCTTCCCGCCGTGCCAGGGCTCCGGCCCGTGGATCGAGGCGGACATGGAGAACGGCATGTTCCAGGGCGGCAACGGCTCGAACCCGAACCCGGGCAACAACTCGGCGTTCGTGACCGCCGTGCTGAAGAACAACGGCCAGACGACGTACGCGCTCAAGGGCGGCAACTCGCAGTCCGGCGGCCTGACGACGTGGTGGAACGACGCGCTGCCGACCGACAAGCCCGGCTACCGCCCGATGCACCAGGAGGGCGGCATCATCCTGGGCATCGGCGGCGACAACAGCAACCGCAACCGGGGCACCTGGTTCGAGGGCGCGATGGTGTACGGCTACCCGAGCGACGCCGCCGAGAACGCCGTGCAGGCCAACGTGGTGAGCGTCGGCTACGGCGGCCAGACGAACGTCCCGAACGGCCCGCAGGGCACGGTCACCGGCCCCGGCGGCAAGTGCGTGGACGTCTCCGCGGACGACACGGCCGGCAACGGCGGCACGGTGGTCCTCTGGGACTGCCAGACCTGGGCCGAGGACCAGCACTGGGCGCACTTCGCCGACACCTCGCTGCGCACCCTGAACCGCTGCCTGGACATCAACGGCAACGGCACCGCCAACGGCACCCAGGTCGAGCTGTGGGACTGCAACGGCGTCGGCGGCCAGAAGTGGGTCCAGCAGGCGGACGGCTCGCTGCGCAACCCGCAGTCGGGCCGCTGCCTGGACTCCCCGAGCGGCGCCACGGGCAACGGCACCCGGCTGCAGATCTGGGACTGCAACGGCTCGGCCGCGCAGAAGTTCGCGGTCAACGGCGGCGGCTCCGGCGTCGGCCCCGGCGGCAAGTGCGTGGACGTGGCCGCGGACGACTCCGGCGGCAACGGCGCGGCCGTGCAGCTGTGGGACTGCCAGTCCTACGCCGTGGACCAGCACTGGTTCCACCAGTCCAACAGCGCCCTGCGCACCCTGGGCCGCTGCCTGGACATCATCGGCAACGGCACCGCCAACGGCACCCAGGTGGAGCTGTGGGACTGCAACGGCGTCGGCGGCCAGGTCTGGCAGCAGCAGGCCGACGGCTCCCTGCGCAACCCGCAGTCGGGCCGCTGCCTGGACTCCCCGAGCGGCGCCACGGGCAACGGCACCCGGCTGCAGATCTGGGACTGCAACGGCTCCGCGGCCCAGAAGTTCGCGCTGAGCTGAGCGATTTCGCCGAGAGGGGCGCGGGACTGGACCCCGCGCCCCTCTTCGCGCGCAGTAGCGTCGGGCCATGGACGCTCAGAGGTTCGTGGAGTTCGAGGCGGGCACGTTCACGGGGGTGCGGGCGTGAGGGTCTTGATCATCGGCGGCACGCAGTTCGTCGGCCGGCACATCACCGAGGCGGCGCTGGGCCGCGGGCACGACGTCACGCTGCTGCACCGGGGCAGGACGGGCGCGGACCTGTTCCCCCAGGCCCGGCACGTGCTCGCCGACCGCAACGGGGACCTGGCTCAGCTCGAAGGCCTGGCGTTCGACGCGACGATCGACGTGAGCGCGTACGTGCCGGGGCAGATCCGGCGGCTCGCCGACGCGCTGCCGGACTCCGGGCAGTACGTCTTGGTCTCCAGCGTCTCCGTCTACGACCAGCCGCCGGCGGGCTACACCGAGGACGGGCCGCTGTACGAGGCCGCGCCCGGCGACGAGGACGTCACCGAGACCAGCTACGGCCCGCTCAAGGTGGCGTGCGAACGGGCCGCCGTCGAGCGGTTCGGCGACGCGACGCTGATCGTGCGCCCGACGTACGTCATCGGCCCCCACGACCACCTGATCCGCTTCACGTGGTGGGTGGAGCGCATCGCCCGCGGCGGCGAGGTCCTGGCGCCGGGCGAGCGGGGCAGTTCGATCCAGTATGTCGACGCCCGCGACATGGCCGCCTGGATCGTGGCGATGGCCGAGTCCGGCACGGCCGGGGTCTTCCACGCCGCGGCGCCCGCCTACGCGCCCGAGCGGCCGTTCTCGTTCGGGGACCTGCTGGAGGCGATGGTGGCCGAGGCCGGGCCGCCGGGCACGACGCTGACCTGGGTCGACCCCGGGTTCCTGCTCGAGCGCGGGATCGGCGGCGACGAGCTGCCGCTGTGGCCGGCGCCCGACCGGGACGCGGCGGTGAACCGCGCCGACCCGTCGGCGGCGTTCGCGGCGGGCCTGTCGCCGCGGCCGCTGCGCGAGAGCATCCGCGACTGCCTCGCCGACGCCCGCACCAACCCGCGCACCGCCCCCCAGCGGCTCACGCCCGAGCGCGAGGCCGAGCTGCTGCGGGAGTGGCACGAGCGTCAGAGGTAGGCGGGCAGCCCCGCTCGCAGGCACGCCAGCATCGCCGCGCCCTCGGCGGGAGCCATGGGCGCGGCGGCCCGGCGCACGCCGGCGAGGACGTCGTCGAGGGCGATGGAGGCGTCGGCGTCGGCCGCGTGGTAGCGCACCTGCGCGACCAGGTCGGCGACGTAGACGAGGACGTCGTCGGGGCCGGTCGTGTTCTCCCACAGCCAGGCGAGGACGCGCCCGAACGCCTCACCGGCGTGCAGGGCCGCGCCGCGGGACCGCTGCGCCAGCATGGCGGCGGCCGACTCGCTGATCAGCGCGCCGATCAGCTTCTCGAAGATGTGGTCAGGCACCGCACGCGTCCGCACATCCGACTCCCGACCAGTCAGTCTTGCCACGAATCAACGTGCCACGAATCAATGTGACGACGGGTGATATTACCGCTTCCCAGCGTCATCGACGAGGCGTCGCCCGAAGTTCATGAACAGACCGCCCGAACACCCTGGCCGCGATGGCGGGGCGCAGCAACGCGGTCGGCGGGTCGAGCAGGTTCGTGACGCGGCTGAAGGCGAGGGACACCGCCTCGTCGTGCGCGGCGGCGGCGTAGAGGCGGTCGAGGTACCGGTTCACCATGCGGGTCCTGGCGTCCCGCGGCCCGTCGACGCCGGGCAGGGCCGCGTCGCCGCCGGTCGCGATCTGCCACGGGATGTCGATGACGGGGCGTACCGCGCGGAAGAACCGCAACGCGTCGAACCCGTCGGCGCCGTCGCGGGCCAGGGCGTCGCCGAGGCGCAGCGCCTCCACGCCGGCGACCGACATGCCCTGCCCGTACATCGGGTTGAACGAGCACATCGCGTCGCCGACGACGACGAAGCCGCGCGGGAAGCGCCGCAGCCGGTCGTAGCGGTGCCGGGTGCTGCCCGGGTAGCGGAACTTCACCGCGTCGTCGAGGGGCACCGACGCCTCGATGATCTCGGCGGCGTACGGCAGCGGCAGCCGCCGGGCGTAGGCGCGGAAGCCCTCATCCTCCAGCGGCGCGTGGTCGCCGAGGATGCCGAACAGGGTGATGACCGCCCGACCGGCCTCCTGCAGCATGACCGCGCCGCCGCGGGGCGCCTGCGCGGACGGGCCGATGATGATCGCGATGTCGCCGTCGAGCAGCGCCGGGTCGACCTTGTAGTGCCGCGACACGTAGGCGAGGTCCACGTGCAGCTGCTCCTCGCGGGGCGGCTCGTAGCCGAGGTCGGCGAGCCACCGCGGGGCCCGTGACCCGCGCCCGGTCGCGTCGACGACAAGGTCGGCGGCGATGCCCTCGACCGGCCCGCCGTCGCGGCGCTGCACCCGCGCCCCGGTCACCCGGCCCGCATCGGCGTCGATGCCCACGATGTCGTGTCCGCCGCGCACCTCGACGCCCGGCAGCGCGAAGACCTTGCTGCGCAGGTAGTTCTCGAGGTACGGCCGGCTGAACGACAGCGCCGTGCGGCCCGTCGGCGCCTGGCGCAGCCGGTGCCCGCTGACGCAGAAGCGCACGTTGCCCAGCACGTCGCCGCTGGGCACCCCGGCCGCGACGAGCTCGGCGGTGGCGCCCGGGAACAACCCCTCGACGACGTCGAGCCCGGCGGCGAGCAGGCCGTGCGCATGGCGACCCTGCGGCACGCCGCGGCGGGTCTCGCGCTCGCGCGGGTCGGCCTCGGGGTCGCCGGACCACGAGCCGCTGAGCTCGTCGCGCTCGACGATGGTGACGCGCCCGAAGTGCTCGGTGAGCACCCGCGCGGTGAGCAGCCCGGCCATGCTGCCGCCCAGGACCACTGCGTGTCGTTGCCTCATGCCCTGGTGGCGTTCCAAGCCGTTCCCTCGCCATCCCCCGCGGGGGCTCGATCGGGTACGCGACAGTGCAAGACTGCTGTTCATGACGACGCTGGGTACCGTGTTCCTGCCGCAGCTGCCGCCGGAGCGCCTGCGTGACCTCGTGCGGACCGCCGACGACGCCGGGCTCGAGGAGCTGTGGCTGTGGGAGGACTGCTTCCTGGAGGGCGGCCTGACCACCGCCGCCGCGGCCCTCGCCTGGACCTCTCGGCTGCGGGTCGGCGTCGGCCTGCTGCCGGTGCCACTGCGCAATGTGGCCATCAGCGCTATGGAGATCTCCACCGTGTTCCGGCTCTTCCCCGGCCGGGCGATCATCGCCGCCGGGCACGGCGTGCAGGACTGGATGGGCCAGGTCGGCGCGCGGGCCGAATCGCCGCTGACGCTGCTGCGGGAGTACACCCTGGCGCTGCGGGCGCTGCTGCGCGGCCAGCGGGTCTCGGCGCAGGGCCGCTACGTGCGCCTCGACGACGTCGCCCTGGACTGGCCGCCCACCGGCCCGGCCCCGATCCTGCTCGGCGCCACCGGCGACAGGACGCTGCGGCTGTCCGGCGAGCTCGCCGACGGCACGGTGCTCACCGGTGGCACCGATCCGGCGACGGTACGCCGCAACCGCGCCCTGATCGACGAGGGCCGCTCGGCCGCGGGCCGCACCGACCCGCACCCGGTGGTCGTGTACCTGCACGCGGCGACGGGCCCGGGCGCGCAGGAGCGCATGGCGGCCGAGCGTCGCAAGTGGGGCTACCCCGACCCGTCGCGGGACGTGTCGGTGACCGGCGACGAGCACGCGTTCGCCGACGCCGTGGCCCGCTGGGCCGAGGCCGGCGCGGACACCGTGGTCCTGCAGCCGACCCCCGACGACCCCGACCCGGAGGGCTTCGTCCGATTCGTCGCCGAGCGCGTCCGCCCGCTGGTGAAGTGAGATGACCGCGTCTTCTGACAACCCGGCCGTCGCCGGGGTTGCGGCGAGCGGCATCGCGTACCGGGTCGTCGAGCACGGCCCGGTCCGCAGCCTCGCCGAGGCAGCCGCGGCCCGCGGCGTCGAGCCCCGTGACGTGGTGAAGACGATCGTGGTACGCCTGAGCGACGGCGACTACCGTTTCGTCCTCGTCCCCGGCGACCGCGTCATCTCCTGGCCGAAGCTGCGCGCCCTGCTCGGCGTGGCCCGCATGTCGATGCCCGACGCCGCGACGGCGAAGGCCGCGACCGGTTACGAGCGCGGCACCATCACCCCGTTCGGCTCGACGACACCATGGCCGGTGATCGCCGACGAGCGCGTCCGCGGCCGGGAGATCTCCCTGGGCGGCGGCCGGCACGGCGTGGCGCTGGCGGTCGCCGCCGACGACGCCCTGACCGCGCTGCAGGCCACGGTCGCCGACGTCTCCGACCCCGAGCCGGCGGCCGGTGGCGGTTCGTCGACCTGAGGAACGGCAGTGGCTCAGGCAATGGGCCCGATCAAAAACCGCACATAACCGAAATGTCGGATATGTCCGTCGCGGAGCGGCGGACATATCCGGTCAACGCGCGGCATAGCGTCAGGGTGCGGGGTGGGGCGCCAGGCGGAAGTCGGCGAAGTCGAAGCCCGGGGCCACCACGCAGCTGACCAGGACCGGGGCGTCGGAGGCGGGTGCGGCGGCCTGCCAGACGCCGCCGGGGATGAGGACCTGCGGGCGCTGGCCGGCGGCGACGTCGGCGCCGAGCAGGACCTCGGTGCCCGGGCCGGGGCGGTCGGCGGAGCCGCCGAGGCGCAGGGCCAGGGGGCCGCCGGAGTGCCAGAACCACAGCTCGTCGGAGCGGACCACGTGCCACGCCGACTCCTCGCCGGGGTGCAGCAGGAAGTAGATCGCGGTGGCGGCGCTGCGCGGGCCGTCGTAGCCGGGCGGCACGAAGACGGCCGTCGAGCGCCAGGTCTCGCGGTACCAGCCGCCCTCGGGGTGCGGCTGCATGTCGAGCTGCTCGGCCAGATGCGGTCTCATCGGGGTACCGTAACCGGCCTAACGCCCAATGCCCCGGCTACCGGCGGTTTGCGATGCTGGGCCGGTGAGACTGCATTCGCGCACCGGGGCCTTCGTCGAGCTGCGAGCCGCCCCCTCATCCGAGACCGGGCCGCTGGTCGTCGAGGGGACCGTGGACGCGCTGGACGGGCGGGCGTGGATGTTCCGGGCGGAGTGCCTGAGCGGCGACGAGGCGCGGCTGCTCGGTGACTGGCTGTTGCGGGCCGCCAAGGGGCGGGTGGAGCTGCTGGAGCGGCTCACGTTCCCGGCGCTGTCGTTCACGCTCGACGAGCACGAGTACGGGCAGCCGCGGCTCATCGTCGGGTTCTCGCAGGACACGGCGCCGTCGTGGCTGGGTGAGGAGCGCGTGCTCACCTTCGACTATCCGGTGACGCTGGACCTCACCCCCGAGTCGCTGGAGGCCGCGGCGGTGGACTGGGAAAGGGAACTGCGAGCGGACTGAATCCACGCGGGCCGCGGCGGCGCTACCATCGCCCGATGCGACGAGGGTTCGGGTTCGTGTTGCTGACGGCGGTGCTCGCCCTGGCGGCCTGCGAGGCCGAACCTGTGCCGGTGGATCCGAATTATCACGTTCCGGACCCCAACAGCGTTGCCCCCGTGGCCTCCGACGCCTCGGACGGCGCGAGCGGGCTCGGCTCGGCGCCGGCGGGCGGCGCGGCGCAGTCCTACACCAACGGCAACCCGTCCGGCCACGCCGACGTGCCCGCCGAGGCGCGAGCGATCGACACGTCCAAGCCGACCTGGGTCGTCGGCGACGGCACGCCGGCCGGCTGCACGTCGGAGAAGTTCGTGGCGGCGGTCGCGGCCGGCGGGCTCGTCACGTTCAACTGCGGGCCGGACCCGGTGACGATCGTGGTGAAGGAGACGGCGAAGGTTCGCAACCGCTCGCCGCGGGTCGTCATCGACGGTGGCGGCAAGGTCACGCTCAGCGGCGAGGGCAAGCGCCGGATCCTGTACCAGAACACGTGCGACCAGTCGCTCGAGTGGACGACGAGCCACTGCCAGGACCAGGAGACGCCGGCGCTGACGGTGCAGAACATCACGTTCGCGGACGGCAACTCCACCGGTGACAAGGCCGAGGGCGGTGGCGGCGGGGCGATCTTCGTGCGGGGCGGCCGGTTCAAGGCGGTCAACTCCCGCTTCGTGCGCAACCGCTGCGACGACACCGGCCCGGACCTCGGCGGCGCCGCCGTCCGCGTGCTCAGCCAGTACCACAACCAGCCCGTCTACATCGTCGCCAGCACCTTCGGCGGGGCCTCCGGGCAGGGCGGGGTCTGCTCCAACGGCGGCGCGCTGAGCAGCATCGGGGTGTCGTGGGTGGTGCTCAACAGCGTGCTGTCGTACAACTCGGCGGTCGGGCGCGGCGCCAACCCGGCCAAGTCGGGCACCCCGGGCGGCGGCAGCGGCGGCGCGATCTACTGCGACGGCAACGACTTCACGGTGCGCATCGCCGGGTCGCTGATCGAGCAGAACAAGGCCAACGAGGGCGGCGGCGCGGTGTTCTTCGTCAGCAACAACCGCACCGGCACCATGTCGATCGAGGGCTCCACGCTGCGCCGGAACCCGAGCGCGGGCTTCGAGACGAACGGCTTCCCCGGCATCTTCTTCCTGGGCGCGAAGCCGCCGTCCGTCTCGTCGTCCACACTCACGAAGTAGCTGTCATGACCGCAGGCAGGCGCAGAACGGATGGCCGGCCGGGTCGAGCAGCACCGTGTACCGGTCGCCGCCGGGCTGGAAGTCCGGCTTCGTGGCGCCGAGCTTGAGCGCGCGTGCCTCGGCGTCGGCGAGGTCGTCGACGTAGAAGTCGAGGTGGAACTGCTTCGGCGTCGGGCCCTGCGGCCACGTCGGCGCCTCGTACGCGTCGATCTGCCCGAAGCCGATGGACGTGGTGCCGTCGCTGATCATCGCGTACTCGGCCTGGCTGTGCGTGACGTCCCAGCCCAGGACCTCGCCGTAGAAGCTTGCCAGCGCGGGCGGTTCGGCGCAGTCGATGTTCACCATGATGAGGCTTGCGAATCCGGTCATGCGCCCATCCTCCCGGCCATTCCTGCCATCTTGTGTCAGGAATTTTTGGCGGTACCGCATGAGCCTGCTCTTGGTTTTGCAAGGCCCCCGGAGCGAGCTCAGGACGCCGTCGGGGCGGACCAGTTGCGCCGGATGGCGACCATGCGCAGCACGAACGTGAGCGTGGCGGCCAGGGCGATGCTCACCGGGCGCTGCAGGTGCACCGCGTCCAGGGCGGCGACGGAGACGCAGCCGAGCAGCCCGGCGACGGCGTAGATCTCGCGGCGCAGCACGGTCGGGATCTCGCCGGTGAGCAGGTCGCGGACCAGGCCCCCGCCGATCCCGGTGAGCATGCCGATGATGCAGGCGCCGAGCGGCGGCACGCCCGCGTCGAGCGCCTTCAGCGTGCCCGTGACCACGAACAGCCCGAGCCCGGCGGCGTCGAGCACGAGCACCGTCCAGCGCAGCCTGCTCACGGTGGGGTGCAGCCGGAACGTGGCGGCGGCGGTGAGGACGGCGACGAGGGCGTACCGCCAGTCGACGAACGCGAACGGCTGCACGTTGATGAACACGTCGCGCATGATCCCGCCGCCGAGCGCCGCGAGGAACCCGACGAAGATCACGCCGAACAGGTCGAGCCGCTTCGCCACCGCGGCGGTGGCCCCGGACGCGGCGAACACGGCGATGCCGACGAGGTCGGCGACGAGCAGTGGGCTGAGGGGTGCCATCGGGATCATGTATACCGGCCGCCCGGCGACGCCTGCGCGGCGCGCCGGACGGCCTCGATCGCGGTCGGCGCGGCCGGTCAGATGTTGTTGATCACGGCCATCGACGTCTCGTGCTGCATCTCCATCATGTCGGACACGGCGCCGGCGTCCCAGTACCCGCCGGAGTCCCCGCCGCCCGCGCTGTCCCCCGCGGCGGCCACGTCGCCGTCGAGGTTGCCGCCCTCGCCGTCGTACCCGGGGTCGTCGTACTCGGCGCTGTAGTCGGGGTCGCTGCCGGTGAGGTCGGTGGTGATGCCGGTCTCCGGGTCGTACGCCTGCTCGTAGACGCCGTCGCCGTCGCTGTCGAGGGCGGCGATGTCGACCTGCCCGTCGTGGTCGAGGTCGCCGACGAGGACGTTGGAGCCGTCGTCGAGGGTGTAGATGGCCGCCGGGTCGTCGGTCCCGTTGCCGTCGAGGTCGGTGCTGAAGGGCGTGTAGTCGTCGCTCATATCGGTGTGTTGCTCCGTTTTCTGGTTCGGCTCGTTTCGCTGCCGCCGGTCGCGCGGCACGGGAATGAACCGTATGGGCCCCCGGCGCGTGCGCACTCCCCCATTGCTGCCAAGCCGACACCGGAAGCGACGCGCGTCACGCCGCCCGCGTTTGCCGCAGTGGTGTGCGCGGGTATCAATCCGTCGATTCGAACCAAGGAGGCACACCGTGGGCAGAGGGTCCTCGATCGGCGGGGTCATCATCGCCATCTGGCTGATCATCGGCGTCATCGCGGCGGGGCAGCGCGGCTACTTCGACAGCGACGACGCGAACTGCGCCAAGGCCGGCACGATCGTCGTCACGATCATCGCGGGCCCGCTGAACTACCTGGGCGTCAACCCGAAGATCAACTGCGAGTTGCCGCAGCCTTCGAAGTAGCCCCGTCCGCCGTTGTTCTGCGCAGCGCGATCGGCGTTCAGCCGGCTCACAGCCTCGGGAGCTAACGTTCCGGGATGGACGAGTTCGAGGCCCGCCGGGTCGTCGACACGCTGCGCGAACGCGGCGTGCCCGCGCACCTGGAGATGGCTAAGGCCGGACTGTCACAGTTCGGCGTGCGGGTGACCCTGTTCGACGGCCGGGTCGCGGTATGGGACACGGACGGCACCGCCGGCCTCGAGGCGCAGGTGATGCGCGACGGCATCCTGGTCGGGTTCGTGCCGATGATCGAGGGCTCGGAGCACTTCACCGAGGCCGAGATCGTCGACGCGATCGCCCGCACGGACTACGACCGGCCGGTCGCCCGCCAGCGCGCCACGCCCCCGCCTCCCGCCCCGGCCCTCCCCCAGGAGGGCGGTTTCTTCCGCCGTTTCCGCGGCGGCTTCCGCTGACGCCGGGCCGCACAGACACGAAAGGCCGCCTCCGCTGAAACGGGTGTGTCAGGCGTCGTGGAGCTCCGAGCGCTGGATCTCCGTGAAGGCGGACTCCAGGTAGCGGGCGAAGCTGCGCGTCTGCAGCAGGTCGGCGACGAGCAGCGGGGCGTGCGCGGCCAGTGCGCGCGGAGGGAGCGGGGCGTTCTCGTCGGTCTCGTGGATGCCGAGGGCGCCGACCAGGAGGACCACCATGACCTGGGGGTCGACCTCGTACCAGGTGCCGGCGGTGCGGACGGTGTGTTCCAGGGCGGCGCGGATGTCGTCGCCGTCGAGGCCGTCGGGGTGGCGCTCCTCCAGCAGCGATCGCACCACGGCGCCGAGGACGCGGCCGGTCTGCTCCGGGTCCAGAGCGGCCAGGCGGTCCACCGCGGCGTCGTACGGGTCCGGGTCGCGCTCGCGGGCCGCCTCCACGGCGTCGGTGGCCGCTACGGCGATCGCGCGGGCGGCGGGCGGGAGGTGGCGCCAGGTGCTCGAGGTCACCCACGAACAGTAATGCGCGGGCCCGCCCCGGTGGGGGTAGTGGTGCTTGCCACACCGCCGGTTGTCACGTTCCGGCGGGGGTGGGCCGTCGTGATCGCATGACGAACTCGGCGGCTGTCAAGCCGGTGCAGCGTATGACGATCAACCAGGTCAGCCCGGACGCCTACCAGGCGGTGCTGGGCATGGAGAAGTACATCCGCGCCAACGTGGATGCCGAACTGCGGCACCTCATCAAGCTGCGGGCCTCGATGCTCAACGGGTGTGCGTTCTGCGTGGACATGCACAGTGGCGAAGGGCTCCAGGACGGGATGGACACCCGGAAGCTGTTCGCGGTGTCGGTGTGGCGGGAGGCGCCGTTCTTCGACGCGCGCGAGCGTGCGGCGCTCGACCTCACCGACGAGGTGACGCGGCTGGGTGAGCACGGGGTGAGTGACGAGGTGTGGGACGAGGCGATCAAGCAGTTCGGGGAGGGCGGGGTCGCCAACCTCCTCATGGCGATTGCGACGATCAACGTGTGGAACCGTCTCTCGGTCGCGACCCGGAACCAGCCGCCGACGGCATGAGCGTCCCCGCCACCGCGGACCGCACCACCCCGGACGCTGCCGCCCGGCACGACGCCGGGCGGCAGCCGAATCCGTCGGGACAGGGAGACGCCGCCGAGCGGGCCTATCAGGAGCACCGGCCGATGTTGTACGGGCTGGCGTACCGGATGCTGGGCAGCGTCCACGACGCGGACGACGTGCTGCAGGAGGCCTATCTGCGCTGGACGGGGGCGGACCGGTCCGCGGTGGCCGAGCCGCGCCGCTACCTGACCCGGGTGGTGGCGCGGCTCGCCGTCGACGCGCTGCGGGCGCGGCAGGCGCGGCGGGAGGAGTACATCGGCACCTGGCTGCCGGAGCCGGTGTCGACCGAGCCGTCGCCGTTCGGGGCGGTCGACACCTCGGACCTGTCGATGGCGGTGCTGCACCTGATGGAGCGGCTCACGCCGCCGCAGCGGGCCGTGTACGTGCTGCACACGGCGTTCGGGCTGCCGTACACGGAGATCGCCGGCATCCTGGAGCGCTCCGCGGAGGACTGCCGGCAGCTGCACCACCGGGCCGAGGCGGCGCTGGCGGGGCGGGCGCGGTTCAGCACCGACCCGGCTGAGCTCAACCGGCTCATCGACGGGTTCGTGGCCGCGGCCCGGCTCGGGGACGTGGCGCGGCTCGAGCGGCTGCTGGCCGACGACGTGGTCGTGTGGAGCGACGGCGGCGGGCGGGCGCGGGCGGCCCGCAACCCGATCGCGGGGCGGGCGAAGGCGGTCCGGTTCTTCGCCGCCGTCCTCGGGCGGCCGCTCTCCGCGGTGCCCGCGCGCCTCAACGGCGGGCCGGCGCTGCTGATCGACGGCGAACGCGCCCGGTACGCACTCACCGTCGCCGTGTCCGGCGGGCGCATCGCCGGCGTGTACATGGTCGTCAATCCGGACAAGCTCGGTGGCATCAGCGCGCCACAGGGGGTACCACTGCGGCGTCCTTAGGGCATTGACGGGCACTGGTTTCGGCGTATGGTCGGGCGCGAGGAGGCGCCGCCATGCCTGCTGATCGAAGCGCCGCGCCGGAGAGTGCGGACTACGTCGTCGTCGGGGCCGGGCCGGCCGGGTGCGTGCTGGCCAACCGGCTGTCGGCCAGCCCGGGCAACCGGGTGGTGCTGCTGGAGGCCGGCGGGCCGGACAAGGCGCGGGAGATCCGCATCCCGGCCGCGTTCAGCAAGCTGTTCGCCACCGCCTACGACTGGAACTACCGCACGGCGCCGCAACCAGGGCTGGGCGGGCGGGAGCTGTTCTGGCCGCGCGGGCGGACGCTGGGCGGGTCGACGTCGATCAACGCGCAGATGTGGATCCGCGGGTGCGCCGCCGACTACGACGGCTGGGGGCTGCCGGGCTGGTCGTTCGCCGAGGTCCTGCCGTACTTCAACCGCGTCGAGCGGCGGGCCGGGCCGGGCAGCGCGTACGGGGCCGACGGGCCGCTGTGGATCGAGGAGCTGCGCAGCCCGAGCCCGATCACGGCGGCGTTCCTGGCGGCGTGCCGGGAGGCCGGCATCCCGGACCAGCCGGACCTCAACGGGGCGGACAACACCGGGTGCTCGCCGACGCCGGTGACGCAGCACCGCGGTTCGCGGCGCAGCGCAGCCGACGCCTACCTGCGCCCGGCGCTGCGCCGCCCGAACCTGACGGTGGTGACCGGCGCGACCGTGGACCGCCTGCGCATCGCTGACGGCAGGAGCGGCGCGGGCGGCAGGGTCACCGGGGTCTCGTACCGCGCCGCCGACGGCACCGTGCGGGAGCTGACGGCACAGCGGGAGGTGCTGCTGTGCGCGGGCGCGGTGAACTCGCCGCACATCCTGCAGCTGTCGGGCGTCGGCGACCCGGACCGGCTGCGCGCCGCCGGGATCGAGCCGGTGCACGAGCTGCCGGGCGTGGGCGCCGGCCTGCAGGACCACCTCAGCGCCGGGGTGGTGCTCGGGTGCCCGCAGCCGATCACGCTGGTCGCCGCCGAGTCGGCGGGCAGCCTCGCGCGGTACCTGCTCGCCCGCACCGGCATGCTGTCGTCGAACGTGGCCGAGGCGGTGGCGTTCGTCTCCTCCACCGGGTCGGGGCTGCCGGACGTCGAGGTGATCTTCGCGCCGGTGCCGTTCATCGAGCACGGCATGGTGCCGCCGCCCGGGCACGGGCTCACGATCGGGGTGGTGCTGCTGCAGCCGGGCAGCCGCGGGACGGTGAGCGCGGCGAGCGCCAACCCGGCGGAGCCGCCGGTGATCGAGCCGGGCTACCTGTCCGACCCGCGCGACCTCGAGGTGCTCATGTGGGGCGTGCGGCAGGCGGAGCGGCTGGCGCGCACGGAGGCGCTGCGGCCCTACGCCGGGGAGCCGATGGCGCCGTACGAGGGCCCGGCGGACGACGCGGGGCTGGCCGAGTCGATCCGGCAGCACTCCGAGACGCTGTACCACCCGGTGGGCACCTGCCGGATGGGGGCGGACGACGACGAGGGCGCCGTGGTCGACCCGCAGCTGCGGGTGCGCGGCCTCAAGGGGCTGCGGGTCGTGGACGCCTCCGTCATGCCGCGGATCAACCGGGGGCACACGATGGCGCCGGTGTACATGATCGCGGAGAAGGCCGCCGAGCTCATCAGCCGTTGAACGGCGGGTCACCGATGAGCGCGGCGTGCGTTTCCGGGCGGGCGCAGCAGCGGCCGTTGCACGGCGGGTCAGCCGAGGAGCGCGGCGTGCATGGCAGGGCGGCGCAGCAGCAGGACCGTCGCGAGCGGCCATACCGCCTCCGCGCCGGACGCGAGGCGCTCGGCGAGGCCGACCAGCCGGCCGGTGCCGAGCGCGACGGTGAACAGCAGCACGAGCGCGACCATGGCGAGCGTGGCCGGGATCATGACGGTGGCCGGCGGGCGCGGCAGCCGGCCGCCGGCGTGGCGCCACAGGGCCGGCCACAGCGCGAGGCAGGCGAAGGCGAGGGTGGCGGCGGCCTGGTGCGCGCCGGAGGTGCCGGCGACCGGCAGCGGCAGGGCGGCGACCGCGACGGTGGCGGCGCCGCCGACGGCGAGCATCACCCGGGCCGGTGTGGCGATGGGGCGCAGGCCGCGCGCCGTGACGAGGTGGCAGATGCCGACGCCGAGCAGGGCGAGGGTCATCACCCAGCGGTCGGTGGCGCCGTACCCGGCGAGGGCGCTGATCGTGTCGCGCAGGGAGTCGTAGCCGTCGCGCTGCAGCGACGCCGCGGGCTGGAGCGCGGCGGCGACGGTCCAGCCGCCGATGAGCAGCACGGGTGCGGCCGCGGACGACCAGATCGCGTACCCGGCGGCGGCATCGCGGCGCATCCGAGCAGTATGCCCGCCCGCCGCACCCCGCGCATGCAGGCACCGCGCGCAGCGCCCGCCGCACCGGGGCCGGCCGGCCCCGGCGGTCACCCCGGGGCCGAGCGACCCCGCAGACCAACGCGAGGCCGGGCGGGTGAGGTGGTGACGGCGGTGAGTGGGTGGTGGCGCGCGTGGGCAGCCCCACGAAGCGAGGGATCGTTAGGTCGCGCGCGACTGAATCGTGCGCTACGGTGTGGGGGTGGATGTCCTTCCGCTCGACCGGCAGGTCTGCTTCGCGCTCTACACCGCCACCCGGGCGGTCACGGCGCGCTATCGGCCGCTGCTCGACGAGCTCGGTCTCACGTACCCGCAGTACCTCGTGCTACTCGCGCTGTGGGAGCGCGACGAGCGGACCGTGAAGGACCTCGGCGCGGCGCTGCGGCTGGACTCCAGCACGCTGTCGCCGCTGCTGAAGCGCCTCGAGGCGGCCGGCCTCGTGGCGCGGGAGCGGCGCAGCGACGACGAGCGCTCCGTTGTCGTCCGGCTCGCGCCGGGCGGCGCGGCGCTGCGGGAGCGGGCGGCGCCGATCCCGGCGCGCCTCGTCTGCGACGGCGGGCTCGACCTCGCCGAGCTCGCCGAGCTCCGCGACACCCTCGTGCGGCTCACCGCCGCACTCCAGCGACAGGGAGAAATCGATGCAGGTGCTCTACACGGCTGAGGTCACCGCCAGCGGCGACGGGCGCAACGGTCACGTCGCCAGCTCCGACGGGATCCTCGACTTCGACGTGCGCACGCCGAAGGAGATGGGCGGCGGGGGCGGCGCCACCAACCCGGAGCAGCTGTTCGCGGCCGGCTTCGCGGCGTGCTTCCACAGCGCGCTGCGGGTCGTCGCCCGCCGCGCCGGCGCCTCCGTCGAGGGGTCCGAGGTGCACGCCCGGGTCGGCATCGGCCCGAACGGCTCCGGCGGCTACGGCCTGGAGGTCTGGCTGGCGGTGACCCTGCCCGAGCTCGACCCCGACACCGCGCAGCGCCTCGCCGACGCCGCGCACCAGGTCTGCCCGTACTCCAACGCCACCCGCGGCAACATCGACGTGCACATCGAGGTCGGCAAGTGAGCGCCACGACGAACCGGGTCTGGTATCTCGCCGCCCGCCCGTCGGGCTTCCCGTCGGAGTCCGACTTCGAGCTGCGCGAGGAGGCGGTACCGCAGCCCGGGCCCGGCGAGGTGCTGGTCCGCAACGACGTCATGTCCGTCGACCCGGCGATGCGGGGCCGGATGAACGACGTGCCGTCCTACATGCCGCCGTGGCAGATCGGCGCGCCGCTCGACGGCGGCGCCGTGGGCACCGTCGTGGCGTCGGACAGCCCGGACGTCAAGGTCGGCGACAGCGTCCTGCACGGGCTCGGCTGGCGGGAGTACGTGGTGCTCGACGCGGCGCGGGTGCGGGTCGTGGACACCGCGGCGGCGCCGGCGTCGGCCTACCTGGGCGTGCTCGGCATGCCGGGCCTGACCGCCTACGCGGGGCTGCTCGACGTGGCCCGGATGCGGCCCGACGAGACGGTGTTCGTCTCCGGCGCGGCCGGTGCGGTCGGCAGCCTCGCCGGGCAGATCGCCCGGCTGCGCGGCGCCCGGGTCGTCATCGGCTCGGCCGGCTCGCCGGAGAAGGTGCGCTACCTCACCGAGGAGCTCGGCTTCGACGCCGCCTTCAACTACCGCGACGGCGACATCCGCGGCCAGCTCAAGCGGCTCGCGCCGGACGGCATCGACGTGTACTTCGACAACGTCGGCGGCGAGCAGCTGGAGGCGGCGCTGTTCCGCATGAACCTGCACGGGCGCATCGCGGTGTGCGGGATGATCTCGCAGTACAACACCCCGGACGCGACGGGCATCCGCAACCTGACGCTGCTGATCAGCAAGCGGCTGACGATGCAGGGCTTCCTCGTCCTCGACCACTGGTCGCGGCGGGAGGCGTTCCAGGAGGAGATGACGGGCTGGCTGCGCGAGGGCCGGGTCACGGTGGCGGAGACGTTCGTCGACGGCATCGACAAGGCCGTGGAGGCATTCCAGGGGCTACTGCGCGGCGCAAACCTCGGCAAAATGGTCGTGCGCCTGTCGGACGCCGCCTAGCAAGCACCACCACGAACCGCCGCCGGCCCGATGAGCACAGAGAACCCGCTCGTCGTCCGGGCGCGCCGCTTCAGATCTTGAGGGGGTGTGGGTGGAGCGAAGCTCCCCCGCCGCGAGCGAAGCGAGCAATTGACACAGCTAGCCGGCCCGTTCCACCGGGAGGTGGAGCTGGAAGGCGACCTCGGTGTAGCGGATCGTCGGGGGCGGCAGCGCCTGCAGCTGCCGCTCCAGCACCACCAGCAGCTCGCGCGGCGGCGCGATCGGGCGGGCCATGATGCGCACGGCCACGGGCCGGTTCGGGGGCAGCCGGAACTCGATCATGAGCTCCTCGGTGTGGTGGCGCACGCCGGCGAAGAGCTGGTAGACGACGCGGCGGGCGCGGTCGAGGAAGTCGCTGAGCTCGCCGGGGGTTGTGGCCTGGCGCAGCTGCTCCTCGCTGGTCAGCAGGACGATCCGGCCGCGGGCCGGGTCCTGTGCGGCGGCCGGGCGGGCGCTGCGGGCCGTGCCGTGCAGGTCGCCGCCGGCCATCGTGGTGGCCGCGGGCACGCCGTTGACGAGGTCGGGCGGGAGCGCGTTGACGGCGTCGGGGCCGGGCTGCGGCGCGGCGGCGGGCGCGCGGTCGGCGACCCGGAACGCGACCGCGCGCACGGCGCCGCCGGGCAGGCCGATCTCCACGGGGCGGCCCGCCTCCACCGCCTGCAGCAGGCGGGCGTGCATGGCGCCGGTCAGCAGGACCGCGAAGCCGTCCTCGACCTGGCGGGCCGTCGGCGCCTGCGGGTCCTCTCCCGGCACCGCCGCGGCGCCCGCGCCGCGCACGATGAGCAGGAAGTTGCAGGCGAGCCGGGTGGCGCGCTCGCCGCCGGGCGCGACGATCGCGGCGGGGCCGGACTGGCCGGGCGCCCACACGTAGGTCTTCGGGGTGCCGGCGAGGCCCGGCAGGTACGCGCACACCTCGGGCGCCTCGCGCATCGCCTCCTGCAGTGACGGCAGGTCCTCGGGGCTCACGGACAGCTCGAGCCGGTCGCCGTCGTGCACGACCCGCAGGAACGGCAGGCTGTACGCCGGTGCGCGGGACAGCATCGTCGCGGCGCGGAACTCGGCGTCGTCGAGGACGGGTGCGCGGCCGGGCCGGAACCACCACGGGTGCGGGTAGTAGCGCTCCTGCGCGCCGAGCAGGGCCAGGACGCGGGCGTGGCCGAAGCGCTGCACGACGGCGGTCTCGCCGCCCAGCAGCGGCAGGGCGACCAGCGGCGGGCGCGGCAGGTCCACAGTGGAGGGCAGGGCGGCCGGCGGGTCGGCGTAGACGAAGCCGGTGACGCGCTCGTCGACGTCGACACCGGGGCGGCCGAACACGCTCACGTCGCCGGCGTCGACGATGCGGCCCTCGGCGGCGAAGCGGTGCACGGTGCGGGCCATCGTCAGCGGGAAGCCGGGCGCGGGTGCGCCGGTGCGGGCGACGGCGAAAACCATCTCGCGCTGGCCGTGCCGCTCGAGGCCGTCGGTGGTGTACAGCAGTGCGGGCAGCATGCCGCCGGCCGTGCGGATGCCACCCTCGTCGATGGCGACCGACAGCTCGCCGGGGATGAGGACCTCCCGGCCGACGGGTAACGCGGAGCCCACGGGGCCGATCATGCCATCCGCACGCAACCCTCCCGGGGTCCGCGAACGGGCCCGGCAGGACAGTGACGGGCGGGTCACCGGGCGCTGCCGGAGCGCGCCGGTGCCGGTGACTGACGGCGGACGCCGCAGGCCCGGGAGTCACGGACCGCGCCCACGGCGGGCATCGCGGTAGCTCGGACTGTGTTCCTGGTTCTTGGTCTGTCCTTGCACCGGGGCGGTGCTGGCGTTCGCCGACGGCCGGCGCGACGATGGTCTCATGCGTGTTGGTGTGATGCGAATGACGTCGGAGCCGCCGGCCGGCTACGTCGCGTTCGTCACCGAGCACCTCGAGCCGCTGCGCCGCGACTCGGTGCGGGTCGTCGGCGGCGAGGAGGACGCCGACCACCTCTACGTCGACGTGCTCACCGACGTGGCGACCCGCTGGCCGTGGCTGGAGCTGCAGCGCACCCGGCTCGGGCAGGCGCGCGCCGCCGACGACTTCCTCTCCCGCGTGTTCCGGCGCCGCTCGGAGCGTTTCTGGCTCGACGAGCGGCCCCAGGAGGACGGCGCCGGCGACGACGCGCTGCAGATCACCGTCACGCCGGAGCGGCCGCAGGAGGCGCCGCAGCGGCGCGTGTACGTGAGCACGGCGGTGCGGCTGGCGCCGATGGTGGTGCCGCGGCGCCGGCGGGGCGTGTTCGTGGCCGGGCCGGTGTCGGAGGCGGCGATCGCGTGGTGGCACGCCTACGAGAACATCCGCCGCCGGCGGCTCGTCTACATCGGCTTCGTGGTCATCGCGGTGCTGCTGGCCCTGGCGCAGTTCGCCGCGCCGGCATCGGAGATCTGACCCGTAGGCACGCCACGTGTAGCCATGCTACTCGTGGTTGGGCGGAAAAGTTCCCGAACGTGTTCAACATTGCTTTCGCGCGCACCGCCGGGCATGCGGCGCGGCCGCGGGGATAGAACAGGGGCAGGCACACCACGCAGGCTTAGGGGGCACGCGTCGT
The DNA here is from genome assembly GCF_039537565.1 of Dactylosporangium darangshiense. Classification (NCBI taxonomy): domain Bacteria; kingdom Bacillati; phylum Actinomycetota; class Actinomycetes; order Micromonosporales; family Micromonosporaceae; genus Dactylosporangium; species Dactylosporangium darangshiense. Next base: position 428,443 of record NZ_BAABAT010000003.1, read on the forward strand.
GGAAATCCTGCTGTCACCGTCGATCCTCGCCGAGGCCGCAACGCCCGGCGACTTCGCCGCCGCCCGCACCCAGATGGCGCTGTCGCTGGGCTGGCACATCATCATCGCCAGCTTCGGCGTCGCCATGCCCGCCATCACCCTGTTCATGGAGTGGCGCGGGCACCGCACCGGCGAGGTCGAGTACCGGCTCCTCGCCCGCCGCTGGGCCCGCGCCATGGGCGTGCTCTTCGCCGTCGGCGCCGTCTCCGGCACCATCCTCAGCTTCGAGATGGGGCTGCTGTGGCCCGGGCTCATGGGCACCTACGGGCAGGTGATCGGGCTGCCGTTCACCCTCGAAGGGGTCGCGTTCTTCGTCGAGGCCATCTTCCTCGGCATCTACCTCTACGGCTGGGACCGATTGCCCGCCCGCGTGCACCTGTGGTCCGCCGTGCCGATCCTGATCGCCGGCATCGTCGGCACCTTCTGCGTCGTCAGCGCCAACGCCTGGATGAACCAGCCGAAGGGCTTCGACCTCGTCGACGGCAAGATCACCGGCGTCGACCCGCTCGGCGCCATGTTCAACCGGGCCACCGGGCCGCAGTCGGTGCACATGATGGTCGCCGCGTTCATGGTCACCGGCTTCTGCATGGCCTCCGTCTACGCCGTCGGGCTGCTGCGCGGGCGCAACGACCGGTACCACCGCCTCGGCTTCCTCGTCCCGTTCACCGTCGCCGCCGTCATGGCCCCGGTCCAGGTCGGCGTCGGCGACTGGGCCGCGCACTACGTCGCCGACTACCAGCCGGTGAAGCTCGCCGCCATGGAGGGTCTCTACGAGACCGAGCGCGGCGCGCCGCTGCACATCGGCGGCGTCGCCGTCGACGGGGAGCTGCGCTACGCCATCGAGATCCCCAACGCCCTGTCGCTGCTGGCCCACTGGGACCCGAACGCCGAGATCACCGGCCTCAACACCGTCCCCGCCGACCAGCGGCCCCCGGTCAACGTCGTGCACGCGTCGTTCCAGCTCATGGTCGGCGCCGGGTTCGCGATGCTCGGCGTCGCCGCCGCGTTCGCGTTCATCTGGCGATGGCGGCGGCAGTGGCTGACCAACCGGTGGTTCCTGCGCGCCGCCGCGCTGTGCGGGCCGGCCGCCGTGCTCGCCCTCGAGGCCGGCTGGACCACCACCGAGACCGGCCGCCAGCCGTGGGTCGTCTACGGCATCCTGCGCACCCACGACGCCGTCAACACCGCGCCCGGCCTGCGCACCGGGCTCGTCGTGCTGACCGTGGTGTACACGCTGCTGACCATCGCCACCGTGTACGTGCTGCGCCGCCTCGCCCGCGACAAGCCCGTCCCCGTCGCGCCGCAGGAGTCCGACGTCTCGGCCTTCCCGGTGCCGTGATGAGCCACCTGACCTCCGCGGACCTGCTGCTCGGCGTGCTGTTCCTCGCCGTCACCGCCTACGCCCTCTTCGGCGGCGCCGACTTCGGCGCCGGGTTCTGGGACCTCTTCGCCGGCGGCGCACGCACCGGCATGCGCCGGCGCAAGCTCATCGAGCACGCCATCGGGCCGGTGTGGGAGGCCAACCACGTGTGGCTCATCTTCGCCGTCGTGCTGCTGTGGACCGGGTTCCCGGCCGTGTTCGCCGGCGTCGCCGCCACCATGTACATCCCGCTCACCTGCGCCGCCCTCGGCATCATCGGCCGCGGCGCCGGGTTCGCGTTCCGCAAGACCAGCGACACCGTCGGGCGGCAGCGCATCTTCGGCGCCCTGTTCGCGTTCTCCTCCGTCGTCACGCCGTTCTTCTTCGGCGCCGTCGCCGGCGGCGTCGCCTCGGGCCGGGTGCCGCCGTGGACGGCGGGGCGCGGCGACCTGCTCACCTCGTGGTGGAACCCGACGTCGATCGCCACCGGCGCGCTCGCCGTCGCCGTCTGCGCCTACCTGGCCGCGGTCTTCCTCACCCTCGACGCCCGCCGCGAGGACCCCGATCTGGTACCGCAGATGCGCCGCCTGGCGCTGTGGGCCGGCGCCGCCACCGGCGTCCTCGCCGCCGCCGGGCTCCTCGTCGTGCGGCTCGACGCCGGATGGCTCGCCGACCGCCTGTGGCGGCCCGTCCCGGCGGCGCTCATCGCCGCGTCGGCGCTCGCCGGGCTCGCCTCCATCGGGCTGCTCGCCGCCGGCCGCTACGTCGCCGTCCGCATCACCGGCGGGCTCGCCGTCGCCGCCATGCTGTGGGGGTGGGCGGCCGCCCAGTACCCGTACCTGCTGCCGCCGTCGACCACCGTCTCCGGCGTCGCCGCCACCCCGGCCGTGATGCGCGCCACGCTCTGGGCCGTCCTCGCCGGCGCCGCCATCCTGGCGCCCTCCCTGTGGTGGTTGTTCCGCCTGTTTCAGACCCCTGTGCGCGATTCGTCCCACCGGGCGGCGGAGGGCGATCGTTGACAAATGCTGCTATCGTCCGCCGAGGCATGGGTGACGTCCGAAGCTTGAGACGCTGGAGCGCGACGGTGGCGACCGTCGCGGCGGTCGGCGTCGGCACGGTCGCCGGCGCGGTGGCCCTCGCCGGCCCCGCCTGGGCCGCCGACACGTTCAAGGTCACCGTCCAGCCCGAACGCATCGAGGGCAAGGTCGGCGACAAGGCGACCCTGCAGTTCTCGGTCGAGAACATCTCCAAGGAGCCGGCGACCGGGCTCACCGTGATGCTCACCACGCCCGGCAACGCCAGCGCCGACCCCGCCGACAACCCCGGCTGCGACGTCGGCCCCGGCGGGCGCACCGTCACCTGCCGCTCCAACGGCACCCTCGGCCCCGGCAAGTCCGGCGGCGGGCGGTTCACCATGAAGCTCAACCGCGCCGGCTCCGGCAACGGCAGCGTCCGCGTCGCCAACGGCAAGGGCGCCAGCTTCAACCTGCGCGTCACCGGCGGGCCGTCGGCGACCGCCACCCCCAAGAAGACGTCCAGCGCCTCAACCAGCGAGACGCCGGCCCTGGGCGACGAGACCCTCGCCCCGCCGGAGGCCGGCGGTCAGGTCATCATCCCCACCACCGACGCGGCCACCGGCCGCACCAGCGACGGCGGCGGCCTGTCGTTCGGGTTCTGGGTCGGCATCGTCGCCATCGTCGGCGCGCTCGGCCTCGTCGGCAGCCTCTTCTACTTCCGGCGCAAGGACCGCCAGGAGCCCGACACCGGCATGCACCCCGTCGTGCCCGGCCCCGGCGGCGGGTTCCCGCCCGGCGGCGGCTACGGGCCCGCGCAGCCGAGCACGTACGGCAGCCCGGCGGCGCCGACCACCTACGGATCTCCGCACGGCTCGTTCCCGCCGCCCGTCGACCCCTACCAGCAGGGCGGCGCGACGCAGATCATCAACCCCGGCGGGCCGGGGCAGCCGCCGCCCGGCAACGACCAGACCGTCACGTTCCGCCGGCCCGAGCAGTACTGACCGCCGCGGCGCCCAACGTGAGGACGGGGCTCCGGGCGGCCGCGACCGGCACGGCCCTGGTGTTCACCGCGAGCGGCGCCCTGGTCGGGGCCTGGGTCTCGCGCATCCCGGCCGTCGTGCGGCACCTTGACATCAGCGCCGGGCAGCTCGGCCGGGCCCTGCTCGCCCTCGGCATCGGCTCGTTGCTGTCCATGCCGGCCACCGGGCACCTGTGCCGGCGCTTCGGCAGGCGCCTGGGTGGGCGCCACCGCCGTCGTGTCCTGCGTTGCGCTCGGCGCCGCCGGGTACGCGCCGGGGCTCGGGACCCTCGCCGCGGCGCTGTTCGTCCTCGGGCTCGCCTACGGCTCCTGGGACGTGGCCATGAACGTGCAGGGCAGCGCCGTGGACCGGCGGGCCGGGCGGGAGTGGATGCCGCGCTACCACGCGTGCTGGAGCCTCGGGTCGATCGCCGGGGCGGCCGCCGGGTCGCTCGCGGCGCGGGGCGGGCTCGGGGTCGGGCCGCACCTGGCGCTCGCCGCCGCGGCGTCGCTCGTCGTCACCTACGCCGGGCTCGGCTGGTACCTCGACGAGCGCGCCGACGCGCCCGGCACCCCCTCGGACGGCGAGCGGGGGCGGCCCCGGCTCGCGCGCGGGCTGCTGCTCATCGGGGCGCTCACGTGCTGCGCCACTATCGCCGAAGGGGCCGCCGGGGACTGGCTCGCGCTCTACCTCGACACCGAGCGGGGGCAGTCGCAGGCGTCGGCGGCGCTCGGGTTCACCGTGTTCGCCGCCGCCATGACCGGCGGGCGGTTCCTCGGCACCGCCGTCGTCGCCCGCCTCGGCCGCGCCGGTGCCGTGCGCGCCGGCGGGCTGCTCGGCGTCGCCGGGGTGGCCGGGACCGTCCTGCCGGCGTGGACTCCGCTGGCGTACGCCGGTGCGCTGCTGTGGGGGCTCGGCATCTGCCTCGTGTTCCCGGCCGCCGTCAGCGCCGCCGGGGACACCGCGCGGCCGGCCGAGGCGATCGCGGTGGTGACCAGCATCGGGTACGGGTCGATCCTCGTCGGGCCGCCGCTCATCGGCGCCGTCGCCGACGTGGCCGGGCTGGGCCGGGCGCTGCTGCTGCTCGCGGTGCTCGCCGCCGCGGTGGCCGCGCTCGCCCCGGCCCTGCGCGTCCGGCGCTCCCCGCCCTGATCAGGCCGGCAGCCCTGATCGGGCCGTCACTCCTGATCAGGCCGGCAGGGCGTCCATCGCGCGGTAGATGCGCACGTCCGACACCGGGTAGGCGGTGCCGAGCGCCTGGGCGAACAGGCCCACCCGCAGCTCCTCGATCATCCAGCGGATCTCGCGCAGCTGCGGCGACATCGACATCGTCGACGCCAGCTGGTCGTACTCCCGCTGCACCTCCTGCACCGTCAGCATCCGGTCCCGGTCGCGGGCCGGATCCGTCGGCACCTTCTCCAGGCGCCGCTCGATGCCGCGCAGGTACCGCTCCAGGTCCGGCAGCCGCGCCCAGCCCGTGTCGGTGACGAACCCGCGGTACACCAGCCGGCTCAGCTGGCCGCGCATGTCCGCCAACGCCGGCAGCAGCAGCGGGTTCTTCGTCCGGGTCAGGCGCTGCTCCACGTCGTAGGCGGCGGCCAGGATCCCGCGCACCCTGCCGACCACGTCCAGCGTCAGGTCCACCACGTCGGCGCGCACCTTGTCCCGCAGCGCCGCGAACCCGGCCTCGTCCCACGCCGGGCCGCCCGCGTCCGCCATCAGCTGGTCCACGGCGCACGCCGCGCAGTCGTCGAGCAGGTCGACGGCGTTGCGGTGCGGGTTGCGGCTCAACGCCAGCTTCGCCTCGTTGGACAGCCGGCCCTGCACGAACCGGGCCGGCGCCGGCAGCGTCAGCAGCAGCAGGCGGCGGGTGCCCGCCCACATCTCCAGCTGCTGGCGGGCCGGCAGGTCGAACGCCTGCACCGCCACCGACGTGCCCTCGTCGACCAGTGCCGGGTAGACGGTGAGCGTGTGACCGGCCACCGTGCGTGACAGGGTGCGGGGCAGGGTGCCGAACTCCCAGCTCGTCGCGCCCTTGCGGGTCACGTCCACCGCCGCCTCCGCGACCGTGGCCTGCACCTTCGGCGCCAGGCTCTCCCGCAGCGCCGGCAGGCTCTTGCCCTCCCCCAGCACCTTCCCGGCGTCGTCGACGACCCGGAAGGTCATCTTCAGGTGCTCCGGCACCCGCGACCAGTCCCATTCCTCGCGCGGCACCGACACGCCCGTCATCCGGCGCAGCTGCCGCTCCAGGGCGTCGAGCAGGTCGCCGTCGCGGACCGGCATCTCCGCCAGGGCGTCGCGGGCCGTGTCCGGGGCCGGCACGAAGTTGCGCCGCAATGCCTTCGGCAGCGACTTGATCAACGCCGTCACCAGGTCCTCGCGCAGCCCCGGCACCTGCCACCCGAAATCGGCGTCGCGGACCGACACCAGCAGCGGCAGCCCGATGTGGACCGTCACGCCGTCGGCGTCCGTGCCCGGCTCGAACTGGTACGTCAACGGGAACCGCCGGCCGTCCTGCTCCCACGCGTCCGGGTACTGCTCCTGGCGTACCGCATCCGCCGAAGCGTTCACGAGCATCGCCGGGTCGAACGTCAGCAGGTCCGGCTGCTCGCGGCGCGTGCGCTTCCACCAGCTGTCGAAATGCCGGCCCGACACCACCTCGGCGTCGATCCGGCCGTCGTAGAACTCGAACAGCGTCTCGTCGTCGACGAGCAGGTCCCGGCGGCGGGCCCGGTTCTCCAGCTCCTCCACCTCGTCGAGCAGGCGGCGGTTCTCGGCGAAGAACGCGTGCTGCGTCTCCCAGTCGCCCTCCACCAGCGCGTGGCGGATGAACAGCTCCCGCGACAGCACCGGGTCGATCCGGCCGTAGTTGACCTTCCGCGCGGCGACGATCGGCACCCCGTACAGCGTCACCTTCTCCGACGCCATCACCGCCGCCTGCTTGCGCTCCCAGTGCGGCTCGCTGTACTGCCGCTTCACCAGGTGCTGCGCCAGCGGCTCGATCCACTCCGGCTCGACACGGGCCGCGACCCGCGCCCACAGCCGCGACGTCTCCACCAGCTCCGCCGCCATCACCCAGCGCGGCGTCTTGCGGAACAGCGCCGAACCCGGGAACACCGCGAAGCGCGCGCCGCGCGCACCCAGGTACTCGTTCTTCTCCGCGTCCTTCAACCCGATGTGCGACAACAGGCCCGACAGCAGCGACACGTGGATCGGCAGCGGCGCCGCCGGCTCCTCGTTCGGCGTCACATCCATCGACTTCAGGACCTGACGCAGCTGGCTGAAGATGTCCTGCCACTCCCGCACCCGCAGGTAGTTGAGGAACTCGGCCCGGCACAGCTTGCGGAACTGGTTGCTCGACAGCTCCCGCTGCTTGTCCTGCAGGTAGTTCCACAGGTTCAGGAACCCGGTGAAGTCGGAGTCCTTGTCGGCGAACCGGGCGTGCAGCTGCTGCGCCTGCGGCTGCTTGTCGGCCGGGCGCTCCCGCGGGTCCTGGATCGACAGCGCCGCCGCGATCACCATCACCTCGCGGACACAGCCGTTGCGCTCCGCCTCCAGCACCATCCGGGCCAGCCGCGGGTCCACCGGCAGCTGCGCCAGCCGGCGGCCCAGGTCCGTCAGCCGCGGGCCCGGCTCCAGCGCGCCGAGCTCCTCCAGCAGCTGCACGCCCGCCGTCACGTTGCGCCGGTCCGGCGGGTCGATGAACGGGAACGCCCCCAGGTCGCCCAGGCCCAGCGAGATCATCTGCAGGATCACCGACGCCAGGTTCGTGCGCAGGATCTCCGGATCCGTGAACTCCGGGCGGGCGTTGAAGTCTTCCTCGCTGTACAGCCGGATGCACACCCCGTCCGAGGTGCGCCCGCAGCGGCCCTTGCGCTGGTTCGCCGACGCCTGCGACACCGGCTCGATCGGCAGCCGCTGCACCTTCAGGCGGTGGCTGTACCGCGAGATCCGGGCCGTGCCCGGATCCACGACATACTTGATGCCCGGCACCGTCAGCGACGTCTCCGCCACGTTCGTCGCCAGCACCACCCGGCGGCCCGCATGCGGCTGGAACACGCGATGCTGCTCCGCGAACGACAACCGCGCGTACAGCGGCAGGATCTCGGTGTTGCGCAGCTCCAGGCGGGTCAGCGCGTCCGCGGCGTCGCGGATCTCCCGCTCGCCGCTGAGGAACACCAGCACATCGCCCGGCCCCTCCGCCTGCAGCTCCACGACCGCGTTGCAGATCGCGTCGAACTGGTCGACCTCCTCGGCGCCCTCGTCCGCCGACTCGATCGGGCGATACCGCACCTCCACCGGATACGTCCGGCCCGACACCTCCACGATCGGGGCGTCGCCGAAATGCCGCGAGAACCGCTCCGGGTCGATCGTCGCCGACGTGATGATCAGCTTCAGGTCGGGGCGGCGGGGCAGCAGCTGCTTGAGGTACCCGAGAATGAAGTCGATGTTGAGGCTGCGCTCGTGCGCCTCGTCGATGATCAGGGTGTCATAGCGACGCAGGAGCCGATCCTGCTGGATCTCCGCCAGCAGGATGCCGTCCGTCATCACCTTCACCATCGTGCCGTCGCCGGACTGGTCGGAGAACCGGACCTTGAACCCGACCGTGGCACCCAGCTGCGAACCCAGCTCCTCCGCCACCCGCTCGGCAACCGTGCGCGCCGCGATCCGCCGCGGCTGCGTGTGCCCGATCTGCCCGGTCACGCCCCGGCCCAGCTCCAGGCAGATCTTCGGCAGCTGCGTCGTCTTGCCCGAACCCGTCTCGCCCGCGACGATCACCACCTGGTGGTCGCGGATCGCCGCCAGGATCTCGTCCTTGCGCTGGCTGACCGGCAGCTGCTCCGGATAGCTGATGTGCGGCATCGCGGCCCGGCGGGCGGCCACACGCTGCTCGGCCCGCTCCACGTCCGCCTTGATCGCCTCCGCGATCCCCTGCGCGTTACGGGACCGCTTCGCCCCGTCGATCCGCCGCCGCAGCCGATGCTGATCCTGCGGCATGAGCCCGGCGAGGCGAGCGCGCAGCTCGCCCAGGCTCGTCGGCTGGGACACCTCAGACATAACGCTCGCAAGGATAGGCACGCGTCGCCGCGATTGCCCGGTGATTTTCCCCGGACCGGCCGCGGGCGGTTCGCCGGGCCGCCACACCTGCCACTAACGTCACACCCCATGCCCACCCAGCCGGTGCCCGCCCCGGCCCTCGAACAGGCCGCGCCGGCGCGGCCACGGCCGCCCAGGGCCCTCGAGTTCGCCACCGTCGACGACGACGACCTGCGCGACGACGGCACCTACTGGGCGCTCGGGTTCTACGACCTCGCCCTCACCGGCCGCACCGCCAAAGGCGCCGAGTTCGTCCAATGCCGGTTCAACCGCGCCGACCTCGCCGGCACCGCCCTCGCCGGCGCCATCCTCACCGACTGCCTCATCGAACACACCGACCTCACCGACGTGCGCGCCGACCAGTCCGTCCTGCACCGCGTCGCCATCCGCGACTCCCGCCTCACCGGCCTGCACTGGCTCGACGGCACCCTGCACGACGTCACCATCCGCGACAGCCGGGCCGCCGGCGCCGTCTTCCGCGGCGCCCGGCTGCAGGCCGTCGTCATCACCGGCACCGACCTCGCCGGCGCCGACTTCGGCGACGCCGACCTCTCCGGCGTGGCGTTCATCCGCTGCGACCTCACCGGCGCCCGCTTCGACGGCGCCACCGCCGCCGGGGCCCGCCTCAACGGCTGCACCCTCGACGGCGTCACCGGCATCACCGGTCTCGCCGGGGCCACCATCGCCACCGGCGACCCGGCCGGCCTCGCCGACATCGTCGCCGCGGCGCTCGGCATCACCGTCGAACAGCGGTAACCGCCGCTAGCGCGGCCAGCCGAGGCCCTGCGCCACCCGGCTGCCGGCCCGGCGGGCCGTCACCTCGATCTCGATACGCATCCGCGGATCCGACAGGCCGCACACCTGCATCGTCGCCGCCGGCCGGACGTCGCCCATCCAACGGCGCAGCACCGGGAAACACGGCTCGAAATCCGCCGCCGCCGGCAGCAGATACCGCACCCGCACCACGTCGCCGACCGACGCGCCCGCCTCCCGCAACGCCGCGTCGATGTTGCGCCAGCACTGCTCCGCCTGCTCGACCACGTCATCGGAGATCGTCATCGCGGAGTAGTCGAAGCCCGTCGTGCCCGACACGTGCACCCAGTCACCGTCGACGACCGCCCGGGAATAGCCGATCTCCTGCTCGAACGTCGAACCACTCGAAATCAACCGCCGATCGCCCATGGCCCAGACGCTAGACGGCAGCCGGCCCAGCCGGCGCGGCAGGTCCGCCTCGTCCGACAGCATCCACGGCGGCGCGCCCTGGCATGCTTGACCGCATGGCGTCGACAGTGAACCACGGCGGGCCGCCACGCGTGCGCCCCAGCCGCGACGACCTTCTCGCCGCCGCCGACCGGCTCCTGCCCGACGTCATCGCGCCCGGCCTCGACGTGCTGCTGTGCGGCATCAACCCCGGCCTGTGGTCCGCGGCCACCGGGCACCACTTCGCCCGGCCCGGCAACCGCTTCTGGCCCGCGCTGCACCTCGGCGGGTTCACGCCCCGGCAGCTGCGCCCCGACGAGCAGGACACGCTGCCCGGGTACGGGCTCGGGATCACCAACCTCGCCGCCCGCGCCACCGCGCGCGCCGACGAGCTCACCCGCGACGAGCTCACCGCCGGCGGCGTCATCCTGCGGGCCAAGGTGGCCGAACACGCGCCGCGGTGGCTCGCCGTCCTCGGCGTGACCGCGTTCCGCACCGCGTTCGGCGTGCAGGCCGCCAAGGTCGGGCCGCAGGACGGTGCGCCGCTCGGGGCGACGCGGCTGTGGATCCTGCCCAATCCGTCCGGCCTCAACGCCCACTACCGGCTCGCCGACCTCGCCGCCGAGTTCGCCCGGCTGCGGGAGACGGCCCAACGCGGCTAGGCGTCTGCGCGCCGATCAGTCCGGCAGTTCCGCCGGGCCCTCGTACCGCGCGGCCCGCTCCTGCAACAGCTGCCCGAACACGCCGCTGGGCCGGCCGCAGTCGGCGCACACGAAGTTGTCGTCGAGTCGCGGTCCGCCGCAGTGGTCGCAGGTGCCGCGGTCGCGCGGGTCCTGGTACGCCCGCAACGCCTCGGCGAACGCCTTCGCCACCGGCGCTCGCAGCGGCACGGTGCGCTCCCCCACCCTGATCTCGGCGACGGCCGGCCCGGGCAAGGGATCGAACACGTCGATGCGCTCGGCGAACTCCCGTAGCGCCTCGGCGACCTGTTCCGACGGTGACAACGCCATTCCCCTGACCCTACCGGGTCGCCGCCTGCGGAAAGTCTGCGCAAGTTTCGGGCGCGTTACCGGGCCAGCAAGAACACGCAAATACAGGGAAAGATGTACATGGAGCGATATTCGGGCTTACGCGCGCCGGCCACGGATGAGATGATCGAGACAACACAGAACGCTCGTACTGCTGCAAGTCAGGGTTCCGCGAGCCCTGGGCGTTGGGGGTCTAGCTCATGTCCGCCATCCATGAGGTCACGGCCACCACGGCCGGCACCGTACCATTACGCCGGGCGCTGCCACGGCTCGTTCGCAGTCCGCTTGACGCACTGGTCGGCTTCGCCGACGAGGCCGGCGGCGAGATTGTACGGCTGAACTTCGGCACGTTCCGCCCGTACATGGTGACGCATCCCACACACCTGCAGCACGTTCTGCGTGACAACGCGAGCAACTACACACGTGACGGCAAAGGCCTGCTCTGGCGGCCGGTGCGCCGGGCGGTCGGGGAGGCGATCCTCGTGGTCGAGGGTCCGCTGTGGGAGTCCAGCCGGGGCGTACTGCAGCCACTGTTCACCGCGAAGCGGGTCGAGACACTCATCGACGCGATGGCCGCGGCGATCGGCGAGGCGGTCGACGCGCTGGACGAGCCGGCCAGGACAGGGCAGGCGGTCGACGCCAGCGACACACTGTCCCGGATCGTGTGCCAAGCCACCATGCGAGTGCTCTTCGGCGACAAGATTTCGGTGCCCGACGCGATGCGGATCGTCGCCGCACTGGGCACGATCGCGACGGCGATGGTTCCGCGGCTCCTCGTACCGTTCATGCCGGACGCGATTCCCATGCCGGGAGATCGCGCGTTCCGTGACGCCGTGCGGACCATCGACGACATCGTGCTCCCGATCATCAGCGAGACGCTGCGCCGGCCGGATGACGGCCAGGACATCTTCTCCACCTTGTGCCGGCCGCGCATGGTCAACGGGCAGCAGATCACCGAGCGACAGATTCGTGACGACGTCGTGGCGATGTTCTCGACGTCGACCGAGACGACCATCGCGGTGCTGTCCTGGTTGTGGCCGGTGCTCGACACACATCCCGAGGTGGCGGCCCGGCTCGTCGACGAGATCGACCAGGTGGTCGGCGCGGAGCAGCTCCAGCGGTCCCACGTGGCGGAGCTCCGATACACCCGGATGGTGCTCGACGAGCTCCTGCGGCTGTTCCCGGCCGGCTGGATGATCCCGCGCACGGCCGTGGAGAGCGAGAACCTCGGCGGAACGCGCATCCCGAGCGGGGCAACGATCCTCGTCAGTCCGTACGTGACCCAGCGGATGGCGGCGTTCTGGGAGCGTCCTGGCGCCTTCGACCCGGAGCGTTTCTCTCCTACCGCGCCACGACGTGAGCACCGCAACTCCTACTTTCCGTTCGGGGGCGGCCCGCACCAGTGCATCGGTCAGTACCTGTTTCTCATGGAGGCGCCGCTGATCATTGCGACGCTCCTGAGCCGGTTCCGGATTCAGATGCACGGCAAGGGCGACCTCACCCCACGGATGGGTGCCTCGCTCCGGCCACGTCAGAGCGCGCAGTTGACGCTCGTACCGGTCGACCGTCCCCGGGCGAGCTGAGGGTCACGCATGCGCACATCGCTCACCAGCCGCGACGAAGTACTGGTGGGGGCCGAGCACGGCAGAATCTGTGCACTCGCTGCCGCCGGCCAGCGTGACCTGCAGGAATGCGCCGCCGCTCACCAGGAGCTTTTCGGGGCCAAGCCGTTCGACCACACCCTCTTCAGCGCCATCGCGCACGCAACCGCGTTCGGCGCTCCGTGGTGCACACGCGAGCAGCTGCGGGTCGTGAACCGGGTTTCGCTGTGGGTTTTCGCGGCGGACTGGCTGATGGACCACGAGGCGTCGTCGCGCGAAGAAGTGACGACCATCATCGCCGATTGCTTCGCCGTCGCCGATGGCGCAGCGCCGCGGGCGGCCAGCCCGCTCGGATGGTTCCTGGCCGAGATCAGGGACGAGTTGACGACCGCACCTGCGTTCCCGGCCCGGCGTTCGCTCTGGCACGACGAGGCCCGACGCATGCTGGCCGCCATGGCTCAGGAATGGCAGTGGAAGTCCGCCATCGCCGCCGGGGCCTCCGGTCCGACGTTCGACGAGTACCTGGACATCGCCGACAACACCGGCCTGTCGTTCGTCAACGTCACGCACTGGCTCTTCACCGGTGACCGGACCTGCCTGGAACGGCTCGACGAGCTCACCGCGGCCGGGCGCGAGGCCCAGCGTGTGCTGCGGCTCGTCAACGATCTGGCCACGCACGGGCGCGACGTGGTGTGGGGCGATCTCAACGCCCTCATGCTGACCGACCACGCCGACGTGTCCCGGCGGATCACCACGCTCACCGAGCAGTTCCAACAGCTCCTGCGCCCGTTGGAGCGGACCTGTCCACAGCAGGTCGTCTACCTGAGGCGGCAGATCGGATTCACGGGCGGTTTCTACCAGGTCACAGATTTCTGGGGTGACGCATGACGATCGAGGAGGCCGGCGAGATCGCACCGTCGCTCGCCGTCACGCACATCGACACAGCAGCGTCGGCGCGCGAGCTGATCACCCAGATGATGCTCGAGCCCTCGGGCCAGGTAGGCCCGTCGGTGTACGAAACCGCGCGTGTCGTAACTGTGGCGCCATGGTTGACCGGGCACGACCGGCGGCTGCGGTACCTCCTGGACACCCAGAGATCCGACGGTGGCTGGGGGCAACCGGAGGGGTACGCACTCGTACCCACATTGAGCGCCACCGAGGCCATCGTGCAGACGCTCCGCAGCATTGACGCGGACCCCCCGCACGGCGTCGGCGAAAACGACCTCACCGGCGCGGCCCGTCGCGGACTGCAGGCGCTGTTCGACTGGCTGCAGACCGGGGCGTTGTCGCTTCCGGACACGCCGGCGATCGACGTCCTCGTGCCGGCCCTCGTGTCCTCCATCAACGAACTGCTCCGCCCGGACAGCGACACGCCGATCAGGGGGCTGACCGCCTGGTGGAGCGGTCGCCGCCTCGGCCTGCCCCCGGGCATGAACGGCAAACGCCTCGCCGCGGCCCGGCAGCTCACGGCCGAGGGCAAAATGCCGGCAAAGCTGGTCCATTTCCTTGAGGTGCTGGCGTACGGGGAGCAAGGCGCTCCAGGCGTGCGCCCGGCCCCGCCGGGCGCCGTCGGCGCGTCACCCGCGGCCACCGCCGCGTGGCTCGGGCCCGCGGCATCGGGATCGACGGGACCGGCGAGGGAATTCCTGGACGACGTCATCGCCCTGCAGGGCGGCCCGGTCCCGTGCCCATTCCCGATCAGAGCGTTCGAGCGCTCCTGGGTGCTCAGTACGTTGGCGCGCGCCGATGTGCCATTCGCCGTGCCATCGGCGTTGCTCGACGACCTTGCCGCGACCGTGGAGCCGATCGGCGTCGCCGCCGGAGCCGGACTTCCCGCAGACGCGGACACCAGCTCCGTCACGCTGTACGCGCTGGCAAAACTCGGTCGGCCGATCGCCCCGGACAGCTTGTTTGCGTTTGAGACGCCGGCCGGCTTTTGCACCTGGCCCGGCGAGGACGGCTTCTCAGTCACCACCAATGCTCATGTTCTGGATGCCTTCGGCCAGTTTGTGATCACTACCGCCGATGCGTCGCCGCGCTATCGCGAAGTGCTGGACAAACTGTCGGCGACGCTGTCGGGCGAACAGCGAGCGGATGGATCGTGGCACGATCGGTGGCACGCCTCGCCGTACTACGCGACGGCTTGCTGTGCGGTCGCGCTCGATGAATCCGGCCGTGGGCCGGCGGCGCGCGAGGCGGTCGCCAGGGCTGTGGACTGGGTCTTGAGGACGCAGCGGACCGACGGCTCATGGGGCCGATGGTCGGGCACCACCGAGGAGACGGCATACGCCATGCAGGTGCTGCTGGCCACGGGCAACCCGGCTCGTCGCGCTGTCAACGAGGCCGTCCGGCAGGGGTACGCCTTCCTGAGCGAGGCCTTGGGCGCACAGCCCGATCCTCCGCTGTGGTACGGCAAGGAACTCTATCTGCCGAAAGCGATTGTTCGAGCCGCGGCGGTCGCCGCGCTGCACCTGACGCAGGCGGGACCGGACTCGGCGGCGACCGGCGACATTGCCGCACGCCGCTAGCTAAAACTTACGCTGACCAGGCAGACTTGAGTGGGCCTTCGATGGCTGTTACGGTGCGCGGGGTCTAGCAGGTGGGAAAGTCCGCGACGCGAACGACTTTCACAAATACCCGTTGACATTCTGATTCCCAGCGGCGACGGATGGTGTGATGGGTTCTCGCAGCATAAATCTGCGTGCGAAGATTACCGCGCTACTTGTTTCGCTAGCTGCTCTGTGGGCGTTCGCGGCGTGGGTGACCCTCCGGGAAGGCCTGAACCTGTTCTGGGTGCAGGCGCACAACACCAAGATCTACCAGCCGAGCGAACCGTTGCTGCTGGACCTCCAGACCGAACGCCGGCTGTCGACGGCCTACCTCGGCGCGCCCGGTGATCAGCAACGCCAGGACCTGGCCGCCCAACGGCAGAAGACCGAGCAGGCCGGCACGGAGTTCAAGAAGTCGGTTCAGAGTTGGCAGGCCAACCCGACGGGCGATGCGGGGCTGCAGCAACGAGTCGACAAGGTCGTCGCCGGCCTGGACGGGCTGGCGGCCACCCGAGCCTCGATCGACTCCCGTGCCATCGACCGTACTGCGGCGTCGAGCGCCTTCACCGATCTGATTGGTTCCCTCTTCGACGTCTACGACGCACTGGGGAGCCTGGACGACAAGGACGCTGCCGCCGACGCGGCCGCCCTGATCCAGCTCAACCGCACGTGGGAGCTGATGTCCCAGGAGGATGCTCTCCTGACGGGCTCCATCGCGGCCGGTACCATGACGGCCGACGAGCGCGCGCGATTCACCCAGATCGTCGGCGCCCAACGATTCCTCGGCGGCGAGACGGCGGCCAGGCTGCCGAGCGCCGACCGGGCGCGGTACGACCAGATGATCGGCGGCAAAGCCTTCACGACGCTCCGCGCGATCGAAGATCGCGTGATTCTCGAGGGACGATCGGGAGCCAAGCCGCCGGCCACCAAGGAGGACTGGCGCACTGCTGTCGACCCTGCCCTGACAGACCTGCACAACGTCGTCGTGACCGGCGGTAAGGACCTCGTCGAGCGATCCACGCCGATCGCGATCTGGGTCTTCGTCCGCCTGTTGCTGGCGGCCGGCCTCGGACTGGTCACCGTCATCGCGTCGATCATCGTCTCGATCACCACCGCCCGCCGGATGCTGCGGCAGTTGGAACGCCTGCGCGACGCGGCGCGGCAGCTCGCTGATGAGCGTCTCCCGAGCGTCGTGGCCCGTCTCAGCCGCGGCGAGGCGGTCGACGTGGAGCATGAGGCGCCCCCGCTGGAATTCGGCAACGACGAGATCGGCCAGGTAGGCCGGGCGTTCAACGCGGTACAGCAGACCGCGATTCAGGCCGCCGTCGAACAGGCCGACCTTCGCCGTAGCGTCCGCGACGTCTTCCTCAGCATCGCTCGACGTTCCCAATCGCTGATTCACCGTCAGCTCAACCTTCTCGACGGCATGGAGCGGCAGGAGGGTGACGAGGCAAAGCTCGACGGCCTGTTCCGCGTCGATCACCTTGCCACCCGAATGCGGCGCAACGCCGAGAACCTGATCGTGCTGGCCGGCGCCAGCCCCGGCCGCGTCTGGCGCCGGACCGTGCCGATGCACGACATCGTGCGCGGCGCGATAGCGGAGGTCGAGGAGTACGAGCGGGTCACGGTCCAGCCGATCGGGCCGGTGGTGGAGCTGGCCGGGCGGGCCGTCAGCGACGTGACGCACCTGCTTGCAGAGCTGGTCGAGAATGCACTGTCGTTCTCGCCACCCCACACCGAGGTCCATATCAAGGGCCAGCGCGTCGGCACCGGCTATGTCCTGGAGGTCGAGGACCGAGGTCTCGGTATCGCCGAGGACGACCTGGCAGCGCTGAACGAGCGCATCGCCAGCCACCCCGAGTTCGTGCTCGGCAGCGCCGCGAGGCTGGGGCTGTTCGTGGTGAGCCGGCTTGCCGAGCGCCACGGCATCAAGATCCAGCTGCGGGAGTCCGCGTACGGCGGGACGACGGCCATCGTGTTGATCCCGCTGGAGTTGCTGGGCGACGGCTCGGGCAACACCGACGACGGTTCCGACGGTATTCCGGCGGCGAGCTTGCGCGCGTCGGCGGTTCGTGGTTCGCACCAGTTGGAGGGATCCGTTGACGTCGAGGCGCCCACTGCACGCGGCCAGGTCGCTCTTGCCGAGCGGCCTCCGGCGGCCCATCTGGACCTCGACCCGACGATGACCATGACGCCGGGATTGCCGCAACGGCCCCCCGCGGCGCCGGCCGCTGGGAGCAATGAGGAGCCGGCGGCGTCCGCCGATGCGGACAGCGCGTTCACCCAGGGTGGTCTGCCCGTTCGAGTGCGCCAGGCCAACATTGCGGCACCGCTGCGGGACCTCGATATCGCCGACGACCCGGCGCCCGATGCGGAGCCGCCGCGAACTCCCGAGCAGGTGCGCAGCCGCATCTCCTCCTATCAGGAGGGCATCCGCCGAGCTCGAGCCGACGAGTCCCAAGATTCGGCCAACCACAGCGACCCACCGCCACCCCTCCCGACCCGTACCGCGTCGAGCGGCAACGAACAGCCGACGACGTAACCAGACCGACGGGACCGAACTCACCAATCGCGGGCCTGACATAAGGGGAAACCTGTGGCGCAGATGACGACGAACGCCAACCTGACTTGGCTGTTAGACGATTTCGTTGCTCGGATCGATCAAGTCGAGCACGCGATTGTGCTCTCCGTGGACGGCCTGCTGACGGCGGCGTCCGGCGCGCTCAACCGGGACGATGCGGAGCAACTGGGCGCGATCGCGTCAGGCATCCAGAGCCTTGCTCGCGCGGCGGGCAAGCGATTCAACGGCGGGCCCTTGCAGCACACGATCGTTGAGATGAAACAGGCTGCGTTGCTCGTCACGGCGGCCGGCGACGGCTCATGCCTTGCGGTCCTCGCATCGGAGAACGGCGACCTGGGCGTCATCGCCTATGAGATGGCGATGCTCGTCGTCCGCGTCGGGAAGTTCCTCGACACGCCTCCGCGATCGGACGAGCTGGCCGGGGGAGCGTGACGCGCCACGATGAGTGCTCCCGAACCCGTGGAGGAGTGGGTCGACGACGGCGCCGGCCCGGTCGTGCGTCCGTACGCGATGACCCGTGGGCGGACCCGGCCGGTGCGAGGCACGTTCGACCGCATCGCGCTCGTGACCGCGACGGTTGCCACGACGACGCCCGAGGTCGGGATGGAGCCCGAGCACCTATCCATCATCCGGCTGTGTCAGCGACCGCAGATCGTGGCCGAGCTGACCGCGCATCTCAAACTCCCGCTCGGCACCATCCGCGTCATGCTTGGCGACCTGCTCAACCGGGGCCTGGTCCAGGTTCATGAACCTCACCCAGCCGGGACCCGTCCCGACGTCGACATTTTAGAGGCGGCGATCAATGGCCTACGGAGGCTCTGAGGTGGTACCTACCGCGGTCAAGATCCTCGTTGCGGGCGGGTTCGGCGTCGGCAAGACCACGATGGTCGGTGCGCTGAGCGAGACAGGTCCGCTACGCACCGAGGAGATCATCACCGAGGCCAGCACGGGCGTGGACAGTCTCACCGGCGTGGAGGCAAAGTCCACCACGACCGTTGCGCTGGACTTCGGCCGGATCACCATCAGTGAAGATCTGGTGCTGTACCTGTTCGGCACGCCTGGCCAGGACCGGTTCTGGTTCCTCTGGGACGAGCTCGCGCTGGGCGCGACCGGCGCCGTCGTGCTGGCCGACACACGCCGGCTCGCCGACTGTTTCCCGTCGGTGGACTACTTCGAACGGCGCGGCACCCCATTCATCATCGCCGTGAACTGCTTCGAGGGCGCCAGCCTGTACGAGCTGCACGAGATCAAGCAGGCGCTGAACCTCGAGTCCGAGGTTCCCATCATGCTCTGCGACGCGCGGCGCCGGCAGTCCGGCAAGGACGTGCTGATCGCATTGCTGCAACACGTCGGCAGCGCACGCACACGCGGAGAGCCGGCGCGCGTCACCACGTGACGCAGGACCGGCGGCGCGCTTCCAGGTCGAGAGGCACCAGAACATCCTTCCCCAGAGGCCCGCCACGGCGAGGGCATCGGCGGTGTCGAACCGCCTTATCGTCGCCATCGATCCATCCTGCCTGCATCAACCACCAGGTCGCCGGGGAGAAATACGCGGAGTTACGCGGCACGAGCACGCTGCCGACGTGCGCGGTGAGTCTCACGCGCAGGTGACGCAGGTGCGAGCAAACGGGAGGATCGCGAGGCGACCGGCCGGGATCGGGCGACCGCAGCGCTCACAGATGCCGTAGGCGCCGGCATCCAGACGCGCCAGAGCCTCGTCCAGGTCAGCCAGTCGGCGGCGGGTCGAGGCGAGGACGGCGGTCAGCTGCGCGCGCTCGTAGCCGATCGTGGTTCCCTCGGGGTCGTGCTCGTCGTCGGCGTTGGAGTCCTGACTCGCCTCGAACACGGCATGCAGGTCTGCCTCGAGCCCGTTCACCTCGCCGGCGACGGCTGAACGTAGCCGCTCCAGCTCAGCGCGAGTAGCGTCGTCCGCCACCGTTCAACGGTACCCCCCAGCTTCCTCACCGGAGCAACAGGTTCACGTCCCCGAACTCGTGCCACAGGTACCGCCCCCGCACCGCCTCCGCATAGCATTTCCGCAGCGTGTGCGGGTCGGTGACGGCCGCCAGGAGATCCAGGTGCGACGCCTTCGGCTCGTGGAATCCGGTCAGCAGCCCGTCCACGACACGCACTCCCCGTGACCGCGTGATCACGAGATCGGTATATCCCTCGCGCGCCTCGACCCGTCCGCCGGCGCCGACGGCGCTCTCCAGCGCCCGTACCGCGGTCGTTCCGACCGCGACGATCCGCCCGCCGGCCGCCCGGGCGTCGTTGACGACCCGCGCCGTGGTCGCGGGCACCGAGAACCATTCCGGGTACGGCCGCTCGTGCGCCTCCGGCGACGCGACCCCGGTGTGCAGCACCAGCGGCGCGAACTGAATCCCGGCGGCGACGAGCCGGGTGACGACCCGTTCGCTGAACGGCCGCGCGGCGCTGGGCATCTCGGCGCTGCCGGGCACGGTGGCGAACACGGTCTGGTAGTACGACAGCGGCCAGTCGCGCCGCACGTACCGGTAGCGGATCGGCTGCCCGTACCGCTGCAGATATTCCGGCACGGGCAGCGCGGTGCGTACGGTGGCCGACCACAGCCGCCCGCGCGTGTAGGGCTCCTCCAGCGTGACGGCGGCGCCGCCCGGCAGCTGCAGCTCACCGGCCCGCCCGGGCAGCGGCCGCCGGTCCCGGCCCCGCACTTCGACGGCCCACCGCCCGTCCGGCAGCAGTGTCGAGAAGTGCAGCCGATTCGGTACCCCCACGACGGGCACCGACGCCGCCAGTGTCCCGGAGGTGTTGACGACGAGCACGTCCCCGGCCCGCAGCAGCTTCGGCAGGTCGGTGAAGCGCCGGTGCGACACCCCGTCGGGCCCGCCGGCGAGCAGCCGCACCTCGTCCCGCGCGAGCCCGCGCGCCTCCGGCGGCTCGTGGGCCTCGAGCGCCGCCGGCAGCTCGAACGCGGCCGAGCCGAACACGTCGGCGGTGACGTTCTCGCCGACCGGCGTCACGACGGTGCTCACAGCCGCACCCGCCCGGACTCCGGCCGCCGCTCCAGCAGCGACAGGAACGCGGGCGTCACGCTGGACGGCAGCGGCCGGTCGCTGATGTCCTCGCCGGGGAACGCCTCGGCGTGCATCTGGGTGCGCAGGTCGCCGGGGTCGACCCACCAGACCCGCAGCTTGGGCTCTTCGGCGGCGAGCACGTTGCTCAGCTGTTCGACGGCGGCCTTCGCGGCGCCGTAGCCGCCCCACCCCGGGTAGGCGCCGACGGCGGCGTCGGAGCTGATGTTCACGACCGCCCCGCCATGGTCGCGCAGCGCGGGCAGCGCCAGCTGCGTGAGCGCGAGCGGCGCGACGACGTTGACCTCGAACACGCTGCGCAGCGCCTCGGGCGGGTAGTCGGCGAGCGCCGGCTGCGGGCTGGGCCCGAGGATGCCGGCGTTGTTGACGAGCAGGTCGAGCCGCCCGGTCTCCAGCGCCGTCTCGAGCAGCAGCCCGCGGTGCCACGAGTCGGTGACGTCGCCGGGCACGGGCACGACGCCGGGGATCTCGGCGGCGATGCCGGAGCGCAGCGTGCGCCCGTCGACGACGACGATCCAGCCGTCCCCGGCGAGGGCCTCGGCGAGGGCGCGTCCGAGGCCGCGGGAGCCGCCGGTGACGATGGCGGTGCGCGCCGCCGGTTCCCCGCGAACGCTGTTGCCGGTTCCACTGCGTTCGGTACTGCCATGTTCGCTCAAACTGGATTCGGTCATGCTCCCGACGCTATGGAGCGCCCGGCCGCGTGCCATCGGGCCGCGGACCGGCCCGCGCCTAGGTCCTTGGTCCTAGGACCTTCAAGAGCAAGACCCGGCATCGGTACCGTGGGTGCGTGGCCGGATGCGATCGGGAGGAGCTGCGCGAGGTGAGCGCGGCGGTGCTGGCCGTCACCGCCCACCTGTCGGTGCGCGAGGTCCTGCAGACGATCGTCTCGGCTGCGCGGCGGCTGCTCGGTGCCCAATATGCGGCGCTGGGCATCCCGGACGGCAACGGCTCGTTCCGCGAGTTCCTGGCCGACGGCCTGAGCGCCGAGCAGTGGCGGGCGATCGGCCCGATCCCGCGCCAGCACGGCCTGCTGGGTGCGATGCTGCGCGACCCGAGCCCGGTGCGTTCGGCGGACATCCGCCGCCACCCGCGGTTCGAGGGCTGGCCGGCGGCGCACCCGGAGATGGTGGACTTCCTGGGCATGCCGATCGTGGACGGCACCGAGATCCTCGGCGAGCTGTTCCTCGCGAACAAACTGCCGGCCGGCAAACAGCTCGCCGACAAGCAGCACGTCAACGGGCAGCCCACCGACAAACAGCCCACCGACAGGCAGCCCGCCGCCGACGAGCGGCACGGCGGCTTCGACGCCGCCGACGAGGAGCTGCTGAAGCTGCTGGCCGGCCACGCCGCGATCGCGATCGTGAACGCCCGCCTCTACGAGCGCAGCCGCGAGCTGTCCATTGTGGAGGAACGGCAGCGCATCGCGCGCGAGCTGCACGACGCGGTGACGCAGAAGCTCTTTAGCCTGAGGCTGACGGTGGAGGCGGCGGCCGCTCTGGTAGCGCGGGATCCG
Organism: Dactylosporangium darangshiense; assembly: GCF_039537565.1. Classification (NCBI taxonomy): domain Bacteria; kingdom Bacillati; phylum Actinomycetota; class Actinomycetes; order Micromonosporales; family Micromonosporaceae; genus Dactylosporangium; species Dactylosporangium darangshiense. The sequence goes on from NZ_BAABAT010000003.1 coordinate 450,517, forward strand.
GCCCGGGCGGCGGCGGAGCTGGACACGGTGCGGCGCCTGGCCGCGGAGGCGACGGCGGAGCTGAAGTCCATTGTGGTCGGTCTGCGCCCGGTGGACCTGGCCGGCGACGGCCTGTCGGCGGCGCTGGAGCGGCAGGCGGAGCTGCTGGACCGGGTGCACGCCCCGCGGGTGTCGTTCGCGGCGGACGCGGTGCCGCGGCTGCCGGCGCAGCGGGAGGAGGCGGCGTACCGCATCGCGCAGGAGGCGCTGCACAACGCGCTGCGGCACGCATCGGCGCGGCACGTGGCGGTGGAGCTGCGCCGGGCGGGCCCGGGCGTGGTGCTGACGGTGTCGGACGACGGCCGCGGCTTCGACGGCCGCATGCCGCCGGGCCGCGACACGGCGGCGGACGGCGCCCCGCGGCCCCGGCTCGGCCTGGCGTCGATGCGCGAGCGGGCCCGTGCGGCCGGCGCGCGCCTGGTGGTGCAGTCAAGCCCGGGCGAGGGCACCGTGGTGACGTTGGAGGTGCCGGGTGCCTGACCCGATCCGCGTCCTCGTCGTCGACGACCATCCGGTGGTACGCCAGGGCCTGCGCACGTTCCTGGACCTGCAGGACGACATCGCGGTGGTCGGCGAGGCCGGCGACAGCGCGTCGTGCGTGGCGGAGGCCCGCCGCACCGACCCCGACGTGATCCTGCTGGACCTGCGAATGCCCGGCGGCGACGGCGTGGAGGCGCTGCGTGCGCTGCGCAGCCCCGCCGGGGGCGCGCCGCCGGTGGGCGCGCGGGTGCTGGTGATCACGAGCTTCACCGACCCGTCGGCGGTGCTGCCGGCCGTGCGGGCGGGTGCGGCCGGCTACGTGTACAAGGACGTCGACCCGCCGGCGCTGGCCGCGGCGATCCGGGCGGTGCACGCCGGCCACGTCCTGCTGCACCCGGATGTGGCCCGGATGCTGGCCGACGGCCCGGCGCCGGCGGAGGCGGCGCACCTGACGGCCCGGGAGCGGGAGGTCCTGGCCGAGGTGGCGCGGGGCCGCTCGAACCGCGAGATCGCCCGCACCCTGGGCCTGGCGGAGAAGACGGTGAAGACGCACGTGAGCGCGATCCTGACGAAGCTCGGCGTCCAGGACCGCACCCAGGCCGCGCTGTACGCGGTCCGCTCCGGCCTGGACACCGCCTCCTAGCCGCCCTGGAGCGGGCTCGCTACCGACCTCGCACAGGTCCTCATCGGCCGGCAACGGCCCCGGTGATGGCCTCGTCGAGGATCTCCACGCCGCGCGCGATCTCCTCGTCGCTGCTGGTCAGCGGCGGCGCGATCCGGAACGTCCCGCCCATCCCCGGCAGCTGCACGACGTTCATGTGCAGCCCGAGCTCCAGGCACCGCCGGGTGACCTCGGCGCCGAGCCGGTCCGCGCCGTGCGGCGTCTCGGCGCCGGCGACGAGCTCGAGCCCCTGCAGCAGCCCGCGCCCGCGCACGTCGCCGACGACGGCGTGCCGGTCCCGCAGCTCGAGCAGCCCGGCGCGCAGCTGGTCGCCGAGCTTCGCGGCCCGCTGGTCGAGCCCGTCGCGTTCGAGGATGTCCAGGACGGTGTTGCCGACGGCGGCGGGCAGCGGGTCGCTGACGTGCGTGGTGTAGAAGAGGAAGCCGCGCTCGTACGCCGCCTGCTCGATCTCCGCCGTGGTGACGACGGCGGCGAGGGGCAGCCCGGCGCCGAGCGTCTTGGACAGGGTGATGATGTCGGGCACGACGCCGTCGCGCTCGAACGCGTACCAGGTGCCGGTGCGGCACAGCCCGGTCTGGGCCTCGTCGAGGATGAGCAGCATGCCCCGCTCCCGGCACTTGCGCTGCAGCGCCGCGAGGTACCCGGGCGGCGGCTCGATGACCCCGCCGGAGCTGAGGATCGGCTCGACGAGGCAGGCGGCGGGCGCACCGACGCTCTGCGCGTCGAAGAGCGCGAAGGCGTGGTCGAGCTGGCGCCGCCAGTCGAGGTTCCCGTCGGCGTCGGTGAAGTCGGGGTGGTACGCGTCCGGCACCGGGATGGCGAAGTTCCCGGGCGCGACCGGCCCGTAGCCATGCCGCCCCGCGCTGTAGGTCGCCCCGGCGGCGGCGAGCGTCATCCCGTGCCACGACCGGGCGAACGACACGATCTCGTACCCGCCGGTGACGAGCTTGGCCATGCGCACGGCGGCCTCGTTGGACTCGGCGCCGGTGGTCAGCAGCAGCACCTTCTCCAGCCGCCCGGCGGCCGCCGCGCCGCCGGGCGCATCGCGCTCGACGGCGTCCTGCGCGGCGGTGAGGGACTCGGCGAGGCGCCGCGACAGCTCGACGACCGGCCGGGACAGCATCCCGCTGAACAGGTGGTCGAGCTCGCCGACCTGCCGCCGGACGGTGTCGACGATCTCCGGGTGCGAGTGGCCGAGGATGGCGCTCATCTGCCCGGAGGTGAAGTCGAGAATGGCCCGTCCGTCCTCGGTGTACACATGGCTGCCCGCGGCCCGCGTGATGATCTCCGGCGTGAAGCCCCCGCCGTAGCGCACCACGTGACGATCGACGTCGTTCCAGAAGTCCGTCATGCCACCGACGCTACGGCCGCCGGATGTCCGCTTCCAGCGCACGTTCTCGCACAGCTTGTACGTCAGAATCGAACAATGCGAGCGACGGGCGCGCGCTCGCCGGGCACCGATCTTGGAGGCGATGCACCGTGTTCGACCCGTGGCGCCTGAAGCTGCTCGGCGACCTGGCGTCGCTCGGCACGGTCCGTGCCGTGGCGCAGGCCGCCCACCTGAGCCCGTCGACGGTGTCGCAGCAGCTGGCGGTCCTGGAGCGGGAGGCCGGCGCCCGGCTGTTCGAGCGCGCCGGCCGCCGCCTGCGCCTCACCGCCGCCGGCGAGGCCCTGGCCCGGCGCGCCCGCTCGATCCTCGACCAGATGGACGCGGCCCGCGCGGAGGCGGTCGCGCTGGACGACGCGGGTGCGGACGGGTCCGGCGCGGCGGGCGGCCCGGCGGGAAGGGTCACCCTCGGCGCGTTCACCAGCGCGGCCAACACGTTCGTCCTGTCCGCGGTCCTGCTGCTGCGTGAGCGGCACCCGCGGCTGCGCGTCGACATCCGCGAGCTCGACCCGGCCGAGAGCGTCGAGGCGCTGCGCCGCGGCGACTGCGACGTGGTGGTGACCGCGGACCAGTTCGACGGCTCGGCGCCGATCGACCCCGGCATCACCCACACCGCCCTGGCCTCGGACCGTATCGTCCTGGTCACCGCGGCGGCCGGCGCGCGCGCCTGGGACGCGTCCCCGGTCGACCTGGCCGACCACGCCGGCGCCCGGTGGTCGGCGGAGCGCCCGGGCAGCTGGACCCACGGCCTGATCACCCGCGCGTGCCGCCGAGCCGGGTTCGAGCCCGACGTCGCCGCCGTCTTCGCCTCGTACGCCCCGCTGCTCGCCCACGTCGAGGCGGGCCTGTCGGTGACGCTGCTGCCGGAGCTGGCCGTCGACCGGCGGTACAAGGTGCGCGGCCACCCGCTGCGCGACCCGCTCGAGCGGAGCATCACGGCGGCGGTGCGCTCGACGGCGGCGGCCCGCCCGTCGGTCGCCGCGGTCCTCGCCGCCCTCACGGAGACGGCCGCCGCGGTCGCCCGCGAGGAGCGCCGTCGCGAAGCTCCGTGACTCGGCCGGGACCGTGGCGACCCGGCGTCGTCGGGATCGTGGGGGCGCTGGAGGCCCGGCCCGAGAGCGAGCTCGGGCGGCGGGCCGGGTTACGCCGCTGGCGGTTGTTCGTCGGGCGCCGCCGCCCGCAGGTGGGCCAGGACGTGCGGGTCGATCGCGCCGTCGACGAGCCGCTCCTCCAGGTTCTCGATGCCGGCCCACGCGGCGAGGTCGTCGTGGCCGAGCGCGGCGAGCCGGTCGCGGACCTCGGCGGCGAGCGAACCCTCCAGGGGGAGCAGGGTGGCGGGGTCGGGCTTGCCGAAGTACAGCTCCCACAGGCCGATCAGGGCACCGATCCGGGTCACGGGGTCCGGGTCGTCGTCGACGCGCAGGTCCACCTCGACGTCGCTGAGGCCGCCGTAGCCGGCGGCGCGGCGTGCGACGAGGACGGCGGCGCTCTGCCGGCCGCGGCGGTCGCCGCCGGCGGCGTCACCGGCGGCCAGGGCGGCGTGCAGGCGGCGGGCGAGCGGCAGGCCGGGTGCGGCGAGCCAGGCCCGCTCCATCTCGGTGATAACGGCGTGGCCGGTGAGGATGTTGCCCTGGATGGCGTACCCGTCGCCGGCGACGCCGCCGGCCCAGGCGAAGCACTCGCCGCCGGTGTAAGTGGCGCCGTCGCCGGCGGGGCCGACGACGCCGACCTGGCGGGAGTCGCGGCCGGGGTCGGCGGCGACGAGTCCGGCGACGACGTCCGCGGCGGCGGTGCCGGTGCGCAGGAGGGCGAGGCCCTGGCTGCGGTACGCCAGGTTGGCGAACGCCTGCGTGGCGAGCGCCCCGACGTCGGCCTCGGCGGCCGGCACGGCGGCCCCGACGGCGAGGAACTTGCTGGCCACGGCAACGCCGAAGGACTGCCCGTCGGCCGAGCGCCCGACGATCGAGAACGTCATGGACCCACCGTAGAGCAGTGCTTCATTCCGAAAGCACTCCCGGTGGCTGGGACAGGCAGACGAAGGGGCCGCGGACGCCGGCGCTGAAGCGTTCGGCGGCGCGCAGGGCGACCTCGACGCGGCGTTCGGGGGCCATGCGGGACTGTGCGGTGGCGAAGAGGGCGCCGAGGGCGATCTCGTCGCCGACGCCGACGGCGGCGTACCCGTCGGCGGCCTCGGCGACCTGATAGTCGTCGTGGACGGTGAAGAGCCGGCCCTTGACCCCGACGAGGAACGTGCCGCCCTCCTCGCGCTCGCTGTCGCGGCGGGCCCAGCCGCCGGTCTTGAGGCACTCGCGGACGGCGTCGATGAACTTGGTGGCCATGAACCGTTCGATGTCGCCGACCGGCTTCGGAGGCTTCAGGGAGTACCGGATGAGCTGACCCATGCGGAAGGACGTGGTGAAGCCGAAGAGGTAGCCGTTGTTGTGGAAGACCTTGCTGTCGGCGCGGACGGTCAGGCTCCAGCCGGAGGCGCCGGCGCTGTCGCCGCCGATGTAGACGGTGCCCCGGTGCACGAGGCCGACGATCGCGGTCACCGGGCGGCACCCTTCGCGTGACGGGCGAGGCCGTCGACCATGAGGTCGATGGCGAACGCGAACCGCTCGTCGCCGCTGCCCTCGATGAACGCGGGGGCCATGGCGACGAGGTTGGGGAACTCGTCGGCGGGCAGGCTCGCCATGTAGTCGCGGACCTGGGCGAGGTAGGGGGCGGCGTCGGCCTCGGTGCGCCGGCCGAGGTCGGCGTGGACGGCGGCCTCGACGGCGTCGGCGACGATGACGAGCGCGAGCTGGTCCATGCCCCACGCGCAGATGCGGTCGGGGATGCCGGCGCCGCGCAGGACGGCGAGGAGCGCCTCGGTGTACCGCAGCGAGTTGGGGCCGGTCGGGATGTTGGCCCGGGCGACCTTGACGAGGTCGCGGTGTGCGCAGAAGACGGCGCGGCTGGCGTAGCAGCTGCGCTTGACCTCCTCGGTCCAGTCGGGCGCGCCGGCGGACGGGAGCGGGATCTCGCCGACGATCCGGTCGAGGAGCTGTTCGAGCAGCTCGTCCTTGTTGGCGAAGTACGCGTACAGCGAGGCCGCGCCGGTGCCGAGCTCCTGCGCGACGCGGCGCATGCTCAGCGCGTCGAGGCCGTCGCGGTCGACGAGGCGCAGGGCGGTGCTCAGCACCGCCTCCGCGCTCAGGGGCTGGCGGGCGGCCGGTGGCTTCTTCGGCGCCCGCCATGGTGGGGCGGGGATTGCGGCTGCTGGCACCCGACAATATTACTTGACACGAACAGTGTTCGAACGTAGAACGATGTTCGTGACCAACGAACACCGTTCGCAACCAAGCGCCGATGAGCAGCCGAACATCCACGACCAGCCGGGCGCCGAAGAGCACACGCGGGCGCCCGACCCCCACCGATGGCGGTGGGCCGTCCTCGCCGTCGTGCTCGCCGCCGAGGTGATGGACCTCCTCGACGCCACGATCATCGCCATCGCCGGCCCCTCCGTCCGCGCCGACCTCGGCGGCGGCACCGCGTTCCTGCAGTGGCTCGCCGCCGGCTACACCCTCGCGTTCGCCGTCGGCCTCGTCACCGGCGGCCGGCTCGGCGACATCTTCGGCCGCCGCCGCATGTTCCTCGCCGGCGCCGCCGGGTTCACCCTCATGTCCCTGCTGTGCGCCGTCGCGCCCGGCCCGGCCTGGCTGGTCGCCTGCCGCGTCCTGCAGGGGCTGTGCGGCGCCGTGCTCATCCCGCAGGGCCTCGGCCTGATCAAGGCCGCCTTCCCGCCCGACAAGCTCGGCTCCGCGTTCGGCGCGTTCGGCCCCGTCATGGGCCTGTCCGCGGTCTGCGGCCCGATCCTCGCCGGCGTCCTCGTCGACGCCGACCTCTTCGGCACCGGCTGGCGGATGATCTTCCTGATCAACCTGCCGGTCGGCCTCGCCGCGCTCGCCGGCGCCGCGCTCGTGCTGCCCCGCGCCGCCGAGCGCGACCGCGCCCTGCGCCTCGACCTGCCCGGCACCGCGCTGCTCGGCGGTGCGCTGCTGCTGCTCGTCTTCCCGCTCGTGCAGGGCCGCGAGCTCGGCTGGCCGTGGTGGTGCTGGGCGGCGATGGCCGCCTCGGCGCCGGCGCTGTGGGCGTTCCAGCGCTACGAGCGGGGGCGGGTGCGCGCCGGCCGCTCGCCGCTGGTCGAGCCGTCCCTGCTGGCCAAGCGCCGCTTCAACGCGGGCCTGCTGGTCGGGCTGATCTTCTTCGCCGGGTTGATGGGCCTGACGCTGATCATCAGCGTGTACCTCCAGTCAGGCCTCGGCTACTCCCCGCTGCGCGCCGGCCTCGCCCAGTCGCCGTGGGCGTTCGGCACCGCCGTCGGCGCGGTCGCCGCGCAGGTCCTCGGCGCCCGGTTCGGCGGCCGCCGGCTGCTCGTCGCCGGCACCGCCGTCGTCGGCCTCGGCGCCGCCGCGCTGCTCGCCACGCTCGCCGCGACCGGCGGCCCGGCCACGCCGTGGCCGCTGGTGCCGGCCCTGCTGGTGCTCGGCATCGGCATGGGCGCGTCCATGGCCCCGTACTTCGACATCGTCCTGGCCGCCGTCGACGAGCACGAGGTCGGCTCGGCGTCGGGCACCCTGACCGCCGCACAGCAGGTCGGCGGCGCCATCGGCGTGGCCGTGCTCGGCACCGCGTTCTTCTCGTGGGTCGGCGGCAACGGGTTCACCGGCTCGCTGGAGCGGGTCCTGTGGCTCGAGATCGCGCTGCTCGCCCTCGCCGGCGCGCTGTGCTTCCTGCTGCCGCCCCGCGCCCGCGAGGAGCCGGGCGACGGCAGCGAGCCGGACAGCACCGTCGTGACCCGCGAGACGGACGGTGCGCACGCGGCCACAGTTACGGGTTAGCCCCGGCCACGGCGGGGAATCAGGGGAATACGGGCGAGAGGAGAAGCCATGACGTACACCCTGAACGACCGCCCGGCCGCCGCGCCGCGCGTGCAGAACCCGATCACCAGCCCGGCCACGCCGGTGAGCGAGCGGTCCACCGCAGAGCTCGTCCGGCTCGCGGCCGAGCAGATCTCCACGCTGGTACGCGACGAGCTGAAGCTCGCCCAGATCGAGCTCACCCAGAAGGGCAAGCGGGCCGGCGTCGGGGTCGGCATGTTCGGCGGCGCCGGCGTCGTGGCGCTCTATGGCGTCGGCGCGCTGCTCGCCGCCGTCATCATCGGGCTGGCCACCGTCATGCCGGCGTGGCTGTCGGCCCTCATCGTCGGCGTGGTCCTGCTCGCCGTCGCCGGGCTGCTCGCGCTGCTCGGCCGCGGCCAGGTCCGCAAGGCGGTGCCGCCGATGCCGCAGGAGACCGTCGCGGGCGTCCGCGCCGACATCGACACGATCACCGCCTCGGTCAAGCACGGGGGGAACCGATGACCGCGACCGAGTCCTCCCAGGACCGCTCCGGCATGGGCGAGGACGCGAGCCAGCAGCAGCACGACCGCCACAACGGCCACAAGACGGTGACCGACCCGGCCGCGCTGCGCGAGGAGATCGCCCGGACCCGGGCCGACCTCGGCCAGACCGTCGAGGCGCTCGCCGCGAAGGCCGACGTCAAGGCGCGCGCGCAGGGTGCGGTCCACTCGTCCGTCAACGCCGCGAGGCTGCGCATGCGCGAGGGCGTCGAGCAGGTGGCGGTCAACGCCGCCTACGCCAGCCGCGAGCTGCGCACCCGCCCGCGGCAGAGCGTCGAGCGGGGCCTGTCGCGCATGGCCCGCTCGGTGCGGGAGCGCCCGGCGCCGTGGGTGGTCGGCTCGGCGCTGCTGATCCTGGCCGCGTTGATCGGCTACCGCAACAACTACCGCAATGACCTCCGCAACTCCTACCGCACCTACTACTGGAACTGACCCGCCGCCCTGCACGCCAAAGCCGCCGAGCCGAGGAGCGTACGTGAGCAAGCTGTTGTACAAGCCGTTCAGCATCGCGTCCAGCGTCGCCGGCGGGGTCGCGGCGGGCTTCGTGTTCCGGCAGGTGTGGCGGCGCCTGGCCGGGGAGGACGAGGCGCCGGAGGCGACGTCGCGCGAGTACGGCTGGGGCGAGGTCCTGGCCGCCGCCGCCCTGCAGGGGGCCATCTTCGCGGTGGTGAAGGCGGCGATCGACCGCGGCGGCGCGGCCGGCGTGCGCCGCCTGACCGGCAACTGGCCGGACTGACGGCCGCACCGGAAAGGTACGGCCGCCCCGATGATGCCGGGCCCCGAGGAACACCGGCCCCGAACCACGCGGTGACGCGCACCGCGGATCCCGGGCCGGCGCGGCGCACCGGCCCGGGAGTCGTGCTACTTGAGCAGCGCCTGTGCGCGGTCGCGCACTTCGGCGTACACCTTGCGGATCCCCTCGGTGGGCACGGCGGTGACCTCGGCCGCGGACAGCGGCCAAGACGGCGCCTCCGCCGTGCCGCGGAGCGCCCACGCCGCCTGGCGGGCGGCGCCGAGCGCCACGTACTCCCCCGGCTCCGGCACGCTGACCGGCATCCCGAGCAGCGCCGGCGCGATCGCCCGCACCGCCGCGGAGGCCGCCGCGCCGCCGATGAGCAGCACCCGCTCCACGGGGACGCCGACCGCGCGGACGGCGTCGAGGCCGTCGGCGAGGCCGCACAGCATGCCCTCGTACGCGGCGCGGGCCAGGTTCGCGGGGCCGGCGTTGGCGCGGGTGAGGCCGTTGAGCAGGCCGCGCGCGGCGGGGAGGTTGGGGGTGCGCTCGCCGTCGAGGTAGGGCAGCAGCGTCAGCCCGCCCGCGCCCGGCTCGGCCGACAGCGCCAGTTCATCCAGTGTGGACAGTGACACGCCGAGGAGGTCCGCGGCGGCGGTGAGCACCCGGGCCGCGTTCAGCGTGCAGACCAGCGGCAGGTGCCGGCCGCTCGCGTCGGCGAATCCGGCGACGGTACCGCTGCTGTCGGCCACCGGCGTCTCGCACACGCCGAACACGGTGCCGGAGGTGCCCAGCGACACCACGACGTCGCCGGGGCGCAGGCCGAGGCCGAGCGCCGCCGCCATGTTGTCCCCGGTGCCGGGGGCGAGCAGCGCGCCGCCCGCGGTCTCGCCGACGACCTCGGCCGGCCCGGCGACCCGGGGCAGCGCGAGGTCGCGGCCGAACGCCAGCCGGACGAGGTCGGTGCGGTACTCCCCCGTCGCCGGGGACCAGTACCCGGTGCCGGAGGCGTCACCGCGATCGGTCGTCGGTCCGGCGCCCTTGTCGGCGCGCAGCAGGTGCGTGATCCAGTCGTGCGGCAGGACGACGGCCGCGGCGCGCGCCGCGACCTCCGGCTCGTGCCGGGCCACCCAGCGCAGCTTGGTGACGGTGAAGCTCGCCACCGGCAGCGAGCCGGCGGCCTCCGCCCAGCCGGCCGCGCCGCCGGGCAGCTCGGCGATGAGGTCCTCGGCGGCGCCGGCGGAGCGGGTGTCGTTCCACAGCAGCGCGTCGCGGACCACCTCGCCGGCCTCGTCGAGCAGCACCATGCCGTGCTGCTGGCCGCCGACGCCGATCGCGGCGACCCCGTCGAGCAGGCCGCCGGCGGTGGCCTCCTCGAACGCGTGCCACCAGTGCGCGGGCGCGACCTCGGTCCCGTCGGGGTGGCCGGCGCGGCCCTCCCGCAGGACCGCGCCGGTGTCCGCGTCGCACACGAGCACCTTCGTCGACTGGGTGGACGTGTCCACCCCCGCGACAAGGGTCATGAACGCACCCCGAGCAGGTGCTCCATCGCGAGCTGGTCGAGGACCTCGAACGCGCCGCCGCGGGCGGCGAGCTTGTCGACGTCGAACTCCTCGGCGCGCAGCGACTCGATGGTCTCGCCCTCGCCGAGCGTCGGCTCGTAGAGCTCCTCGACGCGCGCCGCCGCCAGCGCCGCGGCCACGTCCGGGTCGGCGCGGAAGGAGCGGACCCGCTCGCGCAGGATGAGGTAGTTGCGCATGCAGGCGCGGGCGGTCTCCCAGACCCCGTCGTAGTCCTCGGTGCGCGGCGGCTTGTAGTCGAAGTGGCGGAAGCCCGTGTACCCGCCGGTCTCGAGCACGTCGACGGTCCAGAACGCGCCGCGGAGGTTCCCGGCGCCGAAGCGCAGGTCCTGGTCGAAACGCGGCCCGTGCTGCCCGTTGAGGTCGATGTGGAACAGCTTGCCGTGCCACAGCGCCTGGGCGATGCCGTGCGCGAAGTTCAGCCCCGCCATCTCCTCGTGGCCGACCTCGGGGTTGAGGCCGACGCGGTCGGGCTCGTCGAGCGTCGCGATGAGCGCGAGGGCGTGTCCGATCGTGGGCAGGAGGATGTCGCCACGGGGCTCGTTGGGCTTCGGTTCAAGAGCGAAGCGGATGTCGTACCCCTGGTCGCGCACGTAGGCGCACAGCAGGTTGAGCCCTTCGCGGTAGCGGTCGAGCGCGGCGGCGACGTCCTTGGCACCGCCGGACTCGGCGCCCTCGCGCCCGCCCCACAGCACGTAGGTCTCCGCGCCGAGCTCGGCGGCGAGGTCGATGTTGCGCAGCACCTTCTTGACGGCGAACCGCCGGACGGCGCGGTCGTTGGAGGTGAACCCGCCGTCCTTGAAGATCGGGTGGCTGAACAGGTTGGTGGTGACCATCTCCACCCGCACGCCGGTCTCGTCGAGCGCGTCCTTGAACCGCCCGATGAGCTTGTCCCGGGTCGCGTCGTCGCTGCCGAACGGGAACAGGTCGTCGTCGTGGAACGTCACCGCGGCGGCACCGAGGTCCGACAGCCGGTGCACGGCCTCGACGGAGTCCAGCGGCGCGCGCGTCGGCCCGCCGAACACGTCCTGGGCCTGCCAGCCGACGGTCCACAGCCCGAAGGAGAACTTGTCTTCGCGGCTGGGCTGGTAATCGTTCATGAGCTACCTCTTCGCGGGCGGGGTGTTGGCGGATGTGGGCCTCAGGTTACGCCGCGGGCGAGGGTTTGTTCAAGATAAGAACTAACCTCGATCACACGAGGTTCCCGCCCCTTCTCCACGGCAATTTCACCCGGTAGAGGGCGATCTGTCCCGGCTGCGGCGCACAGGAAGCCCCCTACCCGCAGCAACGCCTCACACAACGCCGGACGGCAACGGGCGCGCCGTCAGCGGCAGCGCAGCGCGGCGCAGCGCGGCGCGGCGCGGCGTTGGAAGCGACGCGGCGTTGGAAGCGACGCGGCGTTGGAAGCGACGCGGTGCTGAACGGGAACGCAGCCTCAGGCGCGGAACACCACGCGGTAGTACGTCTCCGAGTGCTGCAACGCCAGCAGCACCGCCCCTCGCACCTCGGCATCCGGCCCGAGCACCGACGCCCGGATCTCCACCCCGCGCAGCGCCGGCGCGAGCGCGTGCCGTTCCACCGCGGCCCGCAGCGGGTCGAGCAGCAGGTCGCCGATGGCCGCGAGGCCGCCCCCCACCACGACGAGCGCCGGGTTGTACGCGTTGATGAGCCACGACGCCGCCAGCCCCAGGTGCTCGCCGACGGCCGCGATCACCGCACCCGCCACCGCGTCACCGGCCTGCGCGGCCGCCGCCACGTCCCGCGCGTCGAACCCGTCGAGCCCGGCCAGGCTGGAGTCCTCCCCCGCCGCCAGGGCCCGCCGCGCGGCCCGCACGATCGCCGGGCCCGACGCCACCGTCTCCAGGCATCCGACGTTGCCGCAGTTGCAGGGCTCCGAGAGCCCCGGTACCGCGTTGTGCCCGATCTCCCCCGCGGTCCCGCCGACGCCGTGGAACACCCGCCCGTCGGACAGCACCCCGGCGGACAGGCCCGTTCCGGCGTAGAGCAGCGCAAGGTCCCCGGCGCGCTCGCCCGCCCCCTCGAGGTTCTCGGCGACGGCCGCCGCCTGGCCGGCGTTGTGCACGTACACGGGCGCCCCGAGCTCGGCGGCGAGCATGTCGCGCACCGGCACGTCGCGCCAGCCGAGGTTCGGCGCCAGCAGGCAGACCCCGGTGTGGAAGTCGGTGAGCCCGGGCAGCACGGCCCCGACGGCGGCGATCTTCGCACCCGGCAGCCCGGCCCCGGCGATCGCGTCGCGCACCTCGGCCGCCACCCGCCCGAGCACCACCCCGGGCTCCGCGGGCGCAAGCCCGTCCCACGAGCTGCTGTCCCTTGCCCCCACGCCGCCGTCCCGCGTCGGAGTGTCGCTGTCACCGCGCATGGTGCCATCCGCTGCGTCGTCGCGAGCGGCCGCGGCCGCTATCTCCTGCGCGGACGGGTCGGCATGGGGTGCGGACGGGCGTTCCATCGGGCGCGGGGTGGGGAACTCGCGGCGGGCTATCTCCTCGCCGGCGGCGTCGCCGATGGCGATCGTGGTGCGGCGGGCGCCGATGTGGACGCCGACGACCAGTTGGGAGCGGGCGTTGAACTCGAGCAGGATCGGGGGGCGGCCGCCGCTGACGGCCGTGGAGCCGGGGCCGATCTCGCGGACCAGGCCGTCGGCGATGAGCTCGTCGACGATCGCGGACACCGTGGGCTTGGCCAGGGTCGTCGAGCGGGCGATGCTCGCGCGCGAGACCGGGCCGCCCTCCTTGACCAGGGCCAGCACCAGTGAGCGGTTGACCTCCCGCATCACATTGTGGTCGGCGCCGCGGCGCGGCTCATCTGATCGCATAATCCGACAACGCTACCCCGGCGATCACCCGTGGGCGGGCCCCCTACATTGGTATCGGACAACCTACGCCACAAGCCCGGCCGGAAAGGCAGCCTTTCGATGCACATCTCGGCGCGCGGGGATTATGCCGTTCGAGCCTCGCTCGGGCTCGCCGCCGCCTACCCGGCGGTGGTGTCGGCCGCCGGACTCGCCGACGAACAGGACATGCCCCGCAAGTTCCTCGAGGCGGTGCTCGGCGACCTGCGCCGTGCGGGCCTGGTGCGGGGGCAGCGCGGCGTCGACGGCGGCTACGTGCTCACCCGCCAACCCTCGGAGATCATGGTCGGCGACGTCCTGCGCGCCGTCGACGGGCCGCTCGCGGAGGTGCGGGGGGTGCGGCCGGAGGAGGCCATGTACTCCGGCACCGCCGAGCACCTGCAGCAGCTGTGGGTCGCGGTGCGGGCCGCAGTGCGCAACGTGCTCGACGAGGTCAGCCTCGCCGACGTCGTGCGCGGGCGGATGCCGGCACACGTGCGGCGCCTCACCACGCCGCCGGCGGCCTGGCAGCCCCGCTGACCGGTGCATGGCGCGGCGCCTCGCCACGCCATGCTCCGGCGGTCCAGCGGCCCCCGCCGACCAGCGCGCATGCGCTGCGCCTTGCCGCATCGCCGGCGGCCTAGAGGCTCCGCCGACCGGCGCACGCGCGGCGCCTCAGCACGCCGCCGGCTTGGACACGCCCGCTGACCAGCGCGCACGCGCGGCGCCTCACCACGCCGCCGGCTTGGACGCGCCCGCTGACTAGCGCGCACGCGCGGCGTCTTACCGCGCCGCCGGCTCGGTGGCCCCGCCGACCGGCGCATGCGCGGCGCCTCAGCACTTACCGGCGACCAGGCAGCGCGCTGGCACGGAGCGCCGCTCGCGCGGATCTCAAGAGCGGCAGTGCTCACCAACGGCACGGCGCATCGCGGGAACCCGAAGCCGCTCACCGGCCAGGCGCATCGCTTCCGGTCGGCCGTTGCATCGATCGACGGCTAGCTCACGCCGGCGGGGGTGAAGGAGTCGCCGATGCGGGTCACGTACTCGGCGGCGGCCGTTCCGGCGTTCGCCAGGTCCTGTTCCACCACGGCCAGGCCGGGGTCCACGGGGACGGCGGCCAGTTCGGTGAGCAGTTCGCGCAGGTGGCGTTCGGTCGCCTCGGCCTGCTGCGGTACGCCGGCGGTGACCACCGTGACGGCGGCCGCGTCGCGGAGGGCCTGCGGCGGGAGCTGGTCGAGCAGGACCTTGAGGACGCCGGTGTAGGTGCCCTTGTACGTCGGGGTGGCCACGACGAGCACGCTGGCGCGGCGCAGGCGGTCCAGGGCGTCCTGGACCTGGCCGTCGGCGGGCTGCAGCAGGCGTGTGCCGAGCGCGGCGACGTCGATGGTGTGCGGCACCGGCTGGGCGAGGCGGGCCGCGAGCGCGGCGCCGACCTCCTCGGCGAGGTGCAGGGTGCGGGAGTGCGGGCGCGGGTTCCCCGAGAGCACGACGATCACCCGCCGATCGTATCCCCTATCAATCCGATGGGGAATAGCGGGTTTTTCGGCTCTTGGCACCGCGGAGGTGGCAGCGGAGGGCCGCCAGGCCCGAAGCGGTGTCTGGTGGGAACAACGGTCGTCAGTTGCGCGGGCCCGAGTCCCGGAAAAAGGTCCTTACACCCAGGCTCGCGGGTCGGCGACCAGGTCGCGCACGCGCTCGGGCAGCTCGCCGGTCACCACGTCCTCGATCGTGACGGTCTCGAGGATGAGGCGCTCGTTGGCGCGCAGCGCGATCCACACGTCCTGCAACGCCGACGCGGCGCCGTGGTAGCCGAGCTCCTCCGGGCGCTGGCCGCGAACGTTGGCGAGCGGGCCGTCGATCACGCGGATGATCTCGGCCAGGGAGATGTCGGCGGCCGGGCGGGCCAGGCGATAGCCGCCCTCGGGGCCGCGCTGGGCGACCACCACGCCGCCGCGGCGCAGCTGCAGCAGGATGCTCTCCAGGAACTTCGGCGGGATCTGCTGGGCGCTGGCGAGGCGGTCCGCGGTCACCAGCTTGCCGTCGGCGGAGGTGGCCGCCAACTCCGCCACCGCGCGCAGCGCGTAGTCAACTCGGGCCGAAAGGCGCATGTCATCATCCTCCCACGCGTCGCAACAGGCCCTCCTGCACGGCCGTGGCGATGTGGCGGCCGTCCACGGTGAACATCCGGCCGGTGGCCAGGCCGCGGGCGCCGGAGGCCGACGGGCTCACGCAGTCGTAGAGGAACCACTCGTCGGCGCGGAACGGGCGGTGGAACCACATCGCGTGGTCGAGGCTCGCGCCGACGAAGCCGCCGGGGCCCCAGACGGCGCCGTGCGCGGAGAGCACCGAGTCCAGCAGCGTCAGGTCGGAGGCGAAGGTGAGCACGCAGGTGTGCAGCACCGGGTCGTCGGGCAGCTTGCCGTCCAGGCGCATCCAGACGCGCTGGCGGGCCTCGGCGGGGCGGTCGCCGGGCGGCACCCAGCCGGGCTCGCCGACGTAGCGCACGTCGATCGGTTGCTGCACGGTGGTCCAGATGCCGGCGCGCTCCGGGTACTTCGCCAGGCGCTCGGCCATCGTCGGCACCTCGTCCGGCGGCGGCACGTCCAGCGGGGCCGGCTCGTGGTGGTCCAGGCCCTCCTCGGGCCGGTGGAACGAGGCCGACATGAAGAAGATGACCTTGCCGTGCTGCTCGGCGACGGAGCGGCGCACCGAGAACGAGCGGCCGTCGCGGATGCTCTCCACGGTGTAGGTGATCGGCACGCTCGGGTCGCCGGGGCGCACGAAGTAGCCGTGCAGCGAGTGCACCTGGCGGCCGGGCTCGACGGTGCGGCCGGCGGCGACGAGGGCCTGGCCGGCCACCTGCCCGCCGAAGACACGCTGGGGGCCGACCGGCGGGCTGATGCCCAGGAACCGGTCGTCCCCCAGCGCCTCGAGGTCCAGGAGCCGCACGAGCGCGTCCACCGCGGCCTGCCCGCTAGCCAGTTCGGTCACACGGACAACATACGCAGGAACTCGCCCGCCGGGCGGCGTCAATCCTGTGACAGTGCTCCCAGCTGGTGGACGCGCAGCGTGTTCGTCGAGCCCGGGGTGCCGGGCGGGGAGCCGGCGACGATGACCACGTCGTCGCCGGGCGCGAGCCACGGCAGGCCGACGAGGGCCAGGTCCACCTGCTGGAACATCTCGTCCGTGTGCTCCACGAACGGCACGTCGAAGGTCTGCACGCCCCAGCTCAGGGTGAGCTGGTTGCGGACCGTGGGCTCCGGGGTGAACGCCAGCAGCGGCAGCTCGCAGTGCAGCCGCGCCAGGCGGCGCACGGTGTCGCCGGTCTGGGAGAACGCGACGAGGGCCTTCGCGCCGATGTTGCGCGCGATGTTGGACGCCGCCGACGTCAGGGCGCCGCCCTTGGTGCGCGGGTCGTGCTGCAGCCGGGGCACGGACAGCGAGCCGCCCTCGGTGGTCGCCACGATGCGGGCCATCGTCGAGACCGTCAGGATGGGGTACTTCCCGACGCTGGTCTCCCCCGACAGCATGACGGCGTCGGCGCCGTCGAGCACGGCGTTGGCCACGTCGGAGGCCTCGGCCCGGGTCGGCCGCGCGTTCTCGATCATCGAGTCGAGCATCTGGGTCGCGACGATGACCGGCTTGGCCTGCTCGCGGCACAGCTGCACGGCGCGCTTCTGCACCAGCGGCACCTGCTCCAGCGGCATCTCCACGCCGAGGTCGCCGCGGGCGACCATGACGCCGTCGAACGCGTTGACGATCGCCTCGAGCGCGGCGACCGCCTCCGGCTTCTCGACCTTGGCGATGACGGGGCGGTGCACGCCCTCCTCCGCCATGATCTCGTGGACGAGCTTGATGTCGTCCGGCGAGCGCACGAACGACAGCGCGATCCAGTCCACGCCCAGGCGCAGCGCGAAGCGCAGGTCCTCGGCGTCCTTCTCCGACAGCGCGGGCACGCTGACCGCCACGTTGGGCAGGGAGACGCCCTTGTTGTTGGAGACCATGCCGCCCTCGGTGACGAGCACCGAGATGTCCGGGCCGGTGACGCCGGTCACCTCGACGGCGACCTTGCCGTCGTCGATGAGCAGCCGGTCGCCGGCCTTGACCTCCTGCGGAAGCTTCTTGTAGGTGCACGAGACGCGGTCGGCGGTGCCGATGATCTCGTCGCTGGTGATGACCGCGGTGTAGCCGGTCGGCCATTCGTGCGGGCCGTCGGCGAAACGGCCGAGGCGGATCTTGGGACCCTGCAGGTCCGCGAGGATGCCCACGGGGCGGCCGGCGCCGATGGCGGCCTCCCGAACGAGGTTGTACACCGAGGCGTGGTCCTCGTGGCTTCCGTGGCTGAAGTTGAGCCGCGCGACGTCCATACCGGCGTCGACGAGGCCACGGAGCCGCTCGGCCGACGAAGTGGCGGGGCCGAGCGTACAGACGATTTTGGCGCGTCGAGTCACACACTGAGGCTAGCCCCTCCACCACAGCGCGTATCCGCTGCCCCGGCCCCCACGCCATCAGTTGAGACGCTGGAAACCCGGGCTTTGCTCGATACTGGTCCGATGTCCACCCTCCCCCAGTGGCGCCGGCCGATGCGGGCCCGCGACAGCAACGAGCCGCACCGCGTCGCCACCCCGCTCGAGCTGCTGTTCGACCTGTGCTTCGTGGTCGCCATCGCGCAGCTGGGCCAGCTGCTGCACCACTCGGTGTCCGAGGGCCACGCGGCGCACGGGATCGCCGGGTTCCTGATGGTGTTCTTCGCCATCTGGTGGGCGTGGATGAACTTCACGTGGTTCGCCTCGGCGTACGACGCCGACGACGTGCCCTATCGGCTGACGGCCCTGCTGCAGATCTCCGGGGTGCTGGTCCTCGCCGCCGGGGTGCCCGCCGCCTTCGAGGGCCGGCTCGGCTTCGTGACCCTCGGTTACGCGATCATGCGGATCGGGCTCACCGCCCAGTGGCTGCGCGCCGCGCACGCCCGCGACGAGGGCCGGGGCACCGCGTTGCGGATGGCGGCCGGCGTCTCGACGGTCATGGTCGGCTGGGGCCTGATCCTGTTCTCCCACGGCACCGCGCACACGCTGCTGTTCGTGCTGATGGCGGCGGCCGAGCTCGCGGTGCCGGTGTGGGCGGAGCGGCGCTGGTCCACGCCGTGGCACCCGCACCACATCGCCGAGCGGTACGGCCTGCTGTTCATCATCGTCCTCGGCGAGATCGTGCTGTCCACCACGCTCGCCGTGGAGGGCGGCTTCGACACGGCCCGCCTGTGGTGGGTGGCCGGCAGCGGCCTGCTGATCGTGTTCTGTTTCTGGTGGCTGTACTTCGAGGAGCCCGTCCACCACCGCCTGGTCGACAACCGGCGCGCGTTCGTGTGGGGCTACGGGCACTTCTTCGTGTTCGCCTCGGCGGCGGCGCTGGGCTCGGGCCTTGCGGTCGCGCTGACCGTCCCCGACGGCCCGACGCTGCGCGGGAACCTGGCGGTCTGCATCCCCGTGGCGCTGCTGCTGGTGTCACTGCAGCTGCTGCACCTGCCGCGTTCCGGGGCGATTTTGGTGTACATCTCGGCGCTGGTTGTGATGTGTGCCGCATTCGCCGGTCCCGCGCTGCCCATCGTGGCCTTCGTCCTGGTGGCGATGGTGGCGGCCAGGGTGCTCATTCGCGCCCGGCTCACTCGCGACCGGTGAACGCTTCTGCCCGGGCGCGGCCGTCGACGCTGTGGCTGAACACGCGGGAGTCGCTGTCGGTGGTGACGGTCTGCCCGGTCAGCGTCGCGTGCACCGGCATTGCCGAGCCCACCTCGGCCCGCAGCCGCGGCAGCGCCGCCGGGTGCGCGTCGCGCAGCCACGTCACCAGGTGCTCGCGCACGAAGCAGCGCAGGTCCCACAGCCGCGGCGCGTCCTGCGCGCTGACGAGCGCCCGCAGCCGCATCGCGCTGCCGGTCGCCTCGATCACCTGCAGCACCGAAACCCGCCCGTCCCACAGGTCCGTGGACTCCAGCCCCCGCCGCAATTCCTCGCGCATCTCCGCCACCGGCAGCCACCAGTCCACGTCGAAGTTGACGGCGCCGAGCAGCGCGGAGTCGGTCCGCGTCCAGTTCTCGAACGGCCGCTCCGTGAACCGCGACGTCGGCAGGATCAGCCGCCGGTCGTCCCAGATGTGCACGACGACGTACGACAGGGTGATCTCCTGCACCCGCCCCCACTCGTTCTCCACGATGACCACGTCCCCGAGCCGCACCGCGTCGGAGAACGCCAGCTGCAGCCCGGCGAACACGTTGCGCAGCACGCTCTGCGCGGCCAGACCGGCGAGGATGCCCGCGAACCCGGCGCTGGCCAGCACGCTCGTGCCCACCAGCCGCGCCTGCGGAAACGTCATCAGCATCACGGCAGCCGCCAGCACCGCCATCACGGCAACGGTCACCCGCCGGACCATCACCACCTGTGTGTGCACCCGCCGCGCCGTACGGTTGTCCGGCACGTCGGTCCGAAACCGCGACAGCGCCGTCTCTTCGGCCACCACGAGCAGCGCCGCAAGCAGCCACGCCGCGGTCCCGATGATGATCAGCTGATCGAGGTGCAGAAACGTGTGCCGCCACGAGGCGCCGTCGGCGGTGGAGCGCACCGACAAGTACACCGAGCAGAGCACAACGACCCACTGCACCGGCCGGTGCGACCGGTTGGCCAGGTCGGTGACAAACTTCGACTGCCTCCCGGCCCGCAACAACACCTTGTGCACGAAGTGCACCGCCAGCAACGCCAGGAGCGCCACCCCGAGCGCAACCCCGAGCGGCGCGAGCGTGTCAACGACCGTCTCCCGCATTCTGCGCGCCTTACCCGCGCCGGGTGATCGCCACACTCCCGCGGGAGGTGATCAATCTCGCGGTACCGTCCCCTCCGGCCTCACCTGCGCACGCGCGCCGCCCGCCACAACACCAGCCCGGCGAGCAGCACCAGCGCCACTCCCCCGGCGGCCACCACTGCCGCCTTGACCGGCTTTCCGCCCGTCCCACCCCCCTCCGCCGAGGCCGACGCCGGGACCGGCGGCGCTCCCGCCGACGCCGACGACGACGGCTGGGGTGGCGGGAGGTCGGCGGTGAGCGCGGCGAGCGGATTCACGACCCCGAAGCCGTACTCGTCATCGCGGCCCGGCCTGCCCTTGTCCGTAGCCGTGGCCGTGATCCGATGGACCACCTCGGGCCCGGACAGGCTCGGATACTTGGCCCGCACCAGCGCCACGACCCCGGACACGAGAGCCGCCGCATCACTCGTACCGCTGCTGACGGCGTACTTCCCGGACGGCTTCGTCGAGACGACGTCGACCGCCGGGGCAGCGATCACCAGCTGCGGCCCGGTAGCCGAAATCGATGCATGGTTGCCGCCGCGGTCGGTTCCGCCGACAGCGAGTACTCCGGGTAGCGACGCCGGAAACGCGACGGCGGTCTGGTCAGGGGTGTTGCCCGCAGCGGCGACGATGACGACATCCGATCGCATCGCCCGCTCGACGGACTCCCGCACCGTGGCATCCTCACCGGTACCCCCGGCGATGCAGATCACCCTCGCACCATGGTCGACGGCCCAGTCGATACCCGCCGCGAGGAACGCCGGGACGCCGTGCCCGTCCTCGCTGCGCAGCGTCTGGAGCGGCAGGATCATAGACTTCGGCGCAACTCCGAGCACACCTCCGCCACCGGGCAGCCCACGGCCCGCAATCAGCCCGGCCATCGCGGTGCCGTGGCCGATCCAGTCGATCTTGCCCTCGCTGTCGTTGCCCTCGCCGAAGCCTTTGCCCGGCAGCACGGCACCTGCCAATTCGGCATGGGTGACGTCGACCCCGGTGTCCGCGAGGCCGACGACGACCCCCTCGCCCTGACCGAGCTTCTGCGCCTCGGCAATCCCGAGCGCGGCCAGGTACCACTGCTCGTCCCGAATGTTGTCGGCGGTTGCCGGACGGAGCGCGGTCAGCAGAACGACAACGACCGTAGCGGTGACAACGCCCGCGCGGCGAAGCGAGGCGGTCAACGGTCGATCCCGAGGACTCCGGGGCCTGGATCGTGCCGTCCAGCGGCCGGCGCGTCCAGCACGGGCGGAACTCCCTCGTCCACCGCCCAGAGCCCGTCGTCGTCAACGCGCCTCGACCGGCGGCGCTCGGCGTACACCTCGAACGAACGGTCCCGGTATCCGCCGGCCGGGCTGCTCGAGCCTCGCGACCCGGCAGACTCGGACGAGGCGGCGGGCCGGCCGGCCGTGGCCCGCCGAGCCGCCGGCGCCGAACCGGCTCGGGACCCGGCACCAGTCGTGGGTACGGTGGTGAACCGGCCGCCGGCCTGGGCGTAGGTTCCTGGCGCACCGATCACGCCGCCCGGACCGATGACACCCGGACCCAGCGAGCTCCCGACGCCCGATCCCGCTGTCGGGCGGCTTGGGCCCGCACCGAAGTCCCCGCCGATCACTCCGACCGAGCCCGGCGGCGTGGCGCCGACGATGGCTCCGACGGCGCCGCCCGGGCGCTCACCCAGGTCGCCCGTGAGTACGACATCGTTGCCGCCAGTCGATCCGGGATCGGAGTCCGCGAGACCGCCGTCAATCGGGCCTGAGACAGGCGGCGCATCGAAGATCGGCGGGCGCAGCAACTCCGACTGGCTGCTGCCGTTCGACGCCCGCGAGCCCGCGGACGATCCTGCGCCGCCATCGACGCCGTCCGTTGGTTGCCGGTCGATGGTTTGGCCGTCATCGGCGTAACGGCTGTACGGCGGCAGGCCAGTGTTGATCTTTTCGGAGGCCTTGGCGACCTTCGCGTCGGCCGCGACGAGTACAGCTCGACCGCGCTCGTTCAGCTGCGCGTCGTTCGCGCTCGGGGCCACCATGTCCGCGCCGCGACCTCGGTGAGAGTACGCAGCCATCAGCGGCTCGATCTGGCGCCTGGCGTCGCGGATCGCGGCGAACACCTCGTCAACGCCGACACAGACACGCCCGGCCGCGTCCGCAGCGAGCGTCAGAGTATCGATCATGGCGTTGATCCGGCCGACAAAGGCGGCGGCAGCCTGGCTCCTTGCCGGAGGCCAGCCGTCGATCAGGCGGTCCCGCTGCGCCCTGAGGTTGTCGCGTTGCTGCTCGAGCGCCACGCGAAGCCGATTCAGGGCGTTGACATGGATGAATCCAGCCTCTGGGTCCTCACTCGCGACCATGTCCCAGAGCTTGGGCAACGGGAGCCCGTCGTAGGCCTCTGCCATCAGACGGGCCTGCCAGTCTTCGGATCAACCGCTTGCGCATCAGCCGCCGAAAGACGCTTCGCGCTACCGAAGGCGCCATCAACCTGCTCCTGCGACATCACGTCCGCGTCCGCGTACGCATCGGCGATGTCCTGCGCCGCCTGTGCCATGACCGCCCCGTTATGCAGCAGGACGTCCAGCAGGTCGTACAGTTCGAGCAGCCGGGCGTAGTAGTCCGCGGCCGCCTGCCGCACGACCGGACTTCGCGTCGTCGCACCGAACATCTGCGCGCCCGAAAAGATGTGCAGGGTCTGGATCTTCTCGGACGACAGATGTACGTCGAGGTCGTGCCGAAGGTCCGCAGCAAATGCCCGGACCGCCTGGGGGTCCACCGCGAAGCCGCGCTGGTCACTCATCGCGCCCTCCCCGCCACGATGCGCATCGAACATCGTGACCGTAGCGGAAAAGGCGGGTGTGGTGCGGTCCCGGCGGGGCGATCCCGCACAAGGCGCAAAACGGGCGCGTCAGCGGTGGCCTGGGAGCGAACCGGCTGCGTGGTCCGCTCCCGAAGAGCGTCTCAGGCGGACAGGGCCACCGCGGACGGGTCGACCGGCGACGGCAGGGTGCCGTCGCCGCCCAGGTAGGCGTGGATCGACGCGGCGGCGGCGCGGCCCTCGGCGATCGCCCACACGATGAGTGACGCGCCGCGGTGCATGTCGCCGGCGATGAAGACGCCGGGGGCGCTGCTCTGCCAGTCGCTGCCGGTGTCGATGCCGCCGCGGCGGTTGCGGGTCAGGCCGAGGTTGGCCAGCAGCGGACCCTCCTCGGTGCCCTCGAAGCCGATGGCCAGCAGCACCAGGTCGGCGGGGTACTCGCGCTCGGTGCCCTCCACGACGCTGACCGTGCGGCGACCGTCCAACCTGGACACCTGCACTTCGGCGATGCGCACCGCGGTGAGGTTGCCCTCGGCGTCGCCCTCGAACGAGGTGACGGCGACGGCGAAGGCGCGCTCGCCGCCCTCCTCGTGCGCGGGGTAGTTGCGCAGGATCCACGGCCACGTCGGCCACGGGTCGCGGGACTCGTCGCGCTCGTCCGGCGGCAGCGGGTACTGGTCCAGCTGCAGCACCGAGCGGGCGCCCTGGCGGTGCGTGACGCCGAGGCAGTCGGCGGCGGTGTCGCCGCCGCCGATGATGACCACGTGCTTGCCCTCGGCGCTGATCGACGCCGACGGCTGCCGGCCGGCGACGACCCGGTTGGACTCGACGAGGTGCTCCATCGCGAGGTGGATGCCGCGCAGCTCGCGGCCCGGCGTCTGCGGGGTGTCGCGGCCGGCGAGCGCGCCGCAGGCCAGCAGCAGCGCGTCGTGCGAGGCGCGCAGCTCCTCGACGGAGACGGTCACGCCGACGTTCACGCCGGTCTTGAAGCGCACGCCCTCGGCGCGCAGCTGCTCGAGGCGCTTGTCGATGTGCTCCTTCTCGAGCTTGAAGTCCGGGATGCCGTACCGCAGCAGCCCGCCCAGCGCGTCGTCGCGCTCGTAGACGGTGACGTCGTGGCCGGCGCGGGCCAGCTGCTGCGCGGCGGCGAGGCCCGCGGGGCCGGAGCCGACCACGCCGACGCTCTTGCCGGAGCGCTCCGGGGCCGGCCGCGGCGTGACCCGCCCGGCGGCGACGGCCCGGTTGATGATCTCGACCTCGACCTGCTTGATGGTGACCGCCTGGCCGCCGGCGATGGACAGCACGCAGGCCGCCTCGCACGGCGCCGGGCACAGCCGGCCGGTGAACTCCGGGAAGTTGTTCGTGGCGTGCAGCGCCTCGATGGCGAACTCCCAGTCGCCGCTCCGGACGAGGTCGTTCCAGTCCGGGATGCGGTTGCCCAGCGGGCACCCGTCGTGGCAGAACGGGATGCCGCAGTCCATGCAACGGCTCGCCTGCTCACGGACCAGCTCGTCGGAGGCGGGCGGGTACACCTCCCGCCAGTCCTGCAGGCGGACCGGCACCGGCCGCCGGGCCGGCAGCCGCCGCTCGTAGCGCAGGAAACCGTTCGGGTCAGGCACGTGCCACCTCCATGACAGCCGCATCCACGTCGCGGCCGGCAGCCTCGGCGGCCCGCATCGCCTCCATCGCGCGCTCGAAGTCGCGCGGCATGACCTCGGTGAACTCGGCGACCGCCGAGTCCCAGCCGGCCAGCATCCGCTCGGCGACCGCCGAGCCGGTTTCGGCGAGGTGCTCCTCGACCCGGGCCCGCAGCGCCGCCGGGTCCGACACCGGGCGCAGGTCGACCAGCTCGGCGTTGACGAGGTCCCGGTCGAGCCGCCAGACGAAGGCCACGCCGCCGGACATGCCCGCGGCGAAGTTGCGGCCGGTGGCGCCGAGCACGACGACGGTACCGCCCGTCATGTACTCGCAGCCGTGGTCCCCGACGCCCTCGACGACCGCGTCGGCGCCGGAGTTGCGCACCGCGAAGCGCTCGCCGGCGCGGCCGCGCATGAACAGCTGCCCACCGGTCGCGCCGTAGAGGACGGTGTTGCCGCCGATGATCTGCTCCTCGGCGACGAACGGCGCCCGCTCGTCGGGGCGCACGACGAGCCGCCCGCCGGACAGGCCCTTGCCGACGTAGTCGTTGGCATCGCCGATGAGCCGCAGGGTGACTCCGCGAGGGACCCACGCGCCGAACGACTGCCCGGCGGTGCCGCGCAGAGTAATGTCCACCGTGTTGTCGGGCAGGCCCGCGCCACCGACGCGGCGCACGATCTCGCCGCCCAGCATCGCCCCGACGGAGCGGTGCTCGTTGCGCACCGCGACCTCGAGCCGGATCGACTCGCCCGCGTCCAGGGCGGGCGACACGGCGGCGATGAGCTGGTTGTCCATCGCCCGCTCCAGCCGGTGGTCCTGCTTGGTGGTCTGGCGCCGGGCGGCGTCGTCGGCGAGAGGGGGAACGTGCAGCAGCGGGGTCAGGTCCAGCCCGCCGGCCTTCCAGTGGTCCACCGCCGGGCGCACGTCGAGCAGCTCGGTGTGGCCGATCGCCTCGTCCAGCGTGCGGAAGCCGAGCTCCGCGAGGTAGCCGCGGACCTCCTCGGCCATGAACCAGAAGAAGTTCTCGACGAACTCCGGCGAGCCGTTGAACCGCTTGCGCAGCACCGGGTTCTGCGTGGCGATGCCGACCGGGCACGTGTCGAGGTGGCAGACGCGCATCATGATGCAGCCGGAGACGATGAGCGGCGAGGTGGCGAAGCCGAACTCCTCGGCCCCGAGCAGCGCCGCGATGATCACGTCCCGCCCGGTCTTGAGCTGGCCGTCGACCTGGACGCTGACCCGGTCACGCAGGCCCGACAGCAGCAGGGTCTGCTGCGTCTCGGCCAGGCCCAGCTCCCACGGCGTGCCGGCGTGCTTGAGCGAGTTCAGGGGCGACGCACCAGTACCGCCGTCGTGTCCCGAAATCAGGATGACGTCGGCCTTCGTCTTGGCCACGCCGGCCGCGACGGTGCCCACGCCGACCTCGGAGACGAGCTTGACGTGCACGCGCGCCTCGGGGTTGACGTTCTTGAGGTCGAAGACGAGCTGCGCGAGGTCCTCGATGGAGTAGATGTCGTGGTGCGGCGGCGGGGAGATGAGCCCGACGCCGGGCGTCGCGTGGCGGGTCTTGGCGATCCACGGCCAGACCTTGTTGCCCGGCAGCTGCCCGCCCTCGCCGGGCTTGGCGCCCTGGGCCATCTTGATCTGCAGGTCGTCGGCGTTGACGAGGTACTCCGTCGTGACGCCGAAGCGGCCGCTGGCGACCTGCTTGACCGCCGAGCGGCGGCGCGGGTCGTGCAGCCGGTCCGGGTCCTCGCCGCCCTCGCCGGTGTTGGACCGGCCGCCGATGTTGTTCATCGCGATGGCGAGCGTCTCGTGCGCCTCGGCCGAGATCGAGCCGTAGGACATGGCGCCGGTCGCGAAGCGCTTCACGATCTCGGCGGCCGGTTCGACCTCGTCGATCGGCACGGCCGGGCGCGCGCCGGTGCGCAGCTCGAACAGGCCGCGCAGCGAACCGGCGCGCCCGGCGAGCTCGTCGACCTTGGCGGTGTAGCGGCGGAAGACGTCGTACTGCTTCGAGCGGGTCGCGTGCTGCAGCAGGAACACGGTCTCCGGGTTGAACAGGTGCAGCTCACCCTCGCGCCGCCACTGGTACTCGCCGCCGACCTCGAGGCGCCGGTGCGCCCGCTCGGCCTCGTTGGCCGGGTAGGCCCGCGAGTGCCGGGCGGCGATCTCGGCGTGCACCTCGGCCAGGCCGATGCCGCCGATCTTGCTCGGGGTGCCGGTGAAGTACCGCTCGACGAAGCGCGGGTCGAGCCCGACGGCCTCGAAGACCTGGGCGCCGCAGTACGACGAGACGGTCGAGATGCCCATCTTGGACATGATCTTCAGGACGCCCTTGCCGAGCGCCTTGACGTAGTTGTGGACCGCCTTGTCGGGGTCGATGTGCGTGAGGGCGCCGGTGGCGATGAGGTCCTCGACGCTCTCGAAGGCCAGGTACGGGTTGACGGCCGAGGCGCCGAAGCCGACCAGCACCGCCACGTGGTGCACCTCGCGGCAGTCGCCGGACTCGACGACGAGCGACACCTGGGTGCGGGTCTGCTCGCGCACCAGGTGCTGGTGCACGGCCGCGGTCAGCAGCAGCGACGGGATCGGGGCGAGGTCGGCGGTGGAGTCGCGGTCGGAGAGCACCAGGATGCGCACGCCGTCCTCGATGGCCTCGGACACGCCGCGCATGATCTCGACCAGGCGACGCTTGAGGCCGGTCGCGCCGTCGCGGACCGGGTAGAGGCCCGACACCCGCACGGCCTTGAAGCCGGGCAGGTCGCCGTCGTCGTCGATGTGCAGGATCTTCGCCAGGTCGTCGTTGTCGATGACCGGGTACGGCAGGGCGATCTGGCGGCACGACGCCGGCCCCGGCCGCAGCAGGTTGGCCTCGGGGCCGATCGTCGCCGCGACGCTGGTGACGAGCTCCTCGCGGATCGCGTCCAGCGGCGGGTTGGTGACCTGCGCGAAGAGCTGGGTGAAGTAGTCGTACATCAGCCGCGGCCGCGTCGAGAGCACCGCGACCGGGGTGTCCGTGCCCATCGAGCCCAGCGGCTCGGCGCCGGCGCGGGCCATCGGGCCGATGAGGATCTTGAGCTCCTCCTCGGTGTACCCGAACGTCTGCTGCCGCCGCTGCACCGAGTCGTGGGTGTAGACGACGTGCTCGCGCTCCGCCAGCTGCTCGAGGTCCATCAGCCCGGCGTGCAGCCACTCGTCGTAGGGCTCGGCGGCGGCCAGCTCGGCCTTGATCTCGTCGTCGGTGCGGATGCGCCCGGCGGCGGTGTCGACGAGCAGCATCTTGCCCGGCGCCGAACGGCCCTTGGCCACGATGGTGGCCGGGTCGAGGTCGAGCACGCCGGCCTCGCTGGCCAGCACCACCAGGCCGTCGCTGGTCTGCCACCAGCGGCCGGGGCGCAGCCCGTTGCGGTCCAGCACGGCGCCGACGACGGTGCCGTCGGTGAAGGCGACGCTCGCGGGGCCGTCCCACGGCTCCATGAGACAGGCGTGAAAGCGGTAGAAGGCCCGGCGGGCCGGTTCCATGCGCGGGTCGTTCTCCCACGCCTCGGGGATCATCATCAGCACCGCGTGCGGCAGGCTGCGCCCGGCCAGGTGCAGCAGCTCGAGCACCTCGTCGAAGTTCGCCGAGTCCGACGCCTCGGGCGTGCAGATCGGGAACAGCCGGCGAATGCTGCCCGGCAGGTTCTCGGTGGCCAGCAGCGCCTCGCGGGCGGCCATCCAGTTGCGGTTGCCGCGGATCGTGTTGATCTCGCCGTTGTGGGCGATGATGCGGTACGGGTGCGACAGCTCCCACGACGGGAACGTGTTGGTGGAGAAGCGCGAGTGCACCAGCGCGATCGCCGAGGCGACCCGCTCGTCGGACAGGTCGGGGAAGAAGGACACGACCTGGTCCGGGGTGAGCATGCCCTTGTACGTCATCGTGCGCGACGACAGCGACGGCAGGTACAGCTGCAGGCCCCGCTCGCGGGTCTCCCGCTCGGCCTGCTTGCGCACGCAGTAGACGACCCGGTCCAGCTCGAGGCCGGACAGCACCACGCCGGGCGAGCCGAGCTTCTCGGCGCTGACGAACACCTGGCGGATGCGCGGCATGGCGGCCAGCGCCGTGGCGCCGAGGTCGGTGGCGTCGGTGGGCACGTCGCGCCAGCCGAGCACCTGCGCGCCCTCGACGAGCGCGTACTTCTCCAGCACCCGCTGTGCGCGCTGCGCGGCCTCGTCGTCGGTCGGCAGGAACGCCAGGCCGGTCGCATACTGCCCGGCGGGCGGCAGCACGAACGGCACGACCTCACGCAGGAACGCGTCCGGGATCTGGATCATGATGCCGGCGCCGTCGCCGGTGTTGGGCTCTGCACCGCGGGCACCACGGTGGTCCATCCGGCGCAGCGCCGAGAGCCCCTTGAACACGACGTCATGGGACCTGCGGCCGTGGATGTCGGCTACGAAGGCGACCCCGCAGGCGTCGTGCTCAAAGGCAGGGTCGTACAGACCCTGCAGCTGCGGTCCGGGGTAAACCATCGGGCCTCCTGACGTCATCGAGTGCAAATCGGGACAACGTCGGCCCTGGGGAGCGGTCTTGCCAGTGTACGCGAAGAGCGGGCGCAATTTGCATGCTCGGTACTCGAGTCCGTACCGCATGCCAGCGCGCCCGCCGTATGTGTTGCCGACCAACGTACCGTGCGCACCGGCGGCCGACCTACAGCATGAGATCGTGACAAATCCCACGGGCCTGCACCACACCTCGGAGCGGCAATACGGCCGGTCGGGACGCCGTTACCGAACTGTCACGCAACCTCGTGCCGCCCGGATCGCGTCCAAGGAGCGGATGGCCACGGTCATCCGTTACTTCCTACGATGTTGCACGGCAAGATCGCCCGCCACCACGAGGTTCTCCCGAAGCCGCCCCGCGTAAACCGGGATCCGGCGACCGTCTCCGGGCCCACGAATCGGACACTGTGCGAAACGTGACCCGGCGAAGTTGAACCGGTGGCACAAACCCGGGATACACCGGCGTTGCAACCGGTGCATGCTCTAGTCCAACGAAGCTGACCCCAAGCAGGAACAAAGCCCAAAAAGGAGGTGTGGACATGGGAGTCTCCGCACGCGCACTGGCCACGATCGCCGCCCTCACCGGCGTTGTCGTTCTCGCTGCTGGCTGCAACGGCAGCGACGAGGTCAAATCGAAATGGAACGGCTCTGACGGCGGTGCCGGCGGCCCCTCGGCTTCCGCGTCCGCCGATCTGCCCAAGGCGGCCTTTGCCGCTCCCGCCGACGGCGCCGGCAACGTCTCCACCGCCACCGAGCTGTCCCTGCAGGGCGGGCCCGGCGCGAACGCGCAGGTCACGCTCACGGACGCGTCCGGTGCCACGGTGGCGGGCGCGCTGCGCGCGGACGGGACCAGCTGGGTCCCCAGCACGCAGCTCAAGTACGGCACGCAGTACACGGCGAGCGTGACCTCGGCCGGCGACCAGGCCGGCAAGAAGATCACGTTCACGACGATGGCCAAGCCCGGCAAGACGGTCAACGTATCGACCGCGATCTCGGACAACAAGACGTACGGCGTGGGCATGCCCATCGTCGTGCGGTTCGGCTCCAGCGTCCCGCAGGAGTTGCGCGCGGCGGTGGAGAAGCGGCTGTTGGTGACCTCCGACCCGCCCCAGGTCGGCACCTGGTACTGGTTCAACGGCGGCGAAGTGCACTACCGCCCGAAGGAGTACTGGCAGGCCGGCACCAAGATCAACGTTCGGCTCGCCGTCGGCGGCCTCCAGCTGACCAAGACCGGCTGGGGCACCAAGGACGTCACGAGCACGTTCAGCATCGGCGACAAGATCGTCATGACGACCGACGACAAGACCCACCAGATGACGGTGGAGCAGAACGGCCAGGTCATCAAGACGATCCCGGTAAGCCTCGGCAAGGCCAAGACCCCCTCCTCCAGCGGGAACATGGTGGTCATGGACAAGAACCAGTCCGAGCTGTTCGTGGGGACCGACCCCTCCGACCCGTACCGCGAGACGGTCTACTGGACGCAGCGGATGACCAGCGGCGGCGAGTACATCCACTCCGCCCCGTGGTCGGTGGACAGCCAGGGCAAGCGCAACGTCTCGCACGGCTGCACGAACGTCTCCGAGACGAACGCGAAGTACCTGTACAACCTCACCAAGATCGGCGACGTCGTGATCGTGAAGAACACGACCCGCAAGCTCGCGTGGGGCAACGGCTGGACCGACTGGGACAAGTCCTGGGACGAGTACGTCAAGGGCAGCGCCCTGCCGAAGCCGGCGGACACCGCGAGCCCCAGCACCTCGGCCTCGGCCGCCGCGTCGACGTCGGCCTCGGCCAGCGCCCCGGCCGCGTAACACCGAACCGAACAGGCAAGGCACAGCAACAGGGCAGCCACATCCTTCGCCGGGGCCGCCGTCCTGCTCCCACCGGGGCAGACGGCGGCCCCGGCGCTGTTGCAAGCCCGTCCGGCTGTCCCCGAAGGAACGATGTGAGGCTGAACGATCCCCGGATGAGCAGGGGCATCGACGGGCGCTAGCCTCTCGCGCATGGCTCTGGTCCGACGCAATGCCGTCCTCGGTACCTCGAACAACCGGGTCGTGGCCGCCGCCGCGGTCGCACCCCCGAACCTCGCCCGCCCGCCCGCCGCCCCGATCCCCGCGCAGGCGGCGCCCGCCGAGGACGTGACGCAACGCATCCCCGTCCCGGGAGCGCCCGGAGCACCCGGTGCGCCCGGTGCGCCGATGCCCGAGGTCGGCGCCGCGGTGGCCGTCGGCGGCGACGCGGCGCCCGCGCCCGGTGGCGAGGCCGCCGCCGTGGCCACCCAGCCGGCCAGCATCGGCTCGCTCATCGCCGCGTTCCTGCTCGTGGCGGCCGGCGGGGCGGGGTCCTGGGCGCTGTACCACTTCGGGGTCAACGCCGACGAGATCCACCTGCCCGACGCGACCGCGCTCTTCGGCGTGCTGTTCGCGTTCGCCACGGCCGTCGAGCGCGTGCTGGAGCCCTTCGCCCGGTTCATGCCCGGCCAGCACGCCAAGGGCGAGCTCGAGCGGGCGGTGGCGAACATGGCGAACAAGTACCACGACGCGACCCTCGACGACCTCATCCAGGTCGCGCACGCGAAGTCCCTGGTCGAGCGGGGGCGGGCCAGCCGCGGGCTGATCTCGTGGGGCATCGCGGTGGCCCTGGCCACCGTCGCGTCAGCGTCCGGCGGGCTCTACCTGCTGCACTCCATCGCCGGCGACGGCTGGCAGGGCATCCCCGTCTGGGTCGACGCCGTCATCACCGGCGTGGTCGTGGGCAGCGGCACCAAGCCCCTGCACGACGTCATCTCCAAGGTGCAGAAGAACAAGGAGAAGGGCGAGGACAGCACCAGCGCCTAGAGAATGAGCAGACCGTCGGTCTGGCCGCGTTCGGCGAGGCCCGTCAGGGCCTCCTCCGCCGACAGGTACGGCAGGTAGGGCAGGTCGTGCGGCTGGGTGCGCAGCACCTGCGTCGCGTGGTGTGCGGGCACGGTGCCGGATGGGTACGCGCGGGCGCACCGCGCGTCCACGAGCGCCCGGCGGGACGCGAACGCGGCCACCGCCTCCCACTCGGCCAGCGGCGCCGTCGTCGGCAGCGCCACGCCCGGCGGCTCCGGCAGCACGTCGACGCAGGTGAAGGGCTCGCTGCCGGCCAGCCACCACGACAGCGCCCGCACCGCCGAGCGCAGCGGGTACTCGCACCAGTAGGGCACGAGGCCGGCGCGCACCACGTGCCACGGGTCCAGCAGCCGGCCGCACTCCACGACGAGCCGGTTGCCGGTGCGGGAGCCGGCGCGCAGCCAGTCGCGGTACACGTCGGCGACGGCGCCGGAGAGCACGTCGGGGTGGCGGTAGAGGACCTGGCGGACCGGGTGGCCGTGCGCGGAGGCGAAGCGGCGCAGGTCCTCGACGAACCCGCGGTCGACGCTGCGCTCGCCGTCGCTGTCCTGCGGCCCCTCCTCCGTGCCATTGCCGCCCAGGCCGGGGACGGGGCCGTTCGCGGTGCGGCGGTCGTAGTAGTCGCCCGGCGTCAGGCCGGTGGCGCGGCCGCCGAGCTGGAAGGAGTACCCGGCCGGGCCGGCCAGGGTCAGCCAGCGGCTCACGTCGCGGGTCACGATGATCGGCGCGCCCGGGCGCAGCCGGTCGGCGACGAGCTCGCGGTAGGCCTCCGGCAGCCGCTGCCAGCGCACGACGGCGTACGCGGTCGAGGTCGCCGACCAGCCCCGCCACACCGGGTCGTAGACCTGGCGCACGGTCACGTCCGGGTTGGCGTCGAGGATGCCGCGGGCGTTGCGCTCACCGGCCTTGGCCGCGGCGGCACCGTCGGCGCCGACGCCGTTGGGCGACATGCCGTCGTGCGTGGCGATGTCGGCGGTCGGCAGCTCGAACGCGGCCGGCAGCCACGGTACCCCGAGCGCGGACGCGAGGTGCAGCGCGGCGCCGTGCGGCGAGCCGATGACGAGGCCGTTGTACCGGCCGGGCGGCAGCTGCCCGACGAGCCAGCGGGCGACGACGCCGGCGTCGAGCGTGGTGCCGGGGTCGCGGCGGGCGTGCCGGCCGCGGGCGGCGCTCCAGCGGGGGGCGGCGACGACCGGGCGGGGCACACCGCGGCGGTAGGACAGCGCCCGGCCCGAGGCGATGGCCAGCGCGGTGCCGAGCCCGGTGGGCCACTGCAGGTCGGCATCGGAGG
Organism: Dactylosporangium darangshiense; assembly: GCF_039537565.1. NCBI lineage: Bacteria > Bacillati > Actinomycetota > Actinomycetes > Micromonosporales > Micromonosporaceae > Dactylosporangium > Dactylosporangium darangshiense. Next base: position 483,692 of record NZ_BAABAT010000003.1, read on the forward strand.
TGGTTTCGGCGCGCCCGGACTCGGTGCGCCGCCTCACCGGACCATCTCCCCGTGCCCTGCGGCCTCCCCGTGCCGTGCGACCAGGTGTCGTGACCAATACCAGTGCCATACCGTTGCCTGCCGCGCCATGCCGCCCCGCCACTCCCGTCCACTGTGTGCACCGGGACTGCCCAGCGGCGGGAGGACTAAACCCCTGCCGTGGCGCGGCGAGCCGCCAACCCGTAGACTCGCTACACATGAAGGCGGACGCGCTACGCGGGCATCTCGACGCACTCCTGCTCGCGGTGCTCGACGGCGAACCCCGCCATGGGTACGCGATCATCGAGGCCCTGCAGGAGCGCAGCGGCGGCTCCCTCGCGCTGCCGACCGGCACCGTCTACCCGGCGCTGCGCCGGCTCGAGCGCGCCGGCTACGTGGAGAGCGCGTGGTCCACGGTCGGCGGCCGGGAGCGGCGCACCTACCGGCTGACCAACGCCGGGCGCAAGGTGCTCGCCGAGGAGCGCTCGGCCTGGCAGGAGTTCACCGCCACGATCGGCTCGGTGCTGCTGCCCCCGCCGGCGACGACCTGAGCCGTCAGGCAGGCAGCGACAACCTGAGCCGTCAGGCGGCGACGACCTGAGCCGTCAGGCAAGCACGCCCCGGCGGTTTCGCAGCGCGGTGCCGGCGAAAGCCACGCACCGGACGGCGAGCAGGCCGGCGTAGGCGAACGCACCCATGTTGACGGCCATGCCGGCCAGCACCGGCGGCCAGGTCGCCGCGGCCGGCCACTGGTAGATGCTCAGGCCGAACACGGCGGCGCCGACGAGGCCGTGCAGGCCCAGGAACGTGACCGCGCCGAGGCCGACGAGCCGCGCGTAGCGCACACCGTCGCGCAGGTAGCGGCTCCCCCACGAGAAGCCGGCGACGACGAGCGCGGCGACCGCGGCGGCGAGGAACGACGTGTACTTGAAGTGGTCGACGAGGACCCAGTAGAGATGGCTCGCGTGGTCGGTCCCCCACGGGCTGTCCCACCACATCAGCGGTGCGAGCACGTTGACCAGCGGCAGCGCCAGGGCGATCCACAGCGCCGTGCGCCGGCCCTGCTGCGCGGCGAGCTCGGCCTGGTAGCCGGGCACGACCTCGCGCAGGGTGCCGAACTCGGCGACCGCCCGCGCCTGCGCCTCGGCGGGCTCGAGGCCGGCGTCCTCGTAGGCCGCGGCCGCGTCCTCGAGGCTGTGCCGCGCCTCGGTGATCATCTCCAGGCGCGTGGCCCGCGGCCCGCGCAGGGCGGCCGCCAGTCCGCCGACATAGACGTCGACGGGTTGTGTGACCGAATCGTGTGACACCCCCTCCACGTGCTCAAGGGTCCCACACGCGCCGCGGTTGCCGTCAACCGCTCAGCCCGCGACGAGCCGCCCGTCCTCGACGGTTATCACCTGGTCGAAGCGGTCCAGATCGGCACGGCGGTGTGTGACGACCACCACGGTGCGCTCCCCCGCCGCCAGCAGCGCGGTGGCCAGGACGGCGTCGGCGGCGGCCGGGTCGAGGCCCTCGGTCGGCTCGTCCAGCAGCAGCACCGGCGGCGGGTCGAGCAGCGCCCGGGCGAGCAGGAGCCGCTGGCGCTGCCCGCCGGAGAGCCGGCCGCCGTCCTCGCCGACGACGTCGTCGAGGCGCCCGGCGTGCTCGGCGAGCCCGGCGGCGCCCAGCGCGGCCCGCAGCTCGTCGTCGCCGAAGCCGTCGCGGCCGAGCGTGAGGTTCTCGCGCACGGTGGCGTGGAACACGTGTGCGTCGGCGAACACGCCCCCGGCCACCTGCCACGGCTCGGCGCCGTCCGGGCGGCCGTCCACCGCCCCGGCCACCAGCGGCGCCCGGCCGGCGATCGCGTCCAGCAGCGTCGACTTGCCGGCGCCGCTCGCGCCCACGACGGCGACGCGGCGGCCGGCGGGCAGGTCGAGGTCCACGCCGTCGAGGGCGGCCTTCGCGCCGTGCGGGTAGCGGACGGTGACGCCGCGCAGCCGCACGCTCACCGGCCCGCCCCAGGCGCGCCGCTCTGGCTCCTGCGTGACCGTTGCGGCCGAGCGGGTCAGGTCGCGGACCCGGGCCACGGCGGCGCGGACCTCGCCCTGGCGGGCGGCGGCCGCGGCGAGCGGGACGACCACCTCGCCGACGGTGAGCGCGACGAGCGCGAGCACCGGCGCCGACGGTCCGGCGACGAGCACGGCGATCGCGACCGCGGTGGCCGCCGGCACCAGGGCGGCGGCGCCGGTCACGAGGCCGGACACGGCCGCGGCGCGGGCCTCGAGCCGGGCGAGGCGCCGCCCGCTCGCCGAGGCCTCGGCGAGCGCGGCCGGCATCGCGCCGAAGGCGGCGAGCTCGGCCGCGCCGTGCGCCAGGTCCACCGTCGACTGTGCGACCGCGCCGCGGGCGGCGGCGATCGCGGCGCCCGAGCGGTTCAGGGCGTTGGCGAGCAGGGGCAGCAGGAGGCCGGCGATCAGCAGGCCGCCGGCGAGGACCGCGCCCGCGCGTGGGTCGGCGGCGCCCACCCCGGCGACGGCCGCGACGCCGATGACGGCGGCGACCCCGGCCGGGAGCACGGCGCGCAGCAGGAGATCCTGGACGGCGTCCACATCGGACACCACGCGGCTCAGCGCGTCACCCTCGACCACGGCACCGTGGCGGGCGGCCAGGGCGGCGAAGGCGCGGGCGCGCAGGTCGGCGAGGACGCGCAGCACGACGTCGTGGCTGGCGAGGCGTTCGGCGTACCGAATCCCGCCCTTGAGCAGCGCGAACGCCCGGACCGCGGCGATGGCGACGGCCAGCGCGGACAGTGGCGGCCGCTCGGCGGCGCGCACGATCATCCAGGTGGCCGTGCCGACGAGGCCGACGCCCGCGGCCTCGGTCAATACGGCGAGGAGCCCCGCAAAGAGCAGGCGGGCCAGGACGCGCCTCATGCGAGCACCGCCGGGACGGACTCGGTGAGACGCCCGGCCTCGACCGTGACGATGCGGGTGGCGATGGACAGCAGCGCCGGGCGGTGCGCGACGAGCAGCGCGGTGCGCCCGGTCGCGAGCCTCGCGGCGGAGGCCACCACGGCGGCCTCGCTGTCCGGGTCGAGCCGCGCGGTCGGCTCGTCGAAGAGCAGCAGCCCGCCGCCGCCTGCCGAACAGCGCAGCCAGGCGCGGGCCATGGCGAGGCGCTGCCGCTGGCCGCTGGACAGCCCGTGCTCGGCGAGGTCGGTGTCGTAGCCGCGCGGCAGCGCCCGCACGAACCCGTCGGCCTCGGCGGCGCGCGCCGCGGCGACGACCTCGTCGAGGGTCGCGTCCGGCGCGCCGAGGCGGATGTTGCCGGCGACGGTGCCGGCGAACAGGTGCGGCCGCTGCGGCAGCCACGCCAGCCGGGCCCGCCACGCGTCGAGGTCGAGGGCGGCGAGGTCGGCGCCGCCGACGAGCACCCGGCCGGCCGACGGCGTCGTGAACCCGAGGACCAGGGAGAGCAGTGTGGACTTCCCGCCGCCGCTCGGGCCGACGAGGGCCACCCGGTCGCCGGGCTCGACCGCGAGGCTCGCGTCGCGCAGGGCGACGATGTCGCCGTAGCGGACCTCCACCTGCTCCAGGACCACAGCGGCGTCCGCCGGTGGAACCCGGGGCTCCGTCGTGGCTTGCGGACGCGGCAGCAGTACCGCATGCATCTCCGCCGCCGCCGCGAGCCCCTCCTGGCTGGCGTGGAACTTCGTGCCCAGTGCGCGAAGGGGCAGGTACGCCTCGGGCGCCAGCAGCAGCACCACGAGCGCGGCGCCGAGCGTCAGCCCGCCGTGCAGCAGCCGCAGCCCGACCGGCACCGCGACCAGCGCGACGGAGACGGTGGCGACGAGCTCGAGGACCAGCGCCGACAGGAACGCCAGGCGCAGGGTGCGCATGGTCGCCGTCCGGTACGCCTCGGCGCTCGCCCGGACCCGCGCGGCGTAGCCGGACTCGCGGCCGAAGGTGCGCAGCGTCGGCAGGCCGCGCACGGTGTCCAGGAAGTGCCCGCCGAGGCGGGCCAGCAGCCCCCACTGCCGAGCGGTGCGGGGGCCGGTCGCCTTGCCGACGAGGACGCCGAAGACGGGGATGAGCGGCAGGGTCAGCGCGACGACGAGCGCGGACGTGAAGTCGGTGAGCGCCAGCCAGCCGAGGGCGGCGAGCGGGACGAAGGCGGCGAGGAACACCTGCGGCAGGTATCCGGTCAGGTACCCGTCGAGGCCGTCGACCCCGCGCCCGGCCAGGGTGGCGAGCTCGCCGGCCCGTTTGCCGGCCAGCCACGCCGGCCCGCGCCGGGCGGCGGAGTCGAGCAGCTCCTCGCGCAGGTGCGCCTTGATCCCGGCGGCGGCCCGCCCGGCGACGGCGGTGAGCGCGCCGGCGTGCAGGCCGCGCAGGGCGACCGCGGCGATGGCCACGACGAGGGCGGTGCGGTCGAGCCTGCCGTCGACCAGCCCGGCGAGGAGCGTGGCGAGGCTCACGGCCTGCGCCACGATCAGCACCGCGGCCAGCAGCGCGGAGCCGGCCAGCACGATCGCGTAGCGCCGCACCGGCCCGATACGCAGCAGCCGTTTATCCACCGGCTGTCCTGTCCATGTGCTGTCCGCCCTTACCAGTACAGCGACGTCCGGCGCCGGAAGAGCCACCAGCAGGCGGCCTGCACCGCGACGAGCACCGGGAGGAGCGGGGCCGCGCCGAGGGCGAGCAGCCGCAGCGTGTCGCCGCCGGCCGCAGCGTCGCCGACGGTGACCGTCGCGCCCGGGTCCAGCGTGGACGCTAGCACGGCCGGGAACAGCGCCGACGCCGCCGCGAGCACCGGTAGGGCGCACGCCACAGCGGTGGCCGCGAACGCGCGCCCGCCCGTGGCGAAGCTGGCGGCGAAGGCGGCACCGGCGGCGGCCAGCGCGAGGACCGTGCCGGCGACCGGGTGGCGCACGCCGTCCGGCGCCGCGAGGTACCAGCCGCCGACGGCGAGGACGGCGACGCCGGCGGCGATCGGGGCGAAGCGCACGAGCACCCGGTGCATCCGCGCGCGCAACGGCCCTGCTTCGAGGCGCCAGCCGAGGTAGGCGGCGCCGTGCACGAAGACCAGCATCGCGTTCGCGACCGCGGTGAGCCAGACCCGCGGGTCGCTCAGGGCGGGCTGGCCGTGCACGTGGCCGTCGGCGTCCAGCGGTACGCCGTGCAGCAGCACGCCGAACAGCAGCCCCCAGCCGAGGGCGAGTGCCAGGCCGCTGGCGGCGATGAGCGCGTCGAAGCCGGATCGCCACCGGCCGCGGCTGCGCAGCTGGACGCCGGCGTTGAGGGCCAGCAGGCCGAGCACGATCGCGATGACGGCCGGGTAGGCGGCGCCGAACAGCTCGCCCTCCAGGCGCGGGAACGCGGCGACGAGCACGCCGGCGGCGCCGACCGCCCACACCTCGTTGCCCAGGAACATGGGGCCGATCGCGTTGAGGGCGGCGCGCCGCTCGCCGTCGCCGCGCAGCGCCGGCAGCAGCATGGCGACGCCCTGGTCGAGGCCGCCGAGCACGAAGTAGGCCACGAAGCAGAAGCCGAGGATGGCGTACCACAGATTGCTCATGCTGCGACCTCCTCGAGCTCGGGCTGTGCCTCTTCTTCCTCCACGCCGAACTCGCCGCCGGGCGGCCGGGCCGCCGCGCGCGCGAGGAGCCACCAGTCGACGAGCGCGAGGGCCGCGACGAGGACGGTGAACAGCAGCGTGGAGGCCCGCAGCGCACCGGCGCTCATCGGCGAGACGGCGTCGGCGGTCTTCAGCAGCCCGTACACCGCCCACGGCTGGCGGCCCTCCTCGCGCACCATCCAGCCGAGGATCGCCGCGGCGAACGGCAGCGGGATCATCGCGGTGAGCAGCCACAGCGCGGGCCGGGCCCAGCGGCGGCGGATCAGGGTGTCGCGGATCGTGAGCAGCTGCACGACGAACAGCACGAGGAACAGCAGGTTGGCGATGCCGATCATCGAGTCGAGCGAGGTGCGCACGATGTCGCCGGGCAGGTAGTGGCCGGGGCCGAAGCGGGTGACCATGTCGGCCTGTGCGGCGATCGCCTTCTCGCCCTCGGCGAGCTTGGTCGGCTGGTTGTCGCCGATCGGGCCGAGCTGGGCGTAGCCGACACCGATGGTGAAGAACGCGCCGACGAGGCCGATGTGGATGCCTAGGCGCAGCGAGCGGCGGAACAGGTCGTGGTCGTCGGGCTTCGCGGCCTTGCGGATGCGCCAGGCGCTGATGCCGGCCATGAGGATGCCGCCGGTCGTCAGGGCCGCGGCCACAGCGTGCGCGAGGGCGAACCACAGGGCGCTGTTGGTGAGCAGCGCGCCGAAGTCGGCGAGGCGGACGGTGCCGTCGGCGTCGCGGGCGTACCCGACCGGGTGCTGCAGGAACGCGTTGCTGACCATGACCCAGAAGGCCGACAGCAGGGCGGTGGCGGCGACGCCCCAGATGAGTGCGAGGTGCAGCTTCTTGCCGAGCCTGCCCCAGCCGAAGATCCACATGCCGAGCAGCGTCGACTCGAGCACGAAGGCGATCAGCGTCTCCAGGGCGAGGGGCGCGCCGAACACGTCGCCGGTGAGCCGGGACAGGCCGCTCCAGTTGAGCCCGATCTCGAACTCCATGACGAGCCCGGTGGCGATGCCGACCGCATAGTTGATCGCGTACAGCAGCCCCCAGTAGCGGGCCATCCGGCCGTACACCGGCTTGCCCGACACCACGTAGCGGGTCTGCAGGAAGGCCACGAGCAGCACGAGGCCGAGCGTGACCGCCACGAACAGGAAGTGCAGCGATGCGGTGAGCCCGAACTGCAGCCGGGCATATTCAAGGGCACTCATGTATCGCCCCCCGACATGTACCCTGTCAACATGTCGTCACCCTACACGTAGGCGGGCGCAACAAAAAGCGCCCCCTCGATCAACGAGGGGGCGCTCTCAGGCTGTTCTCAGGAAGCCGTGTGCCGTGCTCCTACCTTCGCGACCTCGACCAGCGCCTGCGCGCGGGCGTACTCGGCCGGGGTGAACGCGGGAGCCGGGCGGCGGACGTACAGCGTGCCGCCGGCCGGGTCGGGCAGCTGCATGCCGGTCGCCGTGAAGCCGGCGGCTGCCACCGCAGATGACTTGGTTGTAGCGCCCGCCCGCCAGGAGATGTCGCAGTCGCCGAGCAGCGCCGCGATCGCCTCCTCCAGGGTCGCCGTGCCGTCGAGGACCTTCGCCGCGAGGGCGAGGACCCGGGTCGGCTCGTCGACGAGCCCGCGCACGTCCGCCGGCGACACCCACGGGTCCCGGCCGCGGCCGCGCTGCACGGCGTCGACCAGGTCGGCGCGGGTCAGGTGCTCGGGCGCCTCGACGAGGAAGTCGTCGACCGCGCCGGTCTCGGTGGTGTGCACCTGCACGGAGAGGATGTTGACCTTCCGCAGGGCGAGGCTCGCCGTGAGGACGGACAGGAAGCCCGGGCGGTCGTCGACCGTCGCACGGATACGCCACAGCGTCATGCCCGGAACTCCTGTCGCCGAGGTCAGGCCGCCCATGACGGGGCTGATCCGTTTGTGCCGGCGGGAGCGGGGGCTCCGGCAACGGAGCCACCCGCCTCACCCGGTTCCGCCAAACCGGGCCCCGCCAGCCGTTCCCCGAGCACAAGTGCCGTTGCACCGACCAGCTGCGCCAGCCGTTCCACCTCGGAACCGTGGAACGGTGGTGCTCCCGCGTCGCCGTCCGCCCCGCCGCGTCCGACAACAAGGACCAGCCCTCCACGCTGAAAAGGCGCGACAGCGAGATGAACGCCGTCAGCTGCGCTCAACGCGCGAGGGCGGAGTGGTGCGATGTCCACCTGTGGGGGGACATCCGGAGCGCGCCAACTGGCGCATACCACCGAGGAGCCGGACCATGCCTGGGCGCGCGCGCCGCCGCCCGCCCAGTCGGATCCGACCTGGATCGCGACCGCCCAGTCCGCGCCGAACAGTGCGGGAGCCGCGTCCACGACCGTCGCCAGGCCGTGTCCGGGGTTCGCCGCCACCTGTCCGATGAGCGCGACCTCGCGGCCGCTGCTCGGCTCCGAAAGCTCGGTCCCGCGCCACACACCGTCCACGCGAACGCCTGGGATCGCCGCGAGGCCGGTGAGCACGCGGTCGACCGCGGCCGAAGCCGGCCAGACCACGGTGAAGTCGTCCACCGCACGGCCACTGACCCGTTCCAGCACAACGACCGAAACGATGTCCGCGCCGACCACACCCAGCGTCCGGGCGACCTGCCCGAGTGAGCCGGGACGGTCGGGCAGCGCAACCCGCAGCCTCAGCAGCATATGAGTCGACCTCCCGTTCGTCCTTAGGCCTGAGGATGTACGCCGCCGTTGGTGTACGTCTTGCTCTCCGGTACTGCGAACAGGTTGCCTACCGCGAGTTTCCGCGCCGTTTCGCAGCGGTGTCGATGCCGGAACGTTTCGTGTCCACGAAAACGGGACATTTGCCACCAAGTGGGAGGCGAGCGCTTGACAGAGAATGTGTCTCACCCATGGACTGGCCGGATGAGCACCCCGCCCGGTCTCGATCTCACCCGCCTGCAAACCTATCTCGACGAGAAGGTCCCCGGCCTGGTCGGCGGCCCGCTGACCGCCGAGCTCATCGCCGGGGGCCGGTCGAACCTGACGTACGTCCTCAACGAGGTCTTCGTCCTGCGCCGCCCGCCGCTCGGGCACGTCCTGGCCACGGCGCACGACATGACCCGCGAGTTCCGGGTGATCTCCGCGCTGGGGCCGACCGCGGTACCGGTACCGGAGGCGCTGCTGCTGTGCGAGGACGACAGCGTGCTGGGTGCGCCGTTCTACCTCATGTCCCGGGTGCCCGGCGTCGTGCTGCGCCATCGCGACCAGACCGACGCGCTCGGCGACGACAACCGGCGGCGGGTCGCGTTCGCGATGATGGACACTCTCGCCGAGCTGCACCTCGTCGACCCGGCGGCGGTCGGCCTGGCGGAGTTCGGCCGGCCGGAGGGCTTCCTCGAGCGGCAGGTCCGCCGGTGGACGGGCCAGCTGGAGAAGTCCCGCAGCCGGGAGCTGCCGGCCGCCGACGAGCTGCGCGACCGGCTCGCCGCGGCCATCCCCGCCACCGCGCGAACCGGCATCGTGCACGGCGACTACCGCCTCGACAACCTCATCGTCGACCCGGACACATTGCGCGTGGCCGCCGTGCTGGACTGGGAGATGGCCACGCTCGGCGACCCGCTCACCGACCTGGGGCTGCTGCTGGCGTACTGGAACGTGCTGGACACCATCAAGACCGGCCGGAACCCGGTCGCCGACGGCCTGGGCGCCGCCGCCGGCTTCCCCAGCGGCGCCGAGCTGCTGGAGCGCTACGGCCGCTCCGCGCCGGTCGGCGACGACCTGCACTGGTACGTCGGGCTGGCCTGCTACAAGCTGGCCGTCGTGCTCGAGGGCATCCACTACCGCTACACGCACGGGCAGACCGTCGGTGCCGGCTTCGACGAGATCGGCGAGCTCGTCGTGCCGCTGTTCGAGGCCGGCATCACCGCCATGAGCGAAGAAACAGCGATCAACGGAGAGAGCTGATGGACTTCGGTTTCGACGACCGCACCGCCGAGCTGCACGAGAAGCTCACGGACTTCATGGACGAGGAGGTGTACCCCGCGGAGCACGTCCTGGAGGCGCAGCTCGCCGCCGCCGAGGACCCGTGGGCGCGCCCCCCGGTCATCGAGGACCTCAAGCACGCCGCGCGCGAGCGGGGCCTGTGGAACCTGTTCCTGCCCGACCCCCGGCACGGTGCCGGCCTGACCAACGTGCAGTACGCGCCGCTGGCCGAGATCACCGGCCACAGCCCGCACCTGGCGCCCGAGGCCCTCAACTGCGCCGCACCCGACACCGGCAACATGGAGGTCCTGGCCCAGTTCGGCTCCCCCGAGCAGCAGGACCGCTGGCTCAAGCCGCTGCTGGAGGGCCAGATCCGCTCCGCGTTCTGCATGACCGAGCCCGACGTCGCCTCCTCGGACGCGACGAACATCGCCACCCGCATCGAGCGCGACGGCGACGAGTACGTCATCAACGGCCGCAAGTGGTGGTCCTCCGGCGCGATGAACCCCAACTGCGCCGTCCTCATCGTCATGGGCAAGACCGACCCGGCCGCCGCGCGCCACCAGCAGCAGTCCATGATCTGCGTGCCGCGCGACACCCCCGGCATCACCGTGCGGCGCGGCATGCACGTCTTCGGCTACACCGACGCCTCGCACGGCGGCCACGCGGAGGTCGTCTTCGAAGACGTCCGCGTCCCGGCCGACGCCCTCATCGCCGGCGAGGGCGAGGGCTTCGCGATCGCGCAGGCCCGCCTCGGCCCCGGGCGCATCCACCACTGCATGCGCCTCATCGGGATGGCCGAGCGGGCGCTGGAGCTGCTGTGCGGGCGCGTCTCCCAGCGGGTGGCGTTCGGCCGGCCCCTCGCCGAGCAGGGCGTCATCCAGGACTGGATCGCCGAGTCGCGGGTCCGCATCGAGCAGGCCCGCCTGCTGGTCCTCAAGACCGCGTGGCTCATGGACACGGTCGGCAATAAGGGCGCGCACACCGAGATCCAGGCCATCAAGATCGCCGTGCCGTCGATGGCCGAGTGGGTCATCGACAAGGCGATCCAGGGCTACGGCGCCGCGGGCGTCAGCCAGGACACGCCCCTGGCGGCCCTGTGGTCGAACGCCCGCACGCTGCGCCTGGCCGACGGGCCCGACGAGGTGCACAAGGCCTCACTGGCCCGACGCGAGCTGCGCAAGTACAGCTGACACACGGCACGTATCGCGGCCGGCACCCGCACGGTGCCGGCCGCAATCATGTACCGGTAGCGAGGAATGATCTCAGCTGGGTCCGTACGAGGCCGGTAGCTCCTCGACCTCGTCGGCCTCGTCGGGTTCGATCGCGAATCGCTCGGTCGCGGCCTGGATGGCCCGTGGCGCCGACGCGGCCACCGCCCAGCCCACCGCCACGCCGCCGAGCACCGCCACCGCGATCCAGCCCCAGGGCTTGCGCGGCCGGCGCCCCGACAGCGCGTCCAGGGCCAGGTTCGCCCGCCGCCACGCCTCGCTCGATGCCTCACCGACCCGGTGCGACGCCGAACCGTAGCGCTGCGACGCCTCGCCGGCCAGGTCGGAAGCCCGGTCCCGGACCGTGCCGCCGAACGTCTTGGCGTTGTCCAGCGCCGCGACCACGTGGTCCCAGGCTTCTTCGGCCACGCTCTCGGCGTGGTGTCTGCGTCTCGTCCACTGTGCGCTCATCGTCCTGCCACCTCCTCCTCCGAAGTCCGGATGCCCCCGACGGAGAAACGGCAAACGCCAGGCCGGACACGCTAGGCGGAGGCGCGCCGCACCAGATGGGTCTCCACCATCACCGACGAGGAGGCCGCCCCGCCGATGCGGGCGATGAGCAGCCGGGCCATCTCCCGGCCCATCGCCTCCACCGGCTGGTGGACGGTGGTCAGCGGCGGGTCGGTCTGCCGGGCGATCGCCACGTCGTCGAAACCCACCAGGGCCACGTCGTCGGGGACGCGTTTGCCGAGGTCGCGCAGCCCGCGCAGGGCGCCGACGGCCATGAGGTCGGAGGCGGCGAACACCGCGTCGATGCCCGGGTCGGCCTCGAGCAGGTCGTGGACCGCGCGCTCGCCGCTGGCCTCGGAGAAGTCGCCGTAGGCGATGAGGCGCTCGTCGACGCCCAGCCCGGCGCGCTCGAGGGCCTCGCGGTAGCCGGTCAGGCGGGAGACGCCCACCGCCATGTCCTGCGGGCCGGCGATCGCGGCGATGCGCCGGCGCTGGCGGTCCAGCAGGTGGCCGACGGCGATGCGGGCGCCGCCCTCGTTGTCGGCGTCGACGTAGGACAGCTGCGACAGCTGCGCGGTGAAGTTGAGCTGCTCGTCGTCGGCGAGCATCTGCGCCGGCCGGCCGCCGAGCACGACCGGCAGGCCGCGGCGCTCCAGCAGCAGCGGCAGCGGGTCGGCGTCGTGCAGGGACAGCAGCATCACGCCGTCGACGTGCTGGTTGGTCAGGTGGTGCTCGACGCGCTCACGCTCGGCCGGCGACTGCGCCATCGCCAGCCACAGCTGCAGCTGCGTGCCGGCCAGGGCCGAGCTGATGCCGCGCACGATGCCGGCGAAGAAGGGCTCGCCGAAGACGCGCTCCTCCGACTCCGACACCACGAGCGCGACAGAGTCGGTGCGCTGCGTGACGAGCGCGCGGGCCGCCCGGTTGGGCACGTACCCCAGCTCGTCGATCGCCTTCTGCACCGCGGCGCGGGCCTCGGGGCTGACCTGGGGCGAGCCGTTCACCACTCGCGACACGGTGCCGCGCCCGACTCCGGCGCGCAGCGCGACCTCGTCGAGCGTGGGCCGGCCGGCGGAGCGCGGGCGGCCCGGGGACGGGATGTTCACGCCCCATTGTGCGCACATCCCGTCATCGGGCCACCCGAGGGAGGGGCGAATCTTGTTCAAGACCCCTCAGTTCTTTTACGAAACCGTCAGGATCACCTCAACGTCCGTACCGGCCTGGGCCAGCGGGAGGACTGCATCCGGGCTGACCGCGACGCCGTCGACGGTCAGGGAACGCTCGTCGCCGCGGCGAACTTCGATGCGGTACGTGGCACCGCGGAAGCGGCGAACCGCCGTGAACCCGGGCCAGTCCGCCGGAATCACGGGAGCGACGCGCAGGCCGGTCAGCTCCGGGCGGATGCCCAGGATCCACTGGGTGATCGCCGCGTAGTTCCAGGCCGCGGTCCCGGTCAGCCACGAGTTCTTCGCCTCGCCGTGCGTCGGCGCGTCGCGCCCGGCGATCATCTGCGCGTACACGTACGGCTCGCACCGATGCACCTCGCTGATCGCCTCACGGGCGGCGGGGTTGATCCGCTTGTAGTAGTCGAACGCGGCGTCGCCGTTGCCGACGATCGCCTCGGCGATCATGAGCCACGGGTTGGTGTGGCAGAAGATGCCGGCGTTCTCCTTGTACCCGGGCGGGTACGAGGAGATCTCGCCGAGCTCGACGCGGTAGGAGCTGTAGGCCGGCTGCTGCAGGATGATCCCGTGCGGGGTGGCGAGGCGCTCGCGGACGCTGGCCAGGGCCGTGGCCGCCGTGCCGTCCTCGACGCCGACGCCGCCCATCACGCACATGCCCTGCGGCTCGATGAAGATCTGGCCCTCGTCGTTGGAGGCGGAGCCGACGACGTTGCCGTGGAAGTCGTACGCCCGGCGGAACCACGCGCCGTCCCAGCCGTGCTCGGCGATGGTGCCGGACATCTTCTCGGCGGCGTCGAGGTACTCCTGCCCGGGCCGCCCGACGAGCGCGGCGATCCCGGCGAGCTCCCGCGCGGCCAGCACGAACTGCCCGGCGATGAACACCGACTCGGCGACGCCGCCGGTGGCGTTCTCGGTCGTCTGGAACGGCTCGCCCGGCGTCTCGGAGAAGCAGTTGAGGTTCAGGCAGTCGTTCCAATCGGCGCGCCCGATCAGCGGCAGGCCGTGCGGGCCGAGGCGGTCCAGGGTGTACCGCAGGGATCGCTGCAGGTGGTCGTAGAGCGGCTGCTCGGTGCCGGGGTCGTTGTCGTAGGGCACGAGCGCCTCGAGGATCGACGTGTCGCCGGTCTCCTTGAGGTACGCGGCCACGCCGAGGATCAGCCACAGCGGGTCGTCGTTGAAGCCCGATCCGATGTCGTTGTTGCCCCGCTTCGTCAGCGGCTGGTACTGGTGGTAGGCCCCGCCGGTGGCCAGCTGGGTGGCGGCGATGTCGAGGATCCGCTCCTTGGCCCGCTCCGGGATCATGTGCACGAAGCCGAGCAGGTCCTGGTTGGAGTCGCGGAAGCCCATGCCCCGGCCGATGCCGGACTCGTAGAACGACGTCGAGCGGCTCATGTTGAACGTGACCATGTTCTGGTAGGCGTTCCAGATGTTGACCATGCGGTCGGTCTCGCCGTCGGGCGTGCTCACCTGCAGGCCGCCGAGCAGGTTGTCCCAGTGCTCGCGCAGCGCGCGGAAGCCCTCGTCGACCGTGTCCTGCCGCAGCCAGCGGGCGATGACCGGGCGGACCATGTGCTTGTTGATCGTCTGCGAGCCGGGCGGGTCGAACTTGGCGTCGCGCGGGTTCTCCCAGTAGCCGAGCACGAAGCCGATCTCGCGGGTCTCGCCCGGTTGCAGGGCGATGCGCACGTGGTGCGAGCCGTGCGGCTGCCAGCCGTGGGCGACCGAGTCCGACGAGCTGCCGCGCTCCACGGCGATCGGGCGGTCCCACGAGCGGTACGGGCCGAGGAAGGACTCACGGGCGGTGTCGAAGCCGGCGAGGGGCTCGCTGCAGGCGAAGTACGCGAAGTGGTCGCGCCGCTCGCGGTACTCCGTCTTGTGGTAGATGACGCCGTCGACGACCTCGACCTGGCCGGTGGAGAAGTTGCGCTGGAAGTTGGTGGCGTCGTCCTGGGCGTCCCAGAGGCAGAACTCGACGGAGGAGAACACCGACAGCTCCGCGGCCTCGGCGCGCTCGTTGGTCAGCCGCAGCCGCCACACCTCGAGCGTCTCGCCCAGCGGCACGAAGTACGACACCCGGGCCCTGATGTTGCGGTAGGACGAGGCGATCTGCGTGTAGGACATCCCGTGCCGGCACTCGTACTCGTCCAGCTCCGGCTGCGTCGGCTGCCACGTCGGCGACCAGAACTCGCCGGTGCCCGGATCGCGCAGGTAGAGGTAGCGGCCGCCGAAGTCGAACGGGGCGTTGTTGTAGCGGTAGCGGGTGAGCCGGCGCAGCCGCGCGTCGCGGTAGAACGAGTAGCCGCCGGCGGTGTTGGAGATGATGCCGAAGTACGCCTCGGTGCCCAGGTAGTTGATCCAGGGCAGCGGGGTGTCGGGCCGGTCGATCACATACTCGCGACGTTCGTCGTCGAAGTGGCCGAAGCGCACGGGGTGCCTCCTAGCGGCCGCAGTTCCTGCAGCCAGGTCAGGCCGACTCGCGCACCACGAGGTGCGTGTCGAGCACGGTCGAGTGGGCCGGCCCGCCGGCGATGCGGGCCAGCAGGAGCCTTGCCATCTCGCGACCCATGCCCTCCACCGACTGGTGCACGGTGGTGAGCGGCGGCAGGGTCTGCCGGGCCACGGTGGAGTCCTCGAAGCCGACCACGGCGACGTCCTCGGGGATCTGCCGGCCCTGCTCGCGCAGCGCACGGATGGCCCCCGCGGCCATCAGGTCGGAGGCGGCGAAGACCGCGTCCAGGCCCGGGTTGAGATGCAGCAGGCGGTACATCGCTTCGGCGCCGCTCGCCTCGCTGAAGTCGCCGTATGCGATGAGTCGTTCGCCGTTGGGATACGGCTGGGACGCCAGGCGCAGCGCCTCACGGTAGCCGCGCAGGCGGGCCTTGCCGACCCCCATGTCCTGCGGGCCGGCGATCGCCGCGACGCAGCGGCGCCCCAGGTCGAGCAGGTACTGCACGGCGATGCGGGCGCCGCCCTCGTTGTCGTTGTCGACGAACGCGACGCCGTCACCGTTGGTGGTCTCCAGCATCTGCGCCGGCCGCCCGCCCAGCACCGTCGGCAGGCCGCGGCCGGCCAGCAGGCCGGGCAGCGGGTCGTCGTCGTGCAGGGAGAGCAGCAGGACCCCGTCGACGTGCTGGTCGGACAGGTGCCGCTCGACCAGCTGCCGCTCGGCGGTCGACTGGGCCATCGCCAGCCACAGCTGCATCTGGGTGTCGGCCAGGTGCGAGCTGACCCCGCGGACGATCCCGGCGAAGAACGGCTCGCCGAAGACCCGCTCCTCGGACTCGGAGACGACCAGCGCCACCGAGTCGGTCCGGCGGGTCACCAGCGCCCGCGCGGCCCGGTTGGGCACGTAGCCCAGCTCGTCGATCGCCTTGCGCACCGCGGCCCGCGCCTCCGGGCTCACCTGCGGCGAGCCGTTGATGACCCGGGAAACGGTGCCGCGCCCGACACCGGCCAGGGCAGCGACCTCGTCAAGTGTCGGGCGGTGCACGCTACTCGGCCAGGCCGTTGCGCTCGATGACCTCGCGGTAGCGATGACCGCTGGCCTTCACGATGCGCTGCTGGGTGTGATAGTCCACGGCCACTAGGCCGAAGCGCTTGGTGTAGCCCCACGCCCACTCGAAGTTGTCCAGCAGCGACCAGGCGAAGTAGCCGCGCAGCGGCGCGCCCTGCTCGATCGCGGCCAGGCAGGCCCGGAAGTGGGCGTCGAAGTAGGCGACGCGGTCGGCATCATGGATTTCCCCGTCGGTACCGCGGGAGTCGACGTAGGCCGCACCGTTCTCGGTGATGTAGAGCGGGACGGGCGGGTACTCCTGCGCGACGCGGACCAGCGTCTCGGTGAGCCCGGGCGCGTCGACCTCCCAGTCCATGTCGGTGACCGGCACGCCGGGGCGCTTGAGGAAGCGCACGTCCTCGCTGCCCGGCCACGACGTGGGCGCCCGCCAGTAGGGCTCGGCCGGCGCTTGCGGGTCGGGCGCGGCGACGACGTGCCGGCTGTAGTAGTTGATCCCGAGCAGGTCCAGCGGCGCGGAGATGGTCTTGAGGTCGCTGTCGTGCACGAAGCCGAAGTCGGTGACGCCGGCGACGTCGCGCCGGACGTCCTCGGGGTACTCGCCGCGCAGGACCGGATCGAGGAAGATCCGGTTCGCCAGGCCGTCGATGCGCCGGGCGGCCTCCAGGTCGCCCTCGGCGGCCGGGTCGGCGGGCGAGATCGCGTAGAGGTTGAGCGTGATGCCCAGCTGCGCCTGCGAGTCCGCCGCCCGGATCGCCTCCACCGCCTGGCCGTGGCCGAGCAGCAGGTGGTGCATCGCGGCGAACGCGTCCGGTGCGTGCTGGCGGCCCGGTGCGTGCACGCCGGAGGCGTAGCCGAGGAAGGCCGAGCACCAGGGCTCGTTGAACGTGGTCCAGTTCCGCACCCGGTCGCCGAGCGCGCCGTGCACCAGCGCGGCGTACTCGGCGAACCGGGCGGCGGTGTCGCGGGCGGGCCAGCCGCCGGCGTCCTCGAGCTCCTGCGGCAGGTCCCAGTGGTACAGCGTGACCCACGGCCGGATGTCCCGCTCCAGCAGCTCGTCGACGAGCCGCTGGTAGAAGTCCAGGCCCTTGGCATTCATCGGCCCGCTGCCGCCCGGCTGCACGCGGGGCCACGCGATGGAGAACCGGTAGGCCCGCAGGCCCAGGTCCCGCATCAGCGCGACATCCTCGCGATAGCGGTGGTAGTGGTCGCACGCTTCGTCGCCGGTGTCGCCACCTCTGGTGCGCCCGGGGGTGTGGCTGAACGTGTCCCAGATGGACGGGGTGCGGCCGTCCTCGGCCACCGCCCCTTCGATCTGGTACGACGCGGTCGCCGCCCCCCACAGGAATCCGGGTGGGAACGTCAGCGGGTCGATGATGGTCACGCCTTGACCGAACCTTCCATGATGCCGCCGATGATCTGGCGGCCGAATGCGATGAACACGATGAGCAGCGGCACGATCGCCAGGGCTGTCCCGGTAAAGACTTGCACGTAGTCGGTCTTGTAGTAACCGGTCGCCAAAATGTTCAGCGAAACCTGCACGGTCGGCGTGTCACCGTTGAGCACCACGTAGGGCCACAGGAAGTCGTTCCACGTCTCCATGAACGTCAGCAGGCCGAGAACGGCCGCCGCCGGGCGCAGCGCCGGGAGCACGACGCTCCAGTACGTCCGCCAGGTGGAGGCGCCGTCCATGCGGGCCGCCTCGATCAGCTCGTCGCTGATCGCGGACTCGGCGTACTGCCGGATCATGAACACGCCGAAGCCCTTGACCAGGAAGGGCACGATGACCGCCTGCAGCGTGTTAGTCCAGTCTAGCTTCACCATGAGCAGGTACAACGGGATGATGTTGACCTGCGTCGGGATCATCATCGTCATGATGATGATCAGCAGCAGCGCGTTCTTGCCCTTGAACCTCAGCTTGGCGAACGCGAAGCCGGCCAGGGTGGAGAAGAACACCACCGACAGCGTGACGCAGCCCGAGACGATGGCCGAGTTGACCAGGCCGTAGACGAAGTTGGCGTCGGTGTTCTCCAGCACGCGGGAGGCGTTGGAGAAGAAGTTCGGCCCGGGGGTCAGCGGCGGCGGGATCGCCGTCACCGCGGAGTTGTCGCGCGAGGCAACGATGAACGACCACACGATCGGGAAGATCGACAGGACGATCGTGATGATCAGTCCCAGGTACGTCAGCGGGCTGGCCTCCCACAGCGCCGCGGAGGCGCTGCGGACCCTGCCGGGCTTCTTCGACGAGCCCGGCGCGGGCCGGGGCGGTGCGGTCCGGGTCATGGTGCTCATGAGGTCTGCCCCCGAACCGAGCGGCGCACCAGCAGGAAGTTCACCAGCGCGAAGATCAGGATGATGAGGAACAGCAGCCACGAGATCGCGGCGCCCTTGCCCACGTTGAAGTTGTTCATGAACGTGGTCTCGTAGATGTACATCGCCACGGTCTGGAACTCGTTGAGCGAGCCGCCCTGGATCCGGCCGTAGTTGAACAGCAGCGGTTCGGTGAACAGCTGCATGCCCCCGATGGTCGAGATGATCACGGTGAAGAGGATCGTGGGCTGGATCAGCGGTACCGTGATCCGCCAGAACCGGCGGAAGGCCGACGCCCCGTCCAGCGAGGCGGACTCGTAGAGCTCCTTCGGGATCGCCTGCATGGCGGCGAGGTAGATCAGCGCGTTGTAGCCGGTCCAGCGCCAGTCGACCATGAAGGCGATGGCGGTCCAGGACGACCACTGGTGGTTGCGCCACTCGACCGCGTTGAGGCCGATGCTCTGCAGCACCCAGTTCGCCAGGCCGTAGCGGTCGGCGAAGATGAGGCCGAAGACGATGCCGACGGCGGCGACCGAGGTGATGTTCGGGATCAGCACGCCCATGCGGATCGCGGTGCGGGCGCGCATCTTCTTGTTCAGCCAGCTGGCGATCATCAGGGCCAGGATCAGCTGCGGCACGGTGGCGACGACGAACAGCCCGAAGGTGTTGCCGAGGACCTTCCAGAAGTGCTCGTCGTGCAGCACCTTCGAGTAGTTCTCGAAGCCGACGTACCCCGCGTCGCCGCCGGTCAGCGTGTTCTTGCGCAACGACAGCACGGCCGTGTAGACCAGCGGGTACGCGCCGAACACCGCGAAGAGCAGGAAGAACGGCGCGACGAACAGGTACGGGGAGATCTTGAGGTCCAGCCGGCCGAGACGCAAGGAGCGCCGCCTCGGCGGCGTCACCGGGTCCTTTCGCCCGTGACGAGGCCCGGCGACCTCGACGTTGGTGGTCATGGTGGTGGTCCTTCTTCCGTAGCAATGCGGTTCCCGGTCGCCACTGCGCTTCCCGGTCGCCACTGCGGTCTCCGGTCGCCAGCGCGGCTTCGCCGGTCGCTAGCCCGGCTTTCGCCGGTCGGCTTCGCCGGTCGCTAGCGAGCGGAGGTGGCGCGAAACGCCACCTCCGCCCGGTGTCGATCGGTTACCGATCAGCCCTCGGCCAGCGCCTTGCTGTCCTTGATGGCCTTGTCCCAGCCCGCCTGGGCCGAGAGCTTGCCCTGCTCGGCGGCCTGCATGGCCGGCTCGAAGGCGTTCTCCCACAGGGCCTGGTGCTTCGGGCCCAGGTAGATCGGCTTGAGGTCCTTCGCGGCACCGGCGTAGATCTTGCCGACCGGGGCGTTGTTGAAGTAGTCGTTCGTCGCGTCGGCAACGGCCGGGTCGGACAGCGCCGACACGGACGACGGCAGCGGGCCGGCCTCCTTGAAGGCGTCGATGCCACCCTGCTTGCCGGTCAGGAACTTGATGAGCTCGAACGCGGCCTTCTTGTTCTTGCTCTGCTCCGGGACGGCGAGGTAGGAACCGCCCCAGTTACCGCCCTTGCCGGGGATGGTGGCGATGTCCCACTTGTTCTTGCCGCCGTCGCCGGCGCGCTCCTTGATGACGCCGGTGTACCACGGCGGGCACGGCACGGTCGCGAACGCGGCGTTCTTGAACGCGGCGTCCCAGTCCGCCTGCCAGCGGGCCAGCTTCGCGGTCAGGCCCTTGCTGGCCAGGTCCATGCCCAGGTCGTAGGCCTTCTTGACGACCGGGTTGGTGTCACCGATGTACTTGTCGCTCTTGTCGTAGAACCAGGTGTCGCCGTTCTGCATGATGTACGGCTGCATGATCGAGGTCGCCGAGTCGATCCAGGCCGCGCCCGTGTTCTTCGACTTGAAGGTCTCGCCCTGCTTGATGTAGTCCTCCCACGTCGGCCAGAGCTTGCTGACCTCGTCGCGGTTGGTGGGCAGGCCGGCCTTCTGGAACAGGTCGGTGCGGTAGCACATGGCCAGCGGGCCGACGTCGGTGCCGAGGCCGACGAGCTTCTTGCCGTCCGCGGTGAACGCGTTCTTCCACTTGAACGACAGGTACTCGCTCTCCAGCGACGAGGCGCCGAGGTCGAGCAGGTTGGCGAAGCCCTTGTTGTCCTTCAGGTACTGCAGCAGCATGCCCTCTTCGAGCATGACCACGTCGCTCGCGCCGCTGCCGGCCGAGATCTGCTGGGCGAGCTTCGGCACGAAGTCCTTGGTCTGGCCCTCGTTCTTGACGTCGACCTTGATGTTCGGGTTCGCGGCCTCGAAGTCCTTGACGGCCTGGGTGAAGCCCGGGGTGCCGAAGTAGGACAGCGAGATGGTGACCGGCCCGCCGGCCGTGCTGTTGTCCGAGCCGGCATTGTCCTTCTTGGCACTGCAGGCGCCGATGCCGAGGGCGAGCCCGACGGTCAGCGCGGCCGCGGCGACGGATCGCATGCGGCGCGAGGTGAAGCTCATCCTGACCCCTCTCTCAGGTCGTGATGGGTGTGTGGTGTGGGTGCGGTGCGGGGTGTTGATGCGTTCGGGTGTTGATTGCTTTGCGGTGTTCATCCGGTGCGGTGTTGATGCGTGCTGCGGCGGGCAGGGTGAAGCCCCGCCGGGGTATGGCGGACATGCGAGTTGATGCCCCCCGCGGCTGCGGGGTGTGTCACCGGCCACAGCCGCGGGAGCGCTCCCATGAGACTGAACCGCGAACGCCGACGTGTCAATGGGGCAATGGGAGCGTTCCCATTTCGTTACCGCAAGATTTCTACGCGGGTTTTGGTCCGTCTATATCGCGCAATGTCCCTTTTGCCCCGCCACGCACGGTAACATTGACGCCCGCCTGCCCCGCATCGCGTAGCAATCGAATTACATGAATGTATTCACGCGCCGGAAACTTACACGGCCATCGATTCGTGGCATCGATTTCAGTCGTCGTTCGGGGCCGAACTAGATGCCCTCTCCGCCCGCCCGGCGACACTCTCCGCCGTCATCGGGCCAGCCGCCGCGGCGAGACAAGCACAGGTTTGGTCAGGCACCGCGTTGGTCAGCGTCGCGTGGGTCAGCCACCGCGTTGGTTGAGCGTCGCGTGCGTGAGGCACCGCGCCGGTCGAGCACCGCGTGCGTCAGGCACCGCGCTGGTCGAGCACCGTGCTGGTTGAGCGCCGTGCCGGTCGAGCGCCGCGGGTCAGACGCCACACCGGTGCGCGGCACATACGTCAGGCACCCGCGCCAGTTGAGCGGCGCGCACGTCGGGCACCGCGCCGGTTGCGCGGCGCGGGTCGGGCACCGCGCCGGTCAGGCGCCGCGCTGGTCGGACACGGCGTCGGGTCGTCCGTCTTGTCAGGTCATCCGCCGCAGCAGCGTGCTGGCCGGCTCCGGGTCGAACGCCGCCGGATCGAACTCCCGCCCGAGCCAGGCCCGCATGGCAGCGTGATCGGGATGGCCCGGATCCCCATACGCCGCAAGGAACTCCCGATACCCACCGGGCCCGCCGACGTCGTCCGGCGGACAGGCCCTCTCCCCCGCGATACACATCGGATAGCGCGTATCGGGATCGGCCGGCACAACGTCCTCAACGCTGATCTCGTGCTCCCACCAGTCCCCGAAGTCGTACGTGTACCGCAGCCGCACCCCTTTCCCGGCCACGGCATCGAGCCGCACATCAAGCTCGTCCCGCACCTCGAGCAGCCCGTCCGGATCCGGCACCCCGTACTGCACCCCGTCGACGTCGAACACATGCAGATGCCGATCCCGCCACCCCATCGCGAACTGCACCACCCGATGCAGCCGATCAAGCGTGAACCCGCCAGGCACAAGGACGCGCCGCCACACGACAGGCTCAACCCCGTCGAGCGCGACGCGCAGCTGAAAGATCATGCGAGCCATGGTGGAGCCATTGTCGGCCGCCTACGGCCCACCGCGCACCCCGAACCTCGAAAGCCCTTCTCAACCCCCACTCCCGCACCGCCCTCCCACGCGGACCTTCCCCACCCGCACCGGGTCACCCCGCACGCACTCTCTTGCACCCTCCGACCTCACTTTTCCTGCACCCTCTGACGTCACGTCTCTCGCGCCCGCCGGCATCACGCATCCGCCCGGCGCTTCCCCTCGCCTCACTCCGCATCGCACCTGCATTGCTCGCGTCGCGCTGGCACCGCTCACATCGTTGCGCCGCTTGCATCATGCGGATCCAATTTGCAGTGGACCGCGTATTTCGTGGCTGGGACGCATCACGCTTGCGCCAGGCGCATTCGCCTTGCGCTGCGAGGTTCAGAGAGGCCGCCGCTGCAACGGCGATTGCCCGGTGCGCAAGGTGTTCGCAGGAAACCGCGATCAACTTGGCCGCGACGGCGGTTGCAGAGGCCACACTGGAGCGGTGATCTGTCAGGCCTGCCGCGACAAGCAGCACGACAAGTGCCGCGGAAGCAACTGGTGCGACTGCCAGCACCGCACGCCGCAACCGACGCCCCCGGTCACCGGGCCGCCCGGCGAATAGCCTCCGGCCGGGAGCAAGTCCCGCTGGGTAAGTCCAGCTGAGCAAGTTTCCTGGCGAGCAGGGCTCGCAGCGAGCAAAGTCCCGCCGGGCAAGTTCCTGACGAGCAAAGTCCCAGCGGGCAAGGCCCCGCCGAGCTAGGTCCCGGCGAGCAGGGCTCGCAGCGAGCAAAGTCGCCCCGAGCAAGTGCGGAGCCGACACGATCCCGGGCTGCCAATGGCTCGGCGACCCATGGTCCGGCGGCCAACTGGCCGGTCAGAGAGGGGCCGGCGAGTAGGGTCGTCGGGTGCAGCAACTGTGGCCCGTCCCCGGCGACGCTCCCGACCTCATCGAGCTCTACCGGCCCCCGGACCAACCGTGGCTGCGGCTCAACTTCGTGTCCAGCCTCGACGGCGCCGGGCACGTCGGGGGCAAGAGCGAGCCGCTGTCCGGGCCCGCCGACAAGCGCGTCTTCGGGCTGCTGCGCATGATGTGCGACGCCCTCGTGGTCGGGGCCGGCACCGTGCGCGACGAGGAGTACCACGCGCTGCGGCTCGACGAGAACCGACGGGCCTGGCGGCTCGCGGCCGGCCTGCCCGAGTACCCGACCCTGGTGATCGTCTCCGCCCGCGCCAACCTCGACCCGGGACACCGCGCGCTCGCCGGCGCGCCCGTCCGGCCGATCGTCGTCACCCGCCGCGGCACCGACCCGGGCCGCCTCGCCGAGGTCGCCGAGATCGTCGCCGCCGGTGACGACACCGTCGACCTGCCGGCCGCCCTCGACGAGCTGCGCGCACGCGGGCTCCGGCAGCTCCTCAGCGAAGGCGGGCCGCAGCTGTTCGGCTCGCTCACCGCGGCCGGCCTGGTGGACGAGCTGTGCCTGACCGTCTCACCGCTGCTGGCCGGGCCCGGCGCCGGGCGCATCACGTCCGGCCCGCCGATCGAGACCCCCGAGAAGCTCACGCTGCGTCACGCATTGCTCGCCGAGGGTCTGTTACTCCTGCGGTACACCAGGTAAACCCCAAATCCACAGCCACGTCCACAGCCCTGTGGAAAACCCGCGGGCAGCCTGTGGACAGCGCGGCGCTCCGCCCGGATTTGCGCGGGTTTGTAACCGTGAATCGGACACTCAACCATCCCCTCGGGCGTGGTGCCTTCGACCCGCGGGCCGTGTTGGGGCACGATGCACAGGCGAACACATGTACTGGGGGTCGAACACCATGGAGGACGAATCCGCGCCGACACCGGGCGGGCCCGTCGTCGGGCGCGTGCTCGGCACCGCCGACGCCACCCCGCTGACCTTCTGGGTCGCGGTGGAGGACGGCGCCTACCTCCAGCTCGACGACGTCGTCGTCACGGAGCGTGACCTCCCGCAGCACGACCCGGTGACGATCGCCGGGGTGGTGACCGCGGTGCGGGCGCGGCACGAGGGGGTCGTGTTCGACTCCGACGTGTTCCTCGTCGCCGACGGCACGCTGCCCGCGACGATCCAGGAGGCCGCCGAGATCACCACGACGCGGGTCGATCCGGAGGTGTACGTCCCGCCGACCCCGGGCGCCCTGGTGCACCGGGCGCAGGGCGACGCGCGAGCCGGCGCGCTGTACTTCGACCGGATGGACCGCACGATCCCGATGGGCTTCGGCCGCGACGGCGCGCCGATGTTCCTCAACGCCGACTTCCTCGACGGCTCCCGCGGCGCGCACGTGTCGATCTCCGGCATCTCCGGCGTGGCGACGAAGACGAGCTTCGCGACGTTCCTGCTGTACTCGGTGTTCCGCTCCGGCGTCCTCGGCGGCGCCGGCGAGACCGCCAACACCCGGGCGCTCATCTTCAACGTCAAGGGCGAGGACCTGCTGTTCCTCGACCACCCGAACAGCCGTCTCGACCAGGCGACCGAGGCCGCCTACGCCCGGCTCGGCCTGGTCGCGGGCCCGTTCCCGGACGTGCGCGTCTACGCGCCGCCGCGCGCCGGCGACTCCTCCGGCACGCCGGACGTGAGCAGCCGGCTCAGCGGCGTCGACGCGTTCTACTGGACCCTCGCCGAGTTCTGCGCCGACCGGCTGCTGCCCTACGTGTTCGCCGACGCCGACGACGAGCGCCAGCAGTACACGATGGTGGTGCACTCCGTCACCGCGCACCTGGCGCGCATCGCGCAGCCCGCGGAGGGCGGCGTGGCCGTCGACGGCACGCGGCTGAACTCCTACGCCGACCTCGTCGACTTCCTCGTCGAGCAGCTCAACGACGACGCCACCCGCGGGCAGTGGGCCGGCAGCGCCGTCGGCCTCGGCACCGTCAACGCCTTCGCGCGGCGGCTCATCGGCAGCAAGAAGGACCTGTCGCGGCTCATCCGCGGCGACCTCGCCACCCGCAAGCCGCACGCGATCAACACCGCCGAGTCGGCCCAGGTCACCGTCGTGGACCTGCACAACCTGCCGGACCGGGCGCAGCGCTTCGTCGTCGGCGTGACGCTGCGCACCGAGTTCGAGCGTAAGGAGAAGGCCGGCACCTCCAAGCCGCTGCTGTTCGTGGTCCTCGACGAGCTCAACAAGTACGCGCCGCGCGAGGGCACCAGCCCGATCAAGGAGGTGCTGCTCGACATCGCCGAGCGGGGCCGCTCCCTCGGCGTGGTGCTCATCGGCGCGCAGCAGACGGCGAGCGAGGTCGAGCGGCGCATCGTGGCCAACTCGGCGATCCGGGTGGTCGGGCGGCTCGACCCGGCCGAGGCGTCGCGGCCGGAGTACGGCTTCCTCCCGCCGGCGCAGCGCCAGCGGGCGCTGCTGGCCAAGCCCGGCACCATGTTCGTGTCGCAGCCAGAGATCCCGGTGCCGCTGTGCATCGAGTTCCCGTTCCCGTCGTGGGCGACCCGGCCCGCGGAGGCCGGTCCCCCGCCGTCCTCGACGCTGCGCTCGATCGCACAGCACGCCGCGGACCCGTTCGCGGTGGTCGCCCGGGTCGGGGCCGGCGGCATCTCCGACGACGACATCCCGTTCTAGGAAGGGGTCACCAGGTGCGGATCCTGCACACCTCGGACTGGCACGTCGGCAAGGTCCTCAAAGGACAGTCGCGCGCCGCCGACCACATCACGGCGCTGCGCGCACTGGTCGACGTGGCCGAGGCCGAGCGGCCCGACCTCGTGATCGTGGCCGGGGACCTCTACGACACGGCCACCCCGACCGCGGAGTCGACCACGATCGTCACCCGCGGGCTGACCGCGCTGCGGGGCACCGGCGCCGAGGTCGTCGTCATCGGCGGCAACCACGACAACGGCAAGGGCCTCGATGCCCTGCGCTCGTGGGCGGACGCCGCCGGGATCACGCTGCGGGGCGCGATCGGCAAGCCCGAGGAGCACCTGATCTCCGGTACGACGAAGGACGGCGAGGAATGGCGGCTCATCGCCCTGCCCTTCCTCTCCCAGCGCTACGCCGTGCGGGCGAACGAGATGTTCGAGCTGTCCGCGGCCGAGATCACCCAGTCGTACGCGCACTACGTCGGCAACCTGATCAACCACCTCGCGCAGGGCTTCGGGGCCGGCACCGTGAACCTGCTCACCGCGCATCTCACCGTCATCGGCGCCACGATGGGCGGCGGGGAGCGCGAGGCGCACACCATCATGGGCTACGCCGTGCCGGCCTCGGTCTTCCCCACCTCCCTGCACTACGCGGCGCTCGGGCACCTGCACCGCGCGCAGGCGGTCAACGGCCCGTGCCCGATCCGCTACAGCGGCAGCCCGCTACCGATCGACTTCGGCGAGGAGGAGAACCTCGCCGGGGCCGTGATCGTCGACGTGACCGCCTCGACGGCGGCCCGCGTCCGCGAGGTACCACTGCCGGTTGCGACACCACTGCGGACGGTGCGTGGCACCCTCGAACAGCTCGCCACCCTGGACACCGGCCCGGCGTGGCTTCGGGTGTACGTCCAGGAGGCGCCCCGCGCCGGGCTGCGCGAGGAGGTGCAGGAGCTGCTGCCGAAGGCCCTCGAGGTGCGCATCGACCCGAAGCTGCTGCCGTCGGCCGGCTCCGGGCGCGCCGAGGCGGCGCGGGCCGGGCGCTCCGCCGGCGAGCTCTTCGCCGACTACCTCGACCAGCGCGGGCACGCCGACGAGGCGACCGTGACCCTGTTCCACCGGCTGCACGACGAGGTGATGCACTCATGAGGCCCGTACGGCTGGATCTCGACGGCTTCACGGTCTTCCGCGAGCCCACCACCGTCGACTTCACCGACACGGACTTCTTCGCGCTGGTCGGGCCGACCGGCTCCGGCAAGTCCACGGTCCTCGACGCGATCTGTTTCGCGTTGTACGGCACCGTGCCCCGCTGGGGCGACCGGCGCGCCATCGCCAACGCCCTGGCCCCGTCCGCGGCCGAGGCGAGGGTGCGCCTGATCTTCGAGTCGGTCGGGAAGCGGTACGTCCTGACGCGGGTCGTGCGCCGCGACGCCAAGGGCGCCGTCACCACCAAGCACGCCGGGCTGGAGATGCTGGCGCCCGGCCTCGACCTGGCCAAGCTGGAGTTCGGCCTGGAGCAGGACGACATCGCCGAGGTCCTGGCCGGCACGCCCGGCGAGGTCGACACGGCGGTGCAGACCGTCGTCGGGCTGCCCTACGAGCAGTTCACCAAGTGCGTGGTGCTCCCGCAGGGCGAGTTCGCGGCGTTCCTGCACGCCAAGCCGGCCGAGCGGCAGAAGATCCTGGTCAACCTGCTCGGGCTGGACGTGTACGGGCGGATCCGGGAACGGGCGACGAGCGAGGGCGCCACCGCCGAGGCCAAGCTCAAGGTCCTCGACGACCAGCTGCACGCCATGTCCGGCATCGACGACGAGGCCCTGGCCGCGGCCGCCGCGCGGGTCGAGGCGCTGCGCGAGGTCGCCGCCGCCGTCGACCGGATCGCGCCGCGCCTCGGCGAGGCGGACCGGCTCGCCGCGCAGGCCGCCACGGCCCTCGCGGCCCTGGACGAGGAGATCGCGCGGCTGGGTGCGGTCGCGGTACCCGCCGAGGCCGCCGGGCTGGCCGCGGCCGCCGCGTCCGCGCGCGCCGCCGTCGCCGACGCCGTCGAAGGCACCCGCGCCGCCGAGGAGCGCGAGGAGAAGCTGCGCGGCGAGCTGCAGGCGGCCGGCGACGTGGCGGCGCTGCGCCGCCTGCTGGACCGCCACGCCGAGCGCGCCCGCCTGGCCGCGGAGGCCGCCACCGTCGGCGCCCGCGTCGAGGCGGCCGCCGCCGGGCACGCCGACGCCGCGCGGGCCGTCGAGGTCGCGCGGGCCGACGCCACCGGCGCACGGCAGGCCCTGGAGGCGGCCCGCGAGGCATACCAGGCGGCCGTCGCCGCGGACCGGGCCGTCGCGCTGCGCCCGCACCTGCGCGTCGGCGACGCCTGCCCGGTCTGCACCCAGACCGTTCAGGAACTTCCGGCGGTACCGCACGAGCCGGCCGTCGCCGCCGCCGAGGCGGCCGGGAAGGCGGCCCGCAAGCGCAGCGAGGCCGCCGACCGGGTCGTCGAGGAGCGCGACCGGGCCCTGCGCGAGCGCGACCGCGACCTCGCCGCCGCCCGCGCGCACGCCGAGCAGGTCGCCCGGCGCGCCGGCGAGCTGGACCGGGAGCTCGACGGTGCGCCCGCGCCCGAGGCGGTGCAGCGGGACCTCGACGGCATCGGCCGGCTCACAAAGGCCCTGGAGCGGGCCGGCGCCGAGGTGCGCAAGGCCCGCGACGCGCACCGCACCGCCGCCGGGCAGGCGGACCGGGCCGAGGAGCGGCTGCGCAGCGCCTGGCGCGGCTTCGACGCCGCCCGCGACGCCCTCGCCGCGCTCGGCGCGCCGCCGGCCAACCGCGACGACCTCGCCGACGCCTGGTCGACCCTGCACGGCTGGGCCACCGGCGAGGCGGGCCGCCGCCAGGCCGGGCGCCCGGAGGCGCAGGACGAGGTGAGCGCGGCACAGCTGCGCGCCGCCGCCGACCGCGACGAGCTCGCCGCCCGCTTCACCGCGGCGGCGCTGCCCGCGCCCGTCGCCGACCCGGCCCGCGAGGCGGCCGTCGCCCTGGAGCGCGCCGACGCCGCGCGGGCGCGCATCGAGGAGCGGCGCGCCGACGCCGCGCGGATGCGCGAGCAGCGCGACGGCCTGGCCCGCGAGGCGCAGGTCGCCCGGGCCCTCGCGCAGCACCTGCGGGCCGACCGCTTCGAGCGCTGGCTGCTCGCCGAGGCCCTGGACACGCTCGTCGAGGGCGCATCGCTGACGTTGCGGGAGCTGAGCTCGGGGCAGTACGACCTCGGCCACGACAAAGGCGAGTTCTTCGTCGTGGACCATCACGACGCCGGCCTGCGCCGGGGGGTGCGCACCCTGTCCGGCGGCGAGACGTTCCAGGCCTCCCTGGCCCTGGCGCTGGCCCTGTCGGAGCAGCTCGCCGGCCTGTCCGCGGCGTCGGCGAGCCTGGAGTCGATCGTGCTCGACGAGGGGTTCGGCACGCTGGACACCGCCACCCTGGAGACCGTCGCGGCGACGCTGGAGAACCTGGCCGCCCGCGGCGACCGGATGGTCGGCGTCGTCACGCACGTCGGCGCGCTCGCCGAGCGGATACCGGTGCGCTTCGAGGTGCGCCGCGACGCCCGCACCGCGCGCATCGAACGGGTCGGGCTGTGAAGCTGCACGTCGACGCCTGGGACCCGGCGTACGGGCTGTCGTTCGAGGCGTCGGCCGCCGACGGTCCGCAGGCGCCCTCCAGCGCCCAGATCCAGGCCGACGTCGAGCTGCCCGAGTCCGCGTGGCGCCCCGTCGACCCGCCGGCCGGCCTGGCCGCGCCCGGCACGGTGCTCATCGTCGACGGGGTGCAGCGCATCGACGCCCGCGTCTGGATTACCGACGACGAGGGCACCACCCACCCCGGCGTCGCCGCCTCCTACGCGGCCGGTGTCGTGCGGTGCGACCTCGGCCGCGGCGCCGCGCAGGTCGCCACCACGCGGATCGAGCGCGGGCTGTTCACCCCCGTGCCCGACCTGCCGCCGATCGTCGCGGGCAACATCCGGTACCCCGGCCGGCGCGTCTCCCGTGGCGAACCGAAGGACCTCGCGCTCGGCGTGCAGCGGCACATGCGGGCCCTGGAGGTCGGCGTGTCCGGCGAGGAGCGCACCGACGGCGACCTGCTCATCGTCGACGGGCCGCTGCAGGAGCGCGCGCACCTGCCGCGGGCGCTCGGCTACATCAAGACGCACCGGGTCGAGTACCTGCCGGCCGAGCTCACGGCCGTGGTCACGGCGCTGCGGGGCGGGCAGCGCACGCCCGTGTTCGGGCTCGGCACGTCGTGGCACCGCTTCGCGTGGTACCTGCGGCTGCCCGGCCCCTCGGGCGCGCCCTGGTCGGGGATCGTGCGCGCCGAATGCTCGGCCGACCTCACCACCGGCGACGCCGTCGCGCTCGCCCACCTGTCGGCGGTCACGCTGCCGCGGTTCGCGTCGCAGGCGTACAAGGACCCGCGGGCGCCGCAGAACCTCGTGCCGATCGCGGGCCTGGAGCGTAAGCTGCGCGCCATGCTCGGCGACCCCCGGCTGCTGCACCGGGCCTTGGCGCGGATCGCCGCATGAGGGTTCCTCTTCGGTACGACCTGACGCGCACCATGCGGGGCCTGGCGGTCATCCAGGGCGATCCCACGCTGTCCATCGGCCCCGCCACCTCGTGGTTCGCCACCAGGACACCGGACGGCCCCGGCACCCTGGCGCTCATGCTGCGCGGCGACGAGCTGTCCTTCGAGGCCTTCGGCCCCGGCGCAGACTGGCTCCTGGCACGCGCCGACGCCATCGCCGGGCTGCGCGACGACCTCACCGGCTTCGACGAGCTCGCCCGCGCGCACCCGCTCGTCGCCCGGCTCGCCCGCGAGCACGCCGGGCTGCGCATGGCCGCCACCGGCCGCGTCTTCCACCACCTCGTGCCGGCGGTCATCGGCCAGAAGGTGAGCGGCAAGGAGGCACACCACTCCTACGTGCGGCTGCTGCGCCGCCTGTCCGAGCCCGCGCCCGGACCGCGCGCCGGCCTGCTGCTGCCGCCCGACCCGGGGGTCATCGCCGCCACGCCGTACTGGGCCATGCATCCGTTCGGCATCGAACAGAAGCGTGCCGACACGCTGCGGCGGGCCGCGACGCAGGCGGCGGCCCTCGAACGCTGCCCGGACGCCGCCAGCTGCACTGCCCGGCTGGTCAGCATCGCCGGTATCGGGCCGTGGACGGCCGCCGAGGTGACCCGGGCCGCGTACGGCGACGCCGACGCCGTCTCCGTCGGCGACTACAACATCAAGAACACCGTGGCCTTCGCGCTGACGGGGGCGCCGCGCGGCACCGACGAGCACATGCTGGAGCTGCTGGCTCCGTTCGCGCCGCACCGGGGCCGGGTTTGCGCGCTCATCGCCGCGGCCGGCATCGGCGCCCCGCGCTTCGGGCCGCGGATGCCGCTGCGGTCCTACGCGCGCTTCTGAGGTCGTCTCGGGGCCATTTCCTGTCGTACCCGTGTGGTTGACTTGGCGGCGTGGAACTGCCAGTCCTGCCGCCAGTCGAGCCGATGCTCGCCAAGAGCATCCCCAGCCTGCCCAGCGCGCCCGGCATGAGCTATGAGCCGAAATGGGACGGGTTCCGCTGCATCGTGTTCCGCGACGGCGACGAGGTTGAGCTCGCCAGCCGCGGCGGCAAGACGCTGACCAGGTATTTTCCCGAGGTCGTCGAGCAGGTCCGGACCCAGTTGCCGCCCCGCTGCGTCGTCGACGGCGAGATCATCGTGATCCGGCGCGACACCGGCGAGCCGCGCCTGGACTTCGAGCTGCTCGGCCAGCGCATCCACCCGGCCGCGTCGCGGGTGCGCCTGCTCGCCGAGCAGACGCCCGCCTCGTTCGTCGCCTTCGACCTGCTCGCCATCGGCGAGGAGTCGCTGGTCGGCGAGGGCTATGCGCAACGCCGCGCCCGCCTCGCCGAGGCGCTCGGCGACGTCAAGGCCCCCGTGCACGTCACCCCGGTCACCACCGACATCGAGGTGGCCCGCGACTGGTTCGAGCGCTTCGAGGGCGCCGGGCTGGACGGGGTCATCGCCAAGCCGGCCGACGGGGCGTACGAGCCGGGGAAGCGCACCATGTTCAAGATCAAACACTCCCGGACGGCGGACGCCGTGGTCGCCGGGTTCCGCTGGCACAAGGATGGGCCGATCGTGGGTTCGCTGCTGCTGGGCCTGTATGACGACGAAGGGCGCCTGCACCACGTCGGGGTGGCCGCGTCGTTCACCCGCGAGCGGCGGGCCGAGCTGGTCGAGGAGCTCGCGCAGTATCGCGAGAACGTCGTCGACCACCCGTGGAACTGGGCCGGCCTGGCCCCGGGCAGCGCCGCCGACAGCATCGAGTCCGTCCCCGCCGGCGACGCCGCCACCCGCCTGCCCGGCGGGGTGAGCCGCTGGACCGGCAAGAAGGACCTGTCGTTCGTGCCCCTGCGCCCCGAGCTGGTCGTCGAGGTCGGCTACGACGCGATGGAGGGCGACCGGTTCCGCCACACCGCCCAGTTCAAGCGCTGGCGGCCGGACCGCGACCCGCGATCGTGCACGTACGAGCAGCTGGACCGCCCCGTGCGCTTCGACGTCGAGTCGGTGCTGGCGGGTCGTCCGTGAAGCTCCGTCGTCCGCGGCGCCTGGTGGCGCGCCTCGCTCCCGTGTTCA
This sequence comes from Dactylosporangium darangshiense, assembly GCF_039537565.1. Taxonomy (NCBI): domain Bacteria; kingdom Bacillati; phylum Actinomycetota; class Actinomycetes; order Micromonosporales; family Micromonosporaceae; genus Dactylosporangium; species Dactylosporangium darangshiense. The sequence goes on from NZ_BAABAT010000003.1 coordinate 516,123, forward strand.
TGGCCGCCGTGCTGCTCGCCGGGTGCACCAGCCCGCCGCAGTTCACCACGCCGACGTCGGGCCGGCCGCTGCACGCCCCGTCCGCGCAGGCCTCCGGCCCGCCGGCCAACCAGTCCGGCGGGCTCGAAATCCCGCCGGCGAGCTGGACGCCGTGCCCGGACGTGTACAAGGGCATTCTCGCCTCCCCGCCGCAGACCACCCAGTTCTCGTGCGCGACGGTGAAGGTGCCGCAGGACTGGGCGCACCCGAAGGACTCGGGCACGTTCGACATCGCCCTCGTCCGCGGCCGCTCCACCAGCCAGCGCGACCGGGTCGGCTCGCTGTTCATCAACCCGGGCGGCCCCGGCGGCTCCGGCTTCGACTACGGCGTGTACCGCTCGGTGTTCCTGCCCGCCGAGATTCTGCGCCGCTTCGACGTCATCGGCTTCGACCCGCGCGGCATCGGCCGCTCCTCCCCGGTGAAGTGCTTCTCCGACGCCGACCTCGACCAGAACTTCGGCCTCGACCCCGACCCGGTCAGCGACGAGGGCTACCAGCAGACGGTGACCCTGACCCGCAAGCTGGCCCAGAGCTGCGGCGACAAGTACGGCGACAAACTCCCGCTGTTCTCCACCGAGCAGGCCGCCCGCGACATGGACGCCCTGCGCGCATCCGTCGGCGAGCGCCAGCTCACCTACCTCGGCTACAGCTACGGCACGCTGCTCGGCGCCGTCTACGCCCAGCTGTTCCCGAAGAACGTCCGCGCCCTGGTCCTCGACGGCGCCGTCGACCCGACCCTGTCGGCCCAGACCGCCGCGGAGAAGCAGGCCGGCGGCTTCGAGCTGGCGTTCAAGAACTTCAGCACCTGGTGCTCCAGCACGCCCAACGACTGCCCGATCGGCCCCGACGCCCGCGCCGTGGTCATGAAGGCGATCGCCGACGCCCGCACCGCCCCCGTCCAGGGCAACGGCCGCACGGCCACGGCCGGCTGGGTCTTCACCGCCGTCGTGTCGTCGCTGTACAGCGAGTCCAGCTGGCGCACCCTGGCCCAGGCCATGCAGGACCTCCGCAACGGCAAGCCCGCCAAGATGTTCCAGCTGGCCGACCTCTACGCCGAGCGCGACCCCAGCGGCCACTACACCAACATGTTCGACGCCAACTCCGCCGTGAACTGCGCCGACAGCGACAACGTCCCGACCGTCGAACAGTCCCGCGCCCTGCAGTCGCAGTGGCGCCAGAAGTACCCCTTGTTCGGCGGCGCCCTGGCCCTGAACCTGATCTGCGCCCAGTGGCCGGGCAAGCACGACCCCTACCCCACCGGCCCCGCAACCGGCTCCGCCCCGATCGTCGTGATCGGCACCATCGGCGACCCCGCCACCCCGTACGAGCAGGCCCCCGCCCTGGCCAAGATGCTCGGCGTCGGCACCCTGGTCACGTGGAAGGGCGAGGGCCACACCGCCTACCCGCAGACGGGCTGCATCATCGACGCGGTGAACCGCTACCTGATCGACCTGAAGGTCCCCCCAGCCGGCACAACCTGCGAAAAGTAGCCACCCGAAGCCCTCAGCCAGGCCACCGCCCTCGGCGGTGGCCCGCCCAGCCCCGCCGCCTCGTCGATCGCCCGCCCAGCCGCCGGCGCCCTCGTCGGGTCACCCGCCCAGCACCGCCGCCTCGTCGATCGCCCGCCCAGCGCCGCCGCCACCCTCGTCGGTCGCCCATCCAACGCCGCCACCTCGGCGATTGCCCGCCCACCCGCCGGCGCCCCCGAACGCACCATCGCCAGCCCCGTCGGTGGTGGCGCGCTCGCTGTGACTGCCCGATCGCGCCATCGCCTGCCCACCAGCCCATGGCCCCCGCAAACGCGCCATCGCCAACCGCGGCAGTGGCCCGCCGCCCGGCAGTGGCCCGCTCGCCGCTCGTGACGGCCCCCAACCCCTGCGAGCGCCGGGTTTTCATGATCGTGGAGAGAAAATGTCGGCCGACGAGCTGCCGGCTGAATAGCCCAGCTGGCCGCCTACGGCATGCGGAAATCGCAAGCTGGTGCCGGGCGCGGCGCCGGGCAAGCTCGTCCGGTGGATCGCTCGGTCAGGCCTCGGGCTTCTTCGCGCGGCTGGGCTGCACGCGCATCGGCTCGCCCTCCATCTTGGGGTACTCGGGCGGGTACGGCATGTCGCCCTCGCCGTTCGCGGCGTCCCGCTCCGACCATTCCAGCAGCTCGCTGATGTCGTGCGCCACGTCGTCGATGCCGGCGTGCGGGTCGCCCTGGGCGGCGATGCGGGCCGGCACGGTGCGCAGATCGAAGTCGTCGGGCTCGACGTCCGGCAGTTCCTCCCACCGCAGCGGCGTCGAGGCCGTGGCCCGGGGGTTGGCCCGCAGCGAGTATGCGCAGGCGATCGTCCGGTCGCGCGCCATCTGGTTGAAGTCCACGAACACCCGCTCGCCGCGCTCCTCCTTCCACCACTTGGTGGTGACGAGGTCCGGCCGCCGCCGCTCGACCTCGCGGGCGAGCGCGATCACGGCCCGCCGCGCCTCGACGAACGTCCACTTCGGCTGGATCCGCACGTACACGTGGACCCCGCGCCCGCCGGATGTCTTCGGCCAGCCGGTGAACCCCAGATCGTCCAGCACGCCCTTCAGCTCGCCGGCCACCACGGCCGCGTCGGCGAAGTCCGTGCCCGGCTGCGGGTCCAGGTCGATCCGCAGCTCATCCGGGTGGTCCACATGATCGCGGCGCACCGGCCACGGGTGGAAGACGATCGTCCCCATCTGCGCCGCCCACGCCACGTGCGCGAGGTCGGCCGGGCACAGCTCATCGGCCTTGCGCCCGCTGGGAAACGCGATCTGCGCGGTCTCGATCCACGGCGGTACCCCCCGATTGGGAACCCGCTTCTGAAAGAACGCCTCGCCCCCGATGCCTTCGGGAAACCGTTGCAGGGTCGTGGGCCGGCTGCCGAGGGCTCGCATGATCCCGTCGCCGACGGCCAGGTAGTACTCGAACACGTCCCGCTTCGTGTATCCCCGCTCGGGAAACACGACCCGCTCCGGGCTGGTGAGCCGTACCGCCCGCCCCGCGACCTCGATCTCCAGCGCATCGGCCATGCAAAGGACCTTACGCCGCCACCCGACCTCCCCGCCGCCACCAACTCCGACAACCCGCGCCGGCGGGAACCATTCACCAACGGGCCCACTCCCAGCCACGCCCGCTGCAAGCCACTTGCATCCTGCGGGCCCCCACTCGCAACAGGCGCCGAACGGAACCGGGGCCGGGACGCAGCAGACGGATTCGGCGGGAACGGCGGTGCGACTGAGGACCGGGACGCGCTGGGCGCGGCGCGGCGCCGGTGGCCAACCGCGTACCACAAATGATTCGGGCAAGTCGGAACAAAAGCCTAAGTCGGAATGAAAGACCCGAGCATGACAAGGGCCGGACCAGGGCCAAGAGACAGTGCGGAGGGCGTTCGAAGGCCGTAATGGTCGCGACGGTGAGCGGCGCCTACCGTGGAGGCATGACCGAGCCACTTGTCCAGCTGCCCACGACCGACGCGGAGTGGCGGGTGCGGCTTTCGCCGGAAGAGTTCCGGGTGCTGCGCCTCGCCGGGACCGAGGCGCCGTGGAGCGGAGAGTACGTCAATACGAAGACAGACGGTGTGTACCGGTGCCGGGCCTGCGGCGAGCAGCTGTTCGAGAGCGGCGCCAAGTTCGACTCGCACTGTGGGTGGCCCTCGTTCGACGATGCCATTCCGGGCACCGTCAAGGAGATCGAGGACCGCTCGCACGGCATGGTGCGCACCGAGATCCGGTGCGCGCGCTGCGACTCGCACCTCGGGCACGTGTTCCGTGGGGAGCGGATGACGGAGAAGAACACGCGGCACTGCGTGAACTCGCTGTCGATCACGCTCGAGCCGAACAAGTAAAGATCCGAAACGGTAGCGAAAGATCGGACCCGGGGCCTGTGACAGGGCCCCGGTGACACATGCGAAGGGGCCGAGGGCGAGGTGCCCGGCCGGCTCCAGATCATGATCCGGTTGCGCAGCGTCCCGGGGCCCGGCCAGGGGCAACCGCCTACGACGCCGGGCGGCGCATCGGGACGTGTTCGACGCCCTCGTCGTCGAAGGCCGGGCCGCTGACCGCGAAACCGAAGCGGGCGTACACGCCGGTGGCGCCCGTTTGCGCATCGAGCACGACCTCGCGACCGGGGCCGATCCGCTCCAGGGCCGCCGACAGGAGCCGGGCGGCGAGGCCCTGGCCGCGGTGCGAGGCGGCGGTGACGACGCGGCCGATGCGGGCGCCGCCGCCGGGCTCGTCGAGGACCCGCAGGTACGCCGCGACAGTGCCGTCCGGCGCGTCCAGCCACAGGTGCAGCGTGCCGGGCTCGGTGTCCCGGCCGTCGAGCTCGGGATACGGGCAGTGCTGCTCGACGACGAACACGTCGCAGCGCAGCTTCAGCAGGCGGTACAGGTCCGCGGCGGACAGGTCGGCAAAAGTTGCGATCACGCCGACGACCTTACGAGCCCAAAGCCCTCACGAGCCCAGAGCCCCTACGAGCCCTTCGCCCTTACGAGCCCGGCGCCCCCACGAGCGCAGAGCCCTTACGAGCCCGGCGCCCCTACGAGCCCGGCTCCCTTACGAGCCCAGAGCCTCGGCGGCCTTGCGGGCCGCGATGAGGATCGGGTCCCAGACCGGGGCGAACGGCGGGGCGTACGACAGGTCGAGCGAGGTCATCTCCTCCACCGTCATGCCGTTCCACAGTGCGACGGCGAGCGCGTCGATGCGCTTCGCGGCGCCCTCCCGGCCGACGATCTGGGCGCCGAGCAGCCTGCCCGAGGTACGTTCGGCGATGATCTTGGTTCTGATCTTGGTCGCGCCTGGGAAGTAGCCGGCGCGGGTTGTGGACTCGGTGACGACGCCGAACGGGGCGAAGCCGGCGGCCTCGGCCTCGGCGGTGCTCAGGCCGGTGCGGGCGACCTCGTGGGCGCACAGCTTCGACACGGCGGTACCGACCACGCCGGGGAACGTGGCGTAGCCGCCGCCGATGTTGATGCCGGCGGCGCGGCCCTGCTTGTTGGCGTGCGTGCCGAGCGCGATCGCGACCGGGCGCTGCGAGACGAGGTGGAACGTCTCGACGCAGTCGCCGGCGGCCCAGATGCCCTCGACCGGCGTGCGCATGCGGCGGTCGACGCGGATGCCGCCGGTGGCGCCGACGGCGATGCCGGCGGCGCGGGCGAGGTCGCTGCCGGGGCGGGTGCCGAGGCCGAGGATGACGACGTCGGCGGGGATCTCGCCGCCGCTGGTGTGCACGGAGGCGACGCGGCCGGCGGCGGCGGTGAAGCCCTGCAGGGTCTCGCCGAGGCGCAGCGTGACGCCCTCGGCGCGCAGCGCGTCGCCGACCAGGGCGCCCATGTCGGGGTCGAGGGTGCGCATGGGCTGTTCGGCGGCGTCGACGAGGGTGACGTCGAGGCCCCGGCGCAGCATCGCCTCCGCCATTTCGAGGCCGATGTACCCGCCGCCGACGACGACCGCGCGGCGCGGTGCGTGGCGCTCGAGGTACCCCAGCAGCCGCATCCCGTCGTCGAGCGTCTGCACGCCGTGGATCCCCAGGGCGAGCGCGCCGGGGACCTCGGGCCGCAGGGGCACCCCGCCCGTGGCGATGACGAGCTGGTCGAAGGGCTCCCGGTACTCCCGGCCGTCGGCGCGCACGAGCACTTCGCGCCGGTCGGTGTCGATCGCCGCGACCTCGCTGCCGAGGCGCAGGTCGATGTGCTGGCGGTCGCGGAACTCGGCCGGGTGCCGGGCGACGAGGTCGTCGGGGTCGCCGACGTCGCCGGCGACGAGGTACGGGATGCCGCAGGCGGAGTACGACACGTGCCGGCCCCGCTCGAAGGCCACGATGGACAGCTCGTCCGGGCCGCGCCGCCTGCGCGCCTGCGAGGCCGCGCTCATTCCCGCGGCGTCGCCGCCGATCACCACCAGCCGCTCGGTCACGGCTCCATTCTTCTCAGTCGTGGCGGCTGGGTGCGGGGATCGGCGCGCCGGTGTCGTCGAAGACGTTGCCGGAGTTCTCGGTGAGCGTGGTGCGGGTCGACAGCAGGATCGGGCAGGCGAACGTCGAGGCGCGCCCGAACCGGTTGCCCACGACGGCGATGCCGGTCATCGGCGGGCCGCCGGCGTGGGACAGGTTGAGCGTGCAGGCGCCGCCGTCGAGCCAGTTGCCCTCGATGCGCAGGTCGCCGCTGGCGGCGCCGCCGGTCTGGCGCACCTGGTAGGCGGCGTTGCCGTGCGCGCCGACGACGAGGACGTTGTGCCGCAGCGTGACGCGCCGCTGCCCGACGGTCTCGACGGCGTCGGTCTCGGTCTCCCCGCCGCCGGGCGCGCCACTGGCAAAGAACGCCGAGTCGTGCACCCACGAGTCCTGCAGCAGCACGTCGGGCCCGGTGGCCTTGACGCCGTTGACGCCGCCGTGGACGTTGACGCGCGTCAGGGACGCGGCGTTGGCCCAGATCCCGTCGAGGCACGGGCCGGTCGCCGCGGGCGCGATCTCGACGTCCTCGATGACGGCGCTGGCCCCGGCGGCGACCTGCACGACGGCGCCGCAGCGGGCAGGCCCGCCCCGGATCACGGCGTTGCGGATGACCACGCGCTTGCCGGTGATCCGGACATAGCCGTGAATGTCGACGTTTTCGACGATTTTCCCGTCGGTACCGTAGGTCTGATCGCCGTTGACGACCGTGAGCCCGACCCCGGCGATCGCGCCGGTGTTCCCGGGCCCGGCCGCCCTCCGGGCCGGGGCGGCCGGCTGGCACCGGCCGGCGCGGAGCGCAGCACGGCGACGCCCGCCGACTCCGACACGACCGGGTCGGGCGAATCGGAAATCTCCGAAACATCCGAAGGTGTCACCGAGTCCGCCGCGCGCGGCACAGCGGCGGGCTGGGTCAAGGGGTACGCCAGGAAGCTCCCCACCGTGATGACCAGAACACCGCCGGTGGCGAGCGCGATCGGCCCCCACCGCATCGTCACGCTCTGTTTCTAGTGGGACGCAAGTGACGACGCAAAGGCGAAGGGCGCTTCGGACGCTAGGTGAGTTCTTTCGACATCTGTACCGACATGGCGGCGTAGCCGAGGCTCTCGTAGAGCGCCTGCGCTCCCGGGTTGTGCCCGAACACGTTGAGCCCGAGCCGGGTCACGCCGCGGGCCCGCACCACCTCCTCGGCGGCGAGCAGCATGGCCCGCGCGTAGCCGCGGCGCCGGTGCGCCGGGTCGACCTCGATGTCATACACCCACGCCTGCGGACGCCGCTCGTCGGGCAGCCCGAGCCAGATGCGCCCGACCACGGCCCCGTCGCCGTCGACCCCGACGAACAGCAGCTGCCCGGGGCTGTCGACCCCGTCGGGCAGGAGCCGCGCGAACAGGTCCTCGACCTGGGCGTGCACGGCCTCCGGGGTGCCGCGCCCGGCCCGCAGCTCGTCCTGCGCGTACTCCCGCTTGAGCGCCGGCAGCAGCGCGTCCAGCTCGGCCTGGCTCATCGGTCGAAGTTGCATCTGGCCTCCAAAAGAAGGTGTCACAGGTCCCAAAAAATCCTCACAGGACAAACGCGTCGGTCCACAGCTGCCGCGACCGGCCGGACAGCGCGTCGAGCAGCCCGACGGCCTGCCCGTCGGTGAGCGCGGCGACGAAGTCGACGATCGCCCGGCCGCGGGCCATGGACGGCACGTCGAGGGTGGCGAGGCCGTAGTCGGCGGCGGTGAGCTGCCCGGTCTCGGCCTCGGCGAGCTCGACGAGGTCGTGCAGGCGCCGCGGCAGCCGCGCCTCCTCGCCGGGGTCGGTGAGCCAGGCGTGCAGCGCCTCGACGAGGCTGGCGATGAGCCGCGCCTGGCCGCGCTGGTGCAGGGCCAGGTCGGGGCGCTCGAGGACGAACCGGTGGTGGATGAACTTGAGGACCTGCACCTCGTGCCACTGCGCCCGGGCGAGCAGCACGTGCCCGGAGCGCACCGGCGGGTCGGCGCGCACGTGGACGGCGTCGATGAGCCGGCGGGTCCAGCGGGCGGAGAAATGGGCGACGGCCTGCTCGGCGTCGATGGAGCCGTCGAACGGCGCGGCGAGCAGCCCGTCGGCGAGCTCGGCCCGCACGTGCTCGACGGCGGCGGCGAACGCGTCGTCGTCGCAGATCCAGCCGTCCTTGCGCCGCAGGGTGCGCCGCAGCTGCTCCACGGAGCGGCCGGGGCGGCGGGCGGCGGCGCGCAGCTCGTCGTCGCCGGCGGCGCGCAGCTGCGCGGCGTCGCGCTGCCAGGCGACGAGCTCGGCGGCGACGGCGCCCTGCTGCAGGACGCCGACGCGGTGGAAGTCCTCGAGGTCGTGGATGGCGTAGGCGATGTCGTCGGCGGTGTCCATGACGGACGCCTCGGCGGTCTGCTGCCAGTCGGCGATGCGCCCGGCGAACGGCGCGCGGGCCTGGCGTACGTCGGCGAGCTCGGTGACGTAGGCGCCGAACTTCGACGAGCCGACGGCCGGGTCGCCGCCGGCGCCGCGCGGGGTCGGGTGCAGGTGCATCGGGTGCGGGTCGGGGTAGGTGCGGCGGGTCCACGGGTACTTCAGCAGCGCCGCCCGCACGGCCGCGGTGAGATCGAGGCCGATGGCGGCGCCGCGCACCTGGGTGCTGGTGACGATGCGGTACGACTGGGCGTTGCCCTCGAACCCGTCGGGCAGCCCGAGCCGCTCGCGGGCGAGGCGGTCCAGGACGTGCTCGCCGAGGTGGCCGAAGGGCGGGTGGCCGAGGTCGTGCGCGAGGGACGCGGCCTCGACGACGTCGGGGTCGCAGCCGCCGAGCTTGTCCAGCATGGCCTGCTGCTCGGGGTCGGCGCAGAGCCGCTCGACGATGCCGCGGGCGACGCTGGCGACCTTGAGGCTGTGGGTGAGCCGGTTGTGTACCAGCAGGCCGGACCCGCCGGGGCTGATCACCTGGGTGACGCCGGCGAGCCGGGCGAAGAACGGCGATGCGACGATGCGGTCGCGGTCGGCCCGGTAGGGGCTGGTCGCGAGGTCGCCGGGTGCGACGCTCGCCCCGCCGAAGAGCCGTTGGCTGCGCTGGTCATCCATCCTCAAGTTGTACCAAGGCGGGGATCAGCGGGTTCTGCGGCTCTGCATGAGTGCTTCGAGGCCGTCGAGGAAGCGTGCGACGCCGAACTCGAAGTCGTCGTCGGGGATCTCCGCGGGGTTGTCCAGGACGCCGGAGTCGATGAGCTCCCCGACGGCCGGGAAGCGCGCCGGGTCGGCGAAGTGCTTGAGCAGCCGGCCGTAGCCCTGCATCGCCTGCTCGGTGCTGACCCCGCCGGCCCGGGCGGCCGCGTCGATGTCGGCGGTGACCAGCGCCCAGTTCCGGGCCAGCCCACTGACGATCATGATCGTGGACAGCCGCTCGTACTGGTGCAGCGTCGTGCCGTGCATGGTCTGCAGGCCGTAGTTCATCCACCCGATCTGGTTCGGCGTCAGCGGCGGGCTGTTGATCGGCACGCGGGCGATCCACGGCTGCTCGCGCAGCAGCCCCAGGTAGCGGCGAGCGAAACCGGTGAGCCCGGCCCGCCAGCCCTCGCCGGGCGGCAGCGGCGGCGGCTGGCCGATCGCGTGGTCGACCATGAGGTCCAGCAGCTCGTCCTTGGCGTTGATGTGCCGGTAGAGCGACATCGTGGCGGCGCCGAGCTCCTTGGCGACGCGGGCCATGGACACCGCGCCGAGCCCTTCGGTCGCCGCGACCTTCACCCCGGCGGCGACGATCCGCTCGAGGGTCAGCCCGGGCCGCGGCCCCTTGCCGGGCCGTTCCCGCACCCCCCAGGCCATCGCCAGGACCGGCGGTATGCCGATTTCACGCTCGCTCATTGACTCGGGATTCTACTTCTGCGTATAACGTACGCATAAGCGTACGCGATACGCAGAAAGGATCACTCATGGACCTCGCGATCGAGGCGAGCGGGCTGCGCAAGTCCTACGGCAGGCTCGAGGTGCTCACCGGCGTGGACCTGCAGGTGCCGGCCGGCTCGGTGTTCTGCCTGCTCGGCCCCAACGGCGCCGGGAAGACCACGACGGTGCGCATCCTCGCCACCCTGACCCGCCCGGACGCCGGCACCGCCCGGGTCGCCGGCCACGACGTGGTCCGCGAGCGGCACCGGGTGCGGGCCGCGATCAGCCTCACCGGCCAGTACGCCGCCGTCGACGAACTGCAGACCGGCGCGGAGAACCTGCGCATGATGGCCCGGCTGTCGGGCCTGTCGCGCCGCGACGCCCGCCGCCGCGCCGCCGAGCTGCTCGAGCGCTTCGACCTGACCGCGGCCGCGGACCGCCACGCCGGCAAGTACTCCGGCGGCATGCGCCGCCGCCTCGACCTCGCCGCCGGCCTGGCGGGCCGGGCGCGGGTCATGTTCCTCGACGAGCCGACCACGGGCCTGGACCTGGCGAGCCGCCAGGCGATGTGGGACGTCGTCGACGGCCTCGTCGGCTCGGGCACCACGGTGTTCCTCACGACGCAGCACCTGGAGGAGGCCGACCGGCTCGCCGCGCGCATCGCGGTCGTCGACCACGGCCGGGTGGTCGCGGAGGGCACCCCGGCCGAGCTCAAGCGCCGCTTCGGCGACCAGCGCCTCGACCTCGACCTCGCCGACCGCCCCGCGTTCGACGCCGCCGCGGCGCACCTCGGCTCGCGGGTGGTCCAGCGCGACGACGCCCGCCTCACGCTGGGCGTCACCACGGACGGCAGCGCCGCCCACGTGCGCTCGGTCCTCGACGAGATCGACCCCGCCGGCACGGCGGTGCGCCGCTTCTCCCTGCACAGCGCCACCCTCGACGACGTCTTCCTGTCCCTCACCTCACGCAAGGAGCTCGCCGGTGTCTAGCTCGGTGCTCACCCACTGGACGGTCCTGGGCGCCCGCTCGCTGCGCCTGGGCCGCCGCAACGTCGAGGCGCTGATCATGTCGGTGATGCTGCCGGTCATGTTGATGGTCGTCTTCGTGTACCTCTTCGGCGGCGCCCTGCAGGTAGGAACCGAGTACGTCACCTACGTGGTACCCGGCGTCATGCTGCTGTGCGTCTCCTTCGGCTCGGCGATGACCGCCGTCGCCGTGGCCAACGACCTGTCCGGCGGCATCGTCGACCGCTTCCGCTCCCTGGACGTCGGCGGCGCCGCGCTACTGTCCGGCCACGTCCTGGCCAGCCTGGCCCGCAACACGGTCTCGAGCGTGCTGGTCCTGACGGTGGCGTTCGCGCTCGGCTTCCGCCCGCACGCCGGCGCCACGCAATGGCTGGCCACCGCCGGCATCCTGCTGCTGGTCATCGCCGCCGTGTCGTGGCTGTCGGCCGCACTCGGCCTCCTGGCGGGCTCGGCCGAGGCGGCGGGCGGCTACACGTTCGTCATCACCTTCCTGCCGTACGCGAGCAGCGCCTTCGTCCCCATCGACACCATGCCCACGTGGCTGCGCGGCTTCGCCGGCAACCAGCCGGTGACCCCGATCGTCGAAAGCCTCCGCGGCCTGCTGCTGGACCAGCCGGTCGGCACCGCCCCCTGGCGCGCCGTCGCCTGGTGCTGCGGCATCATGCTGGCAGCGGCCGCCGCAGCGTCGATCCTGTTCCGCGCCAAGACCCGCGGCTAGTTGTTCAAGCTCGCTGCGCTCGCGTCAGTACGACGGGCGCCAGCGCGGCCAGCCGTGGTCGCCGGCCAGCTGTGACAGGCGTGAACCCAGCATCAGTGTCGTCGCGGGCTCGGCGTTCACCAGGCGGTGGTGGACCTGCTCGGCGATCTCCGGGGCGCGGTACTCGGCGTGCTCGAGCAGCTGCAGCGTCACCGACCACCAGTACCGGTCCTCGTCGGTGGCGTGCGGTGCGCCCTGGCGGAACCAGTCGGCCAGGCCGTCCAGCAGGTCGTCGCCCACGCCGTCGGGGTCGGTCAGGCGCAGCGCGGCGCACACCCGGGCCACGACGTCGTCGTCCCAGCCGGACAGGTGGCCGCGGACCAGGGTGTGCAGCGAGGCGTGGCCGAGGGCGCCGGCGGCGTCGATCTCCAGGGAGAACACGTTGTCGCGGGACAGGCGCTCGTGCAGGACGGGCAGGACGCGGGTGTCGCGGCGGCGGGCCAGGCCCAGCAGGGCCTCGCAGCGGGTGTCGTCGTGCGGGTCGTCGAGGCGGTTGGCGAGGGCGTCGCGGACCACCGGGTCGTCCACTTCGGACAGTTGGGTGCCGAGGGCGAAGCAGGCCCAGTCGCGCACGTCGTCGTCCGGGTCGGCGCTGAGGAAGATCAGGGCGCGCACGGTGTCGGTGGGGTCGGCATCGCCGAGGACGCTGGGGAGGGCCTGGGCGACCGAGCGGCGTACGCCGGCGTCGGGGTGGCGGGACAACGGCAGCAGCAATGGGAGCGCGGCGTCGTCGTAGCACCAGGCGACGGCGTCGGCGAGCTCGGCCGCCGGTGTCGACGGGCTCTCCAGCATGGCGGCGATGGTATGGGCGGTCGGCTCGATGTCGTCACCAAAAACGACGGGCCCACCGAGATCACCAAAAGCGACAGGCGCACCCGAGTCACCGAAAGCGACGGGCCCAACCGTGTCACCGAAAGCGACAGGCCCAACTGCGTCACCGAAAGCGACGGGCCCACCCATGTCACCCGCAGAACCGGCGTCGCCGAAAGGACCGGAGGAACCGGAAGAACCGGAGAAGCCCGATAGACCGGCGTCGCTGGCGAAACCCTGGAAGCCGGGCTCGTCGGAGTACCCGGAAAGGCCCGCGAGGCCGGTGTCGTCGCCGTAGTCGGCAGGCGCGGTGCCGGAGCCGGACAGGGGGTCGTCGTGGCGGCGCGGGCCCAGGTCGGCCAGGTCGGCGATCACCTCGGCCAGGGGGTTCAGGGCGAAGCCGTCGTCCACGGGGTCGCGCGCGGCCGGCACGAACAACTCCGAGGCCCGCGGGAAGAGGCCGGACACGTCGCTCGGGCCGCCGGGGCGCGGGTCCGGCGGCTCGTCGGGCACGGGGCGGGAGGACGCGAGGTCGCTCATCCCCGAGAGTGTGCGCGCCTTCGCGGAGATCTTCCAGGGGGGTTCGCCCCTCAGATGGACATCGCGGCCCGCCCGATCACCCTACTCGCCGACATATCGACGCACACCGGAACAACGAGCGAGTGGTCGCCGGGAAACGCAAGCCGGCACGCAGTGGCGAATTGCATTGGCAGGAAACGTCAGGCGGTACACCCGCTGCCGACGCAAACCGTGGACCCTGCGTCACCGGTGTGCGTCAACAGGTACACCCGCCGCTGACGCCAACCGAGGACTTTTCGTCACCGAGCGCCCCGCCGCAGGTCGGGAGGGGGTGTGGGTGGAGCGGAGCTCCCCCACCGCGAGCGCAGCGAGCAGGAATACAGATCAGGCGCGTGCACGGCTTGACAGGCGCAGTGACTGCCAGGAGCCGTCGGCGGCCCAGCCGCCGTCGACGGAGAGGGCCGCGCCGTTGACGAAGCCGCTGCGCGACGGGTCGGCGAGGAACGCGACGGCCTGTGCGATGTCGCCGGGCTGGGCGAAGCGGGCCATCGGCACGTGGTCGGTGATGTCGGTGTCGCCGTAGGCGCCGGAGGCCTGGGACGCGTCGTCCATCTCGGTCTTGACCCAGCCGGGGCAGACGGCGTTGACGCGCACGCCGCGGCCGCCCCATTCGACGGCGAGGGTGCGGGTCAGGCCGATGAGCCCGTGCTTGCTGGCGTTGTACGCGACCCGGTCGGCGACGCCCATGAGGCCGGCGACGGAGGCGATGTTGACGATGGAGCCGGTGCCGCGGGCCAGCATGCGCCGGCCGAACGCCTGGCAGAGCAGGAACGGGCCGGTGAGGTTGACGTCGATGACCTGGCGCCACTGTGCGGCGGTGGTCTCCTCGGCGGGGGCGATGCCGGCGATGCCGGCGTTGTTGACGAGGACGTCGGCGCGGCCGTAGCGGGCCTCGACCTCGGCGACGAACCGCTGGACGTCGGCCTCGTCGGACACGTCGCCGGCGAACGTGAGCGCGTCGAGGCCGGTAACGGGCTGGCGGTCCATGACGGCCAGGAGGTACCCCTCCCCGGCGAGCACCTCGGCGGTGCGCCGCCCGATGCCCTGCGCCGCCCCGGTGATCACTGCCACTCGCTCGTCACCCATACGCCGACAATAGACTTGGCGGCATGACACAGCGCGTCGTGGTCGTCGGCGGCGGGATCGCCGGGCTGGCCGCGGCGCATCGCCTTCACTCGCTCCGCCCGGACGTCGAGGTGGTCCTGCTCGACCAGCGTGAGCGTCCCGGCGGGAAGCTGGCGACCGGCGTGCTGGCCGGCGGCCCGGTGGAGCGGGGCGCGGAGTCGTTCCTGATGGGTGCGCCGGAGGGCGGTCCGAGCGCCGCGGTGCGCCTGGCCGGGGAGGTCGGGCTCGGGGCGAGCATCGTGCACCCGACGGCGGCGCGTGCGGCGGTCGCGGTGGACGGGGTCCTGCGGGACCTGCCCGCCGGGACCTTGATGGGCATTCCGATCCAAGCCCCGGATTCGGTACTCGATGAGCCCACCCGATCCCCGCTCCTGGCGCCCGGCGCCGACGTGACGGTCGGTGCGCTGGTCCGCCCGCGACGCGGCGACGCGGTCGTCGACCAGGTCGTGGAGCCGCTGCTGGGCGGCGTCTACGCGGGCCGCGCCGACCGGCTGTCGCTGCGGATGGCGCTGCCGGCGCTGGCGAGCGCGGCGGAGGGTTCGCACACGCTGACGGAGGCGCTCCGGGCGGCGGTGGCGGCGTCCCGGCGTACACCTGGGGCCCCGGTCTTCGGCACCGTCGAGGGCGGCATGTCGCGCCTGGTGGACGCGGTCGCGGCGGCGCTGCCGGACGTGCGCTGCGGCGTGACGGTGCGCGCCCTGCGGCGCCACGGTGCGGGGTGGCGGCTGACGCTGGGGTCGACCCGCGACGCGGCGGCGCTCGACGCCGATGCGGTGGTCCTGGCGGTGCCGGCACGGCCCGCGCAGCGCCTCCTGGAGGGGGTCGAGGGAGCCGATCCGGTGCCGCTGGAGTATGCCTCCGTCGCGCTGGTCGCGCTGGCGCTGCCGGCGACGAAGGTGCCGGACCTGTCCGGGTTCCTGGTCCCGGCGACGGAGGGCCTGGCCGTGAAGGCCGTCACGTTCTTCGACCGCAAGTGGGCGCACCTGCGGCGGCCCGGGGTGACGCTGCTGCGGGCGTCGGTCGGGCGGCACGGCGACGAGGCGCAGCTGCAGCGCACCGACGACGCCCTCGTCGGCGTGGTGCGGGCCGAGGTGGCGCGGCTCATCGGCGTGGACGCGCTGCCGGAGGAGCTCGACCGGGGTGTGTACCGGTGGGGTGGTGCGCTGCCGCAGTACACGCCGCATCATGCGGACCGGGTGGCGGCGCTGCGGGCGGCGCTGGCGGCGCATCCGCCGATCGCCGTGGCGGGTGCCGCGTACGACGGTGTCGGCATCCCGGCGTGCATCACCAGCGGCCGGGCCGCCGCCGACACTGTCCTGGCCCGCCTGTCCGCATAGCCCCCGGACGCCATAACCCCGGACGCCGGACCCGGGACGGCGGGCGAGGACAATGGGTCGCATGACGACCACGAACGCGACACGGATCCGCGAGCTGAACGACACCATCCGCTACACGATGTGGTCGGTCTTCCGGCTCGCCGTGCCGTACGGGCCCGACAGCCGCGACGCGACCCAGGCGACCGCGTTCCTCGCCGACCTCGCCGCGAAGGACGTCGTGGTCCGCGGCACCTATGACGTCGCCGGGCTGCGCGCCGACGCCGACCTGATGATCTGGTGGCACGCGCCGAGCGCCGAGGCGCTGCAGGAGGCGTACAACGGCTTCCGCCGCACCAGCGTCGGGCAGCGGATGGCGCCGGTGTGGTCGCAGATGGCGCTGCACCGGCCGGCGGAGTTCAACAAGAGCCACATCCCGGCGTTCCTGGCCGACGAGCACGCCCGGGAGTGGGTGTGCGTGTATCCGTTTGTGCGCTCCTACGAGTGGTACCTGCTGCCCGACGAGGACCGGCGCGCGATGCTGGCCGAGCACGGGCAGATGGCCCGCACGTTCCCGGACGTGCGCGCCAACACGGTGGCCAGCTTCGCGCTGGGCGACTACGAGTGGATGCTGGCGTTCGAGGCCGACGAGCTGCACCGCATCGTGGACCTGATGCGGGAGCTGCGCGCGTCCCGGGCCCGCCGGCACGTGCGCGAGGAGGTGCCGTTCTACACGGGCCGCCGCCGCGAGTTCGCCGACCTGGTGTCGAACCTGCCGTGAGCATGGACCACCGTGAGCACGCCCGGCGGTGGCTGGTGGCGTGGAACGCGCACGACCTCGACGCGATCCTCGACTGCTACGCCGAGGACGTGGACTTCGCGGCGCCGACGGTGGTGCGCCGGTTCGGGCGGCCCGACGGGCGCCTGACCGGCCGGGCCGAGCTGCGGGAGCATTTCGCGAAGGGGCTGGCGATGGCGCCGGGGCTGCGGTTCACGGAGGTGGCGCTGCTGTCCGGGCCCGGCGGCTACGCGCTGCTGTACCGGCGGGAGAACGGCAACCTCGTCACCGACGTGGTCGAGCTCGACGCCGAGGGGCGCGCCACGCGGGTCCGGGCGTACTACGCGGCCGAGCAGCCCTGACCGGTGTCACACGTGCAGGGCGGTGACGCCCGGCGGCGGCAGGCCGGCGGTCGAGGCGAGCAGGGCGCACCAGGCGTGGACGTGGGCCTGCATGTCGTCGTCGGTCGGGGTCCACGAGGCGCGGATCTCGAGGTCGGCGGCGGCGGGCGGGCCGGCGAGGTCGCCGAAGCGGGTCGACATGGTCTGGGTGACGGTGCCGCCGATCGCCGTGTAGGCGGCGTGGTGGCCGTCGAGGGCGTCGACGAGCCAGCTCCAGCCGACGCCGGGCAGCAGCGGGTCGGTGGCCAGCTCGGCCTCCAGCTCCGCGGTCACGTAGGTCACCAGGCGCATCGTGCCGTCCCAGGCGTCGTGCCCGGCGGGGTCGTGCAGCAGGATGAGCCGGCCGGTGGCCACCTCGTCGCCGTGGCGCAGGACGGTGCCGCCGATCGCGTGGGCGAACGGTGCCAGCCGCTGCGGCGCCGGGACCTCCTCGAGCGTGATCTCCGGCCGGGTGGTCACGGCGCGCAGCTCCTGGACCGCCCGGGTGAACGTGGGCGGAGTCGCGGTCGATGGCGCCATAACGGAAGACTAAATCCGAAACGTGCGCATGGGGTGCCGCCGCGCCGCCGGTGCACACCGAGTGAAACGATGGGCTCGCTATGAACGACACGAAGCTTCTGCTGCGCGCTGCCCGCGGCGACGTCCTGCCGCACGCCCCGGTCTGGTTCATGCGCCAGGCGGGCCGTTCCCTGCCCGAGTACCGTGAGCTGCGCGCGGGCGTCGGCATGCTCGAGTCCTGCCGGCGGCCCGACCTCGTCTGCGAGATCACCCTGCAACCGGTGCGCCGTCACCATGTCGACGCCGCGATCCTGTACAGCGACATCGTGGTACCGCTGCAGGCCGCCGGCGTCGACCTGGACATCGTCGCCGGCACGGGCCCCGTCGTCGCCGCCCCCGTGCGGGCGATGGCCGACGTCGAGGCGATCCGGGCGCTGGAGCCCGGCGAGGTCGGGTTCGTCGCCGACGCGATCCGGCTGCTGCTGGCCGAGCTCGGCGCCACGGCGCTCATCGGGTTCGCCGGCGCCCCGTTCACCCTGGCCAGCTACCTCGTCGAGGGCGGGCCGTCGCGGCACCACGCGAAGACGAAGGCGCTGATGTACGGCGCGCCGGACGTGTGGCACGCCCTGTGCGAGCGCCTCGCCGGGATCACCCGCACGTTCCTGCAGGTGCAGGTCGACGCCGGCGTGGACGCGATCCAGCTGTTCGACTCGTGGGCGGGTGCCCTGTCGGAGGCCGACTACCGCCGCTACGTCCTGCCGCACTCGCGGGCGGTCCTCGAAGGGGTCACGGGCGGCGTTCCGAAGATCCATTTCGGCGTCGGTACCGCTGAGCTGCTGCCCGCCATGGCCGAGGCCGGCGCCGACGTCGTCGGCGTCGACTGGCGCACGCCCCTGGACGTGGCCGCGTCGCGGGTGCCGGGGCGGGTCCTGCAGGGCAACCTCGACCCGTGCGTGCTGCTCGCACCGTGGGAGGTCGTCGAGCAGGAGGCGCGCCGCGTCCTCGCGGAGGGTGCGAAGGCGCCCGGCCACATCTTCAACCTCGGCCACGGGGTGATGCCGGAGACCGACCCCGACGTCCTGACCCGCCTGGTCGAGCTCGTCCACACCGCCTGAGCATGCGAAACGGGGCCCGGCGCGATGCCTGGGCCCCGTCGCGGTGCGCGATCAGCGCTCTGTGTCAGCTCACTGGATGAGCAGCTGCGCCTCGGAGCACGGCTTGTCGGCCTCGTTGAGCTTGTTCTGGGTGGTGGTCTTGTCCCCGTTGCTGGCGGCCTGGGAGGCCTCGAGCAGCAGCCGCAGGCAGGTGCCGATGACGTCGCGCTGGCGCTTGGCCTCGGTGCTGTCGGCCTGGGTGCCGCGCAGGTCCTGCTGGGCCTTCGTCAGCTCGTCGGTCTTGGCCTTGAGGTCGGTGCGGGTCTGCTCGAGGTCCTTGTTGGACTTGTCGAGGGCGACCTGGCGCTCGTTCGAGCGCGCCTCCGACGAGTCGAGCTTGTTGGACTTGTCGACCCACAGGCCGACGAACACGCCGGCGGCGATGACCGCGACGGCGAGCAGGCTCGCCAGCAGCGGCACGGCGACGCCGCGCTTCTTCGGCGGCTCCGCCATCGGGTAGCCGACCGGCTGGCCGGGGAAGCCGACGATCGGCGGGGCCGACACCGGGCCGTAGGCGGTCGGCGGGCCCGACATCGGCGGCCCCGACATGGGCGGCGCGGACATCGGCGGGGCCGGCTGCTGCATCGGCGCGGTCGGCGGCGCCGACACCGACGGGTCGAGGCCGTAGGGCGCCTCGCCGTAGGTGGGCAGCTGGGTGGTGCCCTGGTCGTGGACGGGCTGCGGCTGCGGCGGGACCGGCTGGCCGTACTGCGGTGCAGGCTCACCGTAGGCCGGGGCGGGTGCCCCGTAGGCGGGCTGCGCCGGCGGCGCGTAGCCGGGCTGGGCGGGCGGCTGCTCGCCGAACGGCGCGGCCGGGTAGCCGGCGGCGGGGGGCTGGGCGGGCGGCGGCGGGTACGCGCCGGCCGCCGCGTTCGGGTCGGGATAGCCGTATGGGTCGTTCGGGTTGCCCTGGGGGCTGCCGGGGTACGTCATGGTCTCTTCCTCCTGGTGGTCCCGCCGGGCAGCGCCCCGACGGGAGTCGTGCGACCGGCGCGTCCGGGATGTGCGCCGGCGTTGCGGAGCGCCCGGCCGTGGACCGGGAAGGCAGGTGCGCGAACCGTCGGGTCGGGGGCGCTCGTGGCGCTCGCCGGGGATCGCGGGGTCGGCAGGCTTACAGGGTCACCGAGGATGCAGGGTCAACAGACCGTTGGGATGGTGTCGCACACCACAGAGATCGGGATCGCCAGGCCGATGCCCTCGGCCTGCTGGGCCTTGAGGGTGGCCACGCCCACCACCTCCTTCTTCGCGTTGAACACCGGGCCGCCGGAGTTGCCCGGGTTGATGGCCGCGTCGAACTGCATGAGCGACTCGCCGCTGAGGGTGCGGAAGGCGCTCACGACGCCCGTGGTGACGGTGTCCTCCAGGCCGAGCGGGGAGCCGATGACGAGGACCGGCTCGCCGACCTTCGGCGGGCCCGCAGCGGCGGCGAGGCGCGGGAACTCCTCGTCGGTGTGCAGCACCGCCAGGTCCTTGTCGGGGTGCACCTCGACGATCTTGCCCGGGTAGCGCTGGTCGGTGCGCTCGAGGCTGACGTCCTTCTCGCCGCGCTCGTAGGCGTCGGCGACGACGTGGTAGTTGGTGACGAGGTCGGTGCCGCCGCCGGACGGGGCCTTGCCGAGGGCGAAGCCGGTCCCGGTGGCGTACTTCGTCGACACCCGGAACACGCTGGGCCGCACGGTCGCGGAGACCTCGGCGGCGTCGAGGCTGCCACCGGTCTTCTGCTCGAGCTTGTCGGCGCGGTCCTCCAGGGACTTCAGCCGCGACGCGTCGCCGGCCTGCGCGTTCTTCGCCGCGGCGTCGGCCTTGTCGGCGCGCTGCTCCAGGTTGACGATGAACGCCGCCTGCACGCCGACGACGATGAGCAGCAGGATCGCCAGGACGAGGGCGACCGCGCCGAGCGGGCTGCGGCGGGTCGCGACCGGCACCGGCGGCACGCTGTGCGGCGGCGGGGGCGTCACCGGCGCCGACACGGGCCACGAACTGGTCGGCTGGGCCGGCATCGCGGGCTGCTGGCCGGAGACCGGCTGGGCGGGCACCGGCTGGGCCGGCACCGCCTGGGTCGGCACGGAACCGGTGACCGGGGCGAAGGAGCCGGTGGAGGTCATCCGAGGAGGAAGTGGACCGAGTCGTTCCGAGTCGTCGCCGTTGGCCGCCGCGTGACGCGGACGGTCGTGTGCGTCGGAACTGCCGGAAGCCACCGGGTTGGAGGGGTCATACCCGGCCGTCATGCTTCTCGTTTCCTTCCTGTCACGGTTCCACCCGTTTAGCCCGGACACGTGCACCTCGACGGTGGTCGTCCGGCGATACCGCGGTCGGCCCTCACCCTAGACGGCGTGCACAAGCCCCGCGACCTCCGAGGCTGGGTGTGTACACAACCTGACCGGCCGCGCCAGCGCACCGTACCGGCAACCACGCCCATCTGTCCGTCCCCTTTCACAACCCCCGCACAACAGGCCGTCCGGGCGGGCAGGCAAGATCGACGGGGTAGGCGACGGAACCGAGCGGCCAAGGCCGGAAAAGGAGAGACGGAGATCGCAAGAACGCCGACGCGCCGGACCGGCTGCACCAAGGGACCTATGGCGCAACGTACGGTTGTCGCGTGACCGACGAACCCCCCACGCGGCGTCGGGACGAGGAGCCAGACAGTCCGGGTAAACCGGACACACAGAAAGAGCCCGTCCTGCTGACCGCCCCCCGCGACGGGACCCCCGAGCCGATCGCCGACCGGGTCGAGCTGGAGCGCGCCGTCGAACGGTTCGCCCAGGGCACCGGGCCCGTGGCCGTCGACGCCGAGCGGGCGTCCGGCTACCGGTACACGCACCGGGCCTACCTGGTGCAGCTGCGCCGCGCCGGCGCCGGCACCGTGCTCATCGACCCCCTGCCGTTCGGCCAGCTGCCGGAGCTCGACGAGGTCATCTCGCCGGCGGAATGGATCCTGCACGCCGCCAGCCAGGACCTGCCGTGCCTGACCGAGCTCGGGCTGCGGCCCACCCATCTGTTCGACACCGAGCTCGCGGCCCGGCTGTGCGGGTTCGAGCGGGTCGGGCTCGCGGCGCTGACGGAGTCGCTGCTCGGGTACACCCTGGAGAAACACCACTCCGCGGCCGACTGGTCGACGCGTCCGCTGCCCTCGTCCTGGCTGACGTATGCGGCGCTGGACGTCGAGCTGCTGCTGCAGCTGCGCGACACCCTCGCCGAGGAGCTGGCCAAGCAGGGCAAGACGGACTGGGCGGCGCAGGAGTTCGCGGCGCTCGTCGCCTCCGCCGGCGACCCGCCGCGGGTGCGCGCCGACCCGTGGCGGCGCACGTCCGGCATCCACCGGGTGCGCGGCGCCCGCGCCCTGGCCCGCGTCCGGGCGCTGTGGACGGCCCGCGACGAGATCGCCCAGCGCCGCGACGCGAGCCCCGGCCGGGTCCTCGCCGACGCGGCCATCATCGCCGCCGCCGAGGCCGACCCCCGCGACGAGCGCACCCTGCTGGCCCTGGCCGGGTTCGGCGGGCGGTCGGTGCGCCGGCTCGCCCCGACGTGGCTGAGCGCGCTGTCGGACGCCCGGGCGCTCGGCGAGAAGGACCTGCCGACCACTCCGCCGTCGGAGGGCCCGCCCCCGCCGCACCGGTGGGCCGAGCGCGACCCGGTCGCGGCCGCGCGCCTGGCCCGGTGCCGGGAGCTGGTCACCGGCCTCGCCGGCGCGCACCAGCTGCCGCCGGAGAACCTGATAACCCCGGATTCGGTACGCCGCCTGGCCTGGTCCCCGCCCGAGGACCTCGGCGAGGAGTCAGTCGCGGCGGTGCTGGCCGGCTACGGTGCGCGCCCATGGCAGGTCGCCCTGGTGACGCCCGGACTCACGAATGCGCTGAAGATTCCCTGACGACGAGCGTCGGCGCGCTCGCGCACGGCACGCGCGCGCCGACACGCCGATCCGGGATACCGCGTGAAAGGGTTCACAGCCCGGCACGACCTACTGGCGAGTAACATCGTCGGTAACCCGTTGCTAGGAGGACACCCGTGCCCCGTGCAGTCCGCGACGTCGTCTTCGTCGACGGCGTGCGCACCCCGTTCGGCAAGGCCGGTGGGATGTATGCCAACACCCGCGCGGACGACCTCGTCATCCGCTGCATCCGCGAGCTGCTGCGCCGCAACCCGCAGCTGCCGCCGGAGCGCGTCGACGAGGTCGCCATCGCCGCGACCACGCAGACCGGCGACCAGGGCCTGACCATCGGGCGCACCGCCGCCCTGCTGGCCGGGCTGCCCAAGACCGTGCCCGGTTACGCGATCGACCGGATGTGCGCGGGCGCGCTGACCGCGGTGACCACCGTCGCCGGCGGCATCGCGTTCGGCGCCTACGACGTGGCCATCGCCGGCGGCGTCGAGCACATGGGCCGCCACCCGATGGGCGAGGGCGTCGACCCCAACCCGCGCATCCTCGCCGAGAAGCTCGTCGACCCCTCCGCGCTCGTCATGGGCTCCACCGCGGAGAACCTGCACGACCGCCTGCCCGCCGTCACCAAGGAGCGCGCCGACCGGTTCGGCTACGCCTCGCAGGTCCGCACCGCCGCCGCGTACGCCGCCGGCAAGCTGCAGCCCGACCTCGTCAGCGTCGCCACCCGCGACCCCGAGGCCGGCTGGGGCCTGGCCACCGTCGACGAGGCGCCCCGCCAGACCAGCCTCGAGAAGCTCGCCACGCTCAAGACGCCGTTCCGCCCGCACGGCCGGGTCACCGCCGGCAACGCCGCCGGGCTCAACGACGGCGCCACCGCCTCGATCATCGCCGCCGAGGACGTCGCCCGCGAGCTCGGCCTGCCGGTCGGCATGCGCCTCGTCTCCTACGGCTTCGTCGGCGTCGAGCCCGAGGTCATGGGCTTCGGCCCCGTCCCGGCCACCGAGAAGGCGCTGCGCCTGGCCGGGCTCACCATCGACGACATCGGCCTGTTCGAGCTCAACGAGGCCTTCGCCGTGCAGGTCCTGGCGTTCCTCGACCACTTCGGCATCGCCGACGACGACCCGCGGGTCAACCCGTGGGGCGGTGCGATCGCCGTCGGGCACCCCCTCGCCTCCTCCGGCGTGCGGCTCATGACGCAGCTGTCGCGGCAGTTCGCCGAGCGGCCCGACGTGCGCTACGGCCTGACGGCCATGTGCGTCGGCATCGGCATGGGCGCGTCGGTCATCTGGGAGAACCCGAACTGGGAGGGCGGCAAGTGAGCACGGTTCTGTCGAACCCGAACGAGGTCGTGACGAAGGCGCTGCTGCGCTTCGTGACCCTGCCCAGCCGCGAGCGGGCCGCACTCATCACGCTGGACAACGGCTTCGACCACACCAAGCCCAACTCGTTCGGCCCCGGCGGCCTGGCCAGCCTCGAGGCGGCCATCGACGAGGCCGTCGCCGCGGCGCCGAAGTTCATCGCCCTGACCGGCAAGCCCTACATCTTCTGCGTCGGCGCCGACATCACCGGCATGCCGCTGCTCACCGACCGGGCGCAGGCCGTCGAGCTCGGCCGCTACGGCCACCGGGTCTTCAAGAAGTTCCGGGACTCGCCGGTACCCACCTTCGCCTTCGTCAACGGCGCCGCCATGGGCGGCGGCCTCGAGGTCGCGCTGCACTGCCACTACCGCACCGTGTCCTCCGGCGCCGCCGCGCTCGCCCTGCCCGAGGTCGCCATCGGCCTCGTGCCCGGCTGGGGCGGCACCCAGCTGCTGCCCAACCTCATCGGCATCGCCCCGGCCGCACAGGTCATCCTGCAGAACCCCCTCACCCAGAAGCAGCTCAAGCCGGCGCAGGCGCACGAGCTCGGCATCGCCGACGCGATCTTCGAGCCGGCCGACTACCTGGAGCGCTCCCTGGCGTGGGCCGAGGGCGTCGTCGACGGCGAGATCACCGTGACCCGGCCCGAGGTCGACCGGGACATGTGGGACGGCGTGCTGTACTTCGCCAAAAGCCAGCTCGACGAGCGCCTCCACGGCGCCGTCAACAGCGCGAACAAAGCCCTCGAGCTGCTGGCGCTGGCCAAGGACGCCTCGTTCGAGGACGGCACCGCCGCCGAGGACGAGGCCCTCGCCGACCTCATCATGGGCGACCAGGCCCGCGCCAGCCTTTACGCGTTCGACCTGGTGCAGCGGCGGGCGAAGCGCCCCGCCGGCGCGCCCAACGCGGCCCTGGCCCGCGACGTGAACAAGGTCGGCATCGTCGGCGCCGGGCTCATGGCCTCGCAGCTGGCGCTGCTGTTCGTGCGCCGCCTCGAGGTGCCGGTCGTGCTCACCGACCTCGACCAGGAGCGCGTGGACAAGGGCGTCGGCTACGTCCACGCCGAGATCGACAAGCTCGTGTCCAAGGGCCGCCTCGACGCGGGGAAGGCGGCGAAGTACCGCGGCCTCGTCGGCGGCTCCGTCGACAAGGCCGCGTTCGCCGACGCCGACCTCGTCCTCGAGGCCGTCTTCGAGGACCTCAAGGTCAAGAAGCAGGTGTGGGCCGAGGTCGAGTCGATCGTGCGCGACGACTGCGTCCTGGCCACCAACACCTCGTCGCTGTCGGTCGGCGAGCAGGCCGCCGACCTCGCCCACCCCGAGCGGGTCGTCGGGCTGCACTTCTTCAACCCGGTCGCGATGATGCCGCTGCTGGAGATCGTGCGCGCCGAGCACACCGACGACGCCACCCTCGCCACCGCCTTCGCCGTCGGCAAGGCGCTGAAGAAGTCCTCGGTGCTGGTGAAGGACGCACCGGCGTTCGTCGTCAACCGGCTGCTGACCCGCTTCCTCGGCGTCGTCACCGCCGCCGTCGACGAGGGCACCCCGATCGGCGTCGCCGACTCCGCCCTCGACCCGCTCGGCCTGCCGATGCGCCCGATGGCGCTGCTCAGCATGGTCGGCCCCGCCGTCGCGCACCACGTGGCCGAGACGCTGCACCACGCGTTCCCGGACCGCTTCGGCGTCTCGGCCAACCTCGGCCGCGTCGTCGGCGCCGGCAAGCGCGGCTTCACCGACGCCGAGGGCAACCCCGACCCCGAGGTGCTCGCCCTGCTCGAGGTCGGCGACAACCCGTCGACCGCCGAGCAGCTGCGCACCCAGGCCACCGACGCCCTGGCCCGCGAGATCCGGCTCATGCTCGACGAGGGCGTCGTCGCCGACGCCCGCGACATCGACCTGTGCATGATCCTCGGCGCCGGCTGGCCGTTCCACCTGGGCGGCGTCACCCCGTACCTGGACCGCGAGGGCATCTCCGAGCGGGTCACCGGGGCGCGCTTCCTGCCCGACGGCGCCGCAAACGCCCCGCGCGGCTGACGACGCGGCTCGGCGCGCCCGACGCCCCCGGGCCGACGGCGCGCCCGACGCCCCCGGGCCGACGGCGCGCCCGACGCCCCCGGGCCGACGGCGCGCCGGGCGCCCACGCGCCCGACGCCCTCGTCAGGGCCGAGGGCGCGCCGAGCACCTCAGCGCCCTTTTCAGGGCCAAACACCCAACCCACTCCGCAGGGCCAAATGGGCGTCAAACACCCCGAAAGAGTGACAACAGGCTGATTTCCCGGATCACGGACCCCGGCGGCGCCTAGCGTTGCCGGGGTTCGCGGTCCCCCCGGGCCGAGCCCACCAATCACTCGTACCGGGGGTCCACCATGCGCAAAACGCTCTTCGTCGTCGCCGGTTTTCTGGCCGCATTGGTACCCCCGGTCAGCGCACACGCCGCCGCCACCGCCACGGTCGTGTCGCCCGGGCGCCCGCTGAACGTGCGGGCCGGCGCCGCCGCGTGGACCACGTCGCTGCGCACCCTGCCCGACGGCGCCGCCGTCACCATCGAGTGCCAGGTCAAGGGCCAGCTCATCGACCAGGGCCCGGTCCGCGTCACCGACCGCTGGGACCGGCTCGGCGACGGGACCTACGTGAGCGATGCGTGGGTGCGGCGGGCTCAGGGGGTACCGCTGCCGCAATGTGCACCGGCGACGGCCCAGGCGGCCCACGCGACCCCGGCCACCGCGGGCGCCGTGGCGTCCGGCTCGATCCCGCTGAAGACCCGCGGCGGCCCCGGCCGCACCGGCGCCCTCCTCGGTGCCCTGCCCAACGGCACGGCGCTGTCGATCACGTGCCAGCAGCGCGGCGAGCGGATCGCCGGCACGATGCGCACCACCGACCAGTGGGACCGCCTCGACAGCGGCGCCTTCGTCTCCGACGCCTACGTCAACCGCGGCGCCACCCCGCCCGCCTGCGCCACCACCCCCGCACCGCCAGGGGCACCGGCCGCCACTTCCGCCGCGCCCGCGGCGCCGGCCGCCGCCACCTCCGCCCCGCCCGCAGCGCCGGCCGCCGCGCCCGGCACCGAGGCCGGCCGCTGGGTGAGCCCGCTGCCCGGCTTCCGCGCCCGCCCCGGCTTCCGCACCGCCACCAACCCCAACCACGTCGGCGTCGACATCATGAGCTTCGTCGGCACCCCGATCCGCGCCGCCGCGGCGGGCACCGTCGTCGAGGTCGTGTGCAACATCGAGGCCGGGCACAGCTGCGACCAGACCGGCAGCGCCTCGGTCGGCGGCTGCGGCTGGTACGTGAAGATCCAGCACGCCGGCGGCATCTCCACCATGTACTGCCACATGGTCCGCCGCGGCACCGTCCAGCCCGGCCAGTCCGTCGCCGCGGGCCAGATCATCGGCTACGTCGGCAGCTCCGGCAACTCCTCCGCGCCGCACCTGCACTTCGAGGTCCACGTGAACACCCCGCCGACCACACCGGGCAACGCCATCGACCCACTGCCGTTCATGCGGGCACACGGCGCCCCGATCGGTTGACGACAATCGACGCGTGGATCACGAGTCGAACGAGATCGTCGAGTACTACACGACCCGATACCGCGAGGACGAACGGCTCACCCGCCGGCCGCAGGCCCGGCTGGAGCGGGAGCGGACGATCGAGCTGCTGCAGGAGCTGCTCCCGCCGCCGGGCGCCCGGATCCTCGACGTCGGCGGCGGCCCCGGCGACTACGCCCGCGAGCTGGCCGGCGCCGGCTACCGGGTGCGGCTCCTCGACCTGGTGCCGGCCCACGTCGTCCAGGCCCGCGCCGGGCAGCCCGCCGTCGAGGCCGAGGTCGCCGACGCCCGCGCCCTGCCCGACGCCGACGGCGTCCACGACGCGACGCTGCTGCTCGGCCCGCTGTACCACCTGGTGCACCGCGACGACCGCATCAAGGCCCTCGCCGAGGCGGCCCGGGTCACCCGCCCCGGCGGCCGGGTCATCGCCGCGGCGATCTCCCGCTTCGCCGGCCCGCTCGACTTCGCCGCCACCGGCCGCCTCGACCAGCGGATGACCGACGAGGCGCGAACCCTGCTCACCGACGGCCGCAACGACCCGCGCATCGGCTTCACCCACGCGTACTTCCACCGCGCCGACGAGCTCGCCGGCGAGTGCGCCGCCGCCGGCCTGCGCGACGTCACCGTGCACGGCGTCGAGGGTCCGGCCTGGACCGCAGCGGAGGCCGCCGCGAACGGTCCCCTGGCGGACACCGTCTACGCCGGCGCGCTGCAGCTCGCCCGCGTCTACAGCGCCGAACCCGCACTGATCGCCGCGAGCGCACACCTGCTCGCCACGGGGCTGGTGGTGTAACCCCATCGGGGGTATACAGGGGGTATGCCGAAAATCAACGTGTACCTCCCGGACGAGCTCGCCGACGCCGTTCGCGAGGCCGGCGTCCCCGTCTCCGCCGTCTGCCAGCGCGCCCTCGAGCAGGCCGTGCGCCGGGTCACCGCGATCCGCGAGACCGTCCTCGGCGACCTCGACGACGCGGCGCTCGCCGCCGGCCTGCCCAACTTCACCCAGCGCGCCCGCACGACGCTCCGCCTGGCGGCCGAGCAGGCCGCGGCGACGGCGTCGGACACGGTGGGCACCGGGCATCTCCTCGGCGGCCTCGTCGCGGAGGGCGGCAACCTCGCGCTGCAGGTGCTCCGCGCGATCGAGATCGAGCCGGCCCGCGTCGCGCAGGACCTCGCCGCCCGCTCCCTGGCCGAGGACGGCGCGGGCGCGACCGACCGGCGCTTCAGCGTCGCCGCCGCCGGCGCACTCGAGCTCGCCGTCACCGAGGCCACCGCGCTCGGCCACAACTACGTCGGCTGCGAGCACCTGCTGCTCGGCCTGGTCGCCGAGCCCGACGGCGCCGGCGGCCAGGTCCTGCGCTCCCTCGGCGCCGAGCTGCGCCTCACCCGCCGCGCGGTGGCGGCCGCCCTCGCCGGGTTCGTGCACCTGCAGGCCACCCGCCCGGCCGCCGCGCCCACCCCCGACATGGCCGCCGCAGCAGAGAAGATCATGACCGCGCTCGCCGACCTGACCGCCCGCGTCGAGCGGCTGGAGCGGCGCCCATGACGCCCAGGGTGCTGCTGCTGGCGACGAAGGACGTGATCGCGTACCGGCGACGGCCCGCCGGCATCGCCACCGGCGCCGAGCTCCTCGCGGCGATCCCGCCCGGCCGGCTCGCCGCCGACGTCACCGTCGAGGACGTCATGACCGAGCCCGGCTGGGACATCACGCCCGGCACCATGGCCGCCCTGTCTCGCCGCGCCCTCGCCGCCGACGGCTTCGACGGCGTCGTCGTCACGCACGGCCTCGACACCCTCGAGGACACCGCCTGCCTGGCCGACCTGATGGCCGGCCCGGACGCGCGGGCCCCGATCGTGATCACCGGCGCCGTGCGGGCCCTCGACGACCCGGGCAGCGACGGCCCCGGCAACCTCGCCGCGGCGATCGCCGCCGCCGCCGACCCCGCGCTCGCCGGCGCGGGCGCGGTCGCCTGCCTCGGCGGCGAGCTGCACGCCGCCCGCTGGGTCACCCTCGCCGACGCCACCTCCGCGACCGGCCTCTCGTCGGCGCCGCACCCGACGCTCGGCCACCTCGGCGACATCGGCGTCGAGCTCCTCGCCGCGCCGCCCCCGCGCCCGCCCCGCCCGCACGGCGAGCCGGAGACGGAGGTGGCGCTGGTGCGCACGTACCCGGGCATCGACGGCACGCTGCTCACCGCCCTCGCCGACGCCGGCACGCGCGGCGTGGTCCTGGAGGGCACCGGCCTGTACAACGTGCCCGCCTCGCTGCTGGCCGCGATCAGCGACCTCGTCGAGTGGGACATCCCCGTCGTCGTCGCCTCGCGCGCCCGCGCCCGCCCCGTCGCCCTCGACGCCCTGCCGCTCGGCACCGGCCTGGCCGGCACCGTCGGCGCGATCGGCGCTCGCGGCCTGCCGGCCGGCAAGGCCCGCGCCGCCCTGATGGTCGCCCTGGGCGACGGCGGCGGCGTCGCGGCCGCGCGGGACTACTTCGAGCGCCTCTGAAAGAACTCCCGTAGCTCGCTCGTGTCCGTGGGCACGTCGTGCCCGGCACGGCGCCGCACCGTGAGCGTGGCGTCCGGCAGCACCGCGGCCAGGCGGCGCAGGGTCCGCCGCAGGTACCGCGGGCTGCGTCCCCCACCGAGCAACAGCACCGGCGTCGCGAGATCGCGGTAGTCCTCGAGCGTCCCCTCACTGTCCGCGACGAGGCGCGCGTCGAGCCCCATCGTCGCCGCCAACTCCCGCAACGCCGCGGCCCGCTCCCCCGCCCCCGCGCCCGCCGTCACCGCGCCCGCGCCCGCCGCCCCCGCGGCGGGCGTCACCGCGGCGGGCGCCCCCGTGGCGGGCGTCACCGCGGCCGGCGAGCGGCGACGGTCAAGGCGGCGCAGCGGCCACAGCACCACCCGCAGCAGCCGGCGTCGCCCCGGCCGCGCGCCCATCGCGTCCGGCGCCGAGGCCGCGCGCACGTCGGCCGGGGCCGAGGCCGCGCGCATGTCGGCCGGGGCCGAGGCCGCGCCCAGCGCCGCCGAGAGCGCCCGCCGCAACAGCCACCGCGGCACGAGGCGCAGCAGCGGCCCGCCGGTCCGCGTCCCGCGCATCGCCGTCACCGCCGCCCCGGCCGGATCGCCCGCGGCCAGCTCCCGCTCGTAGCGGCCCACCCACCCCAGCGGCGTCGACCCGCCGACGGACAGCGGCGGCTCGTACACCGCGACCGCGCGCACGCCCGGCAGGTGCCGCGCCGCGTCGAGGACGATCAGCCCGCCGGAGCTCATCCCGAACAGCAGCCCGGCGCCGGTGGCCGCCATGAGCGCGGCCAGGTCGGCACGCTCGGTCGCGATGCCGTAGCCGGCGCCCGCCGGCCCGCTGCCGCCCCGCCCGCGCCGGTCCGGGACGTACGCGGTGAAGCCGTCCGCGGCCAGGATCGCGGCGAGCGCCTCCAGATGCCGGCCCGACTGGCCGCCGCCGTGCACCAGGATCACCGCCGGCCCGGCGTCGCCGAGGCGGCGGTAGGCGATGGTCGTGCCATCGGCCGAGGTCACCGTCAACATGCTGTCAACCGTAGTTGACAAGCATGGCGTCGTCAACCTTGGTTGACGCGGGATCGGCCGTACTCGGCGAGGGCGTGGAAGGCGGCCTTCGGGACCCACGTGCCGTCCGGCAGCACCTTCACGATGCCGCGGCTGGCGAGGTCGAAGTCGCGGTCCGGGTCGTCGGAGGCGGGCAGGTGCCGGGAGGCGAACGTGTACACGAACGCCGCGTCCGCGCCGCCGGCCTCGTAGTCGCGCAGCAGGTCCACCACGTAGCGGGCCTGACCCTCCTCGTCGCGCTCCAGCGGCTCGGTGAGCTTCGCGGCGCGGCCGTGCTCGTCGTACGCCACGGGCTCCCCGCCCCCGGCGACGTCCCCCGCACCGCGGTGGGTCGCGCAGCCGAACTCGGTCGCCGCGAACGGCTTGCCCTGCCCCACCATCGCCCGCAGCGACTCCGGGAACGCGGCGGCGTTGCTCGCGTCGCGGTACCCGGCGTCGTTGGCGACGATGTCGAACGCCGCCCAGTCGACCGCCTCGAACGGCAGCGACGCGTAGCTCACCGGCCCGCCGAAGCGCTCCCGCACGGCGGGCACAGCCTCGGCCAGGAACGCGTGCACCGCGGCGCGCGCCGCCGGAATCGCCGCCCGGATGCGCATCGGGTCGCCGAGCAGCCCCATCCGCTCGACGATCCCGTCGCCGGGCAGGAACCCGTGGTTGCACATGCCGATCTCGGATCCGGTCAGGTACACCACCGCCGCACCCTCCAGGCGCAGCCGCTCCGCCCGCTCGGCCCCGTCGAGGATGAACGCCATCAGTTCGTCGCGGGTCAGGTCGTTGGTGAACGGGCAGTACCACACCTCGAGCCCCGCCTCCGCGGCGAACCGCGCGGCCGTCTCGAGCCGCTCCTGCACCCCACCGGTGACCCGCACCGCGTCGCAGCGCAGCTCGTCGCGGATGACCCGCATGTCGCGCCGCACCGCCTCGGCATCGAACGGCTCATGGGTGCTCGACCCGGCACTGACGAACCCGGTGTCGTAGGTGACGCCCCAGACGCGCATCGCTCCACTCCCCTCACTAAGGTACGACGAGTACCCTATAAGGTACGGCGAGTACCCTGCAACCCATGACGACGCGACGCCGGGGCGAGGAGCTGGAGCACGCGATCCTGCGCGCCGCGGCCGAGGAACTGCGCGAGTCCGGGTACGCGGGCATGACCATGGACCGCGTGGCGCAGCGCGCCGGCACGAACAAGAACGCCATCTACCGCCGCTGGCCGCACCGCGCCGCGCTCGGCATCGCCGCGTACCGCCACCTCTCGGCCGAGCGACTCCCGTCCCCGGACACCGGCACCCTGCGCGGCGACGCCCTGGCGATGCTCCGCGCGGCGAACGCCACGTGGTCCTCCCCGCACGGCGCCGTGCTGCGCGACCTGCTGGCCGCCGCGGCCGACGACCCGCAGCTGCTCACGCTGCTGCGCGAGCGCTCGGGAACGTCCGCAATGGACGCGGCCTGGCTGACGATGCTGACCCGAGCGACCGAGCGCGGCGAGGCCCCAGCGTCGGCGGTGCACCCGCGAGTCGCCGCCGCTCCGCTGACGTTGCTGCGCGGCGAGTACGCGATGCGCGGCACCCCGACGGTCCCCGACGAGACCCTGGTCGAGATCGTCGACGAGATCTTCCTGCCGCTGGTCCGCGGCCGCGGCGCCTAGCCCCGGTCAGGGGTCGCCGCCCGACAGGGCCGGCAGGGCGCGGGCCGCCGCCTGCAGCGCGGTCGCCGCCGCCTCCACCGCCTCGTCGTCCAGGCTCGGCCGCACGCTCAGGCGCACCTCGTGGGTCAGCGCGGCTCCGCCGTCGCCGGCCGCGACCACGGGCACCCACCGGAAGCGGTCGGCGCGCCGGCCGCCGAACTCCATGCCCGGCTTGAAGGCCAGGGCCACGTCCGACGGCACGACGAGGACGCGGCCGTCCCACTGTGCGCCGCTGGCCTCGTGGCGCAGGCGCAGCACCGCCGTCGCCGGGTCGCCGAGGGTCGGTGCGGCGCGGTCCAGGCCCCACGCGGCGAGCCGGTCGTCGGGGACGCCCGGCAGGTGCAGCACCGGGCGGTACCGCTGCCGCAGCTCCACGACCGTGAGCCGCGCGGCGCCGAAGTGTGCCGCCGGGACCATCGCCTCCAAGCGCGCCGTGTAGAGCGGGGCCGAGCGGGTGCCCTCCGGCGGGCGCGGCGGGCCGACGAGCAGGGCGTGGCGGCCGAGGCCCGGGGTGTGGTGGCGCATCCGCAGCTGGTCCGGCGGCAGGTAGTCCACGGCGATGCGCTGGCGGCCGAAGCGCTCCCGCAGCCGGGCCTGCGCGGGCGCGACGAACAGGGCGTGGTGCGGCAGGCAGGCCAGGCGGGGCAGGCCCTCGTCGAGCACGAAGCCCCGCATCAGCTCGTACTCGCCGACGACCCCGCGCGCGGCCCGCTCGAACTCGCGGCCGCGGGCGGTCAGGCGCAGCTGGCCCCGGTCGCCCTCGAACAGCGGCTCGCCGCACCAGCGCTCGATGCGCCGGATGGTCTTGCCGACCAGCTGCCGGGCGTAGGGGCGGTCGCGCAGGTGGCGCGGGCGGGCCGGGGACAGCGCCTCGGCGGCCTTGGTGTGCTGGCGGTGCTCGACGACGGCGAGGAACACGCGGCACTCCCACTCGTCCGGCGCCACCTCGTCGCTCACGGCCATGCCCGAAGAACCTAGGGGTGCCGGGCCCGCCGCGGTAGCCGTCCGCCCGGTTTCGCCGCATGGGGCAAAAACCCCCGGCGATGCTTGCGCCCGTGACCGTCGGTAACCTGACGTATCAAGCGGTCCCATCACCCTGTGTGATATAGACCATAGTGAAGCGGCCGTTGCGAGCGGATTCCACGGTGCGTAGAGGGGGGATCACTCTACGCCGAGTAAGGAACCGTTCGGGTGCGGCCGTCCACGATGACTACGGTGCGCAGGCGCGACGGGGGCGGTAGACATGTCCGAGGGGGTCGGATGGCGCTGAACATCGAGTTCGTGCAGGGCGGCGCGGTGCGCGCGTCGCTCACGGTGCGGGCGCGCCCGGGCGCGATGGCGGCCGGGCCGGTCGGGGCCGGTGCCGTTCTTGACGGCGTCCATCGCCTCGTGCCCGTGGACCTCGAACGGCTCGGCGACGGCCACGTGCAGCCGCTGGAACGGCGCCGCCGGGTCGCCGGCCGGGCCGATGCCCGGCCGCAGGACCACGAGCTCGTCACCGCCGACGCGGGCCAGCACGTCGCCGGGGCGCAGGCGGGCGGCGAGGCGGGCGCCGACGTGGCGTAGCGGCCCGTCGGCGAGGCGATCACACGCTACCGGGCGGCCTGACGGACGGATGCCGTGCCGGACAGCACGGGTGTCACGGCCGCGGCGGGCAGCGACACCGTCACCTCGAGGCCCCCGCCGTCGAGGGCGGCCGCGCTGACCCCGCCGCCGTGCGCCTCGCACACCGCCCGCACGATCGACAGCCCGAGGCCCGTGCCGCGGGCGCCGGTGCGTTCCCGCCCGCCGCGCCGGAAGGGTTCGAACAGGGCGGGCAGATCCGACGGCTCGACCTCGAAGCCGGTGTTGCCGACCACGAGCCAGGCGAGGGTGTCGTCGGTGCCGGTGCGCACCCAGATCCGCCCGGCCAGGTGGTTGTACCGCACCGCGTTCTCGATGAGGTTGCCGGCGAGGCGCTCCAGCAGGCCCGGGTCGCCGACGACGAGGGCGGGCGCCAGGTCGGTGCTCACGTCGAGGTTGAGCCGCTTGACCTCCTTGCCCATCGCCGACAGCGCGCCGCTGACCCCGGTGGCCAGGTCGGTGCTGACCTTGCGGCCGAGGCGGCGGCCGGCCTGCGCCTCGGTGCGGGCCAGCAGCAGCAGCGACTCGACGAGCGCGTTGGCCCGCATCGAGGCGTCGCGAACGACGGTGGCCATCCGCCGGTACTCCTCCGTGTCGGCGTCCGGGTCGTCGAGGGTCACGTCGACCTCGGTGCGCATCACCGCCAGCGGCGTGCGCAGCTCGTGGGAGGCGTTGGCGACGAAGCGTTTCTGTGTCTCGAACGCCGAGGCGATGCGGTCCAGCATCGCGTCGAACGTCTTGGCCAGCTCCGCGACCTCGTCGTCGGCGCCGTCGTAGTTGATGCGGGCGTCGAGAGACTCACCGGAGAGCCGCTGCGCCGTGGTGGTGACCCGCTGCAGCGGCCGCAGCGACCGGCCGGCGACCACGTAGGCGCCGGCGACCCCGACGGCGCCGATGAGCAGCAGCGCCAGGCTGCCGCGGGTGAGCAGCTCCCACTCGGCGGCGTCGACGAGCTCGGTCTGCCAGGTGTGCGCGTCGACCTCGGTGCCGTTCTCCAGCACCACCCGGGTGCCGGGCTGCAGCTGGTCGGCGGGCTTGAGCGCGCCGTCGACGAGCAGGTACGCGAGCACCACCAGCACCAGGCCGGCGCCGACGAGCAGGATGCCGTTGAGCATGGTGAGCCGCAGCCGCAGCGTGGGGCGGAACACGGCGGCGCGGCGGGCGTCGTAGACGGTCATTGCGGCTGCCTGGTGCGGTACCCGGCGCCGACGACGGTCTCGATGAGCGCCGGGTCGCCGAGCTTCTTGCGCAGCGTCATCATCGTCACCCGCACGGTGGTGGTGAACGGGTCGGCGTTGGCGTCCCAGACCCGTTCCAGGAGCTCCTCGCTGGACACGACGGCGCCGCGGGCCTTGAGCAGCTCCTCGAGCAGCCCGAACTCCTTGCGGGTCAGGTCCAGCGGCTGCCCGCCCCGGGTGGCGACCCGCTTGGCCTGGTCCAGGACCAGGTCGGCGATGGTGAGCACCGGCGGCGCGGCCGGCGTGGCCCGCCGGCCGAGGGCCTGCACCCGGGCGACGAGCTCGTCGAACGCGAACGGCTTCGGCAGGTAGTCGTCGGCGCCGATCTGCAGCCCCTCGACCCGGTCGGCGACGCTGCCGCTGGCGGTGAGCATCAGCACCCGGGTCAGCGCGCCGGAGGCGACCAGGTCCGCGCAGATCTCGTCGCCGTGCACGCCCGGCAGGTCCCGGTCGAGGACGACCACGTCGTAGCGGGTCACCATCGCCATCTCGTGCCCGCTGGTCCCGTCGTAGGCGACGTCGACGGCCATGCCCTGCCGCCGTAACCCCCGGACGATCGCGTCGGCGAGATTCGCCTCGTCCTCGATCACCAGCACGCGCACGCCCTTCACCTCCGCCGATCCGGGCCAGTCTGGTGCAGGGGGCGTGAAGTCCCCGTGAAAGGCCTGTGGAGCCAATGTAGCTACCCGGGCAACCGCCACAGGTGGACCGTGTCGCCGCCGGCCAGGCAGGACAGGCGCTGGTGGCGCACCGAGCAGCGGGCGGGGATCGGCGCCACCCGGCCCAGCGACGTGACCGCCCCGGTGCGCAGGTCGATGCGGACCAGCCGGGACCCGTCGCCGTCGGGGCGCTGGAGGATCGCGGCGGGCACCTGTGCGGTGCCGAGATCGTCGTCGTCGGTGCCGGTGCTGGCCGTCGGCACGATCGCCCAGCCGGCCAGGTCGGCCCGGTCGGCGCCGGTGTGCCAGTCCACGATCCGCACGTGGGTGAAGTCGTCGCGGTCGCGGGCCACCAGCACCCCGGGCCCGGCGGCGTCGAGCTGCAGCGGCCGGCGCCACGCCTGCTCGCCGGTGACCGGGTCGAGCACCGCCAGGTCGCGCCAGTTGGGCACGCACACCATGGGCCCGCACGCGACGACGACGGGCCCGTAGGCGATCTCGGCGATCGGGGCCTGGTCGGTGGACGAGAAGAGCCGGTGCCACCGGTAGCGCAGGCCGTCGCGGTGGTACGCCGTGATCAGCGCCCCGTCGGTGCGCGCCGCCACGATGACGAGCAGGTCGCCGACGATCCGCACGCTCGTCGGCGGCGTGCCGGCGAGCTCGTCGAGGTCGGCGGCGACGTTGACCGCGCCGGTGAGCGTGGAGCGGATCTCGGCGCGCCCGCCCGGGTACCACACCGCGAACCATGCGCCGCCGGGCGAGTCGGGCGCCACCAGGCGTGCCCCGCCGGGCAGGTCGAACGCCCAGCGGATCTCGCCGGTCTCGGCGTCGAGCCCGGCCAGGTGCACCGGCGACGGCACGGCGTTGCGGGGCGGCACGACCGGCGGGCACACGGCGCCGCGGTCGTCGACGGTGAGCAGCCCCGGCGGCGCGCCCGGCGGCCCCGCGACGACGGCGATCGGCGCGCCGGAGCGGTTCCAGCGGGCCTGCCCGGTCGCGGGGTCGAGCCGCTCCAGGCTCCAGCCGACCGTCTGGGTGCACGGGCGGTGGCGCAGGTAGGCGCGGTCGGCGGCGAGGTACACCTGCCCGCTCCCGCCCGGCGTCGAGCGGCTCCACATCGTCCGGCCGGTCGCCCAGTCGAACGCGGTGAGCGACGGCGACTCGCGCAGCGCGTAGAGGGCGCCGCGGTCGGCGACGAACGCCGACGCCCGATCGGCGAGCACCCCCAGGTCGTCGATGCCGGCCTGCGGGCGTGACCCGGTGGCGAACAGCACGACCAGCGTCAGCACCGCCACGAGCGGCCACTGCCGGCCGCCGGCCGGTCTGGACGCCGGCCATTCCAGGACGTCGTCGCCGTCCAGCCGCCCGTGTGATTCGCCCAGATCGATCAGTTCGCTCACGCCTCCAGGTTCCCCCGCCACGCCCTAGGTCACAATTCGGCAAACATTCTGGATCTCCTCACCGGTTCGGCTCCCGGTTGCGCCTCACGTGTCCAGGCGCATCAGCACGACGTCGTCCTCGTCGGTCTGGCAGGCCAGCAGCGAACCGTCGAGCTCGCACGCCAGCAGCCGCGCGTCGAGGGCCGCGAACGACGTCACCGCCGCCCGGCCGCCGGGCGCGTCGGAGCGGAACCCCAGCAGCGTCCCGGACTCCGACACCACGCCGAGCAGCATCCGCTGCCCGTCGGTGCCGAGCACGTCCCACCCGGCCAGGTTGACGGCCGGGACCCCGGTCAGCGGGTCCAGCAGCGCCACCGGCCGCACCCCGGCCGCGGCGAGCAGCCCGCCCGGCATCTCGCCGAGCTCGGCGCGCACGCCCGCGTCCCACAGCATCGCCCCGCTCGCCGGGTCGAGCACGACGGTGCGCTGCCCGGCGACGCACAGCACCGGCCCGCACGGGCGCACCGCGAACCGGTCGGTCCGCCCCGGCGCCGGCCCCGTCGGCACCCGCGCCCGCCACGCCGGCGTCGTGTAGTCCCCGCGCCGGTACGCGGTCAGCGCCGCGCCGCCCTGGTCGAACGCCGACACGACGAGCAGGTCCCCGGCGGCCGCGACGGCCTCGTCCGGCGCGACCCGCAGCGTCCCGGCGGCCGAGCGCCCGCCGGTGACGAAGTCGGCGACGCTCACCGCACCCTGCCGGTCGACGAGGGCGGCCCACGACGCCCCGCGCTCAGCGGCGTCCAGCGCCACCCGCGTCCCGGCGTCGACCGGCACCTCCCACCGCTCCCGCCCGTCGGCGTCGAAGGCCTGCCAGCGCAGCGCACCGCCGATCGGCGTGCCCGCCGCGAGGGCGCCGCACCCGTCGGACCACAGGCTGCGCAGCACCACGGTCCCCGGCACGCCCGCCGGGGTGCGCACCGGCACCCCGGTGGCGTGCCAGCGCTCCTGCCCGTTGCGCGCGTCGACGGCGACGGTCGTGCCCGTCACGCCTGAGCGGCACAGGTCGGGCCACAGCACCACGACGCCGTCGCCGGCGGTCGCGTACGACAGCGTCGCCAGCCCGTCCGGCGTGTACTTCCACAGCAGGCTGCCGTCGCGCCCGTCGTAGGCCTCGACGGGCGTCGGCGTCCGGTCGCTCTCCAGCAGCAGCAGCGCCCCACCGGCGAGGTGGAACTCGCCGTTGCGCAACGGCTGCCGGGTGATCTCGTGCGGAGCATCCTGCCGCGGTACCGCGGAGACGAGCGACAGCACCATGCCCAGCACCAGCAGCAGCCCCCACCCGCGGGGCAACCCTTCGGGCCCCCGGTCGGCGTCGACCGCGGGCTCACCACGGACCAGCCCCAGGTCGATCACGGGCCCACTCATGGCGGCGGCATCGGCGTGCATCGCACTCAGCGGCACGCATCCATTGTGCGGACCGCGGCCTCGCCGCGGCAGTGCCCTATCTTCCCGTTCCGTTCCCCGTTCGTTCAGCTCGCAACGCCGCCTCCCCGGGTCTGCGGAGCACGCCAGAGCGTGAGGTCGCCCGCGATGACGCACGCGACGGACCGCGCGTCGTTGTCGCACATCGGCTCCCCCTCCCCGGTCTCGGTGCGCCCGAGGACCGTGACCCGCCCGGTGCGGGCCTCGAGCTGCCCGACGACGGTCGCCGGCCGGCCTTCCTCGCGCCAGAACACCGTGAGCCGGTCGCCGAAGCCGAACACCGGCCGCCAGCGCTCGAGCCGCCGCGTCGTCGCCCCCGTCCCGGTGTCGACGATCCGCACCCCCGGCACGGCCAGCCCGTCGGCGCCGACGCCGCCGAGGACGAGCCGCCCGCCGTCGGCCCCGAGGGTCGCCTCGCCGCCTTCGCTGCGCCACACCGCCGCGCCCGTCGCCGCGTCGTAGCCGGTCATCCCCTGGTTGCCGCCGGTGCACCACCACCCGGGCGCGCAGCCGAAGATCCACGCGGACTGCTCGGCGTCGATCTGCCACACCAGCCGCCCGCTCGTCAGGTCGTACACCTGGTAACGCAACCCGCCGGACGCGGACACCGCGACCTGCCCGCCCCGCGCGCCGGCCGGCTGCGGCAGGTCCCGCCGGTCGCCGAGCACGAACATCCCGACGTTGCCCGACCACGCCAGCTGAATGGTCCGGACGACCGCCCCGGTGCGCAGGTCGTGGACGCGCAGCGCACCGCCGGGGTCGAGCACCGCCATGGAGCGCACCGCGTAGGCCTGCTTTCCCGCGTCCCGCTCGAACGAGATCTGCGATCCGCGCGGCGCGACCAGCTCCCACACCTGTTCGCCGGTCCGCGCGTCGACGGCCACGATGCGGTTCTCCAGCCCGGTCGGCGGCGCGCCGCCGTCCACGTCGACCTGCCGGAACGAGGTCAGGTCCTGCAGCAGCACCACCCCGCCGGCCAGCCCGTCGACGCTCGCCGCCGCCCGCTGCCACAGCTCCGCCCCGGTCCGCGCGTCGCGGGCCTGCACCTGGGTGAACGCGAGGGCCCGACCGGCGAAGGCGGTGTCGATCAGCACCACGCTCGCGTCGCCCCCCGCGACCTGCTGCTGCCCGTCGCCGAAGTCGGCCCCCCACAGCCACCGCCCGCTCCCGGTGTCGTACGTCTCGAGCCGGTGCGGCCCTTCGCCGGTGTACCGGGTGACGAACATCCGCCCGCCCCCCATCACGACGCGCTGCACCCCGATCTCGACATGCAGCAGCGACGGCACGCCCGGCGCCGCCGCACCCGGCAGCAGCCCCGCGACGAGCCCGAGCACCACCGCCGCCACCCACCGCACCCGCCACCGTCGCCGGGCCGGCGGCGGCGCGTCCGGCGCCCTCCACGGCTCGGCGGCCCCGAGGTCGATGACGACGTCGCCCGAGCTCACGGCAGCTCCCACACGTACAGCGTCCCGATCGCGAGGCAGGCCAGCATCCCGTCGGTCTCCGCGCACTGCGGCGACCCGTAGAAGTCCCGCGCCCGCCCGACCAGCTCGACCCCGCCGCTGGACGGATCGAGCCGCGCCACGATCGCATCGGTGTTGCCGATCGGCTGCCACACGTAGTACCCCGGCGACCCGGGCCTTCTGAACATCCCGCTGGCCAACTGCCACCCTTTCCGGTGCCACGCCGTGGCCCCCGTCCGCGAGTCGTACGCGGTCACGTCGTCGGGATGGAACACCTCCACGCTCTGCCGGTACAGCAGCAGCCGCTCACCGACGGCCGCCAGCATCGCCGCGTACCCGCTGGCCCGCCACAGCCGCGCACCGCTGCCCGGGTCGAGGACGTCGGTCCCGCTCTCGCCGAAGACGCAGTACCGGTCGGGCAGGCACGCATACGGCCCTTCGTAGGCGGCCCCGCCCCCGCTCCACTGCCACAGCCGCCGCCCGGACACCCGGTCGTACACCTCGGCCCCGTGCCCACCGGCCCGCCACACGACCTCCTGCCCGTCGACCCCGCGCTGGTGCGACGCGACGGCACCCGCCCCGTCCAGCCGGTACGTGGCCGCCACGCCACCCGTCGCCAGGTCGCGCACCCGCAGTACCCCCGAGGCATCGAGCTCACTGAACTCCAATATCCCCGGATAGTCGGCATACCCGAGACTCCCCACGACCCCGGGCGGCGTGTCGATGCTCCACACGACCCGCCCGTCCCCCGCATCGAGCCCCACCCGCCGCTCGTGATGCGGCAGCAGCGGCAACGTCACCGAGGGATCCTCCGGATCCCCGTAGGCCGGATCGAACCCTTGATCCTCGTCGGGCCACGCCTGATCCTCGACGATCACCAACCGCCCGGCGACCCCGGCGATCCGCGTCTTCTCCCGCTCCCACCGCACCGCACCGTTGCCGGTGTCAAGAGCGATGAGCTTCCCCGTGTACACCCCGTGCTCATCGGCCCGCTCCACCTGCAGCAGCGCGACTTCCCCGGCGAGCGCGACGAACGACTGGTCGACCTCGGTGGGCCGCTCCCACAGCACCTTTCCCGACCGCGCATCGATCGCCTCGATGATGGGCGGTCCGCCGCCTTGCTGGTACCGCGACACGACGAGCCGCCCCCCGGCCGCGTCGAGCGAGAGCACCTGGGAGTCCGCGGTGTACAGCGGCTCGAGATCCCGCGACGCTTCACGCGCCGGCAATGCGAGGCAGGCCCCCGCCAGCAGCGCGAGCACCGCAACGACCCGCAACCCCAGCCCCGCACGCCCACCACGCTCGTCGGGCGGCTCCCAGGGCGCGCTGACGTCGAGCTCGATCATCGCCTCGGGCACGGCCTTCCTTTCGTCGCTCGTAGAGAGTCCCACGAATGCCGCCCGGTTTCCGCCCCGCAGCGTCGGCTTCCGCCCGCCTCCTCACCTCGCCCTAAGCGCCGATTTGCCCGGATAAATCCGGACGCTGGCGCGTCCAGATTTATCCGACTTATCATTATTTAGCGGCGCGCGACGGGATCGGCAGATTGAGCTCACACCGCCGGCCCTGGACATCGCGACACTGTCAACGTGCCGGACCTCGACACTGTCAACGTGACAGTGTCACCATCGACGACCGCGACACTGCCAGCGGCGCCACAGCCCACGGCGCCGCGCTGGTCCTGGACATCGCGCCACCGGCCACGATGCAGGCCACGACGCCGCGCTAGGCCTGGACATCGCGACACTGTCAACGTCCCGGGCGCCGACACTGTCAACGTGACAGTGTCAGCATCGACGGCCGCGACACTGCCAGCGGCGGCACAGGCCACGACAATGCGGCCCCGGACATCGCGCCACCGGCCGCGCTGCAGGCCACGGCGCTGCGCTGGGCCCGGACATCGCGACACTGTCAATGTCCCGGGCGCTGACACTGTCAACGTGACAGTGTCACCATCGACGACCGCGACACTGCCAGCGGCGCAGGCCACGACAATGCCAGCCCTGGACGTCGCGCAACCGGCCGCGCTGCAGGCCACGACGCTGCGCTAGGCCTGGACATCGCGCCACCGGCAGCGCTGCAGGCCACGGCGCTGCGCTGGGCCTGGACGTCGCGACACTGTCAACGTCGGGGGCGCTGACACTGTCATCGTGACAGTGTCAGCGTTCGTGAGCGTGACAGTGTCAGGGTCGGTGTGGGGGCGGAGAGTCGACCGTAAACGCGATCAGCGCCGCCCTGCCGGGCGGCGCTGATCTTGTGGCGTGAAAGCGGGC
Organism: Dactylosporangium darangshiense; assembly: GCF_039537565.1. NCBI lineage: Bacteria > Bacillati > Actinomycetota > Actinomycetes > Micromonosporales > Micromonosporaceae > Dactylosporangium > Dactylosporangium darangshiense. Next base: position 558,596 of record NZ_BAABAT010000003.1, read on the forward strand.
TAACGGCGCGGGGCGCGGGCCCGCGGAGACGGGGTGCCGGGCAGCGGCGCGGGCTGCTCGATGCGGCTCACCCACTCCGTGACCTGCCGGGCCACGTCCTGGGCGGTCAGGCCCAGGTCGGCCAGGATCTCGTTGCGCGCACCGTGCGGGTGCCAGCCCTGCGGCACGCCCAGGTCGCGCAGCGGCGTCCACACGTCCGCGTCGCGCAGGGACTTGGCGATCGCATCGCCGACGCCGCCGGTGCGGATGCCGTCCTCGAGGGTGACGACCAGGCGGTGCTCGCGGGACAGGGCGACGAGCTCGACGGGGACCGGGCGGACCCAGCGCGGGTCGACGACGGTGACGCCGTAACCCTGCTCGGCCAGGCGGGCGGCCACGTCGACGGCCATGTGGGCGAAGGCGCCGACGCTGACCAGCAGCACGTCCTTGCGCTCGTGCTCGGCGAGGACGTCCACGCCGCCGAAGCCGTCCACGCCGCCGACGCGGCGCAGGGCCGGGAGGTCGGCGGGGACGGAGCCGGTGGGGAAGCGCAGGATCGTCGGGCCGTCTTCGATGCCGACGGCCTCGCGGAGCTCCTCGCGGACGGTCTGGGCGTCGCGCGGGGCGGCCAGGCGCAGGCCGGGCACGACGCCGAAGACCGACATGTCCCAGATGCCGTAGTGCGACGGGCCGTCGGGGCCGGTGATGCCGGCGCGGTCGAGGACGAACGTGACCGGGAGCTTGTGCATGGCCACGTCCAGGAGGACCTGGTCGAAGGCGCGGTTGAGGAAGGTGGCGTAGACGGCCACCACCGGGTGGAAGCCGCCGATGGCGAGGCCGGCCGCGGAGGTGGCGGCGTGCTGCTCGGCGATGCCGACGTCGTAGGCGCGCTCCGGGTACTTGCGCATGAGCTTGGCGATGCCCGTCGGCTCGGCCATGGCCGCGGTGATGCCGACGATGTCGGCTCGTTCGTCGGCGATCGCGACGAGCTCGTCTGCGAAGACGCCGGTCCACTTGACCGAGGCGGGGGCGAGGAGCTTGCCGGTCTCGATGTCGAAGGCGCTGCTGGGGCCGTGCAGGCAGTCGGCCTCGTCCTCCTCGGCGGGGCGGTAGCCGAAGCCCTTGCGGGTGACGGCGTGCACGATGACGGGGCCGCCGAAGTTCTTGGCCCTGCGCAGCGCTGACTCGACGGCCTCGCGGTCGTGCCCGTCGACCGGGCCGACGTACTTGATGCCGAGGTCCTCGAACATCGCCTGCGGTGCGACGGCGTCCTTGATGCCCTTCTTGACGGCGTGCAGGACCTCGTACAGCGGCGGGCCGACGAGCGGCGTGCGGCCGAGGGAGTCCTTGACGAGGTCGAGGACTTTCTCGTAGCCGGGGTTGAGGCGCAGGTTCGACAGGTGGTCGGCGAGGCCGCCGATGGTCGGCGAGTACGACCGGCCGTTGTCGTTGACGACGATCACGAGCGGGTTCTTGGCGGCGGCGATGTTGTTCAGCGCCTCCCAGCACATGCCGCCGGTGAGGGCGCCGTCGCCGACGACGGCGACGACGTGGCGGGGCTCGCCGCGCAGCGCGAACGCCTTGGACAGGCCGTCGGCGTAGGACAGCGCGGTCGAGGCGTGCGAGTTCTCGATGATGTCGTGTTCGCTCTCGGCCTGGCTCGGGTAGCCGGTGAGCCCGCCGCGGCGGCGCAGGAGGTCGAAGCCGTCCTGGCGGCCGGTGACGATCTTGTGCACGTATGCCTGGTGGCCCGTGTCGAAGAGAATCCGGTCCTTCGGCGAGTCGAAGACGCGGTGCAGCGCGAGGGTCAGCTCGACGACGCCGAGGTTCGGGCCAAGATGACCGCCGGTGCGTGAGACCTTCGCGATGAGGAAGTCGCGGATCTCGGCCGCGAGCACGTCGAGCTGCTCGGCGGTCAGGTTGTGAAGATCACCCGGGGCCCGGACCGTGCTCAGCAGGGACGCGGCCTCGTTCTCCTCTGTGCTCATGCCCGCCGAGTCTAGTGGGGACGCGCAGCAGTGCACCTTGGCCGATCGAATCTTGACAGGTTCCACACATCCTGGTCACGGACCGCTCATATAGCCCCCAGGCAGAGGCCGGACGCGCAACAAAAGCCAACAAAAAGGGCGAAACGAAAATCGGCACGGAACAAAGACGACGGCGCGGCCCCGGGGCGTAAACCCCGGGGCCGTACGCGTCAGGCGAGCGAGGGTGCCGGCGGTGTGAACGGCGCGGACGGGGCGGCGGGCGTGATGCCGATCTCGGCGGCCAGCACCGAGGTGGACAGCGGCTCGGTGCGGGCCCGCATGTCCGCGTAGGCGGTGAGGACGAGCACGCACGTGAAGGTCCGCAGCAGCGCCCCGAGCAGGTCGCGGACCACGGTCTGCACGATGACCGCCGTCGTGGACAGGGTCGCGACCTGGCCGGGGGCCGGGCCGCCGGTCTGGCTGAGGTCGACGGCCGCGATCACCACGCCGACGACGGCCGAGACGATCGCGAGGACCACCGCCGCGGCGCCGATGGTGGCGACCCGCGACGCGGCGACGCCGACGTCGTTGTGGAACAGCCTGAAGCAGCGGCCGATGCCGGCGCCGCCGCGCTCGAACGTCACGACGACCGGCAGGACCATGAGGACGGCGTAGAAGTAGATGCCGGGCAGGATGCAGGCGCAGAGGCCCAGGGCCAGCATGAGGGCGGCGAGGATCTGCCAGCCCATCAGGGGCAGGCAGCGGCGCACGGCCAGGGCGAGCGCCGGGCCGAGGCGGGGCGGCAGGCCGGCGGCGGCCGCGACGATCACGTGGTTGGCGGCCACCGCGATCACGGCGCCGAGGACGGCGAGCGCCGCCGAGACGAGCAGCGACGCGCCCAGCACGGCGAGGGCGCTGGACGGGTCGGCCTGCGCCCGGCCGCTGTAGCTGGTGTTGGAGAAGCTGGTGTTGGAGAAGTCGGTGAGGAACTTGTTGCTGTACAGGGCGCCGGGGATCGTCACGACCAGGCCGAGGACGAACTGGGCCAGCTGCAGCGGCAGCAGCAGCGGCCAGGCGCGGCGGAAGACGGCGGTGCTGCGCCGCCACCAGCCGCCGTAGTCGGGGCTGATCAGCGGGTCGTTGCCGCCGGGCGCGGTGAAGCCGGACAGGCCCGCCGCCTGGTACACGACGTAGGTCTGCCGCGGGTCGTACTGCGCGGCCGGGGGCCGCAGCGCCGGTGGGGGCGTCGCGGGCGGCGGGATCACCGCCGGCTGCGGGCCGAAGGGGTGATCGCCGGGGGTCGCGGGGCGCAGCGCCGGGGTCTCGGGGGCTCCCGCGGGCGGTGCGGAGTCGGGCGGCAGGAAGTCGGGCGGCAGGAAGTCGGGCGCGCCGGCCGGTGGCCTGCGCTGCCAGTCCGGCGCCTCTTCGGGCCCCGGCGGCTGGTTCATGTCGTCGTGCGGCACGATCACGAAGGTTAGGGGCAACCCGCCATCCGCGCCGCCCCGCAAACCGGGCAAAACGCCCCAGGGTCGCGGAACACCACCGCGGCGAGCGGCGGCGCGGTTCAGCGGGGCGTCGGCGGCGGGACCATCCCGGTGTACACGATGGAAAGCACGAGGCCGGCCGCCCAGATCCCGGCGCACCACCACGCGGTCGCGCGGCCCGTCCGCGCGGGCGCCTTGCCGCGCAGCATCTGCACCGCCAGGACCGACGCCACGACCATGAGCGCGACCCCGATCCCCCACACCGTCCACGCGGCCGCGGAGCGGTCGACCTTGACCCGCCCGAGCCCGAGGACCGCCTGCCCGATGGCGAAGACGAACGGGATCGTGAACAGGACGACGACCTGCCCGATGGTCCTGCGCAGCGCCCGCAGCGGGTCGCGGCGCGGCGTGTAGTCGTCGGGCCCGGGGCTCATGCGGCGGCCCGCGACGCGGCGTAGGCGGGCGAGAACTGCGACAGCAGCCGCACCGTGTCGGCGAAGGGCAGCTGGCCGGGTGCGGGGCGGCCGCCGATGGCGGAGTAGGTGACGCGGGAGCCGAGCAGCGGGAAGAACACCCGCGAGCCGGCGCCCTCCGCGCCCATGCCGATGACGATCATGGAGTCGTACCGCACGAGCAGCCCGGCGAGGACGCGCAGGTCACGAGCGCCGTGCGCCATCGTGCTGATCTTGACGAGGTCGGCGCCGGCGGCGAGGGCGGCCTCGACGGTGGCGCGCAGCGCGGGCTCGGGCGGGGTGGCGTCGAAGTCGTGGTACGACACGATCACCGGCCGGTCGGCGGCGCGCGCGGCGGCGATGACGCCGGGCAGGATCTCGGCGGAGGAGAGCTCGACGTCGACGGCGTCGACGTGGGGCAGGACGGCCTCGAACAGCCGCAGCCGCGCGGCGTCGTCGCCGGGCCAGTAGCCGCCCTCGGCCTTCGAGCGGATCGTGGCGAGGGTCGGCAGGCCGGCGGCGCGGAACGGCTCGACCGCGCGGAGCACGTCGCCGGGCTCGGTGCTGCGGTGCCAGTCGATGCGCAGCTCGGCGAGGTCGACCCCGAGGTCGCGGGCCCGCGCCGCGTCGCCGGCCGCGTCGTCGTCGCCGAAGCTGACGGCGACGAGCGGCACGTCGCCGGCGAGGCGCTCACGCAGCGTTGCCATGGGACTCCCCCTTCGAAACCACGTGGCAGTCTACGGCCGCGGTAAACGGGATGACCGCGAAGGGCGGCAACGCTCATCCTGGCCGCATGACACCCTTCGACCTGCGCGCGACGGACCTGCGGGTGCTCAACTCGCTGACGAAGTACCCGTCGATCCCGACGTATCACGAGCTCGACCCGCGCAACGGCGGCCTGCTCGAGTCGCCGGCCGCCTTCCCCGGAGCGGTCATCGCGACCGAGAAGGTCGACGGGACGAACAGCCGCCTGGTGCTGCTGCCCGACGGCAGCTACGTGATCGGCTCGCGGGAGGAGCTGCTCTTCGCCCGCGGCGATCTCATCGGCAACCCGGCGCTCGGCATCGTCGAGCAGCTGCGCCCCGTCGCCGACCGGCTCGCCGAGGGCCACGACGGTGGACTGCGGGTGTTCTTCCTCGAGTTGTACGGCGGGAAGGTCGGCGGCGCCGCGAAGCAGTACACGTCGGACCCGTCGGTGTTCGGCTGGCGCCTGTTCGACGTGGTGGAGCTCGACGACTGGGCGGCGGCGCTGACCTGGCCGGCGGCGCAGATCTCGGCGTGGCGGGAGTCCGGCGGGCAGCCGTTCGCCTCCGAGGAGGCCCTCGCCGCGCTCGCCGGGCGGGCCGGGCTGGCGCTGACGCCGCGGCTGTTCACCGCCGAGGCGCTGCCGGAGTCGGTGGCGGGGATGCACGCCCTGCTGGTCGAGCGGCTGCCGCGGACCCTGGTGTCGCTGGACGGTCGCGACGGCCGGGCGGAGGGCATCGTGTTCCGCACCGCCGACCGCAAGGTGATCGCCAAGGCCCGCTTCCAGGACTACGAGCGGACGCTAAAGCGACGGCGTTAGCAGCCCGATCGTCTCGAAGTGCTGCGTCATCGGGAAGCTGTCGAAGGCGCGCAGGCCGGTAAGCGCGTAGCCCTGCTCGGCGAAGGTGCGCACGTCGCGGGCGAAGGCCGCCGGGTCGCAGGCCACGTAGGCCACGGCCCGCGGCCGGCGGGCGGTGATCGCGGACACGACCGGGCGGCCGGCGCCGGAGCGGGGCGGGTCGAGCACGACGATGTCGACGGAGCGCCAGCCCGGGTTGGCCAGGACCTGCGCCACGTCGCCGCGGGCGAAGGCGACGTTGCGCAGGTCGCGCAGCGCCCGGCGGCCGGACGCGACCGCGCGCGCGTCGGACTCGACGACGGTGACGGGGCCGCAGTGCGGTGCGAGGGCGGCGGCGAAGACGCCGGCGCCGCCGTAGAGGTCCCAGGCGCGCTCGCCGGCGGCCGGGCGCAGCATCGACAGGACCGTGTCGGTGAAGGCGTCGACGGCTTGCGGGTGTACCTGCCAGAAGCCGCCGGCGTCGAGGGTCCACTCGTGGCCGGCCGCCCGTTCCCGGACCTGGGCGGGCGGCGAGGTCACCCGGCCGGTGCGGGAGGCGCGGGTCACCACGGCGGTGTCGCCGCTGCCGGCGGCGACGGCCTCGATGGTGGTGCCCGGCGGCCAGGTGCGCTCGAGGATCGGCAGGGCCTGGATCGACGGGTGGGCGATGCGGCAGCGGTCGACGGCGACGATGCCGGCGGAGCGGTGGGCGTGGAAGCCGGGCCGGCCGTCGGGGCCGGCGGCGTACTGCACGCGCGTGCGCCAGGACAACGGGCCGCCGGGAAGCGGCTCGACGTGTACCGCCAAACCGGAAAGGTCGGTGAGACCGCCGAGGCGGGTCAGCTGCTCGCGCAGGACCTCGGCCTTGAGGCGCCGCTGCGCGTCCCAGGAGACGTGCTGCCAGTCGCAGCCGCCGCACGCGCCCGGGCCGGCGAACGGGCACGGCGGGATGACCCGGTCCGGGGACGGCAGCAGGATCTCGACCGCGTCGGCGCGCAGGAAACCCTTGCGCCGCTCCGTGACCCGGGCCCGGACCCGCTCCCCCGGCAGGGCGTGGCGGACGAAGACGACCTGGCCTTCGTGGCGGGCGACACAGATCCCGCCGTGCGCGACCGCGCCCACCTCCAGCTCGAGGTCGGTGATGACGGTCACGACTCGGGGGTGGCGGCCGAGCGGGGGCCGCGCTTCGGGCCGCGGCTCAGGGTCGCGTCGAGGCGGTCGATGTCGACGTCGCCGATGGAGCTGAGCTGCCACGGGACGCTGGTCACCATCACGCCGGGCTCGAACAGCAGCCGGCCCTTGAGCCGCAGCGCGCTCTGGTTGTGCAGCAGGTGCTCCCACCAGCGGCCGACGACGTACTCGGGGATGAAGACCGTCACCACGTCGCGCGGGGAGTCGCGGCGCTTGCTGCGCACGAAGTCGAGGATCGGGCGGTTGATCTCGCGGTACGGGCTGTCGACGACGGTCAGCGCGACCGGGATGCCGCGGCGCTCCCAGTCGTCCTGCAGCAGGCGGGTGTCGTGGTCGTCGACGTTGACGGTGAGCGCGGTCAGGCTGTCGGGGCGGGTCGCCTGCGCGTAGGCGACGGCGCGCAGCGTCGGGCGGTGCACCTTGCTGACCAGCACGACGGCGTGGTTGCGGGCCGGCAGGACCGGGCGGTCCTCGGTCGGTGCGAGCTCGCGGGCGACGGTGTCGTAGTGCTTCTTGATGCCGACCATCAGGAAGTAGATGACGATCATCGCGATGATGGCGATGTACGCGCCGAGCAGGAACTTGGTGATGAGGACCACGATCAGCACGGCGCTGGTGAGGGTCAGGCCGACGATGTTGATGGTCCGCGAGCGGATCATGCGGTTGCGGGCCTGCTTGTCGCGCACGGTGCGCAGCAGCCGGTTCCAGTGCCGGATCATGCCCGCCTGGGAGAGCGTGAACGACACGAAGACGCCGACGATGTACAGCTGGATGAGGCGCGTCACCTCGCCGTTGAAGCCGACGATGAGCACCATGGCGGCCAGCGCCAGCAGGATGATGCCGTTGGAGAACGCGAGCCGGTCGCCGCGGGTGTGCAGCTGGCGGGGCAGGAAGCGGTCCTGGGCGAGGATCGAGCCGAGGACCGGGAAGCCGTTGAACGCGGTGTTGGCGGCCAGGAACAGGATCAGGGCGGTGATGACCGCGACCACGTAGAGCATGACGGAGCCGGCACCGAAGACGGTCTGGCCGAGCTGTGTGGTGACGGTCTTCTGCACGTAGTTGGCGGGGCCGCTCTCGATCTGGCTCGGGTTCTCGACGAACTTCAGGCCGGTCTTGTTGGCCAGCAGGATGATGCCGAGCAGCATCGTGATGGAGATCGTGCCGAGCAGCAGCAGCGTCGTGGCGGCGTTCTTGCTCTTGGGCTCCTTGAAGGCGGGCACGCCGTTGGAGATGGCCTCGACGCCGGTGAGGGCCGCGCAGCCGGAGGAGAAGGTGCGCAGCAGCAGGAAACCCATCGCCAGGCTGGTCATGTTGGTGTGCTCGGCGTGGATCTGCAGGTCGGCGCTGGGGGCGCGCAGGTCCTCGCCGAGGACGAAGATCTTGAAGAAGCCGGTGACGACCATCCCGATCATGACGATCATGAAGCCGTAGGTCGGGATGGCGAACGCCGCGCCGGACTCCCGGATGCCGCGCAGGTTCATGGCGGTGAGCAGCGCGATGGAGATGATGGAGATGGCGACCTTGTGGGTGGCGACCCACGGCACGACGGAGCCGAGGTTGGCCACGCCGGAGGCCGTCGACACGGCCACGGTGAGCACGTAGTCCACGAGCAGGGCGCTGGCCACCGCCACCCCGAACCGCGGGCCGAGATTGACCGTCGCCACCTCGTAGTCGCCGCCGCCGGACGGGTAGGCGTGCACGTTCTGCCGGTAGCTGGCGACGACTGTGAGCATCACCACGGCGACCGCGAGGCCGATCCACGGCGAGATCGTCAGCGCCGTCGCGCCCGCGATGGACAACGTCAGCAGGATCTCGTCGGGTGCGTAGGCGACCGACGACAGAGCGTCGGAGGCGAACACCGGCAACGCGATGCGCTTGGGCAGCAGCGTGTGTTTGAGCCGGTCCGATCGGAACGGTCGGCCCAGGAGCAGCCGCTTCATCAGGGAGGTGGGACTGGCCACGACGCCTAAGCGTACGGAACGCCCCGCCTCCCGGTGCACCGGTCCGGTCCGCGCATGACATCCTCGTGTCGGAGCGCTCGAGGACACGGAGGCGGGGACGTGCACGTCGTGATCATGGGCTGCGGCCGCGTGGGATCCACGCTGGCGCAGAGTCTGGAGCAGCGCGGACATACGGTCGCGGTGATCGACGTCGACGCCGACGCCTTCCGCCGCCTCGGCTCGGACTTCCACGGCACCACCGTCACCGGCGTCGGCTTCGACCGCGACGTGCTGCTGCAGGCCGGCATCGAGCGCGCCGACGCGTTCGCGGCCGTCTCCTCCGGCGACAACTCGAACATCATCTCCGCCCGGGTGGCGCGGGAGACGTTCGGCGTGGACCGGGTCGTGGCGCGCATCTACGACCCGAAGCGCGCCGAGGTGTACGAGCGCCTCGGCATACCGACCGTGGCGACGGTGCGCTGGACCGCCGACCGGATGCTGCGCCAGCTGGTGCCCGAGGGCAACGTGGAGGTGTGGCGCGACCCGACGAGCACCGTGTCGATCGTCGAGGTGCCGATGCACCCCGAGTGGATCGGGCACACCGTCGGGCAGCTGGAGCAGCGCAGTGGCGCCCGGCTGGCCTACCTGATGCGCTTCGGCCTGGCGATGCTGCCGACCGACTCGACCGTGATCCAGGACGGCGACCTCGCGTTCATGCTGCTGACCGACGAGATGGCCGGTTCCGTGACAAAGGTCACCAGCCTGGCGCCCGAAGGGGGACACTGACCATGCGCATCGCGATCGCCGGGGCCGGCAACGTGGGCCGCTCCATCGCCAAGGAGCTCGTCGACAACGGCCACCAGGTCATGCTGATCGAGCGGGTGCCGCGGATGGTGCGTCCCGAGCGGGTGCCCGCCGCCGAGTGGATCCTCGCCGACGCGTGCGAGCTGTCCAGCCTGCAGGAGGCCGACCTGTCCTCGTGCGACGTGGTCGTCGCGGCGACCGGCGACGACAAGGTCAACCTGGTGGTGTCGCTGCTGGCCAAGACCGAGTTCGCGGTACCCCGGGTGGTGGCCCGCATCAACCGGGCCGAGAACGAGTGGCTGTTCAACGAGCAGTGGGGCGTCGACGTCTCGGTCAGCAAGCCGCGGCTCATGGCGGCGCTGGTCGAGGAGGCGGTGTCGGTCGGCGACCTGGTCCGGCTGATGACGTTCCGGCAGTCCGAGGCGAACCTCGTCGAGATCACGCTGCCGGAGAACGCGCCCTACGTCGGGCACCCGGTCCGCGACGTGCCGCTGCCGCACGACTCGGCGCTGGTCGCGGTGCTGCGGGGCCGACGGGTGCTGGTCCCCACCCCGGACGACCCCCTGGAGGCGGGCGACGAGCTGGTGTTCGTCGTCACGTCCGAGATGGAGGACTCGGTCCGCGCGGTCATCCTGGGCGAGGACAGCGTGGAGAAGACCCGCGGCGGGAAGATCTTCTAGGCTGCCGGTTCCTCGGCGGGCTCGTCGCGCAGGATGCGGCGGGCCTGCCAGACCGTCAGGGCGGCCAGCAGCGCATACGGCGGCCAGCCCAGCGCCAGCCGGGCGATGCCGAGCAGGTCGTCGGAGTCGGCGCTGGAGTCGCGGTAGAGCATCACCTGCACGCCCAGCTTCAGGGCGTAGACGACGGCCCACACCACGGTCAGCCACACGAAAGCGCGGCGCAGGCGCACGTTGTCGTACCAGCGGGTGGCGCCACCGTCGAGGGTGACCGACCACAGCCAGCCGACCAGCGGCCGGCCGATGGCGACCGAGACCAGCATGCCGAGCACGTAGCCGACGGTGATGAGCATGCCCGGCAGGTAGACGTCCTTGGCGTCGCCGCTCTTCCAGGCGATGTAGGCGCCGATCGCGATGCCGAACACGCCGTTGAGCGCGTGGCGGGTCGGCTCCTTGCGGGCCAGGCGGTAGACGCCCATCGACAGCGCCGCGCCGACCGCCACGATCAGGGACGTGCGCAGCGACCACCACTTGAAGTGGTCGCCCAGGAAGTTGACCACGATGAACAGCGTGATCGGGATGCTGGACTCGATGAGCCCGCGCACACCGCCGAGCTGTTGCGCCATCTGGACCGAGAACGGTGGGAGTGGCTCCTCCTCGTCCGTGGACTTCTCGGCGGTGGTCTCGTTACCTGGCTGCATCCGTCCTCATGCTTCAGCGTCGGTTACCGGGGGTTTTCGAGCTCGTAGTAGGGGTTGTAGAGCACCTTACGGCCATCCCGGACCGCGATGCGGCCCTTGGCCGTGATCGCCCGCCCCGGCTCGATGCCGGCGATGTGCCGCCGGCCCAGCCACACCAGGGTGACCAGGTCGCTGCCGTCGAAGAGCTCGGCCTCCAGGGTCGGCAGGTTGGTCCGCGGGGTGTACACCACCGTGCGCAGCCGCCCCTTGAGGCTCACCACCTGCCCCCGCTGGCACGTCAGGGCCGGCATGCTGCCGCACTGCTTCGCGTCGCGCTGCAGCTCCTCGGCGTCCAGCTCGGAGTCGCTCGCGGTCAGCCGGCGAAGAAACTTTCGCAGGCCCCGTTCACCGGCTACCGCTTCACTGTCCGTGGCCATGATGACGGTGCCACCCTCCCGCTCGGCTGTCATGACACCTTCATTACGACGGTACGCGCTTTTCCACTATTTGCGACGCGGCCGGGGTGACGGCTTTCGGCGAGGCTCCTCGCCGCCGTCGGCGCCGTTCGCGCCGTTGGTGTCCTCGGCGTCCGCGGCCTGCTGCGCGCCGGCCTCGGCGACCTCCTTGGGCAGGTGCAGCGGCAGCGGCTCGCGCACCGGCATGGCCTCGTGGCCGCGCTCGACGACGAGGTTGCGCAGGCACTCCTGCAGCGGCGGGGCGGCCGCCGGGTCGATCGCGGCCGGGCCCTGGAACACGGCGCGGACCAGCCAGCGGGGCCCGTCGACGCCGACGAAGCGGATGTCGGTCAGCCCGTCGGGGGTCCGCACCCGGGCGCGCAGCTCGGTGCCCCAGTCGCCGTCGACCTCCTCGGCCGCGACGCCGTCGTTGAACAGCTGCTTGCGGATCTCGCCGCGGACCTCGTCCCAGATGCCCTCGCTGCGCGGGGCGGCGAACACGCCCAGCTGCAGCGCGCTCTCCTGGAACACCAGCACGACCTGCTGGATCTTGCCGTCGTTGTCGGCCTGGACCCGCACCTCGACGCCGTCGACCGCGGGCACCTTGAGCGCGCCGAGGTCGAGCTGGGCGATGCCGTCCGGGGCCTCGCTGATGTCGTAGGGACCGTCGGCCCGCGGCGACTTGCCGGCGCGCGGCTCGCCGTCCTCGTCGAGCGCCTCGGCGCCCGCCAGCTCCTCGTCGACGGAGTCCCGGCCGGCGGCGCGCGCGTCGGACTTGGCCTGCCGCCCGCTCCCGCGATTGCGCGAGAAGATCACTGCTCTGCCTCCAAGTTCGCTGCCGGTGCGAGCCCGGCATGCCCGCCGGTGGACCCATGGCCACCGGCTCCGCGCACAGTATCGGGAAGGTCCTCGACGACGTGGAAGTGTGCCCGCTCCACGCGCTGGATCACAAGCTGGGCGATTCGGTCACCACGGCATATTTTTGCCGATATCGCACCGTCGTGATTGATGAGGTTCACCAGGATTTCGCCCCGGTACCCCGCGTCGACGGTGCCCGGGGCATTGAGCACCGTCACACCCATCCGCGCCGCGAGGCCGCTGCGCGGGTGCACCAGGCCGACGTAGCCGTCCGGCAGTGCGATCGCCACGCCGGTGCGCACCAGCGCCCGCTCACCCGGCGCGATCTCCACGTCCTGCGCCGAGTACAGGTCGGCGCCGGCGTCGCCCGGGTGCGCATAGGCCGGAACCGGCAGGCCGGGGTCGAGCTGCCGTACGAGTACCTGCATCCCCGGTTGCCTCCATCCCGTCATGCCCTCCATCCTGCCGGGTCCGCCCGCCGCGCGAACACGTACCCTCGCCTACGTGGCACAGCCGAACCCCTACCGTGAGCGACTCAGCCTGTCGTGGTGGCTCTGGCTGCCCGCGGTGGCCGTCGCCGGGGCCCTGGCCGCCGAGGTCAAGCTCGGCGCACCCGGCGCCGCCACCTGGGTGGCCTACCTGGTGCTGCTCCCCCTGACCATCGTCGGCCTCTGGCGGCTCGGGCGCATCCGCATCGAGGTGTCCGACGGCGAGCTGCGGGTCGACGACGCGCACATCCCGCTGCGGTACATCGGCGAGGTGACCGCGCTCACGGCCGACGAGAAGCGCGACCTGCTCGGGCCCTACGCCGACCCGGAGGCGTTCGTGGTCCAGCGGCCCTGGATCGGGACCGCGGTGCGGGTGGAGGTCCGCGACGAGGCCGACCCGACGCCGTACTGGCTGATCAGCACCCGCCGCCCCGACGCGCTGGTGGCGGCGCTGCGCGATCAGGCCTCGATGACCCGCTGACCCTCTGGCGGGGCCGCCAGGTCCTTGCGGATGTCCTTGCCCAGGGCCAGGGTGGCGCGGCGGTTGAGGAAGCCGCCGACCGCGGCGCCGGTCAGGAAGGGCCCCAGGGTGCTCAGGTTGCGCCCGAAGCGCTGCAGCAGCCGGTCGCGCAGCTCCTTGCGCAGCGCGGTGCCCATCGCGGCGGCCACGCTGCCGCCGACCCGCAGCGGGTTGACGCCGCGGCGCTCGGCCCACGCCTGGATCAGCGCGAAGGCGCGCTGGGTGCCGCTGCCGGGGATCGGGCGGCCGTAGACGGCGTGCAGCTCGCCGATGAGCTTCATCTCCACCGCCACCACCGCCACCGTCTCGGCGGCCAGCAGCACCGGCGCCGACAGCAGGCTCGGCGTGGCGACCCACTCCACCGCGGCCACACCGCCGCCGGCCGCGCCGATGCCGGCGGTGACCCTGGCGGCGTTGCGGACCAGGCGCTCGGCGAGCTCGTCGCGGTCCAGGCCGGGAAAGTGCGCCTGCAGGGTCTCCAGGTCGCGCACCGGGATGTGCGGCGCGACCCGGGTCACCGAGTCCGTGACCCAGCCGATCGCCTTCTTCGGCCGGAACAGGTCCCGCACGCCGCGCTCGCCGATCTCGATGCGCACGAGCCGGCCCAGCAGCCGGCCGCGGTCCTTGGCGGTGACCTCGTCGTCGGTCAGCGCGACGACGGCCTGCGACAGCTCCGCCTCGTCAGCCGGGCCGGCCACGGCGTCGTCGCCGGGCCCGGCCTGCCCTTCCGGCTGCACGGGCGCGTTCTCGGCCGCCTCGTCGGCGGGCACCGGCTCGACCATCGAAACCTCCGGGGGTACGGAAAATCGGTCGCCGCTTCAAACTGAAGCACGCCGGCACCAGTTCCGCGTGATCAACTCACGCGGAACCCGTTACGCGCACTCGCGGCAGATCAGCTCCCCGTTGCGCTCGACCGCGAGCTGGCTGCGGTGGTGCACCAGGAAGCAGCGCGAGCAGCGGAACTCGTCGGCCTGCATCGGCAGCACCCTGACCGTCATGTCCTCGTCGGCAAGGTCGGCGCCCGGCAGCTCGAAGTTCTCGGCGAGCTCGGAGTCGTCGACGTCGACGGTCGCGGACTGCGCGTCGGTGCGGCGTGACTTGAGCTCCTCGAGGCTGTCCTCTCCGAGGTCAACCTCGTCGCGACGTGGCGCGTCGTAGTCGGTGGCCATCGGTGTTCACACTCCCATTTCGTGTCGCCGGGTAGGTTGGGCGCCCGAAGCATCGTCGTCTTGAACGTCCAAAGGCGGCGTACCTTACCGCCTCCGTGCGTTTGTTGTACGCCCACTCGCGGAAACTTGTTCCCACTGTGACCGAGGCGACACAACTCTCTTGCTCCAAAGGTCCGGAAGGACCCGCTCAGCGGCGATGCGACGATACCGCCCGGCCGCCGTTTCCGTGGGGAGTCGTCCTGCAACGGCGAGTAGGAACTTTGTGGTATGTCCGGTGGGGACTTCAGCGACACCTCAACTCAGGCGCTAACCTCTCCGGCAGCCAGAGCGTCTTCTCTGGTGACGGACCAACGTACAAGGCAGGCGCGGGGAGCGAGCCATGAGTTTTGCGCGGGTGAGAGCACTCGCGGTGGTCGGCATCCTCATTGTCGCCGCGGCGGTGTTCGTGATCGTCGCCGTCGTGAAGGACCGCCAGGGCGGCGGGTCACCGGAGGCGAAGAAGTGCGCCGAGGGATCGGTGATGGCCAACGCCAAGCTGCCCCGGCAGGAGGACGTCAAGGTCACCGTCTTCAACGCCACCAACCGCTCCGGCGTGGCCTCCGACGTCGCCAACGACTTCCTCAGCCGCCGGTTCAAGGAGGCCAAGGTCGTCACCGCCGCACCCAACCCGCCGGTGACCAAGCCGGGCGACGAGGTGGCAGTCATCCGCTACGGCCCGCAGACGGTCGGCGCGGCCTGGCTGGTGCGGGCCTACTTCCTCAACGAGGCCGACGCCCAGTTCGACAAGGCCCGGCAGGACGACAAGGTGGAGATCATCCTGGGCGGCCGGTTCCGCCAGCTGCCGACCACGACCGAGGTCAACCAGGCCATCGCGGCACTGGGCAACCCGGAGCTGCCCGCGGGCACCTGCGCCCAGGACGGCTGAGCCCGTCCGGGCCGGCCCCTCGGGGCCGGCCCGGTCTCACGGGCCGCCGGCGGCGCCCAGGGCGCTGAGGCGGTCGTGGAGCTGGGTGTGCAGCGCCGGCGGGGCGGCCACCACCATGTCCGGCCCGGGCGGCGCGCCGTCCAGGCCGGTCACCAGGGCGCCCGCCTCCGCCGCGACGAGGCCGCCGGCCGCGTGGTCCCAGGCGTTGAGGCCCTTCTCGTAGTACGCGTCGAGGCTCCCCTCGGCGACCAGGCACAGGTCGATCGAGGCCGCGCCGAAGCGGCGGATGTCGCGGATGTGCCCGATCAGCCCGGCCAGCACCCTGGCCTGGTGCAGCCGGCGCTCGGCGGCGTAGCCGAAGCCGGTGCCGACCAGCGCCTGGCCCAGGTCGGTCTCCCCGGACACCGCCAGGCGCCGCTGCCCGGCGAACGCCCCGCCGCCCCGCACCGCCGTCCACTCCCGGCCGGTGGCGGCGTTGCGGACCACCCCGGCGACCACCACGCCGCCCACCTCGGCGGCCAGGGACACCGCGTACTGCGGCAGGTCGTACAGGTAGTTCACGGTCCCGTCGATCGGGTCGAGGATCCAGCGCACCGGCGCATCGCGGTCCGCGCCGTACTCCTCGCCGAGCACCGCGTCGCCCGGCCTGGCTCGAGCAAGTTCCTCACGCACGTGGCGCTCCACCGCCCGGTCGGCGGCGGTGACCACATCGGTCGCCGTTGACTTGGTCGTCACACCCGACACACCCTCGGCCCGCATGCGGTTGGCCAGGTCGCTCGCGGAGCGGGCGACGGAGACGGCGAGGGCCAGCAGTTCCACCGGTTGGGCCATGGTCACTATCCTTACAAAGCCGCCTCCGGGCCCTCGCAGGCCATCCGTTCGGTCACAAGAGCGCGTCCAGCCCCCTCAAGAGGGGATGTTGGGGCGAGAGAGCGTTACAATTCACGCGCTGCCCGCTGTCGCTAGTGAATCCGCCCGGAGTCACGGCGCACGGAAGCCACCAAAAGCAACCCGGCCCACTCAGCACGGCCGCGCCGTGCGCGAACCCGGCCGCACCGGCCGTCGCTCGCTCATCGCACCGGAAGGTCGTTCGTGACAGCAGCTCACCAGCCCAGCGTTGACGTACGCTCCCTCGCCGACACGCTGATCGCGCGTGCCGCCGCCAACGGCGGCCATCTCACGTCGGCGGAGGTCGCTCAGGCGGTTGACACCGCAGACGTAACCCCCGCGCACGCCAAGAAGCTGCTGAGGAGCCTGGCGGAGGCGGGTGTGACCGTCGTCGTCGACGACTCCGCCCACAGCCGACGCCGGGTCGCCGCGGCCCGCTCGGCCACCCCCGCGTCCAAGGCGGCGACGGCCAAGGCCGCCCCCGCCCGCAAGGCACCCGCTGCCAAGCCGCTGACAGCCGTCGAGTCCGCATCGCCGGAGCCGGCGGCGGCGAAGAAGGTTCCTGTGAAGAAGGCCGCGCCAACGGCGCCCACCGCATCCGCCGCGGCTGCCGCCGCGCCCGCCGCCGCCCCGGCCGCGGCGCCGGCGAAGAAGGCCGCGCCCGTCAAGAAGGCGGCGAAGAAGGCCGCGCCCGTCGCCAAGAAGGCCACCCCGGGGGAGGCCGGTGAGCCCGCGGCCCCGACCGCCGGCGCCGGCGACGAGCCGGGGATCGAGGACCTCGACGACGCGGCCCTGGCCGCCGAGATCGAGGACGTCGTCGTCGACGAGCCGGTCGAGGCGACCAAGGCCGCCGAGGCCGACGCCGAGGCGACCGCGACCGACGACGACTTCGCGTGGGACGACGACGAGTCCGAGGCCCTCAAGCAGGCCCGGCGCGACGCCGAGCTCACCGCGTCGGCCGACTCGGTGCGCGCCTACCTCAAGCAGATCGGCAAGGTCCCGCTGCTCAACGCCGAGCAGGAGGTGGAGCTCGCCAAGCGCATCGAGGCCGGGCTCTACGCCTCCGAGCGGCTGCGGGCCGCCGAGGAGGCCGGCGAGCCGATGGTCATGCCGGCCAGCCGCGACTTCATGTGGATCTCGCGCGACGGCGAGCGGGCCAAGAACCACCTGCTCGAGGCGAACCTGCGCCTGGTCGTGTCGCTCGCCAAGCGGTACACCGGCCGCGGCATGGCCTTCCTGGACCTCATCCAGGAGGGCAACCTCGGCCTCATCCGCGCCGTCGAGAAGTTCGACTACACCAAGGGCTACAAGTTCTCCACCTACGCCACCTGGTGGATCCGCCAGGCCATCACCCGCGCCATGGCCGACCAGGCCCGCACCATCCGCATCCCGGTGCACATGGTCGAGGTCATCAATAAGCTCGGCCGCATCCAGCGCGAGCTGCTCCAGGACCTGGGCCGCGAGCCCACCCCGGAGGAGCTGGCCAAGGAGATGGACATCACGCCGGAGAAGGTGCTGGAGATCCAGCAGTACGCGCGCGAGCCGATCTCCCTGGACCAGACCATCGGCGACGAGGGCGACAGCCAGCTGGGCGACTTCATCGAGGACTCCGAGGCGGTCGTGGCCGTCGACGCGGTCTCCTTCTCGCTGCTGCAGGACCAGCTCCAGCAGGTGCTGCAGACCCTGTCGGAGCGCGAGGCCGGCGTCGTGCGGCTGCGGTTCGGGCTCACCGACGGCCAGCCGCGCACCCTGGACGAGATCGGCCAGGTGTACGGCGTGACCCGGGAGCGCATCCGCCAGATCGAGTCGAAGACGATGTCGAAGCTGCGCCACCCGTCGCGTTCCCAGGTGCTGCGCGACTACCTCGACTAGGCGTCGCCACCTGGCCGGCTGAACGACCGTTTTCGCTGTGCGCGAACCCGGGCCGTCCCTTTTGGGATGGCCCGGGTGTGTTTCCGGTCACCGAGGGCATTACAGAGCCGTGGCGGCGCGCCAACGCACTTGTGATCGCAAGCGCGGCGCGATAGGAAGCACGTAGCGGGTATTCAGTCCTCACCGGGACCGCCCCCGCGAGCACGACGGAAATGTGACATCGGTCCCGCACACCGGGTGGGAACGATGTCGGGCAACACGGTGTTGAACCATCTGTGAACGACGCAAGGAAGCGTTCGTCGGTGACGATCAGAGGAGGAAGGCGATGACCCCGACCCTCACGCCGCCGCCGGAGACGGCGGCGCCCCCCGCCGCCGAGGAACGGTGCGACCGCTGCAACGCGGCAGGGAAACTTCGAGTTCGGCTCGCCGAAGGCGGCGACCTGATCTTCTGTGGACATCACGCCAACAAGTACGCGGACCAGCTAGTGAAGATCGCTGTTGAGTACGCCGTGGCCCCGGACTTCTCGTGGCGCGGCTCGGAGCTTTCGACCAGCTGAGACCTATATCGGTTACCGCAGGGCGTCCGGTCGGGATGCCCTGCGGTCTTTTTCGTCCGCCGGCCTTCAGAGTGTCTGGATGGTGGCGATGCGCTCTTCGAGCTGCTCGATCGTCGCCTGAGCGCTCGGCGGGCCGCCGCACAGCCGGCGCAGCTCCGCGTGGATCTTGCCGTGCGGCAGGCCGGTGCGGTGGTGGTGGGCCGCCACCAGGGTGTTGAGCTGCCGGCGCAGCACGATGCGCCGCTCGCCGGCCGTGCGCGGCTGCGGCGGGATCTCCGGCGCGGCCTGCGCCGTCGCCGGGGCGCGCCGCTGCTGGGCCGCCGCCTGCTCCGCCTGCCGCTTCGTCAGCAGCACCGAGACCTGGTCCGGGGTCAGCAGGCCCGGCAGGCCGAGGTACTCCTCCTCCTCCGCCGTCCCCGTCTGCGCGGGCAGGCCGAAGGTGGCCCCGTCGAAGATGACCTGGTCGAGCTCGGCCGTGGCCGACAGGGCCTCGAAGCTCTTCTCCAGCTCGCCGGAGGCCTTCTCCTCCCGGTTGGCCCGCTCGACCTCGTCGTCGTCGAAGCCCTCCTTGGTCTTGCGCTCGCCGAGGACGTGGTTGCGCTGCGCCTCCAGCTCGCTGGCCAGCTCCAGCAGGTGCGGCACGCTCGGCACGAACACCGTCGCCGTCTCCCCCGGCTTGCGGGCCCGCACGAAGCGGCCGATCGCCTGCGCGAAGAACAGCGGGGTGGAGGCGCTGGTGGCGTACACGCCGACGGCCAGCCGCGGGATGTCCACGCCCTCCGACACCATGCGCACCGCGACCATCCAGCGCTCGCTCGACGCCGAGAACGCGGCGATGCGGCCGGAGGCACCCACGTCGTCGGAGAGGACCACGACGGGCTTCTCGCCGGTGAGCTCGCCCAGCACCTTCGCGTAGGCGCGGGCCGACTGCTGGTCGCTGGCGATGACCAGGCCGCCGGCGTCGGGCATGCCGTCGGCGCGCAGCTTCTGCAGCCGGGCGTCGGCGGCGCGCAGCACCTGCTGCATCCAGTCGCCGGTCGGGTCGAGGGCGGTGCGCCAGGCCTGCGCGATGAGGTCCTGGGTCATCGGCTCGCCCAGGCGGGCGGCCAGCTCGTCGCCGGCGGAGGTGCGCCAGCGGGTCTCGCCGGAGTACGCCAGGAAGATCACGGGGCGCACGACGCCGTCGCGCAGTGCCTCGGAGTAGCCGTACACGGTGTCGGAGCGCGACCGGGCGATGCCGTCGGACCCGCGCTCGTACTCCACGAACGGGATCGGGTTGTCGTCGGAGCGAAACGGGGTGCCCGTGAGCATCAGGCGCCGCACCGCCGGCTCGAACGCCGCCTTCACCCCGTCGCCCCAGGACTTCGAGTCCCCGGCGTGGTGGATCTCGTCCAGGACCACCAGGGTTCTTCTGGTGACGGTTCTGCGCTTGTGTACCGCGGGAGCTATCCCGACCTGCGCATAGGTCACGACGGTGCCGTGGAAGTCCGCGGCGGCGTGCACGTCGGAGTTGCGGAACCCGGCGTCGAGGTCGATGCCGACCCGGGCCGCGGCCTGCGCCCACTGGTTCTTGAGGTGCTCGGTCGGCGTCACGACGGTGAGGTTGTCGATGGTGCCGTCGCCGAACAGCTCCAATGCCACCCGCAGCGCGAACGTGGTCTTGCCGGCGCCGGGCGTCGCGACGGCCAGGAAGTCCTCGCGCTTGCCCCGCAGGTACTCCATCAGGGCCTTGCGCTGCCACACCCGGAGCGTCTGACCTTGCTGCACCACCGGACGCGGCGGCATGCGGCACCCCTCCCCGTCGATACGTCCACAAACGCGGCCCTGTGCGGTTACGGCCCGTTTCGCCCGGCCATGGGCACATGAAAACGCCCTCGCGTCAGCGCGACCGCGAAGGCGCTCAACAGCCTACCGGGCTCCGGCCCGGCGCGCGCCGAACCGAGCCGAACGTCACGAACTCGGGTCGTCGTTGTGGACCACGTTCTCGTACAGGTCCTTGCACACCGGGCACACCGGGAAACGGCTCGGGTCGCGGGAGGGCACCCAGAGCTTGCCGCACAGCGCACGCACCGGCGTTCCCTCGATCATGGCCTGCATGATCTTGTCCTTCGGCGCGTAGTGCGAGAACTTCTCGTGGTCACCGGCGTCGTATCGGTAGTCGGTGCTGGTCTGCTCGTCGACGCGCTCGTCGGTGAGAGTCCCGCCACCGTTCTCTGGAGTGGTCGTCACGGGTCCCAGTCTGCCAGGCTCGGCCAAAATTGGCCCGCACCGGCGGGGGCTATCGTGGGCTGGTGATCAACCACGTCATCCGCTTCGGCCCCGATGTCGAGGCCGCCCGGGCTGAGGGCGCGCCGATCGTCGCGCTGGAGAGCACCATCATCTCGCACGGCCTGCCCCGCCCGGCCAACCTCACCGTGGCCAAGGAGATCGAGGCGACCGTCCGCGCGGCCGGTGCCGTGCCGGCCACCATCGGCATGATCGGCGGCGAGATCGTGGTCGGCCTCCGTGACGACGAGATCGCCCACCTGGCGGCCAGCGACGACGTGGTCAAGCTCTCCGTGCGCGACCTCGCGCCGGCCGCCGCGGCCGGCGCCGACGGCGCCACCACCGTCGCGGCCACCTCGGCCATCGCCGCCCGCGCCGGCATCGCCGTCTTCGCCACCGGCGGCCTCGGCGGCGTGCACCGCGGCGCGTCGAGCACCTTCGACGAGTCCGCCGACCTCACGGCGCTGTCCCGGCTGCCGATCGCGATCGTGTGCGCCGGCGTGAAGTCGATCCTCGACGTCGGCGCGACCCTCGAGCGCCTCGAGACCCTCGGCGTGAGCGTCGTCGGCTACGGCACGCGCCGCTTCCCCGGCTTCTACCTCACCGACGCCGGCTTCGACCTGGACTGGTCGGCCGCCACCCCCGACGAGGTCGCCGCGATCGTCCGCGCCGCCCGCGCGCACGACGTGCACCAGGGCGCCCTCGTCGTGGCCAACCCGCTGCCGCCGGACGAGCAGCTCGACCCGGCGCTGCACGACCGGGTCCTCGCCGAGGGCCTCGCCAGCCTTTCGCGCGAGGGCATCACCGGCAAGGACGTCACGCCGTACCTGCTGTCGTACTTCCACCACGCCACCGAGGGCAAGAGCCTCGACGTGAACGTGCGGATCATCCTGCGCAACGCCGATCTGGCCGCGCGCATCGCCGCGGCGCTGTGACGCCCCGGTGAGCGTCGTCGTCATCGGGGACGTCGTCACCGACATCCTCACCGTCCACGAAGGCCCGCTCGCCATCGGCTCCGACACGATCGCGCGGGTGCGCATCAGTGGCGGCGGCTCGGCGGCCAACACCGCCGCCTGGCTCGCCACGACCGGCTGCCCGGTCCTCTTCGCCGGCGTCGCGGGCGACGACGGCCCCGGCGACGCCCGGCTCGCCGAGCTGCGCTCCGACGGCGTGCGCACCAGCGTCCGCCGCGTCCCCGGCGCCGCGACCGGCACGGTCGTCGTGCTCACCTCGGACGCCGAGCGCACGATGTTCACCGACCGGGGCGCGAACCGCCTCCTGGACCGCTCCGACGCCGACCGGGCCCTCGACGAGGGCGGGGCGGCGCATCTGCACCTGTCCGCGTACGTGCTCTTCGACCCCGACTGCGCCCCCGCGGGCCGGCACGCCCTGTCCGAGGCCCGCCGCCGCGGCCTCACCACGAGCCTGGACGCGGCGTCGGCCGCGCCGCTGTCGCACCGGGGCGGCGGGGCGTTCCTGTCATCGGTACCCCGCCCCGACATCCTCTTCGCCAACCTCGACGAGGCAAGGGTCCTGGCGCCGGGCGTCGACGCGCCGGCCGACCTGGCCCGCGCGCTGCTGCGGTATGCCCGTGCGGTCGTGGTCAAGTCCGGCGCCGGCGGCGCCACCTGGGCGGACTCGAACGGCGTCGTCCACGCGCCCGGGGTGGCCGTCGACGAGGTGGTGGACCCGACCGGCGCGGGCGACGCCTTCGCCGCCGGGTTCCTGTCCGCGTGGCTGTCCGGATCCGGCCCGCAAGAGGCATTGCGCCGGGGCAACGAGCTGGGCGCACGCGCGGTCTCCAGGCTCGGCGGACGTCCGGCCGACTAGGATCGCGCAAAAATACGAAATATCCGATAAGTCTGGCGCGCCAGCGCCGGACTTATCGGATCAGAAACACTGAACGGATCAGAAGCACTTATCGGATCAGAACCACCGGAACAGGCCGTCGGGGGCTATTCCGCGTCGATGACCTTGTGCTCGCGTTCGGCGACGGCGTGTGCCGGGTCGGGGTGGGACGTCTCGCGGCGGTGCAGGCGGTTGCGCAGGAGCTTCTCCGGGCGCGGCGGCGCGTCGTTGGCCAGCAGCACGGCGACCATCGGCAGGCCCACGCCGCCGATCAGGCAGAGCGTCAGCCACAGCCACAGCAGGGGCGGGCGGGTCGCGACCAGGATCGCCGCGACCACGACGCACGCGGCGCGCAGCAGCATCATGAAGACATACCGCAGCTCGCGGGCGCGGAGCTCCTGTTCGGGGCTGCGCGCCGCGTCGGTGATCAGCTGCGGTCGTACCCTGCGCGCCATAACTTTCGAGTCTAGTCCCGCCCCTCGGCGGATGGTGTCTCAGGTGTCGGTGGGCCTGACGGGCGGCTGCGGATCGGCGGCGTGCGCACCGGCCGCGGTGCCGCGCTCGCGGGCCGTGGTGCCGGTGGCCAGCAGGTCGCGGATCTCGGTGAGCAGGCGGATCTCGTCGCTCGGGGCCGTGGGTTCGGGCTCGATGCCCCGCCGGCGCCGCTCGGCGAGCTTGTTCATGGGGAGCACGACCAGGAAGTAGACGGTCGCGGCGGTCAGCAGGAACGTGATCACGGCGTTGACGAAGCCCGGCCAGTTCAGCACCTGGGAGCCGACCTTCAGGCCCTGGCGCGTGTCGCCGACGCCGATGCCGCCCGTCAGCTTGATCAGCGGCTGCAGGAACCCATCGGTGAACGAGGTGACGACGCCGTTGAAGGCGGCGCCGATGACGACGGCGACGGCAAGCTCGATGACGTTGCCGCGCGAAATGAAATCCCGGAAACCCTTCAGCACGTAGGAACCCTACGGCCGCATCCGGCGGCGCGCATCCGTTGTCGTCCTACAGCACCGCATCGGAAAGACTGGTGGCGTGGAGGGCATGGCGGAGGCGATCGCGGCGCGGCACGGGGTGCCCGCCGAGAAGATGCAGGCCGGCCCGGCGGGCGGGGTCGACCACGTGTTCCCTCGCCTGATCGGTGATGAAACCCCGACCGGCGCCGTGGCGAAACGAACATGCTCGCGGCGGGACCTCACCTGATCGGGTGACTACGGCAGCGGCCTCGCGGCGAGGGGCACCGTGGTGACCACGCCGCCGTCGCCGGCCGGCTCGACGCGGCGCAGCTGCGCGCCCGGCGCCCGGGACACCACCTCGGTGAGCTCGCCGCCGGTGAACAGCGCGGCGACGCCGTCGTCGATCCCCCACCCGCCCGGCAGCGCGCCGGAGCCGACCGCCGCCTCGTACGCGGGCCGCCGCAGCGCCTCGCCGTCGTAGTGCGGGCACGCGGAGCCGGCGAGCAGGCCGAGCCCATCGCGCAGCACGTCGGCGCCGCCGAACGAGTCGGTCAGTGCGGCCTCGAACCAGCAGATGGCGCCGGCGCTGATGCCGCACAGCAGTACCCCCGCGGCATATGCCTCGGCGAGCGCCTCGTCCACGCCGTGCAGCCGCCACAGCGCCAGGGCATTGGCCGTGTTGCCGCCGCCGGCGTAGATGACGTCCTGCGCGAGCAGCACCTCGCGCAGATCGCCGGGCTCGCGGCTGAACAGCGGCAGGTGCGTGGCTTCGGCCCGATCGCCGAACGCGGCGTGGAAGCGCTCGACGTAGGCGGCCGAGTCCCCCGACGCGGTCGGCAGGAAGCACACCCGGGCCCGGTCACGCCCGGCGAGCCCGAGCGCGTAGTCGTCCAGCAGCGCGTCCGGGTCGGTGGAGAACCCACCGCCCAGCAACACGATGCGCCTCACGCCTTGGCGGCCTTGGCCTCGGCCTTCATCTGCTTCTTGTACGTGCGCACCTTGACCAGCGAGTCCTCGTCGACGATGTCGGCGACCGAGCGGTGCGACCCTTCCTCGCCGTAGCCCCCGGCCGCCTCGCGCCACCCTTCGGGCCGCACCCCGAACTGCTTGCCCAGCAGCGCCACGAAGATCTGCGCCTTCTGCCGGCCGAAGCCCGGCAGCCCTTGCACCCGCCGCAGCAGCTCCTGCCCGTCGCTCACGCCGGCCCAGATCGCGGCCGGGTCGCCGTCGTACTGCGCGACGAGCACCCGGCACACCTCCTGCACCCGCGCGGCCATCGCCTTCGGAAACCGGTGCAGCGCCGGCGGCGTCGCGAAGATCTCGACGAGCGCCTCGGGATCGAACTCCGCAATCTCCTGCGCCGTCGGCTCGTGCCCCAGCCTCTGCCCGAGCACCCAGGGCGAGCTGAACGCCTTCTCGAGCGGAATCTGCTGGTCGAGCGTCATACCGACCAGCACCGCGAGCGGGCTGCGCGTGAGGTAGTCGTTCGCGGCATCGTCGATCGGCAACGTCATGGCCATGAGGGTCAGCCTACGCGGAGCGCCTGCGGTCGTTGCCCGATCAGCGCGGGGTCGGTGGGCGGGCGAAGCGGGAGCGCGACCACAGGTAGCCGGCCAGCGCGGCGGCCACGCACCAGGCCGCGGCGATCCAGGGTGTGTGGCCGGCCGGGGTGCCGGTCAGGGCCGCCCGGAGGGTTTCGATGATCGAGGTGTACGGCTGGTGCTCCGTGAAGGCCCGCACCGCGCCCGGCATCGTGGCCGTCGGGGAGAAGGCGCTGCTCACGATGGGCAGGAACGTGACCGGGAAGGCGGCGTAGCTCGCGGCCACCACCGTCCTGGACGACAGGCCCAGCGCGGTGGTCAGCCAGGCCGCGGCGAACGCGGTCAGGGCGACGAACGCGGCGGCGGTGAGCCAGCCGACGGCGGTGGCGTGCGGGCGGAAGCCCATGAGGACCGTCAGGGCGACGATGATCGCGACGCAGACGAGGGTGCGCAGGACCGTGCCGATGACGCGGCCCGTCAACACGGCCGCGCGGGAGATGCCCATCGTGCGGAAGCGGGTGATGACGCCCTCGGTCATGTCGACGGTGACCGCCAGGGCGGTCTGGCCGACGCTGTAGCCGATGCTCATCACCACGATGCCGGGGACCACGTACGTGAGGTACTGCTGGGTGCCCACGCCCGCGGAGCCGCCGAAGACGTACACGAACAGCAGCAGCATGATGATCGGGAAGATCAGGGCGCCGAACAGGGTCGACGGGTTGCGGCGGGTGTGCAGCAGGTCGCGGCGCAGCATCGTCAGGGCGTCTCTCATCGCGCGAGCTCCTTGTCGTCGGCGGTGACATGACCGGTCAGGGCGAAGAACACGTCGTCGAGGTCGGGGGTGTGCACGGTCACCGTCTCGGGCTCCACGCCCGCGGCGCTCAGGCGGTTGAGCAGGGCGCGCAGGTCGGCGGCGGTGCCGTCGCCCGGCACGCGCAGGGCGAGCGACTCCTCGTCGCGGGTGGCGGCCGGCAGGACGGTGGCCGCGGCGGACAGGGGTGCGGTGGCGGCGAACTGCAGGCGCACGTGGCCGCCGGGGATGCGGCGCTTGAGCTCGTCGGGGGTGCCCTCGGCGACGATGCGGCCGCGGTCGAGCACGGCGACGCGGCCGGCGAGCTGGTCGGCCTCGTCGAGGTACTGCGTGGTCAGGAAGATGGTGACGCCGTCGGCGGCGAGGCCGCGCACGATCTGCCAGACGCTGCGGCGGCTGCGCGGGTCGAGGCCGGTCGTGGGCTCGTCGAGGAAGATGACCCGCGGGTCGCCGACGAGGGTCATCGCGAGGTCGAGGCGGCGCTTCATGCCGCCGGAGTACGTGGCGGGGGTGCGCCGGGCGGCGCCGGTCAGCTCGAAGCGCTCCAGCAGCTGCGCGGCGCGGCGGCGGCCCTCGCGGCGGGACAGGTGGTGCAGGTCGGCCATGAGCAGCAGGTTCTCCTCGCCGGTGAGGAGGTTGTCGACGGCGGAGAACTGGCCGGTGACGCCGATCGCGGCGCGGACCGCGGCGGGGCGCTGGACCACGTCGTGGCCGGCGACCAGGGCGCGGCCGCCGTCGGGCGGCAGCAGGGTGGCGAGGATGTGCACCATCGTGGTCTTGCCGGCGCCGTTGGGGCCGAGCAGGGAGAAGATCGCGCCGGCCGGGACGTCGAGGTCGATGCCGTCGAGGACGACCTTGTCGCCGTAACGCTTGCGCAGCCCGAAGACGTGGATGCCCGCATCAGTCATGGCTCCACTATGGCGCAATGGATGGCGCCAAACAAGACCTCTATGGCGCCATCATTGCGCCGCGAACGACGAGTGGTACGCCTCCAGCCATTTCCGCTGCTCGCGCAGCAGGTCGGTCTCCTCGTGCAGGGCGTATTGGAAGATCGCCTCGGCCGGCGGGTCCGGCAGGGACGAGCAGGCCGCCCGCGTGTCCGCCGCCACGTCTTCGGCCTCGGCCTTCAGCGAGTCGAAGAAGGCAGCGTCGGCCCAGTCGCGCGCCCGCACGAGCCGCTCCAGCCGGGCGATCGGGTCGCGCTCGCGCCAGGCCTCGACCTCGTCGTCGGAGCGGTACCGGCGCGGGTCGTCGGAGGTGCTGTGCCCGGCCATGCGGTACGTCGTCGCCTCCACGAAGACCGGGGGCCCTCCCCGGCGTACCGAATCCGCGGCTTTTGCGGTTATCGCATGCACGGCGAGCACGTCGTTGCCGTCGACGAGGTGCGCCTGCAGGCCGAAGCCCTCGGCCCGCCGGTGCAGCGGCGCGGCCATCTGCCGGCTCGCGCCCGTCGAGATCGCCCACTGGTTGTTCTGGCAGAAGAAGATGACCGGCGCGCCGGCCACCGCGGCCCAGTTCAGGGCCTCGCTGACGTCGCCCTGGCTGCTGGCGCCGTCGCCGAAGTAGGCGAGCACGACCTCGTCGGCGCCGTCGAGCTTGACGCCGACCGCATACCCGGTCGCGTGCAGCGCCTGCGTGCCCAGGACCAGGCTGTAGATGTGGAAGCGGTACCGCGCCGGGTCCCATCCGCCGTGCATCACGCCCCGCCACTGCGCGAGCAGCTCCGCGGCCCCGACGCCCCGGCAGCGCGCGGCGGCGTGCTCGCGGTAGCTGGGGAAGACGTAGTCGCCCGGCGCCAGGGCGCGCACCGAGCCGACCTGCGCCGCCTCCTGCCCCAGCGACATCAGCCACAGGCCGAGCTCGCCCTGCCGCTGCAGCGCGAGGGCCTCCTCGTCGAAGCGCCGCGCGAGCACCATGTCGCGCAGCAGGTCGAGGCACAGCTTCGGCGTCACGTCGAGCGGCGCCCGCTCGTCCTCGCGCAGCGTGCCATCCGGCGCCACGAGCTGGATCATGAGCCCTCCCCGTCCGTCCTTCATCATCATCTTCCCGTGGCCGGAGCCATCGATGGCGCCGCTGGCGCCATCAATTTGCGATACTTGGTCACATGGACCTCACCCGGTACGTCGAGGGCCTGCGCGCGGAGCTGCTCGCCGCGGCCGGCCCCGACGAGGCGGCGCTGGCCGAGCGGCTCGCCGCCGCGGTGGCGTCGGCGACCCGCCTGGCGATGTTCGACGTGCTCTCCGACGCCGCCGACGAGATCACCCGCGACCTGGCCCCGGGCTCGGTCGAGGTCCGCGTCCGCGACCGCAACCCCTACTTCGTGGTCACCACCGCCGACGGCGACCTCGACGCGCCGGCCGAGCCGCAGCCCGAGCCCGGCGCGCCCGAGCCCGCCGCCGAGGGCCCGGTCGGGCGGATCAACTTCCGCCCGCCGGAGCAGCTCAAGCAGCGCATCGAAGAGGCCGCGGCCCGCGAGGGGCTGTCCGTCAACGCCTGGCTGACCCGCGCGCTCACCACCGTGCTGTCCGGCGGCGGCGGCGCCGCACCCCCGCCGAAGCGCACCGGCACGTTTGTCGGATGGGTGGGCTGACGGCTTTCCGGCCGATCTCTGGCGCGCTGCCGAGGGGCACCTACCCTGGGCCGATGTCGCAGCGCAGAGTGTACGCCGCATGGTCCGTGTTCGGGGTGGCCGCCGTCGTGTCGGCCGTCCTCGTCTGGCTGCGCCCGCCCGCCCAGCGCCTGTCCGACCTGCACATCTACTACGGCGCGGCGGAGGCGGTGAACGACGGCCGGCCGCTCTACGACTACGTGGCCGAGAACGGCGGCCCGTTCACCTACCCTCCGTTCGCGGTGCTGCTGTTCCGGCCGCTCGCCCTGCTGCCCGAGGGCGCGCTGCAGGTCGCGTGGCTCGCCCTGACCTGCGCCGCCGTCGTCGCGCTGGCCGTCGCCGTCGGGCGGGGCCTGTCCGCCTCCCGCCTGGCCGTGGCCGCCTTGGCGTGCGCGCTGCTGGTGTCGGCGCCCGTGCAGAGCAACCTTCGCTTCGGGCAGGTCAGCATCTTCATCGTCCTGCTCGCCCTGGTCGACGCCATGGGTCTGGTTCCGCAGCGGTACCGCGGGATCCTCGTCGGCATCGCCGCCGCCATCAAGCTGACCCCGCTGCTCTTCGTCGTCTACTTCCTCGTCGCCCGCCGCTACCGCGACGCCGCCCGGGCCGCCGCCGCCTTCGCCGCGTGCGCCGTCCTCGGCCTGGCGCTGCTGCCCGGCGACAGCGTGCGGTACTGGACCGGCACCATGCTGCAGACCTCGCGCATCGGCAACCTCGCGTCGCTGGGCAACCAGTCGGTGCAGGGCATGCTCATGCGCGCCGGCCTCTCCCCCGCCACGCTGCCGCTGGTGTGGGCCGCCCTCATCGCCGCGATCTGCGCCGCCGCCCTGTGGCGCGCCGCCTCGCTGGAACGCACCGGCCGCACCGCCGACCGCGTCCGCGCCGCCGTCCTCGTCGGCTGCGCCACCGTCGCCGCGTCGCCGGTGTCGTGGACCCACCACCAGGTGTGGACGGTCCTGGCCGCGATGCTGCTCGTGGCCACCGAGGGCGCCTGGCACCGGGTCGCCGGCGTCATCCTGCTGGTCGTCATGACGCTGTCGCTCGGGGTGGTGCTGCGAGGGCTGTCGACGTACCCCGGCTGGCAGTTCCTCCTCGAGAACGCCCGCTCGCTCGGTGCCGTCGCCGTCTGCGCGGCCGGCCTCGGCGGCGCGGTCGCCACCGCCCGCCGACACCGCGCGTGGCTGCGCCCGGTCGCCGTGGCCGCCGCGGCCCTGGCGGTGCTCGCCCTGACCCCGCTGCCGGCCGGCGCCGACCCGACGTTCAAGGCCTACACCGCCGCCGACCTGACCAACCCGCGCTACTTCTACTACGACACCGCCCGCCGCCCGGCGCCCGGCGAGCCAGTCGCGTTCGAGGTACGCCGGGAGAAGACGAAGGTCCGCGTCAACGGCGTCGTCGACCTCGGCGTCGCCCGGCTGTCTTACCAGTCGGCACCGGGCGGCGCCGCCCGGGAGATCCCGCTCATCGAGGCGAGCGAGGGCGGCGTGCGGACGTTCTCCTTCCGCAGCGCCACCCTCACCCACGGCCGCCTCGACGCATTGAGCCCGGACGGCACCGTCGTGGCCACGTTCACCGCCCTGGACGAGCTCGTCTAGCTCGTCTTGGGCGTCAGGGACCAGGTGCCGTTCTGAGGCGCGCCGAACGATGGGTGGGTCACGTACGAGCCGCTCATCGTCCCGTCCGCGGCGATGGTGCCGGTGAAGTCGATCCACGCACAGGCGCACGGGTTGCCGGGGTCGGCGTTGATCCGGAGCGTGACCGTCGTGGCGGTCACCTTGCCGGTGAACGGGCCGCTGCCGTACAGCGGCGGCACGATGACCGCCTGGCCGGAGATCGTGCCGTCGGCCGTCTCGGTGACCCCGGTCAGCTGCCACGTCGAGTTGATGTTGTACGTGGTGTTGTGCATCGGGCCGGTGTAGTCGGCCTTGACCTGCGCGGGGGCGCCGCCGCCACCGGTGAACGCCTGCGCGCCGGCCGCATCGGTGACCGTCTTGACGTCGCCGGTCAGGGAGACGTCGAGGATGCAGGCGTCCAGGAACGGCTGGGTCGAGGCGCCGGCCGCGATGCACAACGCGGCCGCCTGGTCGTGGGTCGTCGCCGGCAGGCTGCCGGCGCCGAGCACCGCGTACGGGAACTTGAGGTCGGTGAACGTGTTGGTGTCGGTGCCGGCGGCGTAGTCGAACAGCGACTCGGCCTGCGCGACCCGCCAGCTGCCGGCGAACGGGCCGTAGAGGTCGGCGGTCTTGGGCGGGTACGCGATCGCGGTCCCGTCCCGGGTGGCGAAGTCGTTGCCGGCCACGCCGTCGGCGTTGCCGAACAGCCCGTGCACGTGCCCGGCGCGGGCGGCGGCCAGGCCGACGGAGACGCGGAAGTAGCTGGATGCGTAGACGGTCACGAACGAGCCGTCCGGCCACTGCACGGTCACCGCGCCCTGCCCCGCGGTGATCGAGCCGCCGCCCGGCAGGGCGTAGGGCGACGCGCCCGGGGTGACCGCCGCGCCGTCGACGAGGATCTGCGGATCGCCCGCGGTCCGGTAGATGCCGACGCGGTGACCGGCGACCTTCATCGCGACCGCGGAGTTCTCCGCGACCGTGCGCGAGGTCTGGAACCACGGCCGCTGCCGCACCTGGACCTCCAGGTCGTCGGTGTCCGAGCGCAGCGCCACGAACTCGCCGACCTGCTGGAAGTCGTAGTACGCCCCGTCGGGCGTCACCAGGTGCGGGTCGCCGTAGGAGGTGCCGCAGTGCGCGGTGGCGATGCAGGCGACCGGCTGGCCCGGCGGCGCCGGTGCGGGCGTGGTCGGCACCGCCGGCAGGGCCGGCCCGACGACCAGGGGCAGGTCGACGATGGCGGTGGCGCCGTTGGCGTCGGCGACGCCCAGGGTCACCTTGTAGGTGCCCGCCGTGGTCGGCGTGCCGGAGATGAGGCCGTCGGCGGAGATGCCCAGCCCCGGTGGCAGGCCCGTGGCGGCCCACACGTAGTCGGGCTTGCCGCCGTGCGCCGCGGCCGCCAGCTCGTAGTGCAGCCCGACGGTGCCGTCGGGCAGGCCGGTGGTGTCGATGGCGATGTCGCTGCAGCCGGGCGCCTTCTTGGAGTCGAGCAGGCTCTTGAGCGAGATGTCGCCCTTGTACTCGAGCTTCTCGAAGATGTCGTCGATCGTGGGGAACGGCGAGGCGCCGCGGATGCCCGGCTCCACGATCACGTCCGCCTTCGCCGAGCCCGGGCACGGGTACTTGACCTCGTACTTCAGGCCGACGCCGACTGAGATCTCCGGGCCCAGGGCGAAGTCGATGAGCAGGGCGCCGCGCGGCACGATCGTCGCCGACACGCTCGCCGTGCCGTTGGTGACCACCTTGCCGAGCGGGGTCGCGCTGCCGCTGCCGCCGGAGGAGCTGGTGTTGTGCCAGCCGGTGTCGTCGTACTGGGCGGAGACGGTCGCGTTGATCGTGCCCTGGGCGTTGAACTCGGCCTCGATCTCGGTCTCGGCGCCGAACTCGGTGTCGAGCGACACGACCGGCGTCAGCACCACCGGGATCGGGGTGAGCAGCTCGAAGGGGCCCAGGATCCACGGGCCGAGGCCGAAGATGTTCTCCTTGGTGTAGGAGATGCTGCCCTTCCCGCCGAGCTTCGCCGAGCCGCTCGCGGACAGCGAACCGGTCAGCCCGACGTTGGCGCGCACGAGCGTGGGCACCGGCAGGATGCCGAACTTCCAGGTGGTCCGGATGTCGATGTCGACGATCGGGTACAGCAGCCCGGTGGCCGAGAGGCTCGCGTCCGCGGCGATGCTGCCCTTGACGTCGATCTTCTCGGTGATGTCGGCGGCGCCGCCGGAGCGCAGGTGGTACTCCACCGCGCACCCGACCGCGACCGCGAACGGCGCGCCCGCGACCGTCGCCGCGGCGCTCGCGCAGCCGCCCGCCCCGACCGAGGCGAACGCGCCGATGCCGGCGCCGGCGGCCAGGGCCTTGGGCGCCCCGGCGGCGGTGACCGTGCCGGCGCCCGGCTGGGCCGTCTTCGCCGAGGCCGGCACGGTGGGAGTCGGCAGCTTGATCGAGGCCTGCAGGAAGACGTCGGTGAGCGAGGCCTGCACGGTCTTGTAGCGGTTGCCGGACGCGGACACGATGCGCCGCATCAGGCCGTAGGGCGTCTTGGGGCTCACCCCGGCGACGAGGACCGTGCCCGGCTGCAGCCGCGAGTCGGGCTTGCTGGTGGTGATCGCATCCGCGGTCACGTCGGTGATCCGGCCCAGCAGCGTCTTGTCGGCGACGAGCACGTCCGGGTCGACGACGGTGGCGGTGGGCGCGGGCGCCTTCACGTTGATGCGCAGCGACGCCGCCGCCACCACGGTGCCGCGGGCGGTGCGCGCGCAGGCCACGAGGGTGTGCGCGCCGGCCGAGGACGACGTCGTGACGCCCCACTCGGCGTCGCGCCACCAGAAGTCGTCCTTCCACCACCGGTGCCGGTCGTGGCGCTGCGGGTCGGCGGAGCCGATGAGCCGGCCGTCGCCGTAGACGTCGACGGCGACCACGGAGCGGCGCTTGTCGCCGGACAGCCGGCCCTGGACGTCGAACTCCGGCGTCTTGGCCAGGTCGATGGTCCGCCGCTCGTCGGGGCTGGTGATGTCGAGCTTCACGCCTTCGTTGTGGCGTGGTTGGGAGCACGGCGCGGCCGATGCCGCCGCCGAGCTCGCGGTGCCGACCAATGCGGCTGCCGCCAGAACGAGCACTACCGGAATGCGCAACCAGCGGTTGACGCCACGCGTCTGGGCGATCACGGCGGCAAGCTATAACAGCGAATTGAACGCCTATCAATCCCGATCTCCACCTGGCCGAGGGCCATCCGGATATGCGCAGGCAGAGGCCGTCGCGGGTCGCTTTCCCCGCCTATCCCGCATCGCGCGCAGGACCGCCCGCACCGCCGCTGACCTGCCCAATCGCCGTGAAATCCGCCCAATGCGCGCCGATTGCCGAGAAATACCTCGCGGGATTGAAAAATCGCAGGCCGAACGGCCTTTTGCCGCGACAGCCAGCCGTCGCGGCAAACGGAACGCCGCATTCTGTCGGCCGTTTCCACCAACTCGCCGTATTGGCCGCGGCCGCCGTTCGGCCAGATTCGCACCGCCCGGCGGTCACATTCGGGCGGCGCCGGCCTCCACGACGGTTTTGAGGCCGCTGACGACCCGCGACCAGGCCTCGTCGCGCTCGGGGTCCGCCCGGCCGTCCAGGTCGTCGCAGCTGAGGCAGACCCGGGTGAGTGCGCCCTCGTCGACGGCGGTCAGGTCCCAGGTGAGCCAGCAGTGCGCCTCCTGCTCGGCGCCGACGCCGGTGAAGATGTTGTGTATCAGGCAGCTGCCGGGTATGGCGTGGATGATCTCGCCGTGGAGGGCGTCGGGCACCGGGCCCTGCGCGGTGCGGAACACGATCGGGGCGCCGGGGGTCCACGTCGAGTCGACGGCGAGGCCCAGGTAGTACCGCCGGGTCTCGGCGGGGTCGGTCAGCGCGCGCCACACGCGGTCGGGGGTGGCGGCGATGTAGAGCGTGAAGGTCCGGGTTCTCATGCTGCAGAATCCTCCGGGCCGGACTTGCCGAAGACTTGAGCGCGACTTGGTCCTGACGCGAATCCGGGAGAACACGTCGACCATCTGAGGGAGTCATCGTCATGCAGGAGCTGATCGCAGAGCTCGAGGCGCAGGAGCAGCGGCTGGTGCTCGACCGGTTCGACAACGACGACGCGTGGACGCTGGGCTGCCTGCTGGTCGAGGTGGCGCGGGAGCGCGGGCTGTCGATCACGGTGGACGTGCGCCGGGGCGGGCAGCAGCTGTTCCACGCGGCGCTGCCCGGCACCGCGCCGGACAACGACCGGTGGATCGAGCGCAAGATCCGCGTCGTGGAGCGGCTGCACGCCTCGTCGTACCTGGTGGGGCGGCGCCTGGCGGCCAAGGGCGCCACGTTCGACGCCGGCTACGGTGTCGACCCGGCCGACTACGCCACGCACGGCGGCGCGTTCCCCATCCGGGTCCGCAATGTGGGCGTCGTCGGTGTCGTAACCGTGTCAGGGCTGCCGCAGGCGGACGATCATGCGCTGGTGGTGGAGGTGCTCGGCCGCTTCCTCGAAGGCGTGTCGTGATACCGACAAGCGTGCCGATCGGCCAGGCCTCACGATGCCGCATGTGAATACACGCATCGCGTTACCGGTCGCCCTGCCGAGCCTGCTCCTGGCGACCCTTCTGGCCGGCTGCTCCGACGACGAGCCGGTCGACAGCGCCGCCCCGGCGGCGAGCGCGGCCCCCGCGTCGAGCGCACCGGCGGCCGCGCCCAGCAGCGCGGCGCCCTCGGCCAAGTCGTCGGCGGCCGGGGGCTGCCCGGCGACCGTGGCCACCCTGGAGAAGGCCTTCAAGGCCAACCCCAAGGTCGCCGCGGCGATCGTGCTGGGCAAGGGCCTCAAGGACGTCAGCTGCTACGAGGGCTGGGCCACCGCGGTCGCGCAGCCGACCAACCTCGAGCCGGCGACGGTGCTGTTCAAGTACGACAGCGCCAAGAAGGCATGGGCCGCGGTCTCCGGCGGCACCGACGGCGTCTGCCGGGACACCGTGCCCGAGGACGTCGCGACACACCTCAAGGGCTGCCAGAACTAGCCCATAGAGTGTCGTAGATTGCTGGGGTGAAATACACACTCCTCGCTGTCTTCGCCGGGGCGGCCGCCACCCTTGCGGCCTGCTCCGGCGGATCACCCCGGCCCGCCGCCCCGGTCGTGCCCACTCCCGACCAGACGTCCCTGCTGCCGCAGACCGGGCCGGCGCCGCTCAAGCCCGGCGCGTCCCCGCCCAGCGGGTGCCCGGTCGACGCGGCCGCCCTCGAGAAGGCCCTCACCGCGAACGGCGAGGCGGCGGCCGCCGTCCAGCTGGGCAAGGGGCTCACCGACGTCAGCTGCGCGCAGGGCTGGGCCACCGCGCGCACCGAGGGCGACCGGGCGGTGATCCTGTTCCAGTTCGTCACCGCGCAGCAGCGCTGGGCGTTCGTCGGCCTCAAGTGCGAGCAGGCGCCGGCGGAGGTCCGCAAGCAGCTGCAGAACTGCGGCTGAGCATTGGCAGAACGTCCTGCTTTATGGTCATATTGAGCATGGAGCGTGAAGCACTGCTCCGGCTCCTCGCCGAGGAGCCCGGAGCGGCCTTCGAGGCGTGCCGCGCGGCGATCCGCGCCGGCGCCGAATACGTGGTGTGGGACCACACGCTGCCCGCCGACCAGCTCGCCCGCAGCTACGCGCGCCGCGCGCAGCACATGGCGAAGATCGGCAACCCGATGCTCGGCAGTGCCGAGGCGATCGCCGAGCTCGAGACCTCCGGCGACCGGCCCCTGCGGGTCGGCGAGGCCAAGATCGAAAATCCGCCGACGCACTTCCAGCTCTTCCTGACCGAGGACGCGTCCCGGGTCGTGGCCTGCATAGGCATCGACCAACGCTGAAGTACCAGGATGTTCGGTGTGGACGCACTGCTGGACACCACCGCACTGGCCCGGCTCCGCGAGGCGCTCGCCTCGGCGGGGTACACCTCGGACGGCATCAAGAACCACCTCGGCGAGGACGCCGCGGCGGCGTGCGCGCGCAACGACTTCCGCGCCGCGCTGCGCGTCACCGAGGCGCAGGGCGGCCCCCTCGCGACCCTGATCCGGCTGTTCGTCTGCGGGCAGACCGAGCCGGTCGACCGGGTCGCCGCCGCGCTCGCCCCGCTGCCGCTGCAGGACGCCGCTGCGCTGCTGGAGGCCGACGGCGACGGGCTGCGGGCCGCAATCGAGCTGGAGCCGTACGGCGACTGGTGGGTCGTCGCCGACCTCTCCGCCGGCATGCGCCCCGGCCGCCCGCTGCCCGGCGACCACGTCCTGGGCATCGGCGGCGCCTCCACCACCCTCGCCGCCGCCACGCTGCGCCGCCCGGTCGGCACCGCGCTCGACCTCGGCACCGGCTGCGGCGTGCAGGCCCTGCACCTGTCCACCCACGCGCAGCGGGTGACCGCCACCGACGTGCTGCCGCGGGCCCTGCGCTTCGCGGCCACCACCGCCGCACTCAACGGCCTGGACTGGGAGCTGCTGCGCGGCGACCTCACCGAGCCCGTCGCCGGACGCCGCTTCGACCTGGTCGTGAGCAACCCGCCGTTCGTGGCCGGGCCCGGCACCACCGCGCACACCTATCGCGACTCGGGCCGCCCGGGCGATGCCGTCTGCGCCGAGCTCGTCGCCGCCGCGCCCGGGCTGCTCGCCGACGGCGGGCACATGCAGTTCCTGGCCAACTGGCTGCACGTGGGCGGCGAGGACTGGCGGGACCGCGTCAACGACTGGCTCGCCGGCACGGGCCTGGACGCCTGGGTGATCCAGCGCGAGGTGTCCGACCCCCTCGCGTACGTCAACCTGTGGCTCGCCGACGCCTCCGAGGACCCGGCGAGCCAGCCGGCCCTGGCCGCGGCATGGCTGGACTGGTTCGACGCGCAGAAGGTCGACGCGGTCGGCTTCGGCCTGATCACCCTGCGCGCCGCCGGGCACGAGGACCCCACCGTGCGCATCGAGGACCTGCGCCAGGGCGTCGACGGCGCGCTCGGCCCGCTCATCGGCGACTGGTTCGACCGGCAGGACTTCCTGCGCCGCGCCGACCTGCTGTCCAGTCGCCTGGCCGCCGCGCCCGGGCTGCGGCTGCGCCAGGAGGCCGGGCTCGGCGCGGAGGGCTGGGAGGTGGAGCGGCAGCTGCTGGTCCTGCCCGACGGGCTGCGGTGGATCGAGGAGGTCGACCCGGTCGCCCTGACGCTCATCGGCGCGTGCGACGGCTCGGTCACCCTGCAGGCACAGGTGGATCTTCTGGCGGCCGCGCATGGTGTACCCCCTGAGGTGCTCGCCGACGTCGCGGTCCCGCTGGTCTCGCACCTCGTCGAGCGCGGCATCCTGCTGCCGGCACCCGCCTGATGCGGGCGCTGGTGCAGACCGTCAGCCGCGCCAGCGTGACGGTCGACGGCGAGGTGGTCGGCGCGATCGAGGACGGCCTGCTGGTCCTCGTCGGCGTCACCCACTCGGACACTCCGGAAATTTCCGGAACACTGGCCCGGAAGGTGCACGAGCTGCGCATCCTCGACGACGAACAATCGGCCGCCGACACCGGCGCGCCACTGCTCGTTGTCTCGCAGTTCACCTTGTACGGCGACGCACGCAAGGGCCGGCGACCGACGTGGATCGCCGCGGCCCGTCCGGAGGCCGCCGAACCCCTCATCGAGGACTTCTGCACCGCCCTGCGAAGCCGGGGCGCAACGGTCGAAACCGGGCGATTTCGCACCCACATGCTCGTCGAGAGCGTGAACGTGGGACCGCGGACGGTGTTGCTGGAGATCTGAGACTCACGGTTTCGTGCCACGGCGACGTCGCCTCACCGCCACTTCACGCCCGCTCAGCGAAGCTACTTCTCGCAGGAATGATCGCGCCACTTGTCAAACCACGGGAGGCGAGCGAAAGTGGCCCAGCCGCTGAGCGACACCACGGAGTTCAACGCCGTCGACGTTGAGGCCGACGACCAGCACGAGCAGGAGCACGGCGCACTCGACAACACGGGCGTCTCAGCGGATCTGGTTCGCGCATACCTCAACACCATCGGCCGCACCAAGCTGCTGACCGCCGAGCAGGAGGTCGACCTCTCCAAGAAGATCGAGGCCGGCCTGTACGCCGAGGAGAAGCTCTCCACCGGCATGGTCCACCCGGCCTGGATGAACACGTACGAGATCGTGGTCCGCGAGGGGCGCGCCGCCAAGGCCCACCTGCTCGAGGCGAACCTTCGCCTGGTCGTGAGCATCGCCAAGCGGTACACCGGCCGCGGCATGGCCTTCCTGGACCTCATCCAGGAGGGCAACCTCGGCCTCATCCGCGCCGTCGAGAAGTTCGACTACACCAAGGGCTACAAGTTCTCCACCTACGCCACCTGGTGGATCCGCCAGGCCATCACCCGCGCCATGGCCGACCAGGCCCGCACCATCCGCATCCCGGTGCACATGGTCGAGCAGGTCAACCGCATGGTCCGCGTTCGCCGCGACCTCGCCGCCACCCTGGGCCGCGAGCCCGTCGTCGCCGAGATTGCCGCGGCACTGGGCATCGAGGAGTACCAGGTCATCGAGCTGATCTCCTACGACCGCGAGCCCGTCAGCCTCGACCAGGCCGTCGGCGAGGACGGCGAGAGCGCCCTCGGCGACTTCGTGGCCCGCATCGACCCGCGCGAGGAGCCGGGCGACAGCGTCTCCCAGGGCATGCTGCGCTCCGAGGTGGAGATCGTCCTGTCCACCCTCTCCCAGCGCGAGCAGGCCGTGATCCGCCTGCGCTTCGGCCTCGACGACGGCCGCCAGCGCACCCTCGACGAGGTCGGCCGCGAGTTCGGCCTGTCGCGCGAGCGCATCCGCCAGATCGAGAAGGTCACGCTGCTCAAGCTGCGCCACCCGTCGCGCGCCAAGCGCCTCGAGGCCTACGCCAGCTGAGCTCCTCATAGCGATACGGCCGCCCTCCGGGGCGGCCTTTCGCGTCTCTACGATCGTCCCCATGCCCCAGACGGTGACAAACGAGACGATCGGCACCATCACGTACGAGCCCGCCGACCCGGAGTGCTCCTGGGAGACCACGCTCCCCTTCGCCGCCCGCGAGGTCGTCCTCAACGTCTGGTTCGACGGCGCCACGATGACACCGACCCGCCTGGCTTCCGTCTCCCGCTTCCCCGCGCAGCTCCCGTTCTTCGACACCACGGCCCGCGCCGCGATGCACGACGACTGGCCGGCCTCGGACTCGACGGTCCGCGACTACCTGGCCCACCACGTGGACGACCTGGACGACGATGCCTGCTCCGCCGCCCTCGGCACCTCCGACCCGTCGTCACTGGACGCGGCGTCGTTCATCGCCCGCCTGCACCTGGTGCGCATCGGCCTGTACCCGGACGCCCCCGCCCACAACGCGGTCTTCGACTACACGACGGGCCGCGAGCTGACGGACAACCTGATCGCCGTCAAGTTCGACACCACCGGCACCCTGATGGAGATCGCCATGGAGAGCTGACCAGCTCGAACCCGTGCAGCCCGCCCGAGCCGCCGGCACAGGCAACGGCAACCCTCGTGCCGGAGCGCGGGTCCCAGACGCGCAAGGTTCCACCCTCATCGGTGCTGGCGAGCCAGGACCCGTCCGGCGCCGCGGCACCGCTCGGCCGCGCTGCTGCGGGTCGTCGAGGTCGAGGCCCGCCGGGCCCCCCACCGCGAGGCGCTCGGCGACCTGGGTGAGGGCCCAGGCGGCCGTGGCGCCATAGTCCTCGACCTGGGCGCCGGTGGTGTGCTCGCCGATCGTGCCCCACAGCAGGCCGCCCGGGAAGCGGGCGCGGACGCGCGGCTTTTGGCCGAGCCAGGCGGCCAGGCTCGACTTGCCGAAGCCGTTGGTGCCGTGCAAACCAGCGATCGCGACCGGGCCACCGCCGTCGGCGGCGCAGACCAGGTCCAGCAGCGCGGCGGCCGGCTCGGGCCCGGTCACGCCCCGGCGGCGGCGGGGCGCGGAACGCCGCCCGCCGAACCGGTGACGTCAGATGGCCAGGGCGCCCGGAGTGCTGGGCTCGGCGAGGCCGCAAGGGGTCAGCGCGAGCACGGCCCGGCCCGCGACGGTGGTGTGCGGGCCGAGCGCCGACGGGTCGACCGACAAGCGCGCCGCGAGCGTCGTGGCGTGGGCCTGGGCGGGCAGGGTGCGCTGAATCTCGCGGAACCGCTCCGCGATCCCCTCGCGCGGTACCCCCTCGAAGGCCTCCATCGGAAAGGCGCTGATGTGCGGCAGGCGCAGGCCCGCCTCGGCCGGGTGAGGTTCGCCGGTCTGGTCGCCGGGCTCGAAGGCGTCGTAGAACCGGATGACCTCGCCGTCCTCGGCGAGGCACCAGGCGGTCCAGCCGTCGCCGCAGCTGGCGCCGTAGCAGTGCGCCGCGCCGAAGCGGGCGCTCAGCGCGGCGCAGCGGGCGCGGACCTCGTCGCGCCAGACCGTCTCGCTGTCGGCCGGGGCGGCGTGCGCGACGGCGGGGATCTTGCCGAAGACCAGCGTCCAGCCGTCCAGGGCCGGCGTGACGTACGTGCGCCGGCACTCGGCGTGCGGGACGGACGACCAGCCGTGGTGGTCGCGGGTCCAGGCCGACCCGCCGAGGCGCATCGTCACCGCCCGCGGCTCGGCGAGCCCGAACGCGTCGAGCACGGCGGGCTGGTCGGCGGTCGGCACGGCGAACCAGGAGCCGCACAGGTGCATCGGCGCGGGCGCCTCGCGCGCGGCCTTGATCTCGATGAGCCGCGCGACTGCGCGCCGGTCGGCCTCGTCCAACGCGTCCCACCCGCCGACGTCGGCGAGGGTGGTGAGCGCCGCAGTCCGCCGCCGCCCCGTTCCCCGCCGGATTTCCCGCAGCATCGGTACCGCGAGCCACCCCGCCGCCTCGATCGCCAGCCGGGCCCGTCGCCGCACGGCCTCGTCCGGGTCGTCGAGAACCCCGGCGAGCGCCGGCAGGTACGGCTCGACGTCCGCCCGCAGATCCTGCAGCGCGGAGGCGGCGCTCTCGCGCACCCGCGGCGCGGGGTGGCTCAGCAGCGCCGCGAACCGCCCGCCGTCGGCGACCCGGAGCCCGCCGAGCGTCGACGAGCACCGCCGCGCCACCTCGGTCGTCGCGGCGGCGGCCAGCGCACCGACGAGGGGCTCGAGCGCCGGTTCACCGATGCGTTGCAGCACCAGCGCCGCCGTGCTCCACTCGACCGGGGAGCGCTCGTCGCACAGCACCGCGAGCACCGGGCCGACCGCCGCCTCCCCCATTGCGACGAGCCGGTCCGAGGCGCGCTGCCGGTCCTCGCCGGCGAGGTCCTCCACCAGCTCCATCCGTGTATCTCCTTACGCGGCCACGAACTCGTACGTGGTGAGTCGCTGCTCCTGGATGCGGCCCGCGCCACGGTAGTCCACCTGCAGCGAGCCGCCGGCCCATCACGGCCGCGTCGGCCCGGTCCACCGCCCATTCGGCGACATCGGCCACGAGCGGGTCCCGCCCGGTTCGCGCCAGGACGCGCAGCGCCCGCACGTCGGTGCGCCGGTGCCGGTGCAGCAGGTTGGTCGCGATGCCGTACAGCCAGGCCCGCACCGGCCCGTCGCCGAGCCGATCCCGCCGCTCGTACACGATGAGGAACGTCTCGGCGACGATGTCCTCCGCGAGGCTCACCCCGACGCGGCCCGCACAGTAGCGGCGCAGCTCGGCCCGTACCGGTCGAACAGGTCCCCGACGTCCGCGGGCCCCCGTCCGGATCGGCCATGATGTGCAACATACCGATGACTGCCCGCAGCCCCGCCTCATGTTCCGCCGGCGCGTGCGACAAGATTGGGGCGTGACAGGCAATCGGGCGATCCTGGGTGTCGCCGCGCTCGCTGAGCTGATCAAGGGTGATGAGCCGCCGACGCTGCTCGATGTCCGTTGGAGTCTCGCCAAGGACGGGCGGGTCGCATACGCGGCCGGGCATCTGCCCGGTGCGGTGTTCGCGGACCTCGATGAGGACCTCTGCGGTGCGCCGGGAGACGGTGGGCGGCATCCGCTGCCCGAGCCCGCGGCGCTCGAGGCGGCGCTGCGGCGGCTCGGGGTGAGCGGCGGGCGGCCGGTCGTGGTGTACGACGGCGGCGGGCCCAACCCCTCCGGCGCGGCCGCCCGGGCCTGGTGGACGCTGCGATGGGCCGGCGTCGAGGACGTCCGCGTGCTCGACGGCGGATTCGCCGCCTGGGTCGCCGCGGGCCTGGCCACGACCGCCGACGTTCCCGAGCCGGTGCCGGGGGACGTCGACGTGCGGCCCGGCGGGATGCCGGTGTGGACCGCGGACGAGGCCGCCGATCCGGGCAATGTGCTCCTCGATGCCAGGATTGCGCAGCGGTACCGCGGGGAGATCGAACCCGTCGATCCCGTCGCGGGGCATATCCCGGGTGCGCTGAACCTGCCCGCGGCCCAGACGGTCGACGAGCACGGGTTCCTGCGGGCCGTCGAGGTCGGAGGGGAGCGCATCGGGGCCTACTGCGGGTCCGGCGTCACCGCCGCTCAGCTGGTGCTCGCGCTCTACGAACAGGGCACACCGGCGGCGCTGTACGTGGGGTCCTGGAGCCACTGGATCACCGATCCCGGTCGTACCGTCGCGAAGGGCGACGGCTCGTGAGCACGCTGGTGGTGTGGGACGAACGGCTCCTGGGGTACGACATGGGGGATCATCCGCTCGATCCCGTGCGCGTGGAGCTGACCATGGCGCTCGCGCGGCAGCTGGGGGTGCTCGACCGGCCGGGCGTGGCGGTGGAGCGGGCCGAGGCGGCGACCGACGAGATGCTCGCCACCGTGCACGATCCGGACTACATCGCGGTGGTGAAGGCGGCCTCCACCGGGCGGCGCGTCGCGCTCATGGGGCTCGGGACGACCGACAATCCGACGTTCGCGGGGATGCACGAGGCGAGCGCGCTGATCGCGGGTGCGACGCGGCGGGCCGCCGAGGCGGTGTGGCGCGGCGAGGCCGGGCGGGCGGTCAGCATCTCCGGCGGGCTGCACCACGCCATGCCGGGGCGGGCGTCCGGGTTCTGCGTGTACAACGACCCCGCCGTGGCGATCAAGCGGGTGCTCGATCTCGGCGCGGAGCGGGTCGCCTACGTGGACATCGACGTGCACCACGGCGACGGGGTGCAGGAGATCTTCTACGACGACCCGCGGGTGCTCACGATCAGCCTGCACGAGTCGCCGCGCACGCTGTTCCCGG
The DNA here is from genome assembly GCF_039537565.1 of Dactylosporangium darangshiense. NCBI lineage: Bacteria > Bacillati > Actinomycetota > Actinomycetes > Micromonosporales > Micromonosporaceae > Dactylosporangium > Dactylosporangium darangshiense. The sequence continues at coordinate 601,888 of NZ_BAABAT010000003.1, forward strand.
GGACCGGGTTTCCGGACGAGACCGGCGGGCCGGGCGCGCCCGGGTCGGCGGTCAACGTGGCGCTGCCGCCCGGGACGGACGACGCGCTGTGGCTTCGAGCCTTCCACGCCGTGGTACCAGGGGTGCTGCGGGCCTTTTCGCCCCAGCTGCTCTTCACGCAGTGCGGCGCCGACACGTACCGCCACGACCCCCTCGCCAACCTCTGGCTCACCGTCGACGGGCAGCGCGCGGCGTACCTCGCCCTGCGCGACCTCGCCGAGGAGGTCGCGGGCGGCCGGTGGGTGGCCAGCGGCGGGGGCGGGTACGCGCTGGTCGAGTGCGTGCCGCGGGCCTGGACCCACCTGCTGGCGGTGCTGACCGGCGAGCCGCTCGACCCGGCGCTGCCGATACCGCAGGACTGGCTGGACCTGGCCACGGCGCGCCGGCCGGACCATCCGCTGCCCGAGACCATGACCGACGGCGGCTCGACCGACTGGACGCCGTGGATACCGGGCGACACGCCCTCGCAGGTCGACCGGGCGATCATGGCGACCCGCAACGCCGTGTTCCCGTTCTTCGGCCTCGACCCGCACGACCCGCGCGACTGACCCGCGGCTACAGGCGGTCGGCCGCGGCGGTCAGGGCGGCGGCGTCGAAGCTGCCCGTCGGCAGGGTGGCGGCCAGCCGGTACCGCTCCTCGCCCTGCGCGTCGATGAGCACCGTCCCGCTGTGCTGGACAAGCAGCGTCCGGTCCAGCCCGGCGGAGCGGTGCGCGGCCGCGCCCGCCGACGACACGACCGGCAGCGCGCCCGCGACGCGCCGCACCCGCTCGGCCTCGGCCGGCCCGCCGGGGACCACCACGGCCACGGCCACGCCGCGGCCGGGCAGGTCCAGCCCGGCCAGCGCCCGCACGTGACGCAGGCAGATCGCGCAGTTGCCAGCGCGCATGAAGAACAGCGCCAGGCCCTTGGCGTCGCCGCGCAGCGCGGCCACGTCCACCCCCTGGATGTCCATGTGCACCCCCAAAACTAGGTAACTCGATTACGCAAATTAGATACGTAATCGAGTTACCTAGTCAAGGTCTGTAGGGTCATCGCATGAGTGCGCGGACCGAGGCCGATCTGGGGATGCTGCTCGCCGTGTGCTGCGAGCGCATGGTGCGCGAGGTCCTCGGTGAGCTCGCCGGCGCCGGGTACGGGCACCTCACCCCGTCGCAGTCGCTCGCAGTGCTGTTCATCGGCGACGGGCTGGACACCGTCACGCAGCTCGCCGACCGGCTGGGGATGACCACGCAGGCGATCAGCAAGATCTGCGCGACGCTGGTGGCGGAGGGGCTGCTCGAGCGGCAGCCGAACGAGGGCGACGCGCGCAGCCGGCGGCTCACCCTCACCGCCGAGGGGGTGCGCGCCGTCGAGGCCATGCGGGCGGCGGGGGCCGCGGCCGAGCGGCAGTGGCTGGACCTGGTCGGCGCCGAGACCCTGAGCGTCGTGCGCGGGGCCCTGACGGCCTTCGCGTTCGCGCCGCAGCCCGCCGCGACGAGCCCGGTCCGGATCAGGTTCTCGTGAGGAGCATGTCCGGAGGGCCTAGCCGCGGACGACGGCCGCTTCGAGGCGGGTCAGGCGCTGCTTGATGCGGTCCAGTTCCGCGAGCATCTCGGTCTCCGCCGCCTTGGACGTGCCGAAGGAGGCGGGCTGCAGCGCCGCGTCGCGCAGCGAGGCGATCTCGTCCTGCAGGGCGGCCAGTGTCCGGGCGACCACGTCGAGGAACTGGTCGACCTCGTCCTCGTCGTACCCGCGCTTGCCGAAGGGCGCCTTGGCAAACCGGAGGGCCTTGACATCCGCCGGGGTCAGCATCATGCGAGACACCGTAACGCAATCGAGTGGGAAACTATGCGGGTGAACGACGTTTCGGCCAGGGCGGCCGACGTGCTGCTGTCGGACGGGACCACCGTCCACTTGCGACCGATCCGGCCCGACGACGCGGAGCGCATCGTCGCGCTGCACTCCCGGTTCTCCGAGCGCACGCGCTACCTGCGCTACTTCGCGGCGTACCCGCGGATCCCGCAGCGCGACCTGGACCGTTTCGTCAACGTCGACCACCACGACCGCGAGGCGTTCGTGGTGGAGCACGCCGGCGAGCTGATCGCGGTCGGCCGCTACGAGCGGCTCGGCGCGGGCTCCCACCAGGCCGAGGTCGCGTTCGTCGTCGAGGACGCGCACCAGGGCCGGGGCATCGGCTCGGTGCTGATCGAGCACCTCGTCGCCGCGGCGGACGCCGAGGGCATCACCGAGTTCGAGGCCGACGTGCTGCCGGTGAACCAAGCGATGCTGCGCGTGTTCATGGCCGCCGGCTTCCACATCGAGCGCCAGTTCGCCGACGGCGTCGTGCACCTGTGGTTCCCGATCGCCGCCACCCCCGACTCGCTGCGCGTGCAGCAGGCCCGCGAGCAGCACGCCGAGGCCCGCTCGATCGCCCGGCTGCTCAACCCGCGCGGCGTGGCCGTCTACGGCGCCCGCTCGGGCGGCTCCGGCATCGGCGCCGCGCTCCTGGCGCACCTCAAGGCGGCCGGCTTCGCCGGCAACCTGGTCCCGGTCCACCCGTCCGCCCCGGTGGTCGGTGGCCTGCCCGCCGTCACGTCTCTGCGCGGTACCGCGGGAATCGACCTCGCCGTCGTCGCCGTGCCCGCCGACGCGGTGCCCGCCGTCGTCGCCGACTGCGCCGCGGCCGGCGTCCACGGCCTGGTGGTCGTCTCGGCCGGCTTCGCCGAGTCCGGGCCGGCCGGCGCCGAGGCGCAGGCGGCGCTGCTGCGGGCCGTGCGCGAGCACGGCATGCGCCTCGTCGGCCCCAACTGCCTCGGCGTCGCGAACACCGACCCGGGCGTGCGGCTCAACGCCACCCTCGCGCCGCTGCTGCCGCGCGCCGGGCGGGTCGGGTTCTTCAGCCAGTCCGCGGCCCTGGGCACCGCCCTGCTCGCCGAGGCCGACCGGCGCGGCCTCGGGCTGTCGACGTTCGTGTCCGCCGGCAACCGCGCCGACGTGTCCGGCAACGACGCGCTGCAGTACTGGCGCGAGGACCCGCAGACCGACGCCGTGCTGCTGTACCTGGAGACCTTCGGCAACCCGCGCAAGTTCGCCCGGATCGCCCGCGAGCTGGCCCGCCGCAAGCCGGTCGCCGCGGTGGCGAGCCCGGTGCGCCCGCCGGCCCTGGACGCCGTCACGGTCGGCCCCGACGCCCGCGGCGTGGCGGCGCTCTTCGCCAGCTCCGGCGTGATCCGGGTGGACACCGTCGGCGAGCTGTTCGACGTGGGCCTGCTCATCGCCGGCCGCCCCCTGCCCGCCGGTGACCGCGTCGCCGTGGTCACCAACGCCGCCGCCCTCGGCGTGCTCACCGTCGCCAAGGCGCCCGCCGCCGGGCTGCGCGTCGCGGACGGGTACCCCCTCGATCTCGGCCCCGCCGTGTCCGACGTCGACTTCGTCCGGGCCGTGCACGCCGCCCTCGACGACGAGCGGGCCGACGTCGTGCTCGCCGCGTACGCGCCCGCGCTCGCCGAGGACGACAAGCTCGGCGTCGCCGAGCTGCTGCGCGTGTCCACGGCTGGCGCGCCGCGCCCGATCGCCGTCGTCATGCCCGCCGACCCGTCGTTCACGGTCGCGCCCACCTACGGCGACGCCGACCCGCCCGCCCTGCCGCTGTTCCCGGCCATCGAGGAGGCGGTCCGCGCGCTCGGCCGCGTCGCCCGCTACGCCGCCTGGCGCCGCGAGCCCGTCGGCGCGCTGCCCGCCCTGACCGGCGTCGACACCGCCCGCGGGACCGAGATCGCCGCCCGGCTCGCCGAGGCCGGCGCCGGCGAGCACGGCGAGGCCGACGAGCTGCTCGCCGCCTACGGCATCCCGGTCGTGCCGTCGCGCTGGGCCGCCGGCGAGCGGGTCGCCGAGGTCGCCGCGCAGGTCGGCTACCCGGTCGCCCTCAAGGTCGCCACGAAGCCCTGGCGGCACCGCATCGACCTGGGCGCGGTCCGCCTCAGCCTCACCTCGGCGGCGGCGGTCGAGGAGGCGTACCGCGAGCTCGAGCGCCTGTTCGGCCTGGGTGTCGAGGTCGTCGTCCAGCCGATGGTCGCGCCCGGCGTCGCGTGCGTGGTCGAGGTCGTCGACGACCCCGCGTTCGGCCCGGTCGTCGGCTTCGGCCTCGGCGGCGAGGCGGCCGACCTGCTCGGCGACCGCGCCTGGCGCCCGGTCCCGCTCACCGACCGCGACGCCGCCTCGCTGGTCCGCGCGCCGCGCGCCGCGCCGCTGCTGACCGGCTACCGCGGCGCCGCCCCCGTCGACCTCGACGCCCTCGCCGACCTGCTGCTGCGCGTCGGCCGGCTGGTCGACGAGCAGCCGGCGCTGTCGGCGCTGACGCTCAACCCGGTGCTGGCCCGCCCGTCGGGCCTGGCGGTGCTGCACGCCAGCGCGGAGCTGGCACCGCACCAGCCACGCCCCGACAGCGGGCCGCGCCGCCTCTGACGGGCGGGCGCCCCCTTTGCCCGCCGGCCGGTGTCTGCACTGCGCAGAACCGACACGGAGGGGTACCGCATGCGAAAGCTCATCGTCTCGACCTACGCCACGCTCGACGGGCGCGTTGACGACCTGCAGGACTGGACCGTCCCGTACAACACCGAGGAGTCGGCGCAGTACCACGGCAAGCTGCTCGAGAACAGCGACGGCCTGGTGCTGGGCCGGCGCACCTACGAGGCGTTCGCCCACCTCTGGCCCGCGCGGGCCGGCGAGCTGCCCTACATCGACAAGATCAACGCCATGGCCAAGCACGTCGCGTCGACGACGCTCACCGACTTCGCCTGGGAGAACTCGCACCCGATCGCGGGCGACGCGGCCGAGGGCGTCGCCGCGCTCAAGCGGGCCGGGGGCCAGGACCTGGTCGTGTACGGCGGGCGTGACCTCATCGCGACGCTCGCCGGGCAGGGGCTCGTCGACGAGTGGCGCGTCCTGGTGCATCCGGTCCTGTTCGGCCGGGGCCGGGCGCTGCTGCCCGACGGCGGCGCGCGCACCGACGTCGAGCTGACCGGCTGCGAGCCGATGGCCTCGGGGGTCGTCGTGCTCACCTACCGCGCGGCGCCTACACGGACCGGGCGAATCTCGTGAACGACAACACGTACATCGTGCTCAGCACCCAGCCGGCGAGCGTGGCCAGGTTGAGCCACCACTCGGCGAGGCGGCCCAGGGGCGCGTGCGGGCTCGCGTACCAGGTGGAGCGCTGGCCCAGCGAGATCAGCGGCACGACGGTGTCGACGGCGTACAGGACCGGGTTGAAGCAGCGCACCTGACCGTCGCCGCACGCGTCGGCCCGCGGCGCCTGCGCGGACGGGGCGGCGTCGGCCCCCGCCGGGCCGGCGCCGGCCCCGTCTACGGTCACCACCCGCCCGTCGACGGCGTAGGCGTTGCCGCGCGGGTCGGTGGCCCGCAGCGTGTCCCGCACGCCCGGCACGTACAGCGACGCCGACACGGCGATGAGCAGCGCCAGCAGCAGCCACGCCGTGCGACCCGGCCGGTAGCCGTACCCGACGGCCCAGCCGTAGAGCGCGTCCAGCGCCGTGCGCGGGCGCAGCGGGTGGCGGCGGGCGGCGCGGCGCTCCCGGTGGCGGCGCTCGATCAGGATCGCCTCGGCGTCCGAGGTGTACCCGTGCTGGCGGAACACCCGCGCCAGCTGCTCGTAGGGCCCGGCGTCGTACTCCGCCTGCCGGGCCAGCCACCGCAGCCGGGCGGCCCGGTCCCAGCGCAGGTCCCCGAAGCGCTCGTACGTCATCCCGGACACGACGAACCGCTCCGGCCACTCGTCCGGCTCGTCGTCGAGCACGCTGACGGTCACGTTGCGGAAGTCCACGCTCGGCTCGATGCGCGCGCCGCGCAGATGCAGCCCGCCGCGCACGGTGACCCCGACGGCCTGCACGGCGTGCCCGCCGGGGTTCTCCGCCGACGGCCCCGGGCAGGCGAACCGCCCGCCCCGCAGGTTGAGCCGCCCTTCGACCACGCACCGGTTCAGCGCGATGAACCCGGTCGAGGAGAACCCGTCCACCAGCCGCACGGAGTTGCGCACGACGGCCTGCTGCAGGTTGATCGTGCGCTCGCCCGGGTTGTGCAGCGTCGCGCCGGTCGCGTCCAGGGTGCCGCCGATCGTCGCGCCCCGGAAGCTGAGGTACCCGCCCTCGGTCGTCAGGCGCCGCAGCTGTACCTCGCCCTCGATCGCCACCGCCCGCGCCGAGACCAGGCCCTGCTCCGGTACCGGCGACCGCAGCGTCACGCCCGACATGACCAGGTTGCCGTGGATGCGCGCGCCGGCCAGCCGCATCGAGCCTGCGACCGTCAGGCCGGGCTCCAGCGTCACGTGCGAGCGGACCTCGGCGCCGAGGAGCCCGAGCGCGAGCCGCCCGGGCGCGTCGATCGCGCAGTCGCCGCCGATCGTCACCGTGGTCAGGTCGCCGTACGACAGGTCGAGGCCGCCGTGCACCCGGCTCCCGCCCTCGACGCTCACAGCGCCGCTGACCGCCAGCCGCTGCGCGGACACGGCGGCCTGCCCGTCCGGCCCGCGCAGCACGGCGCCGCGGATCACGACCCGCCCGGCGACGCCGAGGTTGGCGGCCGCGACCTGCCCGTCGATGCGCGCGCGACCGGCGTCGCCGCGGTCGGCGTAGGAGGTCAGCAGCACGCTACCGCCGATCGACGCCTCCCCGAGGTCCAGCGCCACCTCGCCCGGGTCGTTCGGCCCGTCGTGGCGCGCGGCGGCGATGCGGGCCCCGGTCAGCTCCAGCGAGCCGCCGATGCCGGCACCCATCAGCCGGACGCATCCGGTCGCGACGAACCCGCCGGCGAGCCGGGCGTTGCCCGACACGCGGATCCGGTCGGCGACCAGCGCCCGGCCGCCGCCGGCGTCGATGGTCGTGGCGACGCAGAGCAGGCGGCGGCCCACCTCGGCGTCGCGCAGCCACACCGCCGCGGGCACCCGGCTGCCGCCGCCCGGGTGCGCGCCGGCGATCCGCGAGCCGGACAGGTCGAGGTCGCCGCGCACCCGCAGCCCGTCGGCGATCAGGCCCGGCAGCCGCGGCGAGCCGACGATCGCCAGGCCGCGCACGGAGGCGCCGGTCAGGTCGGGCGCCTCGTCGAACGAGCAGTCCGCGAAGGCGATCGGGAACTCGGCATCGAAGCCGGCGAGGTCCAGCCGCCCGCGCACGTGCACGCCGCGCAGCCGCAGGCCCCTCGGGTCGACGGTCCCGGCCGTGTCGAGGCAGCAGTCCCGCAGTACCGCCGCGTCGATGATCCCGCCGCGCAGCTCCCGCCCGTCGCGGCACGCGGCGAGCAGCGCCCGCCGCCGAGACCCGAACGCCACCGGCCCCCAATCCCCCGCATCGACCCGGCTCACATTCTAGGCGGCGCGCGCGATGAGGGCGGTCAGCGCCGAAGACGGGTCCGTGCTGAAGTGTGGCGATCGGCACAGCCCGGACCATTCCGGCTCGCGGCGGACTGACGGACATGTCGGTTTCGATGAGTCGTCGGATGACCGGGTAATCTCTATAGATGGCCAAGTCACCGACGCGCCTCGCGTTTGCGCTGGTCGGTTCGGCCCCGGACTAAACTGGCGCTACGCGGACGAGAGCGATATGGACATGGCGGCTGTGGCACCTGTGCGTAGTGCCCCGGACAAGGACGGTGGGACACATTAACGACCTGGTGGATACCACCGAGATGTACCTGAAGACGATCCTCGAGCTCGAGGAAGAGGGCGTCGTGCCCAAGCGCGCCCGCATCGCCGAGCGGCTGCACCAGAGCGGCCCGACCGTCAGCCAGACCGTCGCCCGCATGGAACGCGACGGGCTGCTCATCGTCGAGGGCGACCGCCACCTGGCCCTCACCGACCAGGGGCGCGAGCACGCGGTCGCGGTCATGCGCAAGCACCGCCTCGCCGAGCTGCTGCTCGTCAACGTCATCGGGCTGCCCTACGAGCAGGCCCACGAGGAGGCGTGCCGCTGGGAGCACGTCATGAGCGACGCCGTCGAGCACCGCGTCTACGAGCTGCTCGGGCGGCCCACGCGCTCGCCCTACGGCAACCCGATCCCCGGCCTGGAGGCACTGCCCGGCAGCGGCGCCTCCGAGGCGGCCGATCGGGAGCGCAACCTGGCGTTCCCGGGGCTGGCCGGCTCGGTCGTGGTGAGCCGGATCTGCGAGTCGGTGCAGACCGACGCCGACGTGCTGCGCCAGCTGCACACCGCCGGCATCGACCCGGGTGCGACCGTCACGGTGGCGCAGGAGCGCGACGGGGTCAGCATCGACCGCGAGGGCGAGCGGATCCGCCTGCCGCGGGAGGTCGCCTCGCGGGTCTTCGTCGCGGCGGCATAGCGCGAAGAGCATGTTTCCTCGCCGGCCGGACGACATGCCGGAGTGCGGGCCGCCGGCCTGCTCCGTCGAGGACGTCATCGACCGGGTCGGGTCCAAGTGGAGCGTGAGCATCCTGCTCGTCGCCTCCGATGGGCCCGTCCGGTTCTCCGGGCTCGAGCGGGCGATCCCCGGCATCAGCCGGCGGATGCTGACGCTCACGCTGCGCAACCTCGAGCGCGACGGGCTCGTCGTGCGGACCATCTTTCCGACCGTGCCGCCGCGGGTCGAGTACTCACTCACGCCGATGGCCGTCGAGCTGCAGGCCGCCCTCGTGGCGCTCGCCGGGTGGGCCCGCCTGCACCGGGGTGATATTGCGGATGCGCGCGCACGATACGACGAGCGGCCCGGTTGACCCTGCCTAGGTTGAGGCCGTGGGGATCGATCTTGCCTTCTGCGACGAGGACCTCGCCAAGGCGCTGACCGCGCTGGCCGACGACGGGGACGCGACCGCGGCGCTGGACCTGATCGCGGGCACTCCCGACGTACACCGGCGGGAGCAGGTCGTCAGCGTGCTCGGCGCCGGCGGGGTGCCGCGGCTGGAGCTGCTGCGGGAGCTGGCGCAGACACAGGCGTACCGGGGCGAGCGGTGGCTGCTGCTCGGCGCCACACTCTCCGCCGCGGCCTGGGGCGTGCGCGATGCGGCCGGCTCCAACAAACGCATCGACCGGCGCATCATCGCGCAGCAGGCGCTCGTCGCCGAGGCGCGCTCGGCGTTGCGGCAGGCGGCGCTGGTGGACCAGGACGACGCGGTGCCGTGGAGCGAGCTCGCCGGCGTCGTGATCGGGGCGCCGCTGCACGTCACCGAGCCCGCCGACGCGTTCAAGCGGGCCTGCGTCCTCGCGCCCGGCCTCTACCTCGCCCACGCCCGGCACCTCGTCGGGCACACGCGGCGGTGGTACGGCTCGCCCTACCGCGTGCTCGCCTTCGCCCGCGCCCGGGTGGCCGGCCGGCCGGACGGGCATCCGCTGCACGCCCTCGTCGCCCTCGCGCACATCGAGGGCTGCGTCGACGGTCTCCTGCGCGGCAACGTGCTCGGGCGAGCGTGGCGGGCATATCGGTACCTCGGCGACCCGGACGTCCTCCGTGAGACCGACGCCGCCGCGCGCCGGCTGCTCGCGGGCGGCGGCAGGTACGACGCGCACCCGTGGACGATGGCGGCGCACCAGGCCTTCGCCGCGCTCTACCACCAGGCCGGCGACGACGGGCGGGCCCGGCCGCACCTGCTGCGCGGCGGTGACCGCCCGACCGTGTGGCCGTGGCGCTACTTCGGCGACCCCGAGCGGCTGCTGTCCGCCGCCCGCCGCCGCGCGGGCCTCACAGGCTGCTGAGGTCGATCAGCTTCGCCAGCTCCACGACCTTCGGCACCGCCTCGGCGGCCTTGTCGTCGGCGGTGCCGGGCGCAAGGCGCAACGACAGCTCGATGATCCGCTTGTTGCCGGCCAGCCAGCCGACCTCCACGCCCGGGCCGGCCTTCTCGGTGGCCGGGGTCTGCATCTGGTACCCCGTGACGCCCAGACCCTCGACCGCGGTCGCGTCCTTCGGCTGGATCATCGAGCCGAACACGTCCTTGTCGATGGTCGTGGTGCTCACCGACAGCACCAGGTCGGGGTAACTGGCCCCGGCGGCCTGCAGCACGCAGCTGAACGTGTTGTCCTGCTGCGCCCCCGCGGCGACGCTGAGGTTCAGGCCCAGCTTCGCGTTGACCATGCCGAAGTCCAGCAGCCGGCAGGCGCCGCCGGCGTCGGCCGCCGGGGCGGTCGGGCCCTTGGCGGACGGGTTGGCGCCGGCGTCGTCGCAGCCCGCGACGAGCCCGGCGGTGAGGGCAAGGACGGCGAGCAGGACCCGGCGCACAGCGGGCACCCTATACCGGAAGGCGCGCGGTGATGTACTTGGCGATCTCCAGCGAGCTCGTCGCCGCCGGGGACGGCGCGTTGAGCACGTGCACCTGGCGCCCTTCGGCGACGATCAGGAAGTCGTCGACGAGGTCGCCGGACGGCGTGATCGCCTGCGCCCGCACGCCCGCCTCGGCCGGCACGAGGTCCTCGGCGGTCACCGCGGGCACCAGGCGGGCCAGGCTCTGCGCGAAGCGGCGCTTCGACAGCGAACGGCGGACCTCCGTGATGCCGTACCGCAGATGTTTGCGCGCCAGCTGCCACAGCCCGCCGTAGGTGGCGGCGTCGGCCACGTCGCGGGGCCGGATCTTCCCCCACGTGTAGCCCTCCCGGGCCATCGCCAGGACCGCGTTCGGCCCGGCGTGGACGCTCCCGTCGACCATTTTCGTCAGGTGTACACCCAGGAACGGAAACTGCGGGTCCGGCACCGGGTAGATGAGGCCGTTGACGAGGTGGCGGCGATCCGGGCGCAGCTCGTAGTACTCACCGCGGAACGGGATGATGCGCGCGGGCGGGCGGATCCCCGCCATCCGGGCCACCCGGTCGGCGTGCAACCCGGCGCAGTTCACCAGGACGTCGGCCACGATCTCACCCGTCGTCGTGCGCACCACCACCTCGCGTTCGGACGCGCGGATGCCCACGACGGCGGTGTTGAGCCGCAGCGTCGCGCCCGCCTTCTCGGCGATCTCGGCCAGCTTCACGCAGACGGCCTTGTAGTCGGCGATGCCGGTCGAGGCGACGTGGATGCCCTCCACACAGGCGACCTCCGGCTCGAGCTCGCGCGCCTCGGCCTGCCCCACCATCCGCACCGGCAGCCCGTTGGCCTGTGCCCGCTCGAACAGCGCGTGCAGCCGCGGCAGCTCGGCCGCGTCGGTGGCGACGATGAGCTTGCCGGTCACCTTGTGCGCGATACCGTGCTCGGCGCAGAACTCGACCATCGACGCGCTGCCGGCCTTGCACAGCGTGGCCTTGAGGCTGCCCGGCTTGTAGTACACGCCGGCGTGGATCACCCCGGAGTTGTGCCCGGTCTGGTGCGCACCCCAGACCGCCTCCTTCTCCACGACCGTCACCCGCGCGTCGGGCCGGTCGAGCACCAGCCGGTGCGCGGTCGCGAGCCCGACAATTCCCCCACCGATGATCACGTACCGCACGCTGACTCCTCTGACGTCGCGACCGCTCCGCATCCTATTGGTCGCAGATGGCCGCCAAGCCCGACCGATCGCCCGGCCCCGGGTGACCGGTCGCTCGCGTTTGGGGGCCCGGACGGCGTGCTAGCGTGACCGACCGTGAGTGGTGCGCCCGAGACGATCACCGGCACGGCGATGAGCGACAGTCAGGTCACACCCGTGGTGAAGAAGCCGTGGCGCGCCCGCGCGATCCAGGCGGTGCGCATCCTGGCGGCGCTCGGCATCGCGTACTTCATCGTGGCCACGACCGTCCAGCAGTGGTCCGACGTGTCCGCCACCTTCCGCAGCCTCTCCTGGCCGTCCCTCGGCGCCTCCCTGGCGGCCGCGGTGGCCTGCCTGTGGGCCACGATGATGGCCTGGCGCTCGATGGTCGGCAGCCTGGACCACCCCCTGCGCGTCCGCGACGCCGCCCCGATCCAGCTCGTCGGCGCCCTGGGCAAGTATCTCCCCGGCACCGTGTGGGCCTACGTCGTCCAGATGGAGCTGGGCCGCCGCGTCGGCGTGTCCCGCGCGAAGGTCTTCATCAGCTCCGCGGTCATCACCGGCCTGGGCGTGACGGTCGGCCTGATCCTGACCTCCCCCGGCTTCGGCGTGGCGTTCGACGGCGCCGACGCGACGTCGCACCAGACCTTCGCCGCGATCGCCGTCTGGTGCGCCGTGATCCTCCTCCCCTTCGGCCTCGCCTGCTGTTACCCGCCCCTGCTGACCTACCTGGTCAACCGTGCCATGCGCCTGCTGCGCCGCCCAGCGCTGGACCGCCCCATCACCTGGCGGGCCGTGCTGGTCTCGAGCATGTGGACCGTGATCGGCTACCTCGCGGCGGGCGTGCACATCTGGTTCCTGGTCCGCGCCCACCTGCCCGGCGTGCACGGCCTCGTCGGCAGCATCTTCGCCATGGCCCTGGCGATGAGCATCAGCACGTTCGTCATCGTGGCCCCGTCGGGCCTGGGCGCGCGGGAGTTCCTGATGGCGATCGCGCTGGCCGGCCTGGGCGTGCCGTGGCCGACGGCCTGGGCCCTGACCCTGGTCTCGCGCCTGCTCTTCACGATCGCGGACGTGGCGGCGGCGGGCGTCTCGGCCGCGGTGGGCCTGCGCCGCATCCGCCACACCGCCGCCCCGGCCCCCGAGCCCGCCGTGGCCCCCGAGCCGGCCCCGGAGCCCTAGCCCCTCCGCTGGCCCACGCCCAGGCACGGGGCACCTTCGCCACGCCCACCACGCCCAGGCCCCGCACCCTGCACCACCGCGCCTGGTCCCCAGCCCGCACGCCGCCGCGCCGCGCCGGCCAGCACCGCACGCTTCGCGAGCGCGCACACTGCGGCACCGCCTGTGCGCGGCACCTTCGCCCCGCCCCCGTGCGCCGCAGGTTCGCTCCGCACGCACATCTTGACCGGATTTATCGCCAGGCAGGCGACTATGGACGCTGTGCCGGATTTATCGCTCGTCGGGGTATAAATGCGACAAGTCGTGGCGCGGAGCGCCCGACTTGTCGGCAAACCGTCCCGCGCGGCCGGGAGCGGCGCCGCAAGAGGAGGTCAGGCGGTCGAAGGCGAGCGGTGGGACAGGTAGTCCTCCCAGGTCACGGTGCCGAGGGCGTGTTCGGGGGCCAGGTGGCCGCCGTCGCGGAAGGCGCGGAAGATGCGGCCCGGGACGCGCAGCGGCAGCAGGGCGCGGCGGCGGTGGGACGCGGCCACGTACGTGCGGATGAGGTCGTGCGACGAGCGGATCTCCGGGCCGCCGAAGTCCTCGAAGACCGGGGTGCTGCCGGGCGAGAGCGTGGCGGCGAGGTCAGCCAGGCGAACCGCGACCTCGCCGACCTCGACGGGCTGGATCGAGAACGACGGGTAGAAGCCGACGGGCAGCGCGGTCAGGGCCTTCGCCAGCGTGAAGACCAGGTCGTGGAACTGGGTCGCGCGCAGGATCGAGCCGCCCCGCGCGCGGACCAGGGACTCGATGGCGTGCTTCTGGCGGTAGTACGGCAGTGGGACACGGTCCACGCCGACGATCGAGACGTACAGGAGGTGCTGGTCGGGGCGCATGGCGCGAAGCAGGTGCTCGGCCGCGCGGACGTCCCGGCGGCCGTCCGTCGCGGCGTGGATCACCAGGTCGACGTCCGCCAACGCCGCCGGGAGGCCCTCGCCCGTCAGCAGGTCGGCGTGGGTGTAGCCGGGGGCGCGGCGGCTCAGGCCGCGGGCGTCGAGGTTGCGAGTGGCGAGCTCGCGCATCAGGGGGCGGCCCAGAGTTCCGGTGGCGCCGGTCACGAGGATGGTCATGGCAGGTTGGACGGGGCCGGCGGCGAAACGTGACGCAGTGTGGCCACCGTCTCATCGTGCAGGGTCGCCAGGAAGCGGGCCACCGTTGCGGGGACCGTGCGGCCGGCCAGCGTGGCCGCCTGGACCAGGCGCGGCGGGAACTCCGACGGGTCCAGCGGCAGCAGCGCCAGGCCGGGCGGGACCACGCCGGCGGCCAGGGCGGGGACCAGCGTGACGCCCAGGCCCGCGGCCACGAAGCCGAACTTGGCGGTCCACTCGCGGACCACGAAGTCGATCCGCGGCGCGAAGCCCAGCCGTGCGCTCGCGCCCAGCAGCGTCTCGTCGGGGCGCGACGAGCCGGCCACCCACGCCTCGCCCGGCAGGTCGGCCAGGCGCACCAGCGAGGCCCGCGCCAGGGGATGGTCGGACCGGACCGCCAGGAGGACCGGCTCGTCGGCCAGGTGGTGCAGGCGGAAGCGCTCGTCGGTGAAGGGGCGGTCGGCGCTCGTGTTGACCAGGACCACGTCGGCGTCGCCCGACAGCAGCGCACCCAGCAGGCGCGCGGTCAGGCCCTCGACCAGCGACACCTCGACGGCGGGGTGCTCGGCGCGGAAGCGGGCCATTGCCCGCGGTACCACTGCGGCGTCCGCGGTGGCGAAGGCGCCGACCCGCAGGCGGCCGGTCACGGCGTCACGCACGGCGTGGACCTCGCGGCGCGCGGCTGCCAGGCGGTCCAGCACGGCCTCGGCGTGCGCCAGGAGGCATCGGCCCTCCTCGGTGAGTGCGACGCCGCGCGGCAGGCGGTCGAAGAGGCGCGCGCCGAACTCGGACTCCAGGGCGGCCATCTGGCGGGAGACGGCCGACTGGGTGTAGCGCAGCGTCGCCGCGGCGCCGGTGATCGAGCGCTGGGTGGCGACCTCGCGGAAGACTTCGAGCATCTCCGTCTGCACATTCCGATTATGCATCGCATCCATGCGAGACATTCGTTGGCCGCATCGCACGCGCCGCCCTAGCGTCGGGGCATGAACGACATCGCTGTGCTCGGGCTCGGGCATATGGGGGCCGCGATCGCGGGGCGACTCGCCGCAGCCGGGCACCGGGTCGCCGGGTGGAACCGGACGGCCAAGGCGCCCATATCGGGGGTGCGGCTCGTCGACGACCTCGCCGAGGTCGACGCCGAGGTGGTGATCACGATGCTGACCGACGGGGACGCGGTGGAGGGCGTGCTGGCGAAGCTCGCGCCCCGGCGGGGCACCGTCGTGGTGGACATGTCGACGATCGGGCCGGATGCGGTACGCCGGATCGCCGCCGGACTGCCCGCCGGCGTCGGGCTGGTCGACGCGCCCGTCGGCGGGAGCGTCGGTGCGGCCGCGGGCGGGACGCTGCGGATCTTCGTGGGCGGGGCCGACGGCGACGTCGAGCGGGTCGAACCGATCCTGACCGCGCTCGGGCGCGTGCGGCGCTGCGGCGGGCCCGGTGCGGGGGCCGCGGTCAAGCTCGTGCTCAACACCGCGCTGGTGACGGCGGTCGCCGCGCTGGCCGACGCGCTCACCGTCGCCGAAGCGGTGGGACTGGACCGCGAGGATGCCGTTTCGGTACTGCGGGACAGCCCCCTCGCGGTCGCCGCCGAGCGCACCCTGGTCCCCGGCGGGCCGGCCGCGCACTTCAGCAACGCCCTCGCCGCCAAGGACGTGGACCTCGCCATCGCCGCCACCGGGGCCGGCCTGCCGATGGCGGCCGCGGCACGGGCGGTGCTGGCCCGGGCACTGCCGGATGAGGATCTCTCGACGCTGGTGAGGAACGCATGATCGTCTCCCTGGACAGCCCGGCGGGCGTGACGCCGCCCGCGGGCCCCTACTCGCACGTCGCGCGCGTCGACACCGGCGGCGGGTCGCTGCTGTTCCTTGCCGGGCAGATCGCGGTCGGCGACGACGGCGCGATCGTCGGCGAGGGCGACATGGCGGCGCAGGCGCGGCGCATCTTCGACGTGATCGGCGGCATCCTGGAGGCGCACGGCGCCGGATTCGCCGACGTGGTGCATATCCGCACATTCGTGACCGACCTGGAGATGCTGCCGGAGTACGGGCTGGTGCGCCGCGAGCTGTTCCCGGGCGTGCCGCCGGCGAGCACGACCGTCGAGGTGTCCCGTCTGTTCCGCCCGGGCGCGCTGCTGGAGGTCGAGGTGACGGCCGCGGTAGGGCGGGCCTGACGAAGTTCTTACATCGGGCCGCGGGTTGTGCTTACCCGCGGCCCGCAGCATGTTCGCCATGAGACGAACGCTCGCCATCGCGCTGGCGGCCGGGCTGCTGTTCCTCGGCGGCTGCGGCCGGGCGCGTGCGCACCAGCCCGCGGCGCCGGCGGCCCCGCCCGCGGCCACGACGACCACGACCGGCGGCGCAAACGCGGAATCTGACAAGAACGTGGACGACAAGAACGTGGACAACATGCTCGACCAGGTCGGGCAGCAGCTCAGCAACGACGCCCAGCCCGCCGAGGACGAGGACTGACATGAACCGGCTCGCACGCACCGCCACGACCCTGCTGGCCGCGCTGGCCGCCACACTCGTCGCCGCCGCTCCCGCGGGCGCGGCCCCTTCGCCGGGCGCCGGCCTGGACGCCGCCAAGACCGCGGTGGCGTCCCGCATCGACAAGCGCCTCGACGCGCTCAAGCGCTTCGAGACGACCGTGAACGGCGCCGGGCAGCTCAGCTCCGGGCACAAGGCGACGCTCACGAAGCTCATCGACGACCAGCAGGCCGGGCTGGCCGCGCTGAAGACCAAGGTCCAGGGCGAGACCACCGCGGCGGCGGTGAAGGCCGACGCGCAGAGCATGGTCTTCGACTACCGGGTCTTCATCCTGACCGGGCCGAAGGTGCGCCTGACGGCGGCGATCGACACCGAGCTGGCCGTCATCGCGAAGATGAAGGCCGAGCCGGGCACGGACGCGGCGAAGCTCGACGCGATCGCGCAGTCCCTGCAGGGCAAGGCCGACGCGCTGCTGTCGGTCAAGCCGGGGCCGGACGGCGACGCGATCCGCGCGCAGGTGAACCCGGTGCGCTCGGCCGCGAAGACGGCGCACGCGAACCTCAAGGCCCTGCGCAAGAAGCAGTAGCCGCTCAGGACCAGGCGGCCGAGTAGCGGTCGAGGTCGTAGCGGTACTCGATGCGCTCGAACCACTCCGACGGCCACGCGCCGGCGCCGTGCACGGCGCCGGCGAACCCGCCGGCCAGGGAGGCGATCGAGTCGGAGTCACCGGAGGACGCGGCGCCGCGCGCGATCGCGTCCACCGGGGAGTCCGGGTGGAGCAGCACGCAGTACACGGCGGTCGCGAGGGCCTCCTCGGCGACCCAGCCCGCGCCGCCGGCCGCGCACGGGTCGGCGTCGGGGCCGACGTAGCGCACGGCGTCCTCGAGGCCGGTGAGCACCTCCAGGCACTCGTCCCACCCGGTGCTGATGAACTGCGCCGGGGACTCGACCTTCGGGCGGCGCCAGAGCTCGTCGCCGAGCCAGTCCCCGCGGTACACCTCCCGCTGCGACTCGCAACGAGCGCGCAACGCCGCCGGCAGCTCCGCGACCGGCAGGCCGTCCAGGAGCCACCGCACCGCCAGGGCGCTCAGCTCGGAGGCCGCGAGGCCGGTCGGGTGCCCGTGCGTGAGGGCGGCCTGCAGCTGCGCGGCGCCGGCCCGCTCGTCGTCGGTCAGCCCGGGCGCGAGGCCCATCGGGGTGACCCGCATGTTGGCGCCGCAGCCCTTGGAGCCGGCGACCGTCGCCTCCCACCAGGGCCGGCCCTGCGCCATCGCCCGGCACGCCTGCAGGCACGTGTTGCCCGGCGCGCGGTTGTTCTCGGGGTCGACCAGCCACTGCAGGAAGCGCCCGCGCACCCGCGGCTCGAGCCG
This sequence comes from Dactylosporangium darangshiense, assembly GCF_039537565.1. Lineage (NCBI taxonomy): Bacteria > Bacillati > Actinomycetota > Actinomycetes > Micromonosporales > Micromonosporaceae > Dactylosporangium > Dactylosporangium darangshiense. The sequence continues at coordinate 619,516 of NZ_BAABAT010000003.1, forward strand.
CGCGGCGGTCAGCGGCGGCTCCTCCAGGGCGCTGAGCAGCCCGTCGGCGACGGCGAGCGTCATCTGCGTGTCGTCCGTGACGCGCCCGTCGGCGGGCAGGTCGCGGGGGCCGCGGTCGCCGTAGCGGCGCACGATCGCCTCGTAGGTCATGAACTCCGTCGGCGCGCCGAGCGCGTCGCCGAACGCGAGCCCGAACAGCGCTCCCCTGACCTTGGACATGCAGCGCAAGCTATACCCGCACGACCTCCGCGAACGAGGCGGGGGTGACGCCCGCGGACCTCGGTCGCGCGGCGCCCGGCGCCTAACCTTGGCCCGGTGACGATCACCTACGCGTGGCGCGGCGCCTTCACCGACCCCGAACTGTCCGATGTGGATTCGTCGGCCCCCGGCTGGTGGGAGCGGGTGAACGCGCACAGCCTCGGCTGGGTGTGCGCCCGCGATGCCGGCGGCGCCCTCGCCGGCTTCGTCAACGTCGCCTGGGACGGCGGCCAGCACGCGTTCATCCTCGACACGTGGGTCGATCCGGCCCTGCGCCGGGCCGGTATCGGCACCCGGCTGGTCGAGGTGGCCGCGGAGGAGTCGCGCGCGGCCGGCTGCACCTGGCTGCACGTCGACTTCGAGCCGCACCTGACGACGTACTACCTCGAGTCCTGCGGCTTCCGGCCGACCGCGGCCGGCCTGATCGCGCTCTGACCCGCGCCGGTCACGCCGGCGCGGGCGCGGCGAGGGCGCCGAGGGCCAGTGCGGCGGCGCCGTAGAGGCCGCCGTCGCGGCCCAGGGTGCCGGCCCGCACCTCCAGGCGGCGCAGGAACGCCATGCCTTCGCGGGCAGCGAGGGCGCGGCGGATCGGGGCGAGCAACGTCTCCCCCGCCGCGGCCACCCCGCCGCCGACGATGACCCGGTCCAGGTCGACCAGCGCCGCCGTGGTGAGCAGGCCGGTGGCCAGAGCGTCGGCGGCGCGGTCGAACGCCGCCCCGGCCACCGGGTCGCCGGCTCGGGCCGAGGCGGCCAGGGCGCGGGCGTCGGCCGGGCCGCCCGGCGGCGGCGACCAGCCCTGCGCGACGGCCCAGCGGACCATGGCCGGCCCGCTGGCGTACGTCTCGACGCACCCGGTCGCCCCGCACGGGCAGCGCTCGCCGCGCGGGTCGACGGTGATGTGGCCGATGTGCCCGGCGTTGCCGGTCGGGCCGAGGTGCGGGCGGCCGTCGAGGACGAGCCCGCCGCCGATGCCGGTCGACACGACGATGCCCAGCAGCGAGCCGCCGGCGTCGGCGGCCGGGCCGCGCCACCACTCGCCGAGGGCCATGCACTGGGCGTCGCCGGCCATGGCGACCGGGACGCCGGGCAGCCAGCCGCCGACGGTGGCGGTCAACGGGAAGTCGCGCCAGGCGGGGATGTTGACCGGGCTGACGGTGCCGCGGGCGCGGTCCAGCGGCCCGGCCGTGCCGACGCCGACCGCCTCGACGCCCGCGGTGCCGGCCTCGGCGAGCACGCCGCGCAGCACCACGGTCGGGTGCTCGCCGGCGATCGGCCGCTCGACCCGGGTGTGTACGGCGCCGTCGCCGTCGAGGACCGCCGCCGCGAACTTGGTGGCGCCGACGTCGACGGCGAGGACGCGCGTCATGACCGGGCCTCGTTGAGGCACCGCAGCACCGGGAACGACGTCAGTTGCGCCGGATCCAGCGGTACCGCGGCCGAAACGACGAACGTCGCGGACTCTCCCGGCAGCAGCGTCACGAGCTGGTCGTCGACGGCGGCCGAGGGGTCCAGCCGGTCGGGGAAGATCGCCAGCTCCCGCACGATCGTGTGTGCGGTGATGCGGACCTCGTGCCCGCCCGGAACATCTGTTACGAGCGCGTCGAACTGGGCCGCCGGGTAGGGCACCTGCGGGTCCTCGGCGAAGAACCGCAGGTCGCGGCGGCCGTCGAAGGAGGCCTCGAGCAGCTCGGCCGCCGAGCCGTCGAAGCCGTCCGGGATCGGGACCAGCGCGACCGAGCGGGGTTCGGCGCTCACCGCGAACGTCGCCGAGCCCAGCACCGTGCCGTCCAGCGCGCGGCGGGTCAGCTCGAGCGTCCCCGCCCACGGCGACGCGTCGTCGTTGACGACGGCGACGCCGGACCCGTGGAAGGTGAGCAGGCGCGGCGCGTAGGCGCGGCGCAGCTCGTACCACAGCGGCTTGCGCCGCCGCCCGCCGTCGACCGCGGCCCAGGACGTGACCGGCCAGCAGTCGTTGAGCTGCCAGACGACCGTGCCCATGCAGTACGGCATCAGGGCCCGGAAGCGGCGGATCCCGAACGCCATCGCGCGGGCCTGGTTCAGCTGCGTCCAGTAGTGCCAGTCGTCGAACGTCTCGGGCACGGGCAGGTGCGCGCCGAGGCCGGACAGCAGCTTGGCGTTGCCGTCGATCGCCTTCTGGTGGTGCAGGACGCCGGGCGAGTCGGGCGCGAGGGGTTCGTCGCTGACCGACGCGCGCAGGGTCGCGTAGGTGGGCGGGCCCTGGAAGCCGAACTCGGCGACGAAGCGCGGCGTGTAGTCGGCGTAGTGCGTGTAGTCCTTGGAGCCCCACACGGTCCAGATGTGGATGGTGCCGGTCGACGGGTCGTGCACGTCGCGGTCGGGCGCGCCCGAGTAGGGGCTGCCCGGCCAGTACGGGCGGCCCGGGTCGAGCTCGGCGAGCAGCCGCGGCAGCAGGTCGAAGTAGTAGCCGGCGCCCCAGCTGCGGCCCTCGAGCTCGGCGGGCCAGCCCCAGTGCTGGTGACCCTCGATGTTCTCGTTGTTGCCGCACCACAGCACCAGGCTCGGGTGGCCCATGAGCCGGGCGACGTTGTCGCGCACCTCGGCCTCGACCTCGGCGGCGAACGGCTCCTCCTCGGGGTAGGCCGCGCAGGCGAACGGAAAGTCCTGCCAGATCAGCAGGCCGAGCTCGTCGGCGAGGGCGTAGAAGTCGTCGGACTCGTAGACGCCGCCGCCCCACACCCGCAGTGCGTTGGCGCCGGCGTCGATCGCCTGGCCGAAGCGCTCGCGCAGCTGCGCCGGGCCGGTGCGGGCCGGGAACGTGTCGTCGGGGATCCAGTTGAAGCCGCGCACGAAGACCGGCTCACCGTTGACGACGATGCGGAACGCGTCCGGGTCGAGCTCGACGCTGCGCAGCCCCACGCGCCCGGTCCAGGCGTCCTCGGCGGCGGTGACGACCAGGTCGTACAGGTGCTGCTCGCCGTGCCCGCGCGGCCACCACAGCCGGGCGTCGGGCACGTCGACGCGCAGCGTCAGCTCGCGCTGCCCGGGCGCCAGCTTGCCCTCGGCGCGCACGCCGCCGACGGTGGCCGAGACCTCGACGGCGCTCTCCACCGCCCGCTCGACGGCCACGGTGACGTCGACGCCGTCGGGGCGAGAGTGCGGGCGCACCTGCGCGATGCGCGCCCCCGACCAGGAGTGCAGGCCGATCGGGCGCCAGATGCCGGCGGTGACGAGCGTCGGGCCCCAGTCCCAGCCGAAGTTGCAGGCCATCTTGCGGATGAAGGCGTACGGCTCGTCGTAGGGGCCGGGGCGGGCGCCGAGCCGGGCGGCCTGCGCCTCGGCGTACTCGTACGGCGCGGTGAACTCGATCGTGAGCTCGTTGGCGCCCGGGCGCAGCAGTGCGGCGACGTCGAAGCGGTAGCGGCGGTGCATGTTGCGGGCCCGCCCGGCCGGCAGGCCGTTGACGGTCACGGACGCGATCGTGTCGAGGCCGTCGCAGACCAGGTCGACACGGTCGAAGCCCTCGGGCCGCCAGTCGAAGGTGGTGGTGTACCGCCAGTGCGTGCGCCCGATCCAGCCCAGCGCCCGCTCGTGGTCGTCGCGGTACGGGTCGTCGATCAGGCCGGCGGCGAGCAGGTCGGTGTGCACGCAGCCCGGCACGGCGGCGGGCACGCCCTCGAGTGCCCCGGCGGGCGGGCGGACCCAGGCGGGGTCGTCGGCCGTGGCGGCGGCGATACCGGCGGCGGACACGGTCCAGCCTTCGTGCAGCGAGCGGTACATGCGTGGGTCCCTTGACGTAGGCACTAAACCGAGAAAGCGCCATCAACGTAACGGCCGGTTTTTCGGTGTGTCAACCATCGGCTCGAACCGAGAAAGTTGGCCGCCATGGCGCCACTTCCGGCGCGACCGGCGGTCTATATGGCTTCTACCTGGGACTTAATGAGGAGACGCGTTACCGGTATGTAACGGTTCGGTAAAGACGGGGAGGCCGGGCTTTACCCGTCCGCAACGACGGTGCCATATTGCGATCGCTTCAGCTAAACCGCTTTAGGCCCGAATGGAGCACCCCCGATGTTGAGACGATCGTTCGTTGCCGTCCTGGCCGCCACCGCCCTCGCCGCGGCCGCCTGCGGTGGTTCGAGCAAGCCCGCCACCTCCGGCGACGCCCTGTCGCCCACCGATCCCAACAGCGTGTCCGGCGACATCACCGTGCTGACCAACCGCACCGACCTGGTCACCGACGGCACGATGCAGAAGTACGCCGACCAGTTCAAGCAGCTGTACCCCAAGGTCAACGTCAAGTTCGAGGGCGTCACCGACTACGAGGGCGAAGTCAAGATCCGGATGAACACCGAGAACTACGGTGACGTCCTGCTGATCCCCAACACGGTCTCGACAGACGACTATCCGAAGTACTTCGCCTCGCTGGGCAGCGCCGCCGACGTCAGCGCCAAGTACAGCTTCACCGACAAGGCCAAGGTCAACGACAAGGTCTACGGCGTCGCCGGCTTCGCCTACGTCAACGGCTTCGTCTACAACAAGGACGTCTGGTCCCAGGCCGGCGTCACCGCGTGGCCGGCCACCCCCGAGGAGTTCATCGCCGACCTGCAGGCGATCAAGAGCAAGACCCAGTCCACGCCGTACTACACCAACTACCACGACGGCTGGCCGCTGAGCTCCTGGTCCTCGGTCGTCGGCTCGGTCAGCTGCGACCCGAAGGCCAACGACAAGCTCGCCACCACCGACCCCTGGGCCGCCGGCGCGGACCTCGCCACCGGCGACTCGCTGCTGTACGACATCGTGAAGAACAAGCTGTCCGAGACCGACCCGACGACCACCAACTGGGAGGACTCGAAGGGCGCGCTCGGCACCGGCAAGATCGCCACGATGTGGCTCGGGTCGTGGTCCATCGTCCAGATGCAGGACGCGGCGAAGAAGGCCGGCAAGGACCCGTCGGTGATCGGGTACATGCCGTTCCCGAAGCAGGTCGACGGCAAGTTCTGCTCCGTCGTGGCCCCCGACTACCAGTACGCGATCAACTCGCACTCCAAGAACAAGGCGGCCGCCCGCGCCTGGTTCGACTGGTTCATCGACAAGTCCGACTCCGCCGCGGTCAACCAGGCCGTCTCCGCGGTCAAGGGCGCCCCGATGCCGCCGGCGCTGCAGCCCTTCACCCAGGCCGGCGTGAAGTTCATCGAGCTGTCGCAGGCCGAGGCGCCGAAGCTGACGAAGATCGACAACGCCTCCGAGGTCGGCATCAGCAAGCCCGACTACCGCCAGAAGATCGTCGACACCGCGCGCGGCGCGGCGCCCGGCGACCTCAAGGGCATCTTCACCGACCTGTCCAAGCGCTGGACCGGGGCCGCGAAGACCGTCAGCTGACCTTTTCCGTAGCGGGCCGGCCCGATCCGGTGCCGGCCCGCTGTTTGGAGGATCAATGATCGACTCGATGGCCGACGCCCCGCCCCGGCGGCCCGCCGCGGCGCCGCCCGCGCCGGTCCGAGCCCGCGTCCTGCGTGCGCTGACCCCGTGGGCGTACCTGCTGCCCGCGATCGCGCTGCTCGTCGCCTTCACCTACGTCCCGGTCGGCAGCGTGGTCGGCTACAGCTTCACCGACTGGGACGGGCTGGACCCCGACCCGGCCTTCGTCGGCGTCGACAACTACGCGCAGCTGTTCACCCGGCCCGAGCTGTTCGGGGTGTTCTTCGTCAGCCTCTACTACCTCGCCGCCGCCGCGGTGCAGATCTGCCTGGCGCTGTACTTCGCCTTCATCCTCAGCTTCAAGATCCGGCTGCGGAACCTGTTCAAGGGCATCCTGTTCTTCCCGTACCTCATCAACGGCGTCGCCGTGTCGTTCGTGTTCCTCTACTTCTTCCGCCCGCACGGCACCCTCGACTCGGTGCTGGCGATGTTCGGCGCCCACCCGGAGAAGCTCTGGCTCGGCGACCCCGACCTCGTCAACTGGTCGCTGTCGGGCGTGTCGGTCTGGCGGTTCACCGGCCTCACGTTCGTGCTGTTCCTCGGCGCGATCCAGGCCATTCCCGGCGAGCTCTACGAGGCCGCCGAGCTCGACGGGGCCGGCCGCTGGCACATCTTCCGCCACATCGTCGCGCCCGGCATCCGGCCGATCATCAGCCTGAGCGTCATCCTCGCTGTCTCCGGCTCGCTGTCGGTGTTCGAGATCCCGTTCGTCATGACCGGCGGCGCCGGCGAGAGCAAGACGTTCGTCATCCAGACGGTGAAGCTCGCCTTCCAGTTCAACAAGTTCGGGCTCGCCTCGGCCGCCGCCGTCGTGCTGCTGCTGATCGTGCTGCTCGTGACCTGGCTCCAGCGCCGGTTGGTGCCGGACGAAAGGACGGACCTGACATGAGAGCCCGCGACGCCGTGGCGACCACGCTGAAGTACCTCTCCCTCGTCGGCGCGTCGATCGTCGTGCTGCTGCCGCTGGTGACCGTGTTCGTCACCTCGCTCAAGACGCCCGAGGAGATCGCGGGCGGCGACACCCTCGCGCTGCCGCACGACTGGCTCAACTTCCACAACTACGTCGTCGCGTTCGACAAGGGCAAGATGGTCACCGCGTTCGCGAACACGGCGATCATCCTGCTCGTCACGATCGTCGGGACCGTGTTCGTCGGCACGCTCGCCGCCTACGCCATCGACCGGATGCAGTTCCGCTTCAAGAAGCTCGTCGTCGCCGCGTTCCTCGTGGCCACCCTGGTGCCCGGCGTCACCACGCAGGTCACGACGTTCCGGGTGGTCAACGGGCTCGGGCTGTTCGACTCGCGGTGGGCGCCGATCCTGCTGTACATGGGCACGGACATCGTCGCCATCTACATCTTCGTGCAGTTCATGCGCGGCATCCCGATCTCGCTCGACGAGGCCGCCCGCATCGACGGCGCCTCGACGTTCAAGATCTACCGGACGGTGATCCTCCCGCTGCTCAAGCCCGCCATCGCGACGGTCGTGATCATCAAGGGCATCTTCGTGTACAACGACTTCTACATCCCGTTCCTGTACATGCCCTCCGAGGAGCTCGGGACGATCTCCACCTCGCTGTTCCGGTTCAAGGGCCCGTTCGGTGCGCACTGGGAGACCATCTCGGCCGGAGCCGTCCTGGTCATCCTGCCGACGCTTATCCTGTTCCTGCTCCTGCAGCGGTTCATCTACAACGGTTTCACCTCCGGCGCCACCAAGTGATCGACCAGGGAACCTCTTGAAACGGCCCACCATCAGCGACATCGCGGAGGCGGCCGGCGTCTCCATCGGCGCGGTCTCCTTCGCGCTCAACGACCGCCCCGGCGTCTCGGCACAGACCCGCGAGCGCATCCGCGCGATCGCCGACGAGATGGGCTGGCAGCCCAGCGCCGCCGCCCGCAACCTCTCGGCCGCCCGCGCCGAGGCGATCGGCCTGGTGATCGCCCGCGACGCGGCCACGCTGGGCGTCGAGCCGTTCTACATGAAGTTCATCGCGGGCCTGGAGACCGAGCTGTCGGCGACCGGCACCGCCCTGGTCCTGCAGGTCGTCGGCGACCACGACCGCGCCGTCGAGGCGCTGCGCTCGCTGTGGGCGGCCCGGCGCATCGACGCCACCATCCTCACCGACCTGTGGGCCGGCGACCCGCGGGTGGCGGCGCTGGAGCGCATGGGCCTGCCCGGCATCCTCGTCGGGCACCCCAGCGCCCGCCCCGCCGGCTCCACCGTGCCGGCGATCTGGAGCGACGACGCGGCCGCCCTCAACGAGGCTGTCAACTACCTGGCCGGCATCGGCCACCGGCGCATCGCCCGGGTCGGCGGCCTGGTCACGCTCGAGCACACCCGCATCCGCACCGCCGCGTTCAAGGCCGCCGCGCAGCGCCACGGCCTGGCCTCGGCCGAGGTCGTCGACACGGACTACACGTGGGAGGCCGGCGCCTGGGCGACCGAGCGCCTGCTGACCGCGGCCGACCCGCCGACCGCGATCACGTTCGACAACGACATCATGGCCACCGCCGGCCTGCACGTGGCCCGCAAGCTCGGCCTGGACGTGCCGGGCGAGCTGTCGATCGTGGCCGGCGACGACTCGCAGCTGTGCGAGATGACGTACCCGTCCCTGAGCGCCCTGGCCCGCGACGTCCTCGCCTACGGCGCCAACACCGCCCGCCTGCTGCTGTCCTTCCTCGACGGCGCCGAGCCGTCCGACTTCCAGGACGCCACCCCGCGCCTGCTGCTGCGCGACAGCATCGCACCCCCGACGCGCTGACGCACGGTACGGCAGCGGCCGCCCGCCCCCGCAGGGACGGACGGCCGCGATGTACCGAAAATGTCAGCTGCAGCCGCTGGTCGAGCCGCAGCCCTCGCAGACGTAGCAGCTGCCCGCCGGGCGCATCTTCGTGCCGCAGGTGAAGCACAGCGGCGCGTCGGCGGCCTTGCCCTGGACCAGCTCCAGCAGCTCCGTGGACGAGCCCGCGCGGCGCGGAGACTCGATCTCGACCTCGACCGGCTTCGCGGCGGCCTTGTCCGCGGCCGGCTTCTCCACCGGGGCGGAGTTGCGCATCTCGGTGAGGTCGACGTCGGACTCGCCGGCCTCGGCGCGCAGCTGGGCCGCGCGCTCCGACGAGGTCAGGATGCCCAGCTCCGAGCGGGTGTCGAAGTCCAGGAAGTCCAGCGCCAGGCGGCGGAAGATGTAGTCCATGACGGAGCTTGCCAGCCGGATGTCCGGGTCGTCGGTCATGCCGGCCGGCTCGAAGCGCATGTTCACGAACTTCGACACGTAGGTCTCCAGCGGCACGCCGTACTGCAGGCCGATGGAGATCGCCACCGAGAACGCGTCCATGACGCCGGCCAGGGTCGAGCCCTGCTTCGACATCTTGAGGAAGACCTCGCCGAGGCCGTCGTCCGGGTAGGACGAGGCGGTGAGGTAGCCCTCGGCGCCGGCGACGGAGAAGGACACGGTCGAGCTCGGCCGCTTCTTCGGCAGCCGCTTGCGCACCGGGCGGTACTCGATCACCTTCTCGGTCTTCACGACCTCCTGGACGACCGGCGCGGGCTCCGCGTCCTTCTTCTTCGACACGGCCGACAGCGGCTGGCCGACCTTGCAGTTGTCGCGGTAGATCGCGAGCGCCTTCAGGCCGAGCTTCCAGCCCTGGTAGTAGATCTCCTCGACGTCCTCGACGGTCGCCGTCTCCGGCATGTTGACCGTCTTGGAGATGGCGCCGGAGATGAACGGCTGGATCGCCGCCATCATCCGCACGTGGCCCATCGGGGCGATGGTCCGCTCGCCCATCGCGCAGTCGAACACGCTGTAGTGCTCGGGGCGCAGGCCCGGGGCGTCCACGACGTGGCCGTGCGACGAGATGTGCTCGACGATCGCCTCGACCTGCTCCTCCTGGTACCCCAGGGTGCGCAGCGCCCGCGGCACGGTCTGGTTGACGATCTGCATCGAGCCGCCGCCGACGAGCTTCTTGAACTTGACCAGGGCCAGGTCGGGCTCGACGCCGGTGGTGTCGCAGTCCATCATCAGGCCGATGGTGCCGGTCGGGGCGAGCACGGACGCCTGCGAGTTGCGCCAGCCGTTCTTGGCGCCGATCTCGTTGCCCAGCGTCCACTGCGCCGTCGCCGCCTCCTGGATCGCGGTGTCGACGGCGCCGACGAGCGCGATGGCCTCGTTGGCCGCGGCGTGCTTGTGCATGACCCGCTGGTGCGCAGAGGCGTTGCGGGCGTAGCCGTCGTAGGCGCCGACCACGCCGGCGAGCTCGGCCGAGCGCCGGTACGCCGTGCCGGTCATCAGGCTGCTGATGGCCGCGGCGACGGCCCGGCCGCCCTCGGAGTCGTAGGCCAGGCCGCTGGCCATGAGCAGCGCGCCGAGGTTGGCGTAGCCGATGCCCAGCTGGCGGTACGCGCGGCTGGTCTCGCCGATCTTCTCGGTCGGGAAGTCGGCGAAGGAGATCGAGATGTCCATCGCGGTGATCACGAACTCGACGGACCTGACGAACTTCTCCACCGCGAACGAGCCGTCGGCGTTGAGGTACTTGAGCAGGTTCAACGAGGCGAGGTTGCAGCTGGAGTTGTCCAGGTGCATGTACTCGCTGCACGGGTTCGAGGCGGTGATCCGCCCGGTCTCCGGGCAGGTGTGCCAGTCGTTGATCGTGTCGTCGTACTGGATGCCGGGGTCGGCACACTCCCACGCCGCCTGGGCGAGCTTGTTGAACAGCTCCTTGCCCTTGACGGTGGAGATGACGCTGCCGTCCAGGCGCGAGCGCAGGCCGAACTCGGTGTCGTCCTCGACCGCCCGCATGAACTCGGCGGAGACGCGGACCGAGTTGTTGGCGTTCTGGTACTGGACGCTGACGATGTCCTTGCCGCCGAGGTCCATGTCGAAGCCGGCGTCGCGCAGGGCGCGGATCTTGTCCTCTTCGCGGGCCTTGGTCTCGATGAACTCCTCCACGTCGGGGTGGTCGACGTCGAGGATCACCATCTTGGCCGCGCGCCGGGTCGCTCCGCCGCTCTTGATCGTGCCGGCCGACGCGTCGGCGCCGCGCATGAACGACACCGGGCCGCTGGCGGTGCCGCCGCTGGTCAGCAGCTCCTTGGAGGAGCGGATCCGCGACAGGTTGACGCCGGAGCCGGAGCCGCCCTTGAAGATCAGCCCCTCCTCCTTGTACCAGTCGAGGATCGAGTCCATCGAGTCGTCCACCGACAGGATGAAGCAGGCGCTGACCTGCTGCGGCGAGGCGGTGCCGACGTTGAACCAGACCGGGGAGTTGAAGCTGAACACCTGGTGCAGCAGCATCCAGGTCAGCTCGTGCCCGAAGATCTCGGAGTCCTGCTCGGTGGCGAAGTAGCCGTGCTCCCGGCCGGCCTTGGTGTAGGTCGACACGACGCGGTCGATCAGCTGGCGCAGCGACTGCTCGCGCTGCGGCGTGCCGACCGCGCCGCGGAAGTACTTGGTGGTGACGATGTTGGCGGCGTTGACGCTCCACGTCGTCGGGAACTCGACCCCCCGCTGCTCGAAGTTGATCGAGCCGTCCCGCCAGTTCGTCATAATGACGTCGCGGCGCTCCCACGCCACCTCGTCATACGGGTGTACACCCTCGGTCGTCCAGACGCGCTCGACCCGCAGCCCCTCCCGCTGGTCCTTGCGCGCCGACGCCTTCGTCTTCGTCTCCCCCGCCATCCGCGGCCCCCTCATCAGCGTTTATATGTTCTCGTTCGTCTTTGTTCCGCCGTCGGTACCGCATGAGCGTGCCGATGCGGCGGTCGTACCCTGCTGCATGCCCGGGTGAGGATCGCGGGTGATTCTTCCCGCGGTGTGCTTCTCAGCCCGTGTTTGCTCAGCCCCTGGCTTTATTGGTGCTCGGCCCTGGCTTCTGTTGTTTCTCAGCCTTTGGCGCTACGCCCGGCTTTCGTGCTTCAGCCCGTGGCTCGTCGCCCGGCTTTGGTGCTTCGGCTCGTGGCTCGTCGCCCGGCTTTCGTGCTTCAGCTCGTGGGTCGGGTGGCGCGGCCGGCCCCGGTGGGGCTGAGCGCCCCGTCGGCCGGGCCGGGCGGCCCCTCGCCCGAACTGCCGTGCCCGTCCTTGGGCTCCTCCCGTTTCGCCTGCTGTGCCTGCGCCCCCGCGCGCAGCGCGGCGATCTCCCGCTCGAAGTCGCCGAGCGAGTCGAACGACCGGTAGACGCTCGCGAAGCGCAGGTACGCCACCTCGTCGAGGTCCCGCAGCGGCGCCAGGATGGCCAGCCCCACCTCGTGGCTGGGCAACTCGGCGGCGCCCCGGGCGCGGACCGTCTCCTCGACCTTCTGCGCGAGCAGCGCAATGGCGTCCTCGTCCACCGGCCGCCCTTGGCACGCCTTGCGCACCCCGGCAATGATCTTCGACCGGCTGAAGGGCTCGGTCACCCCGCTGCGCTTGACCACGGCGAGCACCGCCTCCTCGACGGTTGTGAACCGCCGCCCACACTCCGGGCAGGACCGGCGCCGCCGGATGATCTGCCCATCCTCGGCCTCGCGGGAGTCAACGACCCGCGAGTCGGCGTGCCGGCAGTACGGGCACCGCATGTCGATGGACCTCTCTCCATGGTACGCCGGAAATGTCCGATAAAAGGGCACAGCAAGCTCGGCGGCCTCCGCCCCGGGCGGACCCCGCCGCGTAACTACGGTCGGTAATAGGTGAGTGTCGAATCCACTACCTGTGGACGACTTACACCCCTGTAACTACTACATCTAGGGGTAGACGCTATGCCGACGCCTACGCCGATGCAAGTCAAACGCGGATCCCGACACGTTTGTGTCGCGCGTCTCAACAGGCTGGACGACACCGCGCAAAGATTCGGGCAGCTCAACGCGTGCGCGGCAGGATCAACCGCTGCCCGGCGTCGATACTGTAGCCGTCCAGGTGGTTGAGACGGCGGATGTCCTCCACGGTCGCGTCGCGCCCCTGCCGCCCGGAGTGCCGGGTCGCGATCCCCCAGAGCGTGTCGCCCGGCTGCACGATGACCGTCGGCGCCGGCCCCGGCGGGTCGGCCGCCTGCCCCGGCGCCGCCGCGAGCGAGGCGAGCCCCCCGGCAACGCCCAGCAGAAAGGTGAACAGGACCACGCGACCACGCCGCGTAAGGCGGATCGGCTGCTGCTGTCGCATGTCGGCCCCCTCTTGCCGTACACCCGTTCGATAGAACAGTCGTACGATGGTGTACCAGAGCGAGAAGACCCCTGTCGAGCAGACTCGCCGAAAAAACGGCGCGCCACGTAGTACAGATGTTTGAAACTGTCGTACCTCGGCGATACGGTGATCCACACACGATCAAGGCGTTTGATCGGGATTACCGGACCTATGCGACAACCGGCTCCCCCGCACCCGCGGGAGAGCCCGGGTGACGGGACCGGTGGGCAGGACCGGTCGCCCTCTGGGCACCGGCCGGCACACGGGCCTCGTCAGCAGGAGCGGCGCCCGCCCGCGCCTGCCAACATGAGGGAGGACGACGTGTCAGCCGACGACCGCACCGATGCAACCGCGGGCGAGCCGGACGAGATCATGGACGGCCCCGGCGCCGAAGTCACCGCCATCGCCGGCCGCGCCGGCGCGAAGCGCGCCACCCGCCGCCGCGGCGGCGAGCCGGAGATGCGCGCCGTCACCGCCGTGGTCAGCGCCTTCCCCGACCTCTTCGCCGCAGACCTCACCGTCCGCCAGCGCCGCATCCTCGAGTTCATCCGCGCCGCGGTCGAGCGCAACGGCTACCCCCCGAGCGTCCGCGAGATCGGCGAGGCCGTCGGCTTGGTCTCCCCGTCGAGCGTGGCCTACCAGCTCAAGGAACTCGAGCGCAAGGGCTACCTGCGCCGCGACCCCAACCGCCCGCGCGCCGTCGACGTCCGCCCCCCGAGCGAACTCGTCACGGTCGACGAGGAGGCGGCCCGAGCCGCTCGCCCCGCCCCGGCGTACGTCCCGGTCCTCGGCCGCATCGCCGCCGGCGGCCCCATCCTCGCCGAGCAGGCCGTCGAGGACGTCTTCCCGCTCCCGCGCGAGCTGGTCGGCGAGGGCACCTTGTTCATGCTCCAGGTCAAGGGCGACTCAATGCTCGACGCCGCCATCTGCGACGGCGACTGGGTCGTGGTCCGCCAACAGCCCACCGCGAACAACGGCGACATCGTCGCCGCCATGCTCGACGGCGAGGCAACGGTAAAGACCTACCGCAACCGCGACGGCCACGTCTGGCTCATGCCCCAGAACGCCGCCTTCGACCCCATCGCCGGCGACCACGCCACCATCCTCGGCCGCGTCGTGACGGTGGTCCGCCGCATCTGACCTCGGCCCTCGCTGCCCCGCTCCACCGCAAGCCCCGCGCCGCCCGGCCGGCCCTCCAAGGCCGGCCCGGCCCGCCCCTCGACCCCCGCCCGCACCTCGACCCCAGCCCCCGTTCTCCGCCCGCACCACGCTCCCGGCCCCGCCCAGGCCCACACCTCGGCCACTCACCCCAGGCCCGCACCACGCCCGGCCCGCACCTCGGCCACTCACCCCGGGCGTGCACCCACGCCTCCGGCCCCCGGGCCGCGCCCAGGCCACCACCTCGGCCACTCGCCCACGGCCCGCACCACGCCCCGGCCCCACGCAGGCCGGCACAGCGCCCCCGCGCATGCCCGCACCCTCCGCCACTCGCCCACGCCTACACCCCGGCCACTCACCCCAGGCCCGCACCTCGGCGACTCGCCCACGCCTGCACCGCGGTCACTCGCTCGCGCGCCACAGCCGCTGGCCACGGCGGCGAGCCACAGGCGCTCGGCCACAGCGGCGAGCCGCAGCCGCTGGCCACAGCGCCGACCCACAGCCGCTCCGGCCACAGCCGCTGGCCGCGGGCGGCTGGCGCGGGTGGGCGACCAGGGCAGGGCAGGAGCGCGGCGCGAGGCGGGGCAGGGCGGGTGGTCAGTCAGCGGTGTGGGGCGTAGCCGCGGTCGTAACCGTCGTAGCCGTCGTAGTCGCTCGGGCCGTAGCCGCCGCGCTGGCCGTAACCGCCGCGGTCGGGAGAGCCGCCTCCCCCGCCGCCGTAGACGTTGCCGCCACCGCCCGCGCCGCCGGCTCCGCCGCCGCCGCTGCCGCCGCCACCGTAGACGTTGCCGCCGCCTGGGCCGCTGGGGCCGCCGCCGTACACGTTGCCGGCGCCGCCGCCTGGGGCGCCGCCGGGGCCGCCGCTGCCGTAGGTGCCGGGGCTGCCGGGGCCGGAGCCGTAGACGTTGGGCTGGCGGTCGGGGGGCGACGGCTGGCGGCCGGCGCCGTAGACGTTGCCCGGTGGGGGGCCGAAGGGGTCGTCGTCGTAGTGCTGGGAGCCGCCCACCGTGGCCGGGATGTTGAAGTCGTCGGCGGGGGGCTCGGCGCGGCCGGAGCCCATGTTCGGCGGGCCCGCGGCGCGGCGGGCGGCGCGGGAGCGGCGGATGCCGATCACGCCGGCGATCACCAGGATCAGGCCGAGCACGCCGATGGCGGCGACCGTGTAGGTGATGTCCTGCAGCGTGAGGGACTGCAGGAAGGACTTGTCCGTCGTCTTCGGGGCGGCCTTGCCGCCGCCGCCGGCCGTCGCGGCGCTGATGTCCGTCGGGGTGTACTTCAGCAGCGGGGCCTTCTTCGTGCCGTCCACGTCCGAGATGGTGATGTAGTACTTGCCGTCCGGGGTGTAGGTGATCGACTCGCCCTGGGGCTCCTGGGGCAGCGGCGTGATGCGCGGCTTGCCCGTCGTGATGGCCTTGACCACGTCGCCGCCGGAGACGTCGAACTCGTAGGCGTCGGAGTAGGTGCGGACCACGACCTTCGAGCCGTCGGGGGACGAGGCCGCGCCGGTGACGAGCTTCCAGCCGAGCAGGCCCAGCGGGTTGGCGGTCTTCGTCTCCTGGGCGGTGAAGGTGCCGACCTTCCTGAGCTTCACCAGATTTTTGTCGACGTTGGGCACGAGCGGGCCCTCGGGCACCCACACCTCGCTCGGCGACGTCTTCGTGATGATGACCGGCAGGCCGTCGCCGTTGATGAGCAAGGCCTCGGCGTCGTGCTTCTTGCCGTCGGGGAAGACGACGCGGTTGATGGTGGGCTGCTTCGCGCCCGCGGCCATCGTCCAGATGGCGACCGAGGAGCGGGCCTCGGCGGAGCCGCCGCTGTTCACGTCGTTGTCGCCGATGTCGGCGATATACAGCGTGCCGTTCTTGTCGATCGCGGCGTCCTCGGGGTCGCGCGCCTGCGTCGGGTAGGCGATCGTGTTGGTCAGCTTGCAGGAGTTGTCCAGCACGAAGATCCTCGGCTTGCCGCTGCCCGCCTGGCTGTCCTGGATGGCGTAGTAGCCGCTCTGCGTGGCCACCAAGCCGGAGATGTCGGTGACGTCCTTGGACGTCGGGGTGCAGACCGTCGTGCCGGCCGTCGCGGCCTGGGCCTGGATCGAGGGTGACGGTGCGTGAGCCGCGGCCGGTGCTGCTGAGAGACCGGCCGAGAGACACATCACCGCAGCCGAACTGAGCACCACCCGTCGTCGCATCGCACAAGTTTGGCAGAGCCGGACCGGAATTGGGGACGCCCGGTCCGGCTGTCACTCCAAGTAATCGTTAGGGGCAACTCAGCGTAGTCACGCCATGAAGGGCGCGAGCTCGGCGGCGAGGCCCTCCGTGACCCGTGCGCGCAGGCGCGTGCCCTCGGCCAGGTGTGAGGTCTCCAGCACCTCGCCGATCGAGTGCACCCGGGCGACGAGGTCGCCGCGCTCGTACGGCACCACGGCCGTCAGCTCGATCGCCGGCCACGGCAGCTTGCGCTCGACGGCGGCGCGCACGTCCTCGAGGCCGGCGCCCGTGCGGGCGGAGGCGAAGACGGCCTCCGGCCACAGCCGCTTGAGGCGCAGCTGCGTCTCCTCGTCGGCCGCGTCCAGCTTGTTGATGACGAGCAGCTCCGGCACCGCGTCGGCGCCGACCTCGGCCAGCACCTCGCGCACGGCGCGCACCTGCGACTCGGGGTCGGGGTGCGAACCGTCGACGACATGCAGTACCAAATCTGCTTCGGCAACTTCCTCGAGCGTGGAGCGGAACGCCTCGACCAGCTGGTGCGGCAGGTGGCGGACGAACCCGACCGTGTCGCTGAGCGTGTAGACGCGCCCGTCGGCGGCCCGCGCGCGGCGGGTCGTGGTGTCCAGGGTGGCGAACAGCGCGTCCTCGACGAGCACGCCCGCGCCGGTCAGCCGGTTGAGCAGGCTGGACTTGCCGGCGTTGGTGTAGCCGGCGATGGCCACCGCCGGCACCCGGTTGCGCCGCCGCGTGGCCCGCTTGGTGTCGCGGATCGTGGCCATCGCCGCGATCTCGCGCTTGAGCTTCGAGATGCGGGTGCGGATGCGCCGCCGGTCGATCTCGAGCTTGGTCTCACCGGGGCCGCGCAGGCCCACGCCGCCGTTGCCGCTGGCCGAACCACCGGCCTGGCGGCTGAGTGCCTCACCCCAGCCTCGCAGGCGCGGCAGGAAGTACTGCAGCTGCGCCAGCTCGACCTGGGCCTTGCCCTCCTTGCTCTTGGCGTGCTGGGCGAAGATGTCCAGGATCAGCGCCGTGCGGTCGATGACCTTGACGTTGACCTGCGACTCCAGGGTGCGAAGCTGCGACGGGGAGAGCTCGCCGTCGCAGATGACGGTGTCGGCGCCGCTGCTCTGGACCACCGAGCGCAGCTCGTCGACCTTGCCCCGGCCGATGAAGGTGGACGGGTCCGGCCGGCCGCGGCGCTGGATGAGGCCGTCGAGCACCTGGCTGCCGGCCGTCTCGGCGAGTGCCGCCAGCTCGGTCAGCGAGTTCTCGGCGTCGGTGACGGTGCCCTCGGTCCACACCCCGACCAGCACGACGCGCTCGAGGCGCAGCTGGCGATACTCGACCTCGGTGATGTCGGTGAGCTCGGTCGACAGGCCGGCGACGCGACGCAGGGCGTGGCGCTCCTGGAGCGCGAGATCTCCGTCGTCGAAGACCTCGTCCGCGTCGAACTCGTCGGCGGAATAGGTCGTCTGTGCGCGCAAGATGATCTCCTCCGTGAGCGTTAACCCGTCAATCCTGACACCTCGCGGGCGCGACGGCACTTGATATCCACACCCGGGGCAGGGACGGAGCGACGCGGAGGGTGAGAATGGGCCGGTGACACCTGCCACACACAGACTGCCCAGCGCCGGGTTCTCCATCACCATCCGTGTCTCCGTCCATGCCGACGCCTCCGCCATCGGCCGCCTGACCACCTCGGTCGGCGACTCGGGCGGGATCGTCACCGCCGTCGACGTCGTCGACTCCGACAGCACCACCGTCGTGGTCGACCTGACCTGCGACACCGCCGACTCCTCACACGCCGAGCAGGTCGTCGCCGGCCTCGAGAAGCTCGACGGAGTCGACGTCCGCAAGGTCTCCGACCGCACGTTCCTGCTGCACCTCGGCGGCAAGATCGAGGTCGCGCCGAAGGTCGCGCTACGCAACCGCGACGAGCTCTCCCGCGCCTACACCCCCGGCGTGGCCCGGGTGTGCCTGGCCATCGCCGAGAACCCCGACGACGCCCGCCGCCTCACGATCAAGCGCAACACCGTCGCCGTGGTCACCGACGGCTCGGCGGTGCTCGGCCTGGGCAACATCGGGCCGTATGCCGCCATGCCCGTCATGGAGGGCAAGGCCGCCCTGTTCAAGCGCTTCGGCGGGGTGGACGCCTGGCCGGTCGTGCTCGACACGCAGGACACCGACCAGATCATCTCGATCGTGAAGGCGATCGCTCCGGCCTACGGCGGGATCAACCTCGAGGACATCGCCGCGCCCCGCTGCTTCGAGATCGAGGAGCGGCTGCGCGACCAGCTGGACATCCCGGTGTTCCACGACGACCAGCACGGCACCGCGATCTGCGTGCTCGCCGCGCTCACCAACGCCCTGCGCGTCGTGGGCAAGTCGATCGAGCAGGTCCGGGTCGTGGTCAGCGGCGCCGGCGCGGCGGGCACCGCGATCATGAAGCTCCTGCTGCGCCAGGGCGTCGGCGACGTGATCGCCACGGACCGCCCCGGCGCGCTGCACCGCGGCATGACCGGGATCTCGGCCAACTGGCAGTGGCTGGTCGAGCACACCAACAAGGACAACTACTCGGGCGACCTGCGCGGCGCGCTGCGCGGCGCCGACGTGTTCATCGGGGTGAGCGCACCCAACCTGCTCACCGGCGACGACATCGCCACGATGGCGCCCGGCTCGATCGTGTTCGCGCTGGCCAACCCCGACCCGGAGGTCGACCCGCGGGAGGCCCGCGAGCACGCCGCGATCGTCGCCACCGGCCGCTCCGACCAGCCCAACCAGATCAACAACGTGCTCGCGTTCCCGGGCGTGTTCCGCGGCATGCTCGACGCACAGGCGCGCGAGTTCACTGAGGCGATGGCCCTGGCCGCCGCTCGGGCGATCGCCGACACGGTCGGCGAGGACAAGCTCAACCCGACGGTGATCGTGCCGAGCGTGTTCGACTCACGGGTCGCGCCGGCCGTCGCGGCGGCGGTCCGGGCCGCGGCCAAGGGCCCGGTGCTGGACTCGACCCCGGACGGGGAGACCGGTCAGGTGTAGGTGGGTGCCAGCTGGCGGATGGCCTGCGCGTCGACGTCGCCGTGGGCGACGATGACCGCGGGCCCCCGCAGCAGGAACTCCGAGGCCGTCGAGGTGGCGGTGAGCCGGCCGCCGGGCAGGTCGATGACGACCACCCCGCCCTCCAGGCCTGCGTGGTGCAGCGCCACCGCCGCCACCGCGCACGCGCCGGAGCCGCACGACTGGGTCTCGCCGGAGCCGCGCTCGTACACCCGCATCCGCCGGTACAGGTCCGCGCCCGCCGGCGCCGGTCCGACCGCGGCGAACTCGACGTTCACCCCGGCCGGGAAGATCAGCGGGTCGACGTCGGGCGCGCGGGTCAGGTCGAGCCCCTCGAGGGTCGGCTCGTCGACGGCGCAGACCAGGTGCGGGTTGCCCACGTCGACCGCGGTGCCGGTGAAGCGCGTCCCGTCGGTCGTCGCCTCGCTCTCGACGTACACCCGCGGGATCGGCATCCCGGCCGAGATCTCCTCGCCCATGGTGACGGGCACCACTCCGGCGCGGGTGACCAGGTCGAAGGAGCCCTCCGGGTCGATGAGGCCGGCCTCGGCGAGGTAGCGCGCGTAGACCCGCACCCCGTTGCCGCACATCTCCGCCTGCGACCCGTCGGCGTTCCAGTAGTCCATGAACCACTCGGCGCCGGCCGCTGAGGCCTCCGCGTCGGGGTGTGCGGCGCTGCGCACCACGCGCAGCACGCCGTCGGCGCCGATGCCGCGGCGCCGGTCGCACAGGGCGGCGACGAGGGCCGGGGTCAGCGGCAGAGTGCCATCGGGGTCGGGCAGGATGACGAAGTCGTTGCCCGTGCCGTGGCCTTTTGCGAAGCGCATGGCGTCAATCTTGCCCCACGGCGTGCAGCGCCGCCTGCGTGATGTCCGCCGCCGTGCCGTCGAGCCACCGGATCCGCCCGTCGCGGCGGAACCACGAGCGCTGCCGCCGCACGAAGCGCCGCGTCGCCCGGACCGTCTCCGCGCGCGCTTCGTCGGCACCGCACTGTCCGTCCAGGTGGTTCATGATCTGGCGGTACCCCAGTGCTCCGCCGGCCGTCCGCCCCTCCCGCAGCCCCCGCTCCAGCAGCCCGCGGACCTCGTCGACGAAGCCCGCCGCCCACATGGCGTCCACGCGAGCGGCGATGCGCTCGTCCAGCAGTGCGGTGTCGACGTCGACGCCGATCTGCACCGCGTCGTACACCGGCCGCGGCTCCGGCAGCGCCGCCGTGAACGTCGTGCCGGTCAGCGCGTTGACCTCCAGCGCGCGCACGATGCGCCGCCCGTTGCTGGGCAGGATGCGCTCGGCCGCGACCGGGTCGGCCGCCTGCAGCCGGGCGTACAGCGGCGCCGGCCCCACCTCGGCCAGCTCGCGCTCCAGCTCGGCGCGCAGGTCCGGGTCGGTGCCCGGGAAGTCGAAGTCCTCGAGCACGGCCCGGATGTACAGGCCCGAGCCGCCGACGAGCAGCGGCACCCGGCCGCGGCCGGCGATGTCGTCGATCGCGGCGCGGGCCAATCGCTGGTACACCGCCACGCTCGCGGGCTCGGTGACGTCCCAGATGTCCAGGACGTGGTGCGGCACGCCGGCCCGCTCGGCGACGGTGAGCTTGGCCGTGCCGATGTCCATCCCGCGGTACAACTGCATGGAATCGGCATTGACGACCTCTCCGCCGAGGACGTCCGCGAGCCGCAGGCTCAGCGCCGACTTCCCGGCCGCCGTGGGCCCGACGACCGCGAGGACGCGCGTCATGCCCACGTCGCCACGAAGTACGCGACCCCGTACGGAGCGGAGTCGTACAACAACTCACCGCTCATGGGCCGGTCGGCCGCGCCGGCGAGCACCTGCCAGGGCGCCCGGCCCGCGGCGAGCAGCTCGGCCGCCTCCACCGGGTCGATCGCGGCGAGCCCCGCGGCGTCGGCACCGGCCAGAGCGGCCGCCACGGCGGCGTCGAAGCCTTCGGCGCGAGGGTCGAAATACCCCGGAGCCTTGTCGGTACGGCAGGAGGACCCGTCCCCCAGCACCAGCAGCCCGACCCGGTCCGCCTCGCCGGCCAGCGCCCGGCCGAGCTGCGCGCACTCCCGCGGTGAGGCATCGGCGGCGACGCTCTGGAAGCTTCCGGCGCCCGGCGCCAGCCAAGCCCCGATGAGCAGGCTCAGCGGGAGCGGCTCGCCCGATGGATCACCCACCGGCAGATCGATACCCCAGGGGGACAGGGTTCCCCCAAACGGTGGGTCACGGCGTACCGTCGTGGTATCGGAACCGACGACAATGAGCGAGTCGACCGAGGCGTTGGTCAGGCGCGCCACCGCGGCGCGGCAGGCAGCCCGTAGGTCGTCGAGCTCGCTAGCCGCCCCGGCGGCCACCTCCGGCACGAGCAGTGGTGGATGTGGGCAGACCGCGGCGGCGACGAGTGACACGGCCTAACGTTATCGGGGACGGTCTCTGCCCAGCCGTGCGACCCGTGAATGGCACCGGAATGGTCACGGTTCGGCCGCAGGCACTCGACCGGCCCCGGGGCACACCTGTGACAATGCCCTGGGGAACTTTGCTGTGCGATGGCGGCGTGACGGTGGGATACCCGATCCTACGGGCGCCGGGAGCGAGGATGGGCAGATGAGCGACCCTACGGAGTTTGGACGGATCGACGCCGACGGCAACGTCTTCGTGAAGACGGCCGCCGGTGAGCGGCCCATCGGGTCCTGGCAGGCCGGGACACCCGAGGAGGGCCTGGCCCACTTCGCGCGCCGGTTCGCCGACCTGGTGACCGAGGTCGACCTGATCGAGGCGCGGCTCGGCAGCGGTGCCGCCGACGCGGGGCAGTCACTGTCCACCATCCGCCGCCTGCGCAGCGGCCTGGACGAGGCACACGTCGTCGGCGACATCGACGGCCTCGCCGCCCGCCTGGACAAGCTGACGTCGATCGCCGAGGAGAAGGCCGGCGCCGCCCGTGCCGCTCGCGACGCCGCGCGCGCCGAGGCGCTCGCCCGCAAGACCACCCTCGTCGAGGAGGCCGAGCACATCGCGGCCGACGCCACCGGCTGGAAGACCGCCGGCGACCGCCTCAAGGAGATCCTCGACGAGTGGAAGTCCATCCACGGCGTGGAGAAGAAGGCCGAGAGCGAGCTCTGGAAGCGCTACGCCGCCGCCCGCGACGCCTTCACCCGCCGCCGCGGCGCGCACTTCGCCACCCTGGACGCCTCCCGCAAGCAGGCCCAGGGCCGCAAGGAAGAGCTCGTCATCGAGGCCGAGACGCTGTCGGAGTCCACCGAGTGGAACGCGACGGCCGCCCGCCTCAAGGACCTCATGAACGAGTGGAAGGCCGCCCCGCGCGCCGCGAAGGACACCGAGCAGAAGCTCTGGGAACGCTTCCGCGCCGCGCAGGACGCATTCTTCAAGCGGCGCAGCGAGGTCTTCTCCGCCCGCGACGCCGAGTTCAAGGGCAACCTCGACCGCAAGCAGGAGCTCCTCGCCCAGGCCGAGGCCCTCGACGTCGACGGCGACCCGAAGGGCGCCCAGAACAAGCTCCGCGAGATCCAGGGCACCTGGCACGACGTCGGCCGCGTCCCGCGCGAGGCCCAGGCCGGCCTCGACCGTCGCCTGCGCACGGTCGAGGACAAGGTCAAGGCCGCCATGGACGCCGCGTGGCGCCGCACCCCGCCCGAGGCCAGCCCCCTGCTCGCCCAGATGCGCGAGCAGGTCGCGCGGGCCGAGCAGCAGCTGGCCAGCGCACAGGCCGCCGGCGACCAGCGCCGCATCAAGGAGGCCGAGAAGGCCCTCGAGTCGAAGCGCAAGTTCCTGGCCATGGCGGAGCACACGGGCTGATCGGACTTCTCCGGTGACGGGCAGGGTCCCGTCCGACATAGAAAAGTTGACCACTACACGCCACGTGCGTGTAGTGGTCAACGCTTTTCGGCCCCTTTTCCCCGCAGCTTTTTCCGACAAGTCGGGCACTCCGTGCCACGACTTGTCGGATTTATACCCCGACCGGTAATTTGTCGCAAAAGCCCCACGCCAGCCAGTCAGAGACACCGGTCATGGCGCCCGGACGGACCCCAGCGGCAGCGGATCAGCGGAGGCTGCTCAACGCGTCTGGGAGGGACCCCGGCGACGGCACGTCAGGGCAAGTTGGGCGAGGCGGCCGGCGGCGGGCCGCGGCGGCGGGTGGGCCGAGCGGAGACGGTCAGCAGTGCGCGGCGGGCTGCGGCGGCGGGGCGCCGATCGTGGGCATCCCCAGCTTCACGCCCGGCGTGCGCGTGACCGAGCCGGACTCCCACGCATCGCCCGCCCGGGTGCGGCGGTGCGAGACCAGCGGCCCGTCGGCGTTGAGGTGGTGGGGCGCGGCGTACGTGACGGCGGTGTGCACGATGTCGCCGGGCCGGATGCCCGCGTCGGCGGGCGCGGCGAAGTGGACCAGGCGGCCGTCGCGTGCGCGGCCCGAGAGCCGGCCCGTCGAGGTGTCCTTGCGGCCCTCGCCGACGGCGACCAGGACCTCGAGCGTCGAGCCGACCAGCCGCTTGTTCTCCGCCCAGCTGATCTCCTCGAGGGTGGCGATCAGCCGGTCGTAGCGCTCCTGCACGACGGCCTTCGGCACCTGCTCGTCCATCGTGGCGGCGGGGGTGCCGGGGCGCTTGGAGTACTGGAAGGTGAAGGCGCTGGAGTATCGCGCCGAGCGCACGACCTCGAGGGTCTGCTCGAAGTCGGCGTCGGTCTCGCCGGGGAAGCCGACGATGATGTCCGTGGTGATCGCGGCGTCCGGCATGGCGGCGCGGACCTTGTCGATGATGCCGAGGTACTTCTCGGCCCGGTACGAGCGGCGCATCGCGCGCAGGACGGCGTCGGAGCCCGACTGCAGCGGCATGTGCAGCGAGTGGCACACGTTCGGGGTCTCGGCCATCGCGGCGATGACGTCGTCGGTGAAGTCCTTCGGGTGCGGGCTGGTGAAGCGCACCCGCTCCAGGCCGTCGACCTCGCCGCAGGCGCGCAGGAGCTTGCCGAAGGCGTAGCGGTCGCCGAACTCGACGCCGTAGGAGTTCACGTTCTGGCCCAGCAGGGTGACCTCGAGGACGCCCTCGGCGGCCAGGGCGCGCACCTCGGCGAGGATGTCGCCGGGGCGGCGGTCCTTCTCCTTGCCGCGCAGCGCCGGGACGATGCAGAACGTGCACGTGTTGTTGCAGCCGACCGAGATCGACACCCAGCCGGCATAGGTCGACTCGCGGCGGGTCGGCAGCGTGGACGGGAAGACCTCGAGCGACTCGAGGATCTCGACCTCGGCGGCGGCGTTGTGGCGGGCGCGCTCGAGCAGCACCGGCAGCGAGCCGATGTTGTGCGTGCCGAAGACGACGTCCACCCAGGGCGCCCTCTTCACGATGTCGCCGCGGTCCTTCTGCGCCAGGCAGCCGCCGACGGCGATCTGCATGCCGGGGTGGGCGAGCTTCGTGGGGCGCAGGTGGCCGAGGTTGCCGTACAGCCGGTTGTCCGCGTTCTCCCGCACCGCGCACGTGTTGAACACGACGACGTCGGGCTCGCCGTCGCCGGCCGCCGGCACGTAGCCGGCCTCCTCCAGCAGGCCGGAGATGCGCTCGGAGTCGTGCGCGTTCATCTGGCAGCCGTAGGTGATCACGCGGAAGGTGCGGTTGTCAGTCATGGCAGGACGAATACTAGCCCCCGATGTGCTCACCGGCCGTATCCACGAGCCCCGGCAGCTCGACGTCGGCGGCCTCGCCGGACGGGAAGAGCGGCGTGACCGCCACATAGCCGTCCAGCAGCCACCCGTCGTCGCTGCCCGGCTCGGCGACCTCGCCGATCTGCTCCAGCGACATGCGCGCGAACCCCTCGCCGCGCTCGCGCAGTGTCATCTGCACCATGCCGAACTCGGCCAGGTGCGCCCGCCGGATGCCCCGCAGGTAGCCGGCCTCGACGTCGGGCACGTTGACATTGAGCGCGAACGGGCCGGTGAGCAGCGGCAGCAGGCTCACGGCGACCTCGGCCGCGGTCGCCCAGCAGGGGTCGCGGGCGTCCGAAGCCGGATCGGCGGCCACATCGAGGGAGACCGCCATCGCCGGGCAGCCGTTGGCCACGGCGGTGAGCGCGGCGCCGACGGTGCCGGAGTGCAGCACGGCGGCGCCGGTGTTGGGCCCGCGGTTCACGCCGGACAGCACGACGTCGGGCGGCGGCCCGAAGGCGCCCCGCGTGGCGAGCAGGACGATGAACGCCGGAGTCGCCGAAACCGCAAATGCCGCAGTGGTACCCGTGACAGCCGCCTCCCGCATGGCTATGCGCCCGCCGGCCTCGACGGCCAGCAGCGCGGCGCTCGACCCGCTGGACTCCTCGGCCGGTGCGGCCACCACCACCTCGTGCCCGGCGCTCGCCGCGGCGGCGGCCAGGGCGTGCAGGCCGGGGCTGTCGATACCGTCGTCGTTGGTCACGAGGATTCGCATGTTGCCTAGTGTGACCAAACAGGTCGTGTCAGGCACACGTCAGGCAAAACGCCCGTCGTTATCGCCCCGTGACCACTGTGTCGCGGATCAAGGCCCTTTGCCCCGCTAACGTCATTCGCACCGAAGCGTTGACGGGCATCGCTATGCAGTGGGGCGGATGATGACGGACGAGCCTTTGATCGTGCTCAGTGGCGTGAACAAGTGGTTCGGCGAGCTGCACGTGTTGAAGGACATCAACCTGTCCATCGGGCGGGGTGAGGTCGTCGTCGTGGTCGGCCCGTCGGGGTCGGGCAAGTCGACGCTGTGCCGTGCGATCAACCGGCTCGAGCCGATCAACCAGGGCGAGATCGTCTTCGACGGCACCCGGCTGCCCGAGGAGGGCCGGCCCCTCGCGCGCCTGCGCAGCGAGGTCGGCATGGTGTTCCAGTCGTTCAACCTGTTCGCGCACAAGACCGTGCTCGACAACGTGATGCTCGGCCCGGTCAAGGTCCGCAAGGAGAAGGCGGCCGTGGTCCGGGAGCGGGCGATGGGCCTGCTCGACCGGGTCGGCATCGCCACCCAGGCGCAGAAGTACCCGGCGCAGCTCTCGGGCGGCCAGCAGCAGCGCGCGGCGATCGCGCGCGCACTGGCCATGCAGCCCAAGGCGATGCTCTTCGACGAGCCGACGAGCGCGCTGGACCCGGAGATGGTCGGCGAGGTGCTCGACGTCATGACCGGCCTGGCGCGCGAGGGCATGACCATGGTCGTGGTCACCCACGAGATGGGCTTCGCCCGCCACGCCGCCAACCGCGTCGTGTTCATGGCCGACGGGCAGCTGGTCGAGGAGGCGGCGCCGGCGGACTTCTTCGCCAACCCGCGCAGCGACCGCGCCAAGGACTTCCTGTCGAAGATCCTGACCCACTGAGGCGGCGGCGCCCACTGAGGGCCGCGCCGCACACCCCACTGACACCAACGCACACCTCGGCACATGAGAACAGGCGCACCGGTCCCGGTGTGCCCGCGGCCGGCCGGTACGCCGCCGGGCGGCCATGAGGTAATGGAAGGAGCAGGGCAGAACATGCGAATCATGCGGATCGCGGCCTTCGCCGCAGTCGCCACGCTTTCGCTCGGCCTCGCCGCTTGCGGCAAGGAGGGCACCCCCACCCCGGAGACGCCGGCCGGTCCGTCCGGCGCACCGGCCGCGCAGGGTGACGCCTGCACGTCCTCGGGCACGTCGTTCACGCCGGCCACCGGCGTCGACATCGCCGGCAGCCCGACGTTCGCGAAGATCAAGACGGCCGGCAAGGTCGTCATCGGCGTCAAGTTCGACCAGCCGAACCTCGGCTACAAGGACGCCTCGGGCAAGCGCTGCGGCTTCGACATCGAGATCGCCCAGCTGATCGCGTCGAAGCTCGGCATCGACCCGGCGAAGATCGAGTACAAGGAGGTCGCCTCCGCCAACCGCGAGACGGCGATCAAGGGTGGCGAGGTCGACTACTACGTCGGCACCTACTCGATCACCGACAAGCGCAAGGCGGACGTCTCCTTCGCCGGCCCGTACTTCATCGCCGCGCAGGACCTGCTGGTGCGCAAGGACGACACGTCCATCACCGGCTCCGCCTCGCTCAAGGGCAAGAAGGTCTGCTCCGCGACCGGCTCCACGCCGATCCAGCGGGTGCGCGACCAGAAGCTCACCGAGGACAGCAACATCGTCGAGTTCAAGACCTACTCCGAGTGCGTCTCGCAGCTCATCGACAAGAAGGTCGACGCCGTCACCACCGACGACGCGATCCTCAAGGGCTACGCCGCGCAGAACCCGAGCCTGCTGAAGGTCGTGGGCAAGCCGTTCACCGACCCGACCACCGGCAAGCCGTACCCCGAGAAGTACGGCATCGGCCTGGCGCACGACGACAAGGCGCTGCGCGACTTCGTCAACTCCGCGCTGGAGAAGGCCGAGTCGGACGGCACCTGGCAGAAGATCTACGACGGCACGCTGGGCAAGTCGGGCTCGGCGGGCACGGCTCCGGCGCTCGAGAAGTACTGATCTGAATTTCGGGACGCCGCCCACCCGGGCGGCGTCCCGCCTTGTTTCCCTACGACGGGCCTTTTCCCTTACGACGGGCAGCGGATGAAGATGGGCTGCGGATGAACGAGTTCTTACACGTCCTGACCGACAACTGGGACATCATCGGGTCGCACTTCCTGACCACGATCGAGCTGTTCCTGATCGCCGCGGTGGGTTCGCTGGTCCTCGGCACCCTGCTCACCGCCATGCGCGTGTCGCCCGTCCCGGCCCTGCGCGGGTTCGGCACCTCCTACGTGCTGCTGCTGCGCAACTGCCCGCTGACGCTGGTGTTCGCGCTGCTGGTGTTCGCGGTGCCGAAGCTCGACGTCTCCATCGACTACTTCCCCGGCGCCTGCATCGCGCTCATCGCGTACACCAGCGCGTTCGTGTGCGAGGCCCTGCGCTCGGGCATCAACACCGTGCCCGTCGGGCAGGCCGAGGCCGCCCGGGCCCTGGGCATGAACTTCACGCAGGTGCTGTCCAACGTGGTGCTGCCGCAGGCGTTCCGCACCGTGGTGCCGCCGATGATCAGCGTGTTCAACGCCATGCTGAAGAACACCACGATCGCGGCCGGCTTCTCGGTCGCCGAGGCGGGCGCGATCCAGGCGTACCTGTCCGAGCGCAGCGAAAACCAGATCTACGTCCTGCTGTGGATCGCGATCGGCTTCCTGATCCTGGTGGTACCGCTGGTCACGCTGCAGCGGATGCTCGAGCGGCGCTGGAGGGTCGCACGATGACGAATGTCCTGTACGACCTGCCCGGCCCGAAGGCGCGCCTGCGCAACCGGATCCTCGGCGTCGTGACCGTCCTCGGGATCGCCGCGCTGGTGGCCTTCATCATCCTGCGCTTCAACGAGACCGGCCAGTTCGACTCGATCAAGTGGCAGCAGTTCGAGTACAAGGCCATCCAGGACCAACTGCTCGCCGGCTACCTGACCACGCTGCGCGCCGCCGGCGCCGCCGCGGTCCTCGCGCTGGTCTTCGGCGCGCTGCTGGCCGTCGGTCGGCTGAGCGACCACGCCGCGTTCCGCGCGCCGGCGACGCTCTTCGTCGAGCTGTTCCGCGCGATCCCGCTGCTGATCCTCATCTTCTTCGCCTACTACGGCCCCATCCAGCTCGGCTACAAGGTCGGGCCGTTCTGGCCGCTGGTGATCGGCCTCACGCTGTACAACGGCGCCGTGCTCGCCGAGATCTTCCGCGCCGGCATCCTCGCCGTCGCGAAGGGCCAGTCGGAGGCGGCCTACGCGCTGGGCATGCGCAAGACGCAGGTGATGTGGTCGATCCTGCTGCCGCAGGCGGTGCGCGCGATGCTGCCGGCCATCGTCAGCCAGGTCGTCGTGCTGCTCAAGGACACCGCGCTGGGCTTCATCATCCAGCTGCCGGAGCTGCTGTACGTCGGCAAGCAGATCGGCGGGCGCCTGCCGTTCGGCCTGCCGTACGTGCCGAGCTACCTCGTCGTCGCGGCGATCTACATCACCACCTGCGGCCTGCTGTCCTGGTTCGCCTTCTGGCTGCAGAAACGGCTGGTCGGGGGCAAGCGGCAGAAGACGACGGCCAAACCGGTGCCGTTGACGGCCGACACCGGCGCCGCGGGCGGGACTTTGGTCTGATTGGCAAGGTTGCGCCCGGTGCGTACGCTGCGCGAGTGGCGGACACCGGCTTCAGGTTGGGCATCGACTTCGGCACCTCCAACACCGTCGCGGTGCTGCGCTGGCCGGACGGGCGCACCAAGCCCCTGCTCTTCGACGGAAACCCGTTGCTGCCGTCGGCGGTGTACGTCAACGCCGACGGCACGATCCTGACCGGACGCGACGCCGTGCACTCCGCGCGGCTGCAACCGCACCGGTTCGAGCCCTACCCGAAGCGCCGCGTCGAGGAGGGCACCGTCTGGCTCGGCGAGCGCGACGTGCACGTCTCCGAGCTCATCACCAGCGTGCTGCGCCGGGTCGCCGCCGAGGCCGAGCGCGTCGCCGGCGCCAAGGTCGCGCAGGTGACGATGACCCACCCGGCGACCTGGCCGCCGCAGCGGCGCCAGACCCTCTCCCAGTCCGCGGTCGCCGCCGGGCTGCCCGCGCCGCTGCTGGCCTCCGAGCCGGTCGCCGCCGCCTCCTACTTCGTGTCCACCATCGGCACGCACGTGCCGGTCGGCGGGATCGCGGTCGTCTACGACTTCGGCGCCGGCACGTTCGACGCGAGCGTGGTGCGCCGCAACGCCGGCGGGGGCTTCGACGTGCTCGCGAGCGAGGGCCTGCCCGACGCCGGCGGCCTGGACGTCGACGCGGCCGTGGTGGCGTACCTCGGCCGGAACTTCAGCGGCCGCGAGGGCGACTACTGGCGCCGGCTCACCGGCCCGGAGAGCGAGGCCGACCGCCGCGCCGCCTGGCAGCTGTGGGAGGACGCGCGGCTGGCCAAGGAGATGCTCAGCCGAGCCGCGACCACCTACGTCCACGTGCCGCTGTTCGACGAGAGCGTGCCGATCGGCCGCGAACAGCTCGAGCAGCTGGCCCTGCCGATCCTCAACCGCACGGTGACGGCTACCCAGATCGCGGTGACCGCCGCCGCGCTCGGCGATCGCCCGGTCTCCGCGGTCTTCCTCGTCGGCGGCTCCAGCCGCATCCCGCTCGCCGCGACGCTGCTGCACCGCGCGATGGGGCTCGCACCGACCGCGATCGAGCAGCCCGAGCTCGTCGTCGCGGAGGGCGCCCTGCACCTGGCCCCGCCGACCGGGCGCGCCCCGGTCGCGGGCGCCGCCGGCGGCGCCTCCTCGCCGATCTCGGGCCCGCCGGTCTCCGGCCGCAACGAGCTCAGCGGCGACGTGTCCGCGGCGCCGGTGTCGGCCGCCCCGATCTCGGGCCAGCCGGTGTCGCCGTCGTTCAGCATGCCGTCGAACACGCCGCACCTGCCGCCGCTGCTGCAGACCGGCTCGATGCCGATCGTGCCGCCGGTCTCGCCGCACCAGGGACCCGCACAGCCCGTCTCGCCGCACCACGCGCCCGCGCAGCCGACGTCGCCGCCGGCGCAGCGGCCCGCCGGGTACGCGCCGCAGCAGCGGCCGCCGGTCCAGCCCGCCGTGCCGGCGCAGCCGGTCTCGGGCCACCCCGTCTCCGGCCACCCGGTCTCCGGCCACCCGGTCTCGGGCCACCCGGTCTCCGGGCAGCCGGTGTCCGCGCAGCCGGGCGTGCCCATGCACCCCGCCGCGTACGCGCAGCAGCGGCCGGGCGTGCCGCAGCAGCCCGTCTCCGCGAACCCGGCCGTTCCCGTGTCCGGCTGGCCGGCCCCGACGTCGGCGCAACCCGCCTCGGCGCCCGGCGGGTTCGTCCAGCCGCCTCCCGCCGTACCACCGCAGCCAAAAAGCCGCGTCGGGCTCATTGTGGGCGTCGGCGCCGGCGCGCTCGTCCTGATGCTGGCGATCGCCGGCATCGTGTGGGCGGTCGGCGGCAAGGACAACGGCGGCGGGGGCAACGACCCGTCGCAGCAGGCGAACCCCGCGGTGTCGCCCGCGTGCGGCCACAAGATCGGCTACCTGGGCATGTCCAGCGGCGAGAACTCCGACGACGGCCAGATGATGCGCAACAGCGTCAAGATGGCCATCGACGACTTCAACGCCAAGAACCCGAACTGCAAGGTCGACTTCAAGGAGTTCGACACCACCGGCACCGACGAGGGCAGCACGGCCAAGGCCAAGCTCGCCGTCGAGGACTCCGAGGTCATCGGCGTGGTCGGCCCCATCTACGACAACGAGATCCTCGCCGCCGGCAAGATCCTCGACGACGCCAGCCTGTCGATGATCACCCCGTTCGCGCCCGACGAGAAGCTCGCCAAGCAGGGCTGGAGCGTCTTCCACCGGGTGATCGGCTCCGACGAGGACCAGGCCCGCGCCGGCGCGCGCTACATCAAGAACACGCTCAAGGCGAAGAAGACCGCCATCGTGTACGACGACAGCGACTACGGCACGATCGGCCGCCAGCAGGTCTCCAACGAGCTCGGCCCGTCCGCCGGCCAGTTCGTCCAGATCCGTGAGACCGACACCGACTTCACCGCCGCGGTCAAGCAGGTCACCGACTCCAACCCGGACGCCGTGTACTTCGCGGGCCAGTCCGACGACGGCATCCTCTTCGTGAAGGCCCTGCGCGCCGCGAAGCCCAACCTGCCGATCGTCGGCTCCGACAAGCTGTTCACGCAGAGCTTCGTGACGAAGACGGAGAGCAAGGCCGAGGGCGTGATCGTCACCGCCCCGTGCATCCCGTCCAACGACGCCGGCGCCGACTACGCCTCGAAGTACCAGGGCGCCTTCGGCGAGAAGTCCAGCTACTACGGCCCAGAGGCCTACGACGCGACGGCGGTGTTCCTGGCGGGCTTCCAGGCCGGCAAGGGCACCCGCGAGGAGATGCTGAAGTTCCTGTCGACCTACAACGGCAAGGGCCCCACGACGGGCCGCCAGATCAAGTTCAACGGCAGCGGCAACCTGTCCGCCGGGGACCCGGTGATCTGGGCGTACAAGGTCCAGTCGACGTACATGGTCAAGGACTCCGTGATCGCACCCTGATCGCTCGCCGCTTTCGGGTCGGAAATATCCAGACGCTGGCACGTCCGGATATTTCCGACTTTTCGTATATGCGCGGTGCGGCCGGCCCGAGGTGGTTTCTGCATGGTTTGCGCGTCAGCGGGCGATCTCGGTGACCCACATGGCGGCGCCGCGGTGGTATGCGCGGTTCAGCGGGCGATCTCGGTGACCCACACGGTGGCGCCGCGGTGGTGCGTGCGGGTCAGCGGGCGATCTCGGTGACCCGCGACTCCCGCACGACCGTGACGCGGATCTGGCCCGGGTAGGTCAGCTCCTCCTCGATCTGCTTCGCCACGTCGCGGGCCAGCACCGCCGCCCCGATGTCGTCGACGTCGTCGGGCCGCACCATGACCCGGATCTCGCGCCCGGCCTGCATCGCGAAGACCTTCTCCACGCCCGACTTCCCGCCGGCGATCTCCTCGATGCGCTCGAGCCGCTTGACGTACGCCTCGAGGCTCTCCCGCCGCGCGCCGGGCCGCCCGCCGGAGCACGCGTCCGACGCCTGGGTCAGCACCGCCTCGATCGTCTGCGGCAGCACCTCGTTGTGGTGCGCCTCGATCGCGTGCACCACCTCGTCGTGCTCGCCGTACTTGCGCGCCACGTCCGCGCCGATCAGCGCGTGGCTGCCCTCGACCTCGTGGGTGAGCGCCTTGCCGATGTCGTGCAGGAACGCGCACCGCTTGATCAGCGCCGGGTCCAGCCGCAGCTCGGCGGCCATGATGCCGGCGATGTGGGCGGTCTCGACGAGGTGCTTGAGGACGTTCTGCCCGTATGAGGTGCGATACCGCAGCCGCCCGAGCAGCGTCATGAGCTCCGGGTGCAGGTCGGTGATGCCGACCTCGACCAGCGCGTCCTCGGCGGCCCGGTGGCACAGCCGCTCCACCTCGTGCTTGGCCTGCTCGAAGACCTCCTCGATGCGGTGCGGATGGATCCGCCCGTCGAGCACCAGCTTCTCCAGCGTCAGACGCCCGATCTCGCGGCGTACCGGATCGAAGCACGACAGCAGCACGGCCTCCGGCGTGTCGTCGATGATCAGGTTCACCCCGGTCGTCGACTCGAAGGCGCGGATGTTGCGCCCCTCGCGCCCGATGATGCGCCCCTTCATCTCGTCGCTGGGCAGGTGCAGCACGCTGACCACGCTCTCCGCGGTCTGCTCGCTGGCGACCCGCTGGATGGCGTCGACGACGATGTGCCGGGCCCGCTGCTCGGCGGTGTTGCGCGCGTCGTTCTCGATGTCGCGCACCAGCAGGGCCGCCTCGCGCTTGGCCTGCCCCTCGATGGTCTCGACGACCTCGATGCGCGCCGCGTCGGCCGTCAGCCCCGCGATGCGCTCCAGCTCCTCGCGGTGGCGCTCCTCTCCCTCGGCGAGCTCGGCCTCACGCCGAGAGAAGGACGCTTCGCGTTCCAACAAATCCGTTTCGGTACTGCTGATGCGCCGGTCCCGCTCCGCCAGCCGCTCGGCCTCCTCGGCCAGCAGC
This sequence comes from Dactylosporangium darangshiense, assembly GCF_039537565.1. NCBI lineage: Bacteria > Bacillati > Actinomycetota > Actinomycetes > Micromonosporales > Micromonosporaceae > Dactylosporangium > Dactylosporangium darangshiense. Next base: position 653,310 of record NZ_BAABAT010000003.1, read on the forward strand.
CGCTCCCGCTCGTCCAGCCGGCGCTGCCGCCGCTCGGCATCCTGCGACTGCTCCTTCGCCACCGCGGTGAGCTGGTTGACCTCGCGCTCCCCCGCCCGCCGCGCGGCCGCCCGGGCCTGCTCGGCGTCGGTCTCTGCCTGCCGGTGCGCCCGTTCCAGCAGGGAGTCGGCCTCGGCCCGCGCCCCATCGAGAATCCGCCGCGCCTCCGACCGCGCCGAGCTGGCCTCCGCCTTGGCCGCGGCCGCCTCGGTCCGCGCCGCCGCAGCGGCCGCCCGCGCCTCGTCGACGGCCGCGGTGGCATCCTCGGCCGCCGTGCGCAACGACGCCAGCGAATGCTCCTGCCGATCCTTCTCAGCCAGGAACGCGGGATCGTCCGCCGCCGGTGCCACGCCGGGCGCGCTGACCCCGAGCCGCCGGATCACCTTGAGCGCCGCAAAGAGCACGACCACCACGACGACCCCGAGCACGGTCATCGCCACGGTCAGCGCGATCTGAAACCCGGTCATGCCGCCACCTCACCGGATGCCGCAGGGTGCACACCCGCCCGGTTGACGCCAGACGCTCTGTTCACAACCACCGCCCTGTCAACACGGGCGGTCCCGCCCCCGGATGCAACCCTACTTGGGCCGGCCGTCCGGGTTACCCGCTCAAGCCCGATGGGCGCCGCGCCGATACGACTGACGTTTCCCGAAACGTTTGTTTTCCCAGCCGACCGCCCGGCGTCGCCGCCGTGGCCGCCGGGGTCGCCGCCGTGGCCGCCGGGGTCGCCGCCGTGGCCGCCGGGGTCGCCGCCGTGGCCGCCGGGTTGGAGCGCGGGCCGCTCGCCGTTGCCGGCTCGTCCCACGTTCGCACCCGTGGCCGCCAGGCCACTGGGGCTTCCGGGGTCGCAGAGGATGAGATGGGCGCGCTCCGTCACGACGTCACCTCGCTCCGCTCGGCGCCGCGCATCTTGCGACGGCGGGTGTAGTGGAGGAGACGCCCGACCACTGCGCATTAAGGTACGTCGATATCGAGGCTTAGAAAGCCCCGCTGCTGGGTCGCCGCTAGCGCCAACGCCTCCCGCAAGGCGTGGCGCTCATATCTGCTGTGAACTCTGGTAAGTGTTGCTGATCTGTGACGCGATCTATGTTGTGCGGTAAACCCGCGGTGGTTGGGCGGTCTCCATCTGGTAACGCCGAGGCTAGGTCGTGAAGGGCGCTTCGGTCAAGGACTCATGATCGGGCACCATACGGGACGTAAGTCCGTCAAGTACCGTCGCCTGCCGAAACATCCCAGGAGCAACTTTTGGCCGGATCTTTCCGGCATGTCGGTCGTGATCTTGGCGACCGCCTCAACACCCCGTGACACACGCTCGACGCAGAGCAACACACCCCGAACGACAGCGCAATCATTCCACCACACACCGTGCACGCCGCCACCGACCCATCGACACCCGTCACCCCGAAACCGCTTTCGACGGCCCCGGTCCCACCACGCAGCGCAACACCATCACCTGGCGATTCGACAGCTAGCGTCGCTCCGCCCGGACGCCACCACAGAGCCTCCGACCGCGGTTGATCACCGGCAATCGGCCCTCGAGCAACACGGATGCCCCCGGCCTTCGACTCGACCGTCGCTCCGGAGGACTACTGGTTGTCGGGATCGAGCGCGGCATCGGCCAGCGCGTCCGCATCGATCCCGTCGGCAAACTCGGCAGCGTCGTCGCGCTCGGCCATGGCGTCCTTGACGATGCGGATGGCGAGCCCGGGCGGGTACCCCTTGCGCCCGAGCATCCCGACCAGCCTCCGGAACACGGCTTCGGGCGTCCCGCGCGTCTCCCCCCGCAGCCGCCGCGCCACCAGCGCCCGCGCCGTGGCCTCCTCGACGTCCGGCGCCAGCTCCTCGAGCGCCTCCCCGACTTCGTCGGGCGAGACCCCCTTGCGCCGCAACTCCCCCGCAAGCGCCCGCCGCGCCAGCCCACGCCCATGATGCCGACTGGCAACCCACGCCCGCGCGAACGCGGCATCGTCGATGATGCCCACCTCGTCGTACCGATCGAGAATCTCCGCCGCGATCTCGTCCTCGACCCCACGCTTGCGCATGGCGGTCGCAAGCTCCGCGCGCGTCCGCGGCCGCACCGCCAACTGCCGCAGGCAGATCTCGCGCGCCACCTCACGCGGATCGCTGGGCGCCGAGGCCCCCGTCCGCGGCCCCGACGTCGGCGACGCCGCGGACGGCGATACCGCGGACCGCGATGCCGCGGACCGCGATGCCGCGGACCGCGATGCCGCGGCCGGCGACGCCGGGGACGGCGATTCTGCGGACGGCGACGCCGCGGACGCCGCGTCGCGCCGCTCCCGCCCGCGCCCACGCGCCCCTCGCCGCCCGCGCTTCCCCTCGTCGCCGCCCATTCCGGAAATTTCCGACTTGTCCTCGAAAGGGCCACCGAGATCGTCAGCGGCTGCGGGCGCAGGCTGATGTGCCGAGTAGGTCGATCTGCCAGCATCGACTGCGGTGGTCCACGGAGACTCAGACTCAGACTCAGGCGCCGAGCGGGGCACCCGCCCGAGAGACCGCGGCGGCGGGGCATCGCCCGCCGAGATCCACGGATCGTCGGACGCCGACGCCGACACCGACGCCGAGCGGGGCACCCGCCCGAGAGACCGCGGCGGCGGGGCATCGCCCGCCGAGATCCACGGGTTGTCGGACGCCGACGCCGCCTGCGAAGAGGGGCGCGATCTCGGCGGGGAGGGTGGCGACGACTGGGGATCGCCGGCCGTGGCAGCCCAGGGATTGGCGCCGCCCGGATCCTCCCAGGGTGTCACCGGCGCCACCGGGCCGCGCCGAACCCGGCCCGCGCCGGAGCCGGACGACGAAGGCGGCGCACCGTCAGCCGCAAGCCACGGATTCTCACCGCCGAACTCGGGCCCGCCGAACTCGGCTCCCCCGGGCTCGGCAGCGGCGGTGTCATCCCCGCCGAACATCAACGCACCTCCGATAACACGACCCAGCGGCGTACATCGCCCGCCAAGGCCTCACCCGACCAACGCGGCCGGCCGTCGCCTTCGTGATCGGCCACCGCCCGCACCCCGCCAGTTGCCGGGCGCTCTCGGGCGCAGACCACGAACTCCGCCCCGGTACGCGTGACGCGCCGCGCATGGCACCGCTCCCCCTCGTGGCCGACCTGGCAGAGCGCCACTCTCGCGCCCCCGCCTGGGTCCGCGACCCGGTGCCGACCGAAGCGGCTTGGCCCGCCGACCGGCACCGGGAGTCACGAAGGAACGGGAGGGCGCGACACCGATCCCGCGCCAAGCAGCCACACGACCGTACGCCGCCCCCACGGACCGCAAGCCACGAACCGCGGCCCAAGAACCGCACGGGCCTCGAACGACAGGCCCGAACCGCGCCAGCCGCAAGCCGCACCACGAACCGCACGGGTCTCGAACCACAGACCCCGAACCACACGAGCCGCACCACGAACCGTGCCCCAAGAACCGCACAGGCCTCGAACCACGGGCCCCGAACCGCGCGGGCCGCGAGCCGCATCACGGACCGTGGCCCAAGGACCGCACGGGCCTCGGGTCGTGGGCCGCGCCCGCGGAACGAACCGTCCGCGGGCTGCAAGCACACGCGAGCCGTGGGCCGTAAGGGCGCGGGCTAGAAGTCGACCGGGGCGGTCTCGGGGCCGCTGGCCGCGTCGCTGGCCGCGCCCACGCCGACGCCGAGCTTCTCCTTGATCTTCTTCTCGATCTCGGCGGCGACGTCCGGGTTCTCCCGCAGGAACTTGCGCGAGTTCTCCTTGCCCTGGCCGAGCTGGTCGCCGTCGTAGGTGTACCAGGCGCCGGACTTGCGGATGATCGTCTGCTCGACGCCGACGTCGATCAGGGAGCCCTCGCGCGAGATGCCCTTGCCGTACATGATGTCGAACTCGGCCTGCTTGAACGGCGACGCGACCTTGTTCTTGACGACCTTGACGCGGGTGCGGTTGCCCACCACGTCGGTGCCGTCCTTCAGGCTCTCGATGCGGCGCACGTCGAGGCGGACCGAGGCGTAGAACTTGAGCGCCCGGCCACCGGTCGTGGTCTCCGGGCTGCCGAACATCACGCCGATCTTCTCGCGCAGCTGGTTGATGAAGATCGCGGTGGTGCCGGAGTTGTTGAGCGCGCCGGTGATCTTGCGCAGCGCCTGGCTCATGAGGCGGGCCTGGAGGCCGACGTGGCTGTCGCCCATCTCGCCCTCGATCTCGGCGCGCGGCACGAGGGCGGCGACGGAGTCGATGACGATGATGTCGAGGGCGCCGGAGCGCACCAGCATGTCGACGATCTCGAGGGCCTGCTCACCGGTGTCGGGCTGGGAGACCAGCAGCGCGTCGGTGTCGACGCCCAGCGCCTTGGCGTAGTCGGGGTCGAGCGCGTGCTCGGCGTCGATGAACGCCGCGATGCCGCCCGCGGCCTGTGCATTGGCGATCGCGTGCAGCGCGACGGTGGTCTTACCGCTGGACTCCGGGCCGAAGACCTCGATCACCCGGCCGCGCGGCAGGCCACCGATGCCCAGCGCCACGTCGAGCGCGATGGAGCCGGTCGTGATCACCGCCTGGGGCTGCTGGACGCGCTCGCCGAGCCGCATCACGGAGCCCTTGCCGAACTGCTTGTCGATCTGTGAGAGGGCGAGCCCCAGCGCCTTCTCCCGATCCGGTTGCACTGCCATGTCCGTCACCCCTGGGTTCGCGGTCTTCGTCGGCGTTCGCTTGGTCACGCTGACACGTTAAGCGCCGGGTATGACAAAAACTGCCTGCGAGACGCCCAACGAGCGAGAAGAGTACCCGTACATCTGTACGATCAGCACTTCGACACGCCAGAAATCATCAGCGTAGGCGGGCAGGAACACGCTCCGGGTATGCGGCGACTACGGCCCGCCACACTTCGGCGGTGTCGAAGCTGCCGGCGAGGGCCTCCTCGATCGTCCGGCCGCCGAGCTGCGACAACACCTGGTCGTGGGCGATGCTCTTCGCGTAGGCCGGGCCGAACACCTGCTCCAGCCGCTGCCAGAAATCCGTCAGACGCACGCCTGCCAACCTAACGGAGGACGCGGGCGACCAGCGGTACCACCGCCAGCCCGGCCAGCAGTGTCAGCACCGAGTACCCGAACAGGTCCACCACCAGCCCGGACAGCGCCCCCGCCGATGCGCCCGCCACCCCCATGACGACGTCGGAGAGCCCCTGGACGCCGGCGCGCTGCTCCAGCGGTACCGACTCGGAAAGCAGCGTGGAGCCCGCCACCATCGTGGCGCTCCAGCCCAGCCCCAGCAGACCCATGCCGATCGACAGGCGCCACGTGTGCTCTCCCGCGGTACCACTGAGCAGGCAGGCAAGCAGGAGCAGCCCGACGCCGCCGAGGATCACCGGGCGGCGCCCCAGGCGGTCGGCGAGCCACCCGACGACGGGCGACAACGCGTACATCCCGGTGATGTGGACGCTGATCACCAGCCCGACGACGCGGAGCAGGTCGGCGTGGTCGTGGACGTACGCCCCGATGTGCACCGGCGTCATCGACATCACCCCGACCATCACCACGTGACCGACGGCGACGGCGGCGACACCGGTCCGCGCGCCGGCGCTGTCGCGGATGGTCCGCGCGGCCTGGCGCCAGACGGCCTTGTCCTGCGCGGGCGCCTCGCCGGCGATCCTGCGCGCGGTGAGCAGCGGGTCGGGGCGCAGCACGAGGGACAGCACGACCGCGGCGAGCGCGAACGCGAGGACGCTGAACAGGTACGGCCCGCCGTACTCGGGAATCCCCCACCGCGCCAGCAGCCGGTCGGTCAGCGGCGCCAGGTTGGGCCCGGCGACCGCGCCGATCGTCGTCGCCCACACCACGATCGACAGGTGGCGGGCCCGCCGGTCGGGCGCGGCGAGGTCGACGGCGGAGTAGCGGGCCTGCAGGTTCGCCGCGCTCGCGCCGCCGAACAGCAGCGTGCCGAGGAACAGCAGCGGTACCGACGAAGCTCGCACCGCCGCCACGACCAGCAGCGCGCCGAGCGCCCCGAGGGCGTAGGCGAACACCAGGCCCGGCCGCCGCCCTCCGGTGCGCATCAGGCGGGTCGCCGGGATGGCGATCAGCGCGGCGCCGATGACGGCGCAGCTGCCGACGAGGCCGGCGGCCCACGGCCCGGCCAGCGACGCGGCGAGCAGCGCGCCGACCGACACGCCGCTGGCCACGCCGAGCCCGCCCACGATCTGGGTGCCGACGAGCAGGCCGAGCGTGCGCCGCTGCAGGCCGGTGACATCGATCGGAGGCGCCTCGACAAGGGTCACCGCGTCATCGTCGCGTACGGACCGCGGCCCGCACCAGTCATTACTGCGCGGTGGAGAGGGCCAATACCACAGCCGCGGCCGCCTCGTCGGCGTCGTCGCCGTCCGCGCGGACGAGGACGGTGGAGCCGGCGGTCGCGTTCAGGCTCATGATCGCCAGCACGCTGCGCGCGTTCGCCCGTTTCGTGCCGAAGATCACCTCGACGGTACTGCGGAAGCGCGCCGCCACCCGCACCAGCGCTCCGGCGGGCCGGGCGTGCAGGTCCTCGGGCAGCAGCACCGCCCGCTCGACCACGGAGCACTCAGAGCTTGCGGACATCGCGGGCCTCCACCGCCGCCTGCGTGATCTCCTCGAGCGCGGCGCCGGTGCCGGCCAGCACGGCGGCGGCCACGGCGCCCTCCACGAACGGCGCGTCGACGAGCACGGCGTCGTTGGCGACCCGGTCCTCCAGCACGGTGCGCGCGGTGAGCACGGCGCTGCCCAGGTCGGTCAGCACGAGCACGCCGGCGCCGCGGTCGGCCCGGTCGATGGCCACCAGGATGCGGTCGTAGCTGGTGCCCAGGGCCCCGTCATCGGTCCCGCCGGCCGCCTCGATCGGCACCTCCTCGCCCGCCACCTGCACGAGCATGTCCCGAAGGCCATGTGCCAACCGCTCGCTGTGCGACACCAGCACGATCCCCACTAAACCCAGCCCACCAGCCGATCCCATACCAGGCATGCTATTGCCATGAAAAAGTTCATCAACGACCCGGCCGACGTGGTCCGGGAGGCGCACGCCGGGCTTGCCGCCGCCCACCCCGAGCTGCGGGTGAACCTCGACGAGCAGTTCGTCGCGCGCGCGGACGCGCCCCGGCCGGGCAAGGTGGGGCTGATCTCCGGCGGCGGTTCCGGGCATGAGCCGCTGCACGCCGGGTTCGTCGGGCCGGGGATGCTCGACGCCGCCTGCCCCGGCGAGGTGTTCACCTCCCCCGTGCCGGACCAGATCCTGGCCGCCACGAAGGCCGCCGACGCCGGCGCCGGGGTCGTGCACGTGGTCAAGAACTACACCGGCGACGTCATGAACTTCCAGCTCGCGGCGGAGCTCGCCGACGAGGAGGGCCTGCGCGTGCAGACCGTGCTCGTCGACGACGATGTCGCGGTCGAGGACTCCACGTGGACCGCCGGGCGCCGCGGCACGGGCGCCACGCTGCTGGTCGAGAAGATCGCCGGAGCCCTGGCCGAGGAGGGCGCCGACCTCGACGCCGTCGCCGCGGTCGCCCGGCTGGTCAACGAGCGCTCCGCGTCCTTCGCCGTCGCGCTGACGGCGTGCACGACGCCCGCGGCCGGCAAGCCGGGCTTCGACCTGGCTGCCGACGAGATCGAGGTCGGCGTCGGCATCCACGGCGAGCCCGGCCGCAGCCGGCAGAAGATGCGCCCGGCCCGCGAGATCGCCGCGCTCGTCGTCGACGCCGTGCAGTCCGCCAAGCCGATCGGGCCCGAGCCGCTGATCGTCATGGTCAACGGGCTGGGCGGCACGCCGCAGATGGAGTTGTACCTCATGTTCGGCGAGATCTCCCGCCTGCTGCACGACGCCGGGGCGCAGATCGCCCGCTCGCTCGTCGGCAACTACGTGACCAGCCTCGACATGGCCGGCATGTCGCTCACCGTGTGCCGCGCCGACGACGAGCTGCTGCGGCTGTGGGACGCGCCCGTGCACACCCCGGCGCTGCGCTGGGGGGCGTGAGGATGGACGAGGCCCTGGCCCGGGCGTGGATCGCCGCCGTCGCCGAGTCGGTGCGCGCGGAGGCCGACCGGCTGACCGACCTCGACGCCGCGATCGGCGACGGCGACCACGGCGTCAACCTGCGCCGCGGGTTCGACGCCGCCGTCGCCGCCCTCGACTCGTTCGAGGCGGGCGGCGCCGGCGACGTGCTCGGCAAGACGGGCACCACGCTGCTGTCGAAGGTCGGCGGTGCCTCCGGCCCGCTGTACGGCACGCTCTTCCGCGCACTGGGCAAGACGCTGCGGCAGGAAGGGTCGTTCGCCGAGGGCCTGCAGGCGGGGCTGGACGGGGTACAACAGCTGGGAAAGGCAGTCGTCGGCGACAAGACGCTCGTCGACGCGCTCGCCCCGGCGGTGTCGGCCTACGCGTCCGCGGCCGGCGACGGCGAGGCGGCCGCCGCCCGGGCCGCGGCCGACGCGGCGGCCGAGGGCGCCCGCGCGACCGTGCCGCTGCAGGCGCGCAAGGGCCGCGCGTCCTACCTGGGCGAGCGCAGCATCGGGCACCCGGACCCGGGCGCCACCTCCACCGCGCTCCTCCTGGCCGCCCTCGCGGACGTCACAGGCCGAGACTCCGCCCGATGATTTCCTTCATGATTTCCGTGGTACCCCCATAGATCGTCTGCACGCGGCTGTTGAGCCACGCCTTGGCGACCGGGTACTCCATCATGAAGCCGTAGCCGCCGTGCAGCTGCACGCAGCGGTCCGCCACCTTGTTCTGCAGCTCCGTCGTCCACCACTTCGCCTTGGCCGCGTCGGCGACGCTGAGCCGCCCCTCGTTCTGCTCCAGGATGCAGTGGTTCAGGAACGTGCGGGCGATCGTGACCTCGGTGTCGAGCTCGGCGAGCAGGAACCGGTTGTGCTGGAACTTGCCGATCGGCCGGCCGAAGGCCTCGCGCGTCTTGGCGTACTCCAGCGTCGTGGCCAGGATGTGCTCGGCCGCCGCGACGGCCGCCACGGCGATGCCGAGCCGCTCCCGCGGCAGGTTGGCCATGAGGTGGTAGAACCCGGCGTTCTCCTGGCCGATCAGGTGGTCGCCCGGGATGCGGCAGTCGTCGAAGAACAGCTCGGCGGTGTCGTTGGCCTTGAGCCCGACCTTCTCCAGCCGCCGCCCGCGCGTGAAGCCCGGCGTGCCGGTCTCGACCGCGAACAGGCTGATCCCGTGCGCGCCCTTCGACCCGTCGGTCTTCGCCACGACGACGACCAGGTCGGCCATCTCGCCGTTGGTGATGAACGTCTTCTGCCCGTTGAGCACCCAGCCGTCCCCGTCGCGCACCGCGTTCGTGCGGATGCCCGCCAGGTCGCTGCCCGCCCCCGGCTCGCTCATCGCGATGGCGGTCACGATGTCGCCGGAGCAGAACCCGGGCAGCCAGCGCTTGCGCTGCTCCTCGTTGGTCAGGTCGGTGAGATACGGAGCCACGACGTCGTTGTGCAGCCCGAACCCGAGCCCTGACGCCCCCGCCGCGACGATCTCCTCGACCAGCACGGCGTTGAACCGGAAGTCCTTCTGCCCGCCGCCGCCGTACTCCTCGTCGACGTCCATGCCGAGCAGCCCCGCCGCCCCGGCCTTGCGCCAGATCTCCCGATCGACGATCCCGGCCTTCTCCCACTCGTCGTTGTGCGGCACGGCCTCGCGGGCGAGGAACTCGCGGCACAGGTCACGGAACGCGTGGTGCTCGGCCTCGTACAGGTGCTGCTCCATGGGCGCAAGTGTGCGACGCGAGACGCCGTCTCGCCTAGCTGTGCTGTGTCATAGCTCGCTGCGCTCGCCCGGGGGAGCTTCGCTCCACCCGAACCCCCTCAACAGCAGCAGCGGCGTGCCCTTTCACAGCCCGAGCATCCCGTACAAGTGGTCCGGCAGCGGCTGGGCGTCCTTGGGTTCGTCCACGCTCACCGCCGCCCCGAAGTCGGAGTACGTCGCCTCGACCGTGTTGTTCGGGATGCTCACCTTCACGCTCGTGATGCGGTCGCGCTCGTCCACCGCGGCCTCGAACGGGATCGCCTTGGCGGCCTCCCCGAGCTGCATGACCTGCCCGACGTTGACCGGCCCCCACGCAACCACCCGTGTCATGTCCACGGTGCCCCGGTACGTCCGCCCGTCCCGCCGCACGTCGTGCGTGGCCGCGACCAGCGCCTGCACCCCGGTCGGATCCTTGATCGCACTCAACCCGAGCGCCCCCGGCCGCGTCACCCGCTGGGGATCGACCCGATACCAGGTCCCCCCGTCGAACCCCGGCAACGGCAGCCCGGTCAGCCGCGTGTACGCCACCCCGCGCACCTCAACGGTATCGATCTTGAGCGCCTGCTCCCCAGACCGCACGCTCACGGACGCGTCGAGCACATCGCCAACGGGATCGATACTGCCCGTATAGGCCCCTTCGTTCGCCACAACTTTGAACCGGTAGCTACCCGACGCGAGCACCCCCGCTCCCGCGGCCAGCCCGGTCGGCGAGGCCTTCACGCTGACAGTGACCTTCGGCGCCGCTTTCTCCCCGGCGGTACACCCAGCAAGCCCCGCAACCACCCCCAGGACCACGAGGACCGCTACCTTTCGCACGGCCCGGAGCGTACCCGCCGCCGCCCACCCCTTCGCCCACCGAAAGCCAGAGTTCAGTTGCTCAACAGGTTGTACACAGCGACCACAGCCAGCGCTCGTACCCAGCGGCCGTAGTCTCCGCTTGTAAACAGCGGCCACGACCGGCGCTTGTACACAGCGGCCGCGGCCAGCGCGCCCCCGCAGCCTTGGGGACGGTCACCTGGACCCCCTGCCCTGCATCGCGCAGTCCACGGCCAGCACCCTTTCCCCGGCACCGTGATCCGCACCGAAACCGGCCGCGCCTGCCGCGCCGCCACCGCCCGTCCGCGCCCGACCCACCTCGACACGCACGAGTCCGAACTGAAGGTCGACGCCCAAGCCGATGACACGGGGACAAGTCGACCGTTGTCGCTTTGCGATATTTGCGCAGACCTATCACCTGTCGGGGTATAAATCCGACAAGTCGTGGCGCGCCAGCGCCCGACTTGTCGCAAACGCCCGGCGAAAAGGCCCGACGAGTCCGGCGTGAAAGTCCGAGGAGTCCAGCACGCCGCGTCCGGCGCGGAGTCGCTGACAACGCCCGGCAGCCCGGCGGCCGCGACCACCACGGCCGACGCGGAGGCCTTCAGCGCGTCTGACACCGCGGGAGTCGTACGCGCGGCGGGCGGCGCGTGGCCACGTCTGCGGCGGGCGGCAGGGCGACCTGGCGAGCGATCGGCAGCACGCGGGCCGGCGGCATAGAAGGCGACGACGCGGAGGCCGAGAGGCGGCCGCGCGGGAGGCGGCGGCACGGGAGGCGGCGGCACGGGAGGCCGGGAGTGCGGCGGGCAGCTCGGGCTGGGGCCGGAGTCGACGTAACGCGGCGATCGAGCCGCCGGGCGCACGCTCTTCCTCCCTGCATGAGCGTGCGGCGCGCCCCGAAGCCCGGCCGGCGCGCCGCCGGGCCCCGGGGTGGGCGCCGACTACTGCCCGTTCAACAGTCGGTAGGCCGCCGCGGGTGCGTCGATTACCTCGGACGTTGACGGGCTTGGGGCCTGTAGCGGGGCGCCGAAGCCGGCGTAGGTCACCGTGACCTGGTCCGCCTTCGTCTGGGCGTAGGCCGGGACGTTCACCTTCAACGAGGTCAGGTAGCCCTTCTCGTCGACCGTGGCTTCGTACGGGACGACCTTCGCGAGGTCGCCGAGGCCCTTGACGGCGGCGTCGTCCACGAGGGTGAACGAGCTCTTCGTGAGGTCCAGCGTGCCCTTGAACAGGCGGCCGTCCGCGGTGCCGGCCTCGGCGACGGTCGCGGGGAAGTCGGACAGGCCCGTCGGGTCCTTGACGCTCGCGGCGTCGAGCAGGTCGTCGCCGGTGAGCTTGGTGCGGTCGAGGCGGAGCCACTTGCGGCCGTCGAGGCCGGGGACTGACAGGCCGCTGATCTTCACCAGGTAGGTGCCGGCGGTGAAGAGCGTCTCGAAGGTGACCTTGGTCTTGTCGACGGTCACGACGAGCTTGCCCGTGCTGGTCGGGCCGGCCGGGTCGGCGGCGCCGTCCACGGTGGCGTTGGCGGAGGTCACCTTGAACGTATAGGTGCCGCCGCCCGTTTTCGCCGCGGCGGCGGCGAGCTGCTCGACGGCGCCGGCGCTCTTGGCCGGTGCGGCCGCGGTGCCGGCCGGCGCGCCCGACGGGCCGCCGCTCGAGGCGGCCTTGTCCTTGCCGCTGCACGCGGTGACGAGCAGGAGCGAGGTCACGGCGACGATGACGGCGACGACGCCCTTCGCGATCTTCACTGTCCTCCCTCCCTGTGTGCGGCACCGCGCGCCCCCGTATTTGCGCGCGGTGCCCCGACGGTGGGGACAGTAGCGGGAGGGTCCGACATTTTTGGTTGTGGCTGGTCACGGCCGGGCTGCTATTGTACTGCAACAGTCGCCACTATGTACTAGAACAAAGGAGTCCAGCCGTGGAGACCTATGAGCAGACCGCGCGGAGCACGCCGCGGCGCAAGCCCGACCGGGCCTCCTACGACGTCGCGCTCGCGCATGCCGTGATCGACGAGGCGTACGTGTGCCACTTCGGCTACGTCGCCGACGGCGAGCCCCGCGTCCTGCCGACGCTGCACGCGCGGATCGGCGACACCCTCTACCTGCACGGCTCCACCGGCAGCCGGCCGCTGCTGGCGGCGCGCGACGCCGGCCTGCCGGTCTGCGTCGTCATCACGCTCATCGACGGGCTCGTGCTGGCCCGCTCGCATTTCAACCACAGCGCCAACTACCGCTCCGTCGTCGTGCACGGCACCGCGCGGCTGGTCACCGACGAGGCGGAGCGAACGAACGCGTTCGACGCGCTGGTGGACAAGGTCGCGTCCGGGCGCGCCGCCGACAGCCGGCCGCCGGACAGCCGCGAGTCGGCGCAGACGGCCTTGCTGGCACTGCCGTTGACGGAGGTCTCGGTGAAGGTCCGATCCGGCGGCGCGATCGACGACGCCGAGGACGCTCACCTTCCGCATTGGGCAGGTGTGGTACCGCTCAAGCTCACCCGAGGACTGCCCGTGCCCACGCCGGCACAGGATGTACCAATGCCGGATTATCTGCGGCCGCAGCTCGACCCTTGGCACAGTCCGGCCACGCTGCGTGGCCGTCACGTGACGCTCGAGCCGCTCGACCACACGCACGCGCCCGGGCTGTTCGAGGCGCTCGACCACGCCGATGTGTGGGCGTTCGTCGGCACCGCCCGGCCCGTCTCCGTGGACGGCGTCACGGCGTTCATCGACACCGCGCTGGCCGACCCGGACCGCGTGCCCTTCGTGCAGCGCGAACCCGGCACCGGGAGGATCATCGGCACGACCTCGTTCGCCCTGATCCACGCGGTCAACCGGTCGGTCTCGATCGGGTACACCATGATCGGCCACCCCTGGTGGCGCACCGGCGTCAACACCGAGTCGAAGCTCATGATGCTGCGTCACGCCTTCGACACGCTGGGTGCACTGCGGGTGGAGTGGCACACCGACATCCGCAACGTGCGGTCACAGAACGCGATCGCGCGGCTCGGCGCCCAGCGTGAAGGGGTCATGCGGGCACACCGGCGTCGTCCGGACGGCAGCCAGCGCGATACCGTGCTCTACTCCATGATCGCCGAGGAATGGCCCGAAGCACGGGACCGGCTCACCGCGGCGCTGGACGCGGGAGGCGTTACGTGCTCGGTGTCACCAACCCATTGACCTATGTGCTCGGTACGGCGGCGATCGTGCTGCTGCCGGGGCCGAACTCGCTGTATGTGCTGTCCGTCGCAGCGCGGCAGGGCGTCCGGGCGGGCTACAAGGGTGCGGCCGGCATCTGGCTCGGCGACGCGGTACTGATGACGCTGTCCGCGGGCGGCGTGGCCTCGCTGCTGCACGCCTATCCGTGGCTGTTCGGCATCGTGAAGTACCTCGGCGCGGCGTACCTGGCGTATCTCGGCGTCCGGCTGGTCATCGGCACGCTGCGGCGCCGCCGTCGCGCCGACGAGGACGCGCCGGCGCCCGAGACGCGGGCCGACCGGCCGTTTCGCCGCGCGCTGGTGATCAGCCTGTTCAACCCGAAGGCGATCCTGTTCTTCGTGTCGTTCTTCATCCAGTTCGTCGATCCCGGGTACGCGTATCCGCAGGTCAGCTTCCTGGTGCTCGGCACGATCGCGGAGGTGCTGAGCGCGCTGTACCTCACGATGCTGATCTTCGGCGGCCGGTTCCTGGCCGCGCAGTTCCGCGCGCGGCGACGGCTGGCAGCTGGGCTGACCACGCTGGTCGGGGGCGCGTTCCTGGCCTTCAGCGTGAAGCTGGCCACGGCCAGCCTGTCCTGATCCACGCATCGGGGTCCCCCGCCGGGCTGCGGCGGGGGACCCTTCGCTGCGAGGCGGGTAGTCAACCGGCATAATTCGGGCAAATCGCCGCCGCCTCCAGGAATTGTCGTACCCCCGGTGCAGGATTGTGGGCATGACAGAGCTGGACGGTTTCGGGGCGGCGACGCGCGAGTGGTTCCGCGCGGCGTTCGCGGCGCCGACCAGGGCGCAGGCGGGAGCGTGGCAGGCGATCAGCGCCGGGCGGCACGCGCTGGTCGTGGCGCCGACCGGCTCGGGCAAGACCCTGGCCGCCTTCCTCTGGTCACTCGACCAGCTGGCGGCGCACCCACCGGCCGACCCCGCGCGGCGGTGCCGGGTGCTCTACGTGAGCCCGCTGAAGGCCCTCGCCGTCGATGTGGAGCGCAACCTGCGGGCCCCGCTGGCCGGCATCCGGCAGGCCGCCGCCCGGCTGGGCCAGGCACCGCCGGACATCCGGGTCGGCATGCGCACCGGCGACACCCCGGCCGACGAGCGCCGGGCGTTCGCCCGCACCCCGCCCGACATCCTGATCACCACGCCCGAATCGCTGTATCTGCTGCTCACCTCGCAGGCGCGGGAGTCGCTGCGGGGCGTGGAGACGGTGATCATCGACGAGGTGCACGCGGTCTGCGCGACCAAACGCGGCGCACACCTGGCCCTCTCCATCGAGCGGCTCGACGCGCTGCTGGAGCGGCCCGCGCAGCGCATCGGGCTGTCGGCGACCGTGCGGCCCATCGACGAGACCGCGCGGTTCCTCGGCGGGGCCGCACCGGTGGAGATCGTCCAGCCACCCAGCGCCAAGACGATCCAGGTCGAGGTGCAGGTGCCGGTCGAGGACATGACGGCGATCGGCGAGACCGCTCCCGGCGAGGACGACGACGGCGCGCCGCGGCAGGCGTCGATCTGGCCCGCGGTCGAGGAGCGGGTCCTCGACCTCATCCAGGCGCACCGCTCGACGATCGTGTTCACCAACTCCCGCCGCGGCGCCGAGCGGCTCTGCGCGCGGATCAACGAGCTGGCCGGGGCCCGGGCGGGGATACCGCAGCCGGATGCCGCACGCACGCCCGCGGAGATGATGGCGCAGGCCGGCACCGCCAACGGCGCGCCGCCGGTCGTCGCTCGCGCGCACCACGGCAGCGTTTCGCGCGAGGAGCGCAAGCACATCGAGGAGGCGCTCAAGTCCGGGCAGCTGCCGGCCGTGGTCGCCACCTCCAGCCTGGAGCTGGGCATCGACATGGGCTCGGTCGACCTGGTCGTGCAGATCGAGGCGCCGCCCAGCGTCGCGGCCGGGCTGCAGCGGGTCGGCCGGGCCGGGCACCAGGTCGGCGCCGTGTCGCGGGGCGTGGTGTTCCCGAAGCACCGCGGCGACCTGGTCTCCTGCGCGGTCGTCGCCGAGCGGATGGTGGAGGGCGGCATCGAGGAGCTGCGCTACCCGCGCAACCCGCTCGACGTGCTCGCCCAGCAGATCGTGGCCATGGTGTCGATGGAGCCGTGGCAGGTCGACGACCTCGGCGCGCTGGTGCGCCGGGCCGCGGTCTTCGCCGACCTGCCCGACTCGGCGCTGTTCGCAGTGCTCGACATGCTCGCCGGGCGCTACCCGTCGACGGCGTTCGCGGAGCTGCGGCCCCGGGTGGTGTGGGACCGCACCGACGGCGTGCTCACCGGGCGGCCCGGAGCGCAGCGGCTCGCCGTGACCAGCGGCGGCACCATCCCGGACCGGGGCATGTTCGGGGTGTTCCTGGCCGGCGCGGAGAAGGCGGCGCGGGTCGGCGAGCTCGACGAGGAGATGGTGTACGAGTCGCGGGTCGGCGACGTGTTCCTGCTCGGCTCGACGTCGTGGCGCATCGAGGACATCACGCCCGACCGGGTGCTGGTCTCCCCCGCGCCCGGTGCCGCGGCGAAGATGCCGTTCTGGAAGGGCGACGCGCCGGGGCGGCCGGTCGAGCTGGGCCGGGCCATCGGGGCGCGGCTGCGCGGCTTCGTCAAGTCCGGCGACGAGGCGGCGCGGGCGCACCTGCGGGCCGGCGGGCTGGACGACTGGGCGGCGGACAATCTGCTGGCGTACCTGCGGGAGCAGCGCGAGGCGACGCGGCACCTGCCGGACGACCGCACCGTGCTGGTCGAGCGGTTCCGCGACGAGCTCGGCGACTGGCGGATGACGCTGCACTGCGTGCTCGGCGCCAAGGTCAACGCGCCGTGGGCGCTGGCGATCGCGCAGCGGCTCAACGAGCGATACGGCGTCGACGCGCAGGTCATGCCCAGCGACGACGGCATCGTGGTCCGGCTGCCCGACGTGGCCGACGAGCCGCCCGGCGCCGACCTGGTGGCGTTCGACCCCGACGAGATCGCCTC
The DNA here is from genome assembly GCF_039537565.1 of Dactylosporangium darangshiense. NCBI lineage: Bacteria > Bacillati > Actinomycetota > Actinomycetes > Micromonosporales > Micromonosporaceae > Dactylosporangium > Dactylosporangium darangshiense. The sequence continues at coordinate 670,075 of NZ_BAABAT010000003.1, forward strand.
CATCGTGGAGGAGACGGTCGGCACGTCGGCGATGTTCGCCGCCCGGTTCCGCGAGTGCGCGTCCCGGGCGCTGCTGCTGCCGCGCCGCGACCCGCGCCGGCGCCAGCCGCTGTGGCAGCAGCGGCAGCGCTCCGCGCAGCTGCTCGACGTCGCCCGTGAGTATGCGGACTTCCCGATCACGCTGGAGGCCGCGCGCGAGTGCCTGCAGGACGTGTTCGACGTCGCCGGCCTCGTCGGGGTCATGCGCGACATCGCGGGGCGCAAGCTGCGCCTCGTCGAGGTCGAGACGCAGCGGCCGTCGCCGTTCGCTCGGTCGCTGCTGTTCGGCTACGTCGGGGCGTTCCTCTATGAGGGCGACGCGCCCCTGGCCGAGCGGCGGGCGGCAGCGCTGGCGCTCGACCCGACCCTGCTGGCCGAGCTGCTCGGCCGCGTCGAGCTTCGGGAGCTGCTCGAGCCCGCGGTGGTCGCCGAGACCGAGCAGACCCTGCAGTGGCTCGGCGCGCAGCGCACCCCGCGCGACGCCGAGGACGTGGCCGAGATGCTGCGGGTGCTCGGCGACCTCTCCGGCACCGAGCTGGCCGCCCGCGGCGCCGATCCAGCGTGGGCCGCGGACCTGGCGGCGCAACGGCGTGCGATCGAGGTCCGAGTCGCCGGCGAGGCGCGATGGATCTCCGTCGAGGACGCCGGGCGATACCGCGACGCGCTCGGCGTGGCCCTGCCAGTCGGGCTGCCTAACGCCTATCTCGAGCCGGTCGCCGACCCGCTCGGCGACCTCGTGAGCCGCTACGCCCGCACGCACGGGCCGTTCACCGCCGGCGGGGCCGCGGCCCGCTTCGGCCTCGGCGTCTTCGTCCTCGAGCAGGCGCTGCGCCGGCTGCCGTCGGTGGTCTCCGGCGAGTTCTCCCCCGGCGGCGCCGGCACCGAGTGGTGCGATGCGGAGATCCTGCGGCTGCTGCGGCGCCGCTCGCTCGCCGCGCTGCGCCGCGAGATCGAGCCGGTGCCGCCGCGAGCGCTGGCCCGGTTCCTGCCGCAGTGGCACCACATCGGGGCCGCCCGGGCCCGCGGCGTGGAGGCCGTCGCCGCCGCGATCGAGCAGCTGCAGGGAATTCCGATGCCCGCCTCGGCGCTCGAACGGCTCATCCTGCCCGCGCGCGTGGCCGACTACAGCGCGGCGCACCTCGACGAGCTCACGGCCGCCGGCGACCTGGTGTGGGCCGGCACCGGGGCGATCGGCGAGCACGACGGCTGGATCAGCCTCGCCTTCGCCGACGCCGCGCCGTTGCTCCTGCCGCCGCCGGCCGACGTCGGCGGGCCGCTGCACGAGGCGGTGCTCGACGCCCTCGCCGGCGGGCAGGCGCTGTTCTTCCGGGGCATCGCCGAGCACATCCACGCGCCCGAGGAGGAGCTCATCGCCGCCCTCTGGGACCTCGTGTGGGCCGGCCGGCTCTCCAACGACACGATCGCGCCGCTGCGGGCCAAGCTCAGCGGCGGCGGGGCGCACCGGTCGCGGCCGTCGACGCCGCGGTCGCGGTACCGGCGGCCGGGCGCCGTCTCGCTCGGGCGGGCCTCGCTCGCCGTCGCGCGCACCGGGCCGCCGACGGCAGCCGGGCGCTGGTATCGGCTGCCCGAACGCGACCTCGACCCGACCCGGCGGGCGACCGCCAACGCCGAGCTGCTGCTCGAGCGGCACGGCGTCGTCACCCGCGGCGCGGTCATGTCCGAGGACCTGCCGGGCGCGTTCGCCGGCGTCTACCCCGTCCTGGCCGCCATGGAGGAGCGCGGCGCGGCCCGCCGTGGGTACTTCGTGGAGGGCCTCGGCGCCGCGCAGTTCGCGCTGCCGGGCGCCGTGGACCGCCTCCGCGGCGGCACCGAGCACCGCGACGCGCTCGTGCTGGCAGCGACCGACCCGGCGAACCCGTACGGTGCTGCGCTGCCCTGGCCCGAGCGGGTCATCGACGCCGGCGACGGCGAGCGGGCCGGCCATCGCGCCGGGCGCAAGGCCGGTGCGCTGGTCGTCACCGTCGGCGGCGACCTGACCCTCTACGTCGAGCGCGGCGGCCGCACCCTGCTGTCCTACGCCGACGACCCGGAGCTGCTCGCCCTGGCCGCCAAGGCCTTGGCCGACGCCGTGTACGCCGGCGCACTCGGCGCCCTGTCCGTCGAACGCGCCGACGGCGAATCGATCATGCACTCCCCGCTGCGCGACGCGCTGGCCGGCGCCGGGTTCCGCAGCACCCCGCGCGGCCTACGCCTGCGAGGCTGACGATGGCCGCCGACCTCCGCGCGCCACCGTTGCTGCTGTCGCCGACCGCACCCCGACCGCCGCCCCGCACCGCGCCGCAGCCAGCCGCACCCTAACCGCCGCCCCGGGCCACGGCGCCGACCGGCCGCACCGCACCGCACGACCGTGACACCGCACGCGCACGCCGGCGCGGGCCGCACCGCCGACAGGCCGCACCCTACGGCCGTCATAACCGCCCGCCGCTCCAGGCCGCCCTGCTGCTCCGGGCCGCAGAGTCAGCCGACCGCACCGCACGACGGCCGACCCGCCCGCCACAGCCGCCCACTGCTCCAGGCCGCGCAGGCCGCAGCGCCGTTCGACCTGAACCGCAGCGCCGGGCAACGCTGACAGACTGGCCGCCGCGCCGGGCGGTGACGCTGAGCCCTGATCCACCGACGAGGTCTCGGTGCCCGGCCGGTCCAGCCCGATGATCTTGGACGCGGGTCAGGGCGTGTGGGAGTGACCGGCCGGGTTGCCGGTGCGCTCGATGGTCGAGGGAAGTCTGGG